>NZ_JADYVG010000012.1:0-222238 GCF_020193585.1 Bradyrhizobium sp. IC3195 | reverse complement strand
TGGACGCGGGGTCTTCTGATCCGCCGCAACATCGCCGACGGCAGCTTGGCCTTCTTCTCCACATGGTGCCCCAAAGGCACGTCCATGCAGAAGCTGGTGTCGGTGGAAGGCCATCGCTGGGCCATCGAGGACAGCTTCGAAACCGCCAAGAACGAGCTCGGCCTTGATCACAACGAAACCCGCTCCTGGCATGGCTGGCATCGCCATGTCGCACTCGTCATGCTTGCCTTCGCCATGATGGCCGTCATCCGTCATCGGGCCAACACCGGGTCGTTGCTTAAAAAAACACGACCGCGGCCTCGACCGAAGCATCGTTCTTGATCCGCTGGTCGATCCAGGAAATCCGGCGCCTCGCCATGAAGCTTGCCCAGCGGCGCATCCCGCACGCCCATATCCTCGCATGGTCGTCTTGGCGTAGGGCCCATCAGGCCAACGCGCGCAAAGCCCATCTCAGGAAAAAATTGCAACTGTAATGCTAGCGCAAAGGGTACAGTGAGCGACGAAAAGCCGTAGCCAATGGCTCCATTTACAAAGGCAGCAAAACACGTCGTTGCGGCCAGAAACCAGATAGCAGCATCAAACTCAGGCATTTCCTTAATTTTCCCACTCCAGAAGGTCGGGTCACACGTCGGGGGAGCCAGCGCGGCCATTGGTCATCGGGTTGCGGCAGATGCTGAACATTCCCTTAGCAGCTCCGCCCTTCTTCACAATGGCAGCGGCCGTTTTTGCGTTCAGCAGTTGCTCTTGTTCTCGACTTCGATCGTGCAACGTCAAGCTGTGCTGCACTTCCCGATACCCGGCAACGATCATTCAGCCAAAACGCGTCGGCTTGTTTCTCGGCTTGTCGATCAATGGTCCTGGTATCGAAAGCCGTAAGTGCGTCGGCCATGGATACGGGCCGTTCCCACGGAATTGAACGCGTGTCGACCCCTAAGCGGTTCAGCGCCATCATTTTTCGGCTAGCAACGCAACGCGGTTAGACGGAACCAAACAATTCTCCTTCAAGAGCCCTTGGATAAATAGCAACGCACCTTTTGTCAGCGAGGATCAATTCCCTTCTCCCCCGGCGATGTCGAGCTTGGGCATTCCGCTGCCTTGAAATGTACGGTGAAATTCACCTTAGCGGAGCAGCCGGGGATCACCGATGTGTTCTTCCGAGCCCGCGATAGCCGCCAAGCTCGGCACCACGGGCGTGAAGATCTCAATGCGTAACGGAGCGTGAAGCGATCGCAGGCTCCCTCGCTTGACACTGAGCGAACCTGGATTGAATTTATCGTCATTGCTTGGCCAGCTGGGGATCAGCAGCGCCGGTGAGGCCGAACTCGGCGGTGTTCTTCGCGCGGCCGGAGCTCGCGTCGGCGCGGTGGTCCGACGCGAACACGACATAGACCGCCGGCAGCACGAAAAGCGTGAACAGCGTGCCGACAGTCATGCCAGCGACGAGCACGAGCCCAATCGAGAAGCGGCTCGCGGCGCCAGCTCCCGTTGCAGTCAACAAGGGTATGAAGCCCGTGACCATTGCCGCCGTAGTCATCAAGATTGGACGCAGTCGGACGCGCGCCGCCATCTCTATAGCCGAGCGACGGTCAAGTCTCTCCTTGAGCTGCAGCTCATTGGCGAACCCAACCATCAGGATGCCGTGCTTGGAAATCAACCCCACCAGTGTCAACAGTCCGACCTGGGTGTAGATGTTCATAGTTGCCCAGCCAAAAAATGGCGGGATCAAGGCGCCCACGATTGCCATCGGTACGCTGATCATGATGATGAAGGGATCGCGCAGGCTTTCGAACTGCGCCGCAAGCACCAAAAAGATGATGATGATTGCAAAAGCAAAGGTAATCGCCAGTTGGTTACCCTCGTGCACATATTGGCGGGCGTCGGCGAGAAAGTCGTGGCTGAAGCCAGCCGGAAGTTTGTTTGCCTCGGCTTCTAGGAAGTCCACAGCCTGACCGATCGTGACGCCGGGCATCGGCACGGCCTGAAAGGTCGCGCAGTTGAGCTGATTGTAGTGGGTGAGCGCGTTCGGATCGGTCGCAGTCTCGATGGAGACCACAGTAGACAGCGGGAGCATCGCTCCCGTCGCAGTCTTCACATAATAGCTCCCGATTGCTTGCGGCGCCAGGCGTTCCCCACGTGGCACCTGCGGGATCACCTGGTAGGAGCGACCCTGCAAATTGAAGCGATTGACGTAGTTACCGCCAAGTAAGGTGGCGAGCGCGCTCCCGATGGTCTGCATGGTGATGCCAAGCTCGTTGGCCTTGGATCGATCAACCTTGATTCGTACCACCGGCTGGTTGAACTCGAGGTCGGAGTCGCTCACCATGAACAGACCGCTCTTGCGCGCGGCATCCTTCAGCTTCGACATCTGCTCGTAGACGGATTGGAAGCCAAGCGTCGAATTGATCACCATCTGCACTGGTAGGCCATCAGTGCCGCCGGGAAGTGGCGGCAAGCTAAAGGCAAACGCGTTAATCCCTTCGATTTTCGACAGCTCCGCTTGGAGAAGGGACTTTAGGACGGTCGATGATCGCTTGCGCTCGTCCCATGGCTTGAGCAACATGCCGGCCATGCCACTCTGCTGGCCGCTAACGCCATTGAGCACGAAACTCAAATCAGTTTCGGAAAATTTCCGTAACGCCTTCTCAAGCTTGGTACCATAGTAGTCGAGGTAGTCGATATTGGCGTATTTTGGCGCCTTGATTAGAGCGAATACTATACCTTGATCCTCCTCGGGTGCCAGTTCCTTGGAAATATTCATATAGAGAAAGCCGACGAGGCCCAACATGGTCAGCGCAAACAGCCCGGTAATCGGACGATAGTCGAGCGAGCGGTCGAGCTTGCGGCCGTACCATCGTGTCATGGCGCCGAACCCGCGGCTCACAAATCTTGCGACCCGCCCCTCCTCAGCGCGCTGCAGGAAGAGCGAGCACATCATCGGCGACAGCGTCAATGCGATCACGCCCGACACGATCACCGCTCCGGCTAGCGTAAACGCGAACTCGCGGAACAGGGCACCGGTGAGGCCGCCGAGAAATCCGATTGGGGCATATACCGCAGCCAAGGTAATCGTCATGGACACAACGGGGCCGACGATCTCTCGCGCGCCCCTCGTAGCCGCTTGGACAGGCGGCGCACCTTCTTCTAAATGGCGATGAATATTCTCCACCACCACGATCGCGTCGTCGACCACGAGACCGATCGCGAGAACCATGGCAAGAAGGGTCAGGAGATTCAATGAAAACCCGAGCGCCAGCATCATGCTGCAGACACCAACGAGCGACAAAGGAATGGTGACTACAGGAATGATGACCGACCGCAGAGAGGCCAGGAATAGGAAGATCACCGCCACCACGACAACGACGGCCTCAATGAGCGTCTTCTCTACTTCATCGATCGACGATTGAATGAATTTGGTGGAGTCGTAGGCCACTTTCATCTTCAGTGACGGCGGCAAGTTACGCTCCATGTCTGGAAACAGAGCCCGAACGCCTCGCACTATGTTTAGCGGATTGCCTTGCGGGCTGGCCCGAACGCCGATAAAGACCGCGTGCTCGCCGTTCATGGTGACGCTAATGTCTCTGGTCTGGGCGGCAAGCTCGACTACGGCAATGTCCTCCATGCGCACAAAGCCGCCGTCATTGGCTTTGACGATCATGCGCTTGAAGTCATCGACACTCCGCAGATCCGTGTTTGCAGTAACATCGGAGATAGTGAAATTGCCCTTGGTCTGGCCGGCCGCAGCCTGGAAGTTGTTAGCGGCGATTGCAGCCGAAACTTCAGCCGGCGAGACGCCGTGCCCTGCCATTTTCGCAGGATCGAGCCATAGCCGCATCGCAAAACTCTGACCGCCCAGGATGTCCGCCGCTGCGACGCCATCCACGGTTGCCATAACGGGTTGCACGACGCGCGAGAGGTAGTCGGAGATCGCGCTTGCCGTCAATTCCTCGCTGGAGAACGCGATATACATGACAGCGGTGGTTTGACCGGTCGATTTGGTGATGACCGGATCGTTTGATTCCTTTGGGATCAAATATTTGACTGAGTTGACCTTGGAGAGCACCTCGGTGAGCGCCTCGTTGGGATCAAAATTCAGCTTGATGTAGACTTGGATCGTCGAGGTACCGAGCACCGATGAGGAGCTGATGTAGTCGACGCCCTCGGCGGAAGCGACGGCCTGCTCGAGGGGAGTCGTGATGAACCCCTGGATCATGTCGGCGGAGGCGCCAGGATAGGAAGTAGTAATATTGACGACCGTATTAGATAGCTTGGGATATTGCCGGATCGGCAGTACGGTCGCCGCCCGAAAGCCGATCAGCAAGATCAGGAGGCTAACGACAATAGACAATACCGGACGTTTGATGAAGAGCTCGGTAAATGCCATCTCGACTCGCATTTCCAGAGGGGGATGCAAATACGCCAGCAAATTGCGGTACAGCAATGATCATTAATGCGGCGACTGCGCTAAAGCCCGTAATATGAGGGAAGCGTTATCGGCTACTCTAAGGAATCACACGTTGCTGAGCATAGCGTGCCCGATCCTCCGCTTCTTCATCTTCGTCGCTTGAATGAAGGTTGGTTGCGCTGTTCTGATCGCTCATCGCGATCTCGAATAGTGGGCACCTTCTTAAGGCACAGCCCCCCAAGTCTTTTTGCGTGCAACCGGCTAACGGTCAGACTCAAGATGTTCGTCCTCACACCTGATTGGAACGCAACGACTTCTAGCAAGGCGTCACTTCGGGCTTCGCGCCGCCCCGTCGATCGAATGATCCGGGTTCGAGATCTAAAGTACAAACGACCCGACGGGTGCTCAACTCTACAAAGGTAAGTGGGAAATATAGAATGGGCTGCAAAACACTATACCAAGGTTTGTCGAAACGCTCGCTGGTCGCAGCCCCGCGAAGTGTGACCTTGCCAGAGGCAAAATTCTCGGGCCTACAATATTCCGCAAGCCCCCCTCTCGCATCGCTAACTCGCTGAACAACTTTGCTCGGAGTTCGCCCTTGGCACCAATCGACACGTCTGTCGGAACAGTTGGCTTGAGCACTTCTTCCAGCTCAACATGCTGCGTAATGTTGGCTACGCAGTGCGCTATGGAGTTGGCAACGCCAGTATTACCTTGTCGGTCAGCCGAGTCGATCCAACGTAGGCTGCTGCACAAAGCGCCGCGGGGCGTCGCAGTGGACTGTCGGCGGCACCGTCCACAAGTTCCAGATACTGGAGTCGGTCAACTGTCTCTAAATGCCCCTTGGCGATCGCAATTGGCCTTTCTCCCGAGCGGAATTCATCGAGCGCGGCGGAGAGTCCACGATTGAACGCAAGGGCCCGCTGACGTTCTTCCTTGCCGAGATACTGGTTGCGACTGCTCATCGCGAGCCCATCCTGCTCGGCAGCGGTCGGTACGGTGACGATCTCGATTGGGAGATTGAGATCAACCGCGCCATGCGACGCACGACTGCGCATTGGCTGAAAATCCTTCTGGCCAAAAAAAACAGCACGTCGGGCTGCACCATGTTCAACAACTGACATACGACAGTAGCGACACCGCGAAAATGTCCACGCCTGAAGCCTCCGCACAGCTTTGGCGAGGTCGCCCGGTTCAATGTAAGGTCTCGAAATGACTCGGATAAACTTCCTGTGCATCCGGCGCAAAGTGGAAGGCAACACCGGCGTCGCGGCACAGTCCCTCATCCTGCAAGAAGTCGGGCGTGTAGGTGCTGAGATCCTCGTTCAGTCCGAACTGAGTGGGGTCGACGAAGATGCTGACGTTCGATCGCCGGGCTCAATCAAGCCAGCCCGGCGCCGGCCCGACTGAGCGCATAGCCGCGCGACAAAATGCGCGCGCTCATCATCCTCGTATGCCGGCGGGCCCGGAAGTCGAGGTCGCCCTCTTCTACTGAATGAAAGGGGTGGCCTCAGTTAGTGGCCTTACTTTGCCAAAACCAGGATCGCAGTCGAGCGCGGCCTCAACGTCAGAGGGCGACTCTTCGCTTAAACCATTTCCTTGGTAGGCCAATGTAGTAGCCACGCCTCCGAAGTTCCGGCTCGGACCTGTGGAGCGTTTCGCAAATGGATTCCACAGGCGCGCCTGCATCAACAAGCTCGCGCAACAGTTCATCTTCCCGTCTGGTCCAGCGAGGAGAGCGGAGAGCCGCCTTCAATTTAGCCTCTTAGCCCTGAATTCATGCGGTTCTAGAGAAGAACTGTCCGCCAGCCCCGGCGAGCCTGTTCCGTGCCGAGCGCATTGCCAAGCTTGGCCTGCGATCTCCGCGTTCGTGTTCTGGATTGCGCAGTACAGTCCCAATCAGGATGACAAAACTCATCTGAACAGATTTAAGTGTGATCAACTGTATGGCCTCCGATAGCGTCGCCTCGGCTCTCCCAATGATCGTGTCCTCCTCAACAATGCCGGTGGAGGAATTCCTTCGAAAGCTATACGTTGGCATAGCCGAGCTGGTCCTATGCCAACGAAATTTTGGAGCCACTAGGACTCACCCAGACCGTGACGGACAACCTGTGAGATGGGCGTGCGGCCCTGGAGTGAACCTGCGTGCGATAGCCTATCGCTAGGATCGCCCGCCACGGCCGGAACCGGCAGTACCAAACGCATGCAGTGGACCGGGCGCCTTGGTCGCAGCCAAGACCGGCTCGACCAGCATGGCGCGCGCATAACTGCGGCCGATCTTGCTGATGCGGCCGTGAGGGGCAGCTCCCAGTCCCGACAGCCGCACCCGCGTGTTGAGCCCGAAATCGCTCACCAGCTTCTGCGGGCTGTTGAACCGGCTGATCCTGCAGCGCAGTCCGCGTGATACAATGCGGCCTGCATGTGTCGTGTGTATCGGGCTGCCCGCACCGTGCTTCCGGTGCCTCGGCTTGGACTCCTAGCTGTCGATGCACGCATGTAGCTTCCGGAGCAGCGCGGACGTGCCTCGACGCCTCGAGTGAGTGAGAACCCCACGCTGTCCCTGCTACACGCGCTAGCTGAGGGCGCGGCATCGGCTTCAGCACAAACTCCGAAAAGGCGGCTCGCGCCTAAAAACTCTCGGTTCCAAATGACCCGACGAGAGCTGCGGGCGACACGACAACTACGCATTCGCACTCTTGGCGCAACCGGGCGAGTCGGAGGCGACCAGCCCTAAGTTCTCGGCTCATCGTGTCTGGCAGGAGGTGCGAATGCGACGGGTGATTGGCATTGATGTCCACCGAACCGGGGGAACTGGTGCTGGGTTCAAAACACGATCGACAGCGGAATTGGCTTGCAGCCTTGGAGCCAGTTTAAGGCCGTTTTCCCAATGCTGTTTGCGGATCGTGAGGATGCGTAGTCTAAGCAGGGCCAAATCGATATCTTTGGGCCCGGCGACCTCTCGAACTGATGAGGTCGCCCGTAGCGCCGGCCATGCGGCGTCATTTGCTGTCGCGATCCCGAGGAATGCGTCGGCAACCAGCGAGATATTTGGTGGCGGCGTGAAAGTAGCGTTGTCGCCCAGGTATCATCCATCATCACGAAGCACCCGACTGGTGCGCCAGCACACGAGCGAGCAGTTCCTAGCGCCTGATGGCCGACCATGGCATCGTTTGCAGCATGAGCCGTTCCGGGAAGTGTGGGACGATGCGGCCACGGAGAGCTTCTTCTCTTCTCAAGACCGAACGGACGGCAGGAAAGATCTACAGAACCAGAGACGAGGCACGCGCCGATGGGTTCAGCTAAACTGAAAGATTTTGCAACAATACCCTCAGGGACTCGACCACGCCTATGTCAGCCCGGTTGAGTTCGGACGCAAGACGGGTTTAGCTGAACCCCGTGTCCATTAAACCGGAAAGCTCAGGCGCTTGCTGGACGCGTAAGACCACCGATTTCTCGGGTTCGGAGCTTGCCGGAATGGTGGGCGGGTTGCGAATCGGCGATCGGCAGGCTTCGAGCACTAAGTCGACCGCTGCCCTATCCAGCCCCCAGGCCCCGGGCAGCGTAGGATGGCCGGCGGCGGATGACGTCCACCGGCCATCTGCTCGGACGAGTTGCCCAAGTTCTCTACGAGGAGATTTGTGGTTCATCGTAGCCATCAGAAGCGAAGATGAACCACAAGTCCAAACCGGGCGAAGCGACGGCAGAACAAGTATCGCCTGCGGGTGCGTGATCGCCTCGTAGTCCGACAACTGAACTTCTCCCGCACCGTGTCGATCACCTTGAATTGACCCTGAGATCTCTTCCAGAGTCGAGGTCACCCTTCGCTTATTGCATGGAGGCCCGGTCTTTGCGTGCACCGAAATGTTCCGTGACGAAGACGTGGAAGACGGGCACAAAGAACACAGCGAGGAGCGTTGCTGAAATCATGCCACCGAATACCCCGGTCCCGATGGCGCGCTGGGTTTCGGCGCTAGCGCCGCGGGCAAGCATCAATGGGACCACACCGAGTGGAAAGGCCAGTGAGGTCATTTGGATCGGACGCAATCGAAGCCTGGCTGCTCCGACGACGGCGTTCGTAAGCCCACGCCCTGACTGCGAAGGTTCTTGGCGAATTCGACGATCAGGATCGAGTTCTTGGCCGAAAAACCTATTATAGTAGTAAAGCCGATGGTGAAGAAGACGTCATTTTCGAGCCCGCGCAGATGGGCCGCGAGAACGGAACCGATTATTCCAAGCGACACGACAAGCGTCACCGAGAACGGAATTGACCAGCTCCCGTAAAGCGCAGCCAGCACCAGAAAGACGACCAACATGGAGAGCAAGCAGGATTGGCGCCTGCGAGGCAGATTGCTTTCGTGCAGAGACTGTCCAATCCACTCGACTGTGAAACCTGGGGACAGTTTGAGGCTAGTCTTTCCATTTCCATCATCGCGTCGCCGCTGGCTATCCCGGGTGCAGCCCTTGCCGGCAATGCGCATGGCCGGGTAGCCGTTGGAGCGCACGAACTGGAGGGGACTGGTTTCCATGACCGGTGTGACGAGTTCTGACAAGGACACCGTAGCGCCCGCATTGTTGCTGACGTAAAGCTTGAGCACGTCGTCAACCTGCATGCGGCTCGTCGCATCGCACACGCCGCGCCCCGTATCACCACGGTTGTAGTGCCGGCTTGTCTGCATCCTCGCCAGATATGCTCGGGGCCCGTTTCTACGTGGCTGAGGTGAGCGCCCGTAGTTGCCCAAGCTTGGCGCGGGCAATCGTGTATGTACATGTGCCCATCTCGTGCGGCCATTACCACACCGATAGTGCGCCTTTACGCCGTGGGCCAGCCACCAATCCTGGTAGGCGTCCCATGATCGCTCTTGGCGCTACAATTCCGCAGCCCGTGGGAGCTTGAGACACTCCCGCGAAGGCGAGGGTGGTTAGCGTTGTTATGGCAAGGTTGGCCACTGAAGTTAGTGGGCGTGGTAGGGACAGCGCTTTTTCGGACCAGCACAAGCGCCGAGTCACGTCGGGCTAACTTCACCGGCAGCGTGGGCGCGGCAGGGACAGCGTCGAGTTCTCTTGAGTGAAGGCGCCGAGTCGCACCTGCGTTGCCGTCAATATCAAAGGGGTTAACCCGGTAGTTAGCTATGAAATGGAGGTATGAAACATACGCCGGTCTAGCCGAGATCATTATCGTGCCGGGAGGATGCGCTCTCCTGTTTGATGGTCAGGTTTTAGGCCAGTATATCTCGCCAGTCATCGCAGCAGAAGAGTTAGCGAACGGGAGATGTCATTGGCCGTGGGCTGGAGATCCTACAAAGATGGGTATCCCGCGAGACTTATCTGAGTGGCAAAGCATCCCGTAGCACCACGTCGGCTATGAGCAGCAGTGGTGAAACGCGATCGAGCTCTCACCCAGATTAGCTCGCTACGCGATCTGACGCGATGGGTTCGGATGGACTGTGATCGGTGTTGTGACCGGGCAGGCCGCATGCCAGGGCAACGTCACCTTCACGAGGCTTTTGATGAAGGACGCTGCCGACTTGGCCGACGCGCTGTCTTGGATCTCTACTTTGACAAGCATCGTCGATCGCGCAAGTTATGGCAGGGGCAGACTGCGCCTGTCCTCCAGCCCGCCTTGATCCCCGAAATAGCTGTGGGACGATCTGAAGAGTATCTGTTCGTCGATAGGAACCCGCGCTCGAGTACCGCAACAGTTCACCGTATTCCTCCACGATAAGGCGTTAGGTCCGGGTTGATTCGAGTCGCAATGGACGAGGACGGCACAGTAGAGCTTCGAGCATGCGAATCCTCAACTCGACCAACGCTCGGCTCGTTAAACAGTGCCAACGTTCGCTCGATTAAGTCCGCATGGGGAAGCGCGTCGCAGTCCAGTCGAGTGGCACAAGCGTCGGCGAACCACATGGCGCTAAGACACTATGGCAGCCACTCCCAGAAGAGCGCGCCAATACCATTTTGTCGGATTGAGCAACGAAACGACGGTAAGGCGGAGCCCGATTCTGAAAGCGGCGTCTGCAAAACGAAATCGGCGTCAAGTACGGCGACAAAGGCCGTGGAAAGCCGCAAAGAGTCGTGAGGGCAGCAGCATCAGAGCCCGTAGCGCGTAAGAAACCGACGGAATTGTGCGATCGGGACGCCGGTGAAGATAACGCGTCCAGTACTCCCAATCGCGCAGCCGAGATCTGGCTCTCCTGCGAGAGCTGAAACAATCACGGTGACATTAAAGCGCTGGAGGTGCTGCGCACTTCGACCCAGCGAAGGAGCATCATTGTAGGGCTCCCGATGAAGACTCCGTCGCGGGCTCACGCAAGTTCGGCCTCGAGGTAATTAACTCGATCCGAGAACTCGATCAGCGGCTGGCCGAGCTTAATGTCGAGAGCGAGCAAGTGAAAGCGCGCATCGTCCACCTCGACCGGCAAATCGTGCCGAGCCTGTTCGTCTCTGATCTTCGCTACGCTCAACGCCGGCGTTGTTGGCATGCCTGGAATATACCGATGGCCAATACACGCGGCGTGGCTAGGATCTCGTCAAGATCGTCGACCGCAATACGCTGAGCGTCACCGCGGGCGTCGCCGAATCCGTGTATGATAGTCTTTCGGTCGGCGCCGCCGTCCAGTTTCGGCTGTTTGGGGACGATCGCATTTGTACGAGGTCCGTGCCAAAACGCTGCCGTCAGATGACGCCGTCGTTCTAAACTGGTTCAACATCTTCGATGCTTCATTGAACGATTTTGACCAGGTTTGCGCACGACATCCAGGTGGCACGTCACTACGCCAAAAGGAGTCTTGGAGTTGGCAAGATTCTTCAGAAGATCGACCGTAAATTTTAATGCGCCCTGCAAGGGAAGCGCTCCTGCATCGCCGTTCCGATATCAAATGATAAGCAACGCGTGCTTCAGAAAATACGGCATCTCAATTGATTAGTCTGACCTCGGCGGCTCTGTACTTTGAGCGGCGTTTGTTGAAGCGACGATCGAAAGACACGCGCGTCCCCGGCACCAGATCAGCCCCTGTGCAGTCGCAAAGGTCCGAAATGTGAACGAACAAATCCATGCCGTCGCAGCTGTCGGGTCTGATGAAGCCCCAGCCCTTCTCAACACTGTAGGAGACTGCTGTTCCAGTCTGCATCTCTGATCTAACGTGTGTTCGAGGCTATGGCATGGCCGCTTAGGCGCCGGAGTCGCAAGCCACAGCAAATCGGCGGGGCGGACCAGACGCTCGCGACGCCGAGCCCGCCCCTAACATCGCCGTATCTGGAGCAATACGTGATGGTACCCCTAACCAAGCAAGGGCCGTGCCGAATTGAGAATTGGAGGTTCAGCAGGGACTTCGTAGCGGGCTGCAGGGTCAAGTTGTCGACATTCGTTTGAGAGCTGACGTCCGTCGTCAGACAACTCCTTGAACCAACTGTAACACATCGAGGCAGCGATGCCTTATCGGTGGCAGTCCGAGGCAGCTCGCAATACTGAAGTCGCTTGAGAAGCCGCTTTCTTGAGAGTGAACCAAATCAATGTCCATCGTTCATGGCAGCCGCTCGTCTTGTTAGTTCTTGTGCATGGTGGAATCTGCGCGAAGTTGATGGATGCTAGCGAGGGCAACGATGCGCGTATTCGAGACAACGCAAATTGGCCGGCCCAGGGTATCCGAAGGGCCTGGGAGATTCCAGGCCGAAACGCGACGCATCGAAACGTGAAGGCGCCAGCTTTGAAGTGACAGGGCTTCGTAGGTGCGAGCTCAAATGTTTGAGTATTTTCCTGAAAGCGCAGGTATGATCATCATCATTGGCTGGGAATTTCTTGTTCGAAGCCGCCCTCCGTCTCAGCCAGCTTCCGGAACGTGCGGAGGTCGACACGTCCGCCTGAGGGAGTATCAATATAGTCTATGTCTACTCCCGATCTCTCAAGACACTCCGCCTTACACAGGGCTTCTCTTGCGCTCAAACTTTGAACCGAAAAATGCCTCCGGCTAAACCCCGTTCGATGACACCTAATACTGTAGGACACGGATCCCCCTGCGTTGAGAGCGACAGTATAACCAACTTCCCGCGACAGTGCGACCGGCCATTCTTGGTAGGTCCTTGCGGGCGCGTTTGCGCAATCACCGCGGCTCCTGAGCTTCAAACCGACTTTCTGAAGCAGAACTGTGAGATCCTCTCCAATCAAAGTGCCAGACGTCCGTCGAACTTCATCTGAAGTGAGTCAGAGCCAGTACGCTGGATGGCTACGGCTATCGTCTCAAAGTCCGTCGGACCGGCAGCCGAACGAGAAATGTTGCGATACAGTTGCGCTACGATCCAGGGAATGAGGCAGGAATATTCGCATCACTCCAGTTGACTTCAGCGATTCCCTGCCTGCCAAGGGACGTCGTAGTGAGGTGAAGAACATGGAAGTCCTGCCGCACTGAGCCGAACGCGGGAATGCTGTTCAAACTGCCACCTCATCCCTTTCGATCGGATCAAAGTGGCATAGCGCCCCGTCGGGCCAATCCCGAACCGCTGCACCTAAGGAAATAGCTATGTTGCCATCAGGCGATCCTTGTTGGCCTCCAGAGCGAATCTCAAAGGGGATTGATGCTGTGCGGCAAGGTCGGCGTGAAGGCGCTTACCGAAAGCGTGGCCCGCGCTTGTCATTTGCGCCCCCTCGCATTGCAAGCCCCAAGTGCGCCTCGCCCGCATAAAAGCGGCCCCAGCCAATCGGCGACAGCCGGGGCCGTTGTGCTCTGGCACGGCGGGGGCTATCGGCCAGGGCGCATCAACAATCCAATCCCTTCGCCACAAGTTCGTAAACGATAGCTGCGCCATGAGGCGGCGCTACTTTTGAAGCGCCTACGATCCATTGCCACCTTGATCTCGAAGGTCGCCGCGCAGACCGCTGTACCGCCAATTGCCGATACAGGATCATTTCGATCCATACGTGTACTAACACTGGACGAAGGCGGTTAATCCGGCCCCAGCCGTGAATCAGGACAGGCCGAGGCGGCCTTACTCTCGATGCTGGGGGTTGTGGTCGTGCCAATCCGCCATCTGTTTGTACTCGCGGGCCATCTGCTCGAGCTCGCGCTTCGCTTTCGGATTGCCGGTTAGGGCGGCCTGGTGCCGGCCGAGCAGTTCAAGCGAGCGGTGCGAATAATTCGGCGGGAGATCGGTCTGGCATTCGGCAGAATACCACGCCCTCTCGGGGGCGGTCAGCCGTGTTACAAAGCGAACACTTCTCAGAAGGCCGGGCGAGAAGACCGCAGTCGCGGCCTCAAGACAGCTCCTGGGGCCTGTGCCGCGACGTTCCGCACGATGGGCGCTGCGGCTTGACCTAGCACATCGCGCGCTAACCCGGTGAGGATCTTAGCCGATCGTTAGCAAGAATCTGCAGTTTGCTCTTGGGACGAGCCGTGAGGACATGCACGGCCTTGTGCTCAGGCTCGGGGTCGAGGGTCCGCCAGCCAGCCCCGGAGGGCCTTCCCTCACGCCCCTAACTTTCGATTCACATGTATGGAGTCGGAACCGGTGCACGCCGTAGCGTTGGTGAAACCGGGGCTGGCTGTATTTCACTTAAACCAGGGCTCTCCCTCGCGTCGCGCGCTTACTTCGTTGTCGCGCTGCCGGACCGGGGGGAAGCTTCCTGCATTGCGCAAGGAGCTAACGTCGGCTGGTGGACGCAGGCGCGGAGATCGGCACGCGGCAGATCCCCGGCGTGGACGGCCCCTATCGCTTTTTTGAAAGCAGCTCGCGAAGGGCGGCCGCGTCGAGCATCTGCTCGGCCAGAAGCTTCTTCAGCTTCGCGCTCTCCTCTCCCAGCGCCTCAGGCGCTTGGTCTCAGAGACATCCATGCCGCCGAATTTAGCCTTTCAATTGTAGATCGTCGCTTCGGAGATCCCATGCCTGCGAGCCAGGTCAGCCGTTTCGCCCAAGCCTCATCCTCCTTTAATACCGCGATAATCTGCTCTTCCTGAACCTTGCTCGCCTCATCTGTCCGTCCCTCTTCGGGCCGGACTCTAACTCCTTCGCCTTCTGGAACAAATACTTAGTGGCGGGTCACGTCCAGGACAAATCCGAAAACTTCACGTCAAAAGAGGAAGCGGAGCACCTCTACGGGAGCTACCGAAACTGGCGGTTTTCTAGCTTCTTGACTTGGGTTTTATCTGGACGACAGCCAACGGAGACCCTCTATGTACATACCATCCCACTTTCGAGATGACGACCTCAAGAGCATTCAAGCGACAATCCGCTGCGCCCGATTGGCCAACCTGATCACAGCGACATCAGATGGGCCACTTGCGACGCCTCTTCCGCTCTTCCTCGATGAGAGCGAAGGCAAACACGGCGCTTTACGGGCACCTGGCGAAGGGCAATCCGCAATGGCGCACGGCCCCGATTGGAGAAGCTCTGGCGATCTTTAGTGGCGCAGAGGCTTATGTGACACCATCCTGGTATCCAAGCAAGCGTCAAACTGAACACGTGGTGCCTGCATGGAATTACATCGCGGTCCACGCCCATGGACCGATTGAGTTCTTCGAGGATCCTAAACGCCTGCTTGAGATCGTGACGCGTCTGACGAATATCCATGAGACGTCACGTGCGACGCCCTGGGCCGTCAGCGATGCGCCCGCGGATTTCATTGCCGTCCAGTTGCGTGAAATCGTCGGCGTGCGCATCCCGATCACCATGGTCGAAGGCAAGCGCAAGATGAGCCAGAACCGCCCTGCGCCCGATCGCGTTGGTGTCGCCACCGGCCTAGCGGCGAGCAAACTGGCACAGGACCTGGAAGTTGCAGCTCTTATCCTGGCTCAGGACTGAGACGATAATGTGCATGACCGTGGCCAACAGCGCCGATGGACATTACATCTGCAGCTCTCACACGCTCCAGCGGCATTAGTAGAGATTAACCCGGGCATACAATTACCTCGCGACATTTATTAACCGAACAGTCAGCTCGGGCTTACCGCGCTGTAGACACTTGTCTGTATTCTGACAGAGGCACAATCTCGTGTCAGGTCCAGTACAGCGCGAATATCGAAAGTCCATTCGGCCTTGTGGCTTGCCAGCGCCGCCTGGGTTGGCGCCTCCTGCTGTCGGCTTCGGCTTTCACGGTTCGACATTAGAAGGGGGAGGTCGGTGATCGAGTTTTTTCGTCACTCGGTCCAACCATCGGCTCAGTTCGATGACTCGCGCCGAATACCACGATTCGTTCAGTGCCCATTGGCGGTACATGGTCGTCTTTCGCCTGGCACGATGCTTGCTGAAGATCATTCGCTCCGAGAGGCGAGAGAGAGAAACTGCAAGGGCTTACAAAAGCAACATGAGCACAACGGCTTTGATCGGTGGCGTCATTCCGAGCACCGATGTGGTGAAACGAGCAGCGCGCATCGGCGCCGAAATCAAAAATATCAAGCTATCAGGCGATTTACCGGATCACGCGATCGCTGCGATCAACAGCTTATTGCTCAAGCACAAGGTGATCTTCTTCCGTAATCAAGGACATCTCAATGACGCCGAGCAGGAGCGCTTTGCCGCTCGTCTCGGAAAGTTAGTGCCGCATCCGATGCTTGGTGCCACCAAGGGGATGGCGTCGCTCCTCGAACTGGACTCCACTCGCGGCGGCGGTCGCGCAGACGTTTGGCATACGGATGGGACCTTCGCCGACGCCTATCCCAAGATTTTGGTCCTGCGGGCCGTTGTAATGCCAAGGTTCGGAGGCGACACCGTGTGGTCGAACACAGCTGCCGCTTATCTTGATCTGCCGCCGCCTCTACAACGCCTTGCCGACGGCCTATGGGCCGTTCACAGTAACGTTTTCGATTACGCCGGGATCGCGCGTGTCCGCGAGGTCGACAAGAAGCACTTTGACGAGGTGTTCACCAGAACGGCTTTTGAGACCGAGCATCCCGCTGTACGCGTCCACCCCGAGACAGGCGAGCGGACGCTAGTGCTCGGCGCCTTGGTGAAGCACTTTGTTGGGGTCGGCAAATACGACGGACAAAAGTTGTTCGATCTGTTCCAATCTCACATCACCGCGCCCGAAAACACTGTGCGCTGGAACTGGCTAGAGGGCGATATTGCAATATGGGATAACCGCGCAACGCAGCATTACGCGGTCAACGATTACGGGGACCAGCATCGCGTCGTACGGCGGGCCACGGTCGAGGGTGACGTGCCTGTCAGCGTCGATGGCCGGAGCAGTGTAACGCGCTTCAAGGCGACCGAATAACTGCAGTTGGCCCAGCGCCTCGCGTCTGAAAACCGAGAAAACCTGATAATCGGAGTTGTATCCGGCGCGAACACACCTTTCCGACAAGATATCTCGGCTCTTGGCGCCAGCTCGGCAGCGCCTAGAATTAGCATCGACCAACAGTTTCGGAAACCTTGAGCATCACTGTCCTTCGCCAGCGGCCGGTACGTGGCCTTCACGTTTCAGTTTAGAAAATCCTCGATCCGTGGCCATAAAGCGCGCTAACATGGGAGCGATGAGCTTAGTCGGATCGACCACTTGGCCACCCTGACGCGTAAGCGCTTCCGCATATGCAATGAGATCACGATGCACGGCCGCAGGCAGCTCGGTACTCACTTTGACCGGCTTGTCGTCTGGAAGCTCTCCAATTTTGAGTTTTGGCATGTTGTCACCCTCTATAGGGCGTAAGTATGAGGTCACGATTGACAAGAACACGAACCGGGAAGCCAGGTCGTACAGCCAGAGTGGGCTGGATGTTGAGGCTGCGGCGAACGACCTGCTGTCCGGTCTGATTCAGTGAGTCTGAGGCGCCGTGCCGCAATGCCTGGATGATCGCGCTGTCGTTGCTGTTGGTGTCCGAGCCGGCCCCCAGTTCGGTCCCGACCGCCAGAAACGTCGATAGTGCCGCAGCCTTGAACAGCTCACCCCAGTGATTGTCGACCTGGTCTTCGAGGCCTGCATACCCGGCAGCGTCAGCGCCAGGCCGCCGCTCGAGAACGATGGAACGTCCGTTCGGCATAATCAGCCGGGTCCAGACGAGCAGGACACGGGACTGGCCGAAAGTGACCTGGCTATCGTAGATGCCGATCAGACGCGCTCCCTGAGGGACAAGCAGAGAGCGGCCGGTCGGCGTGTCATAGACATTCTCGGTCACCTGCGCCGTGATCTGGCCCGGCAGGTCCGACCGGATTCCGGTGATCAGGGCTCCCGGAATAACCGTCCCAGCCTGCACGATATACGGTGAAGCCGGCTTGGTGACGCGATCAGGGCTTACCGTGCGACGGTCCACAGAAGCGTTCACGAAGGCAAGCTTGCGGTCCTGACCGTTTTGCGCATTTCCGTCGTCGCCGGTGCTCGTCGCGCTCGCAGGCACGACGCGCTCGTTTCCAACCGCCGCAGCGGCGGGGGGACGCACTTCTCGTCCATTCGCCGAAGCGAATAGATGGCTGATGCGGGCTGCTTCGGTCTCTTGATCCCGGCGCTGCTGTTCTGGATCAGCGCCGATCGTCGGCAACTGGCCTTGGGCCGCAAGGATCGGCCGACCGAGGTCCCCGGGAAGGGGCGGACCCAGTTGCGGGATTGGCTGGCGCGGAATGCCAGTGTAGTCCTTCGGCAGCGCCGTAATACCGTCAGCGACATTGTGATGGTCGGTACTGTAAAGCTCATCGGCCGCCTGGTCTCGAGGGCGATTCTTCTGCAGCGACCACAGCACGGCTCCACCGATGACAAGCAGGGCGACCGCGCTCCCTCCCGCCAGTACTTTCCGTGACAACCGTGTCACGCGCGGGTGCTCCGCTCTCAAGCGGAAGCCCCTGGACTGATCCTCTTGTGTCTCAGGCGGAGCCGCTTGCTCCTGATCGTTCATATTCCGAGTGTTCATGACGACGGTTTCCCATCGGTCCTGACAATACGGACCTTCTGCTGGTGCTCGCCGCCAAGCCGCAGTTCGGCGGCAGCAAACAGCCGATCGACGATCAATACGTTGCCGTAAGCGCGATAATTGACGAGTTCAGTCTTGCCGTCTGGACCGATGACGAAAAGCGGAGGCATCTCGCCCTGCACGATCCCCGCCGGGAATTCGACATAGACCTTGCGGCCATCGTCATATGCGGCGAGCGGCCGCCAGGGAGGACTGTCCCCTTCGATGGCATAGCGGAAGGTGCGCTGCGCCGGGTCCGGAAGAACAGGCTGCGCGACCGAACGCGATCGTTCCCGTGCAGTTTCTGGATAGTACCAAGCAACAGACGGCATGTATGGCCGTTCGCGGGAGCGGAGCTCAATCAAGTAGGTGCGCCGGTCCGTATTGACCACCAAGTTGGTCTCAATCGAAGCTCGGGTCGGCTTGACCAGGATATGGACCCGCCGTGTGTCGCCGCTCCCGCTTTCGGTATCGCCCACGACCCAGCGTACGGTATCTCCGGCCGCGATCGGTCCTGATCCCGTCAACTGCTCTCCCTCCTCGAGCGCGATATCCGTGATCTGCCCCGGTGCGGCGTAAATCTGATAGAGCGCCCCGGGACTGTAGGCGTAGATTTGCGCTGCGTTGAAATAGCCCCGCTTGCGCGGTTCGACCCGGGCTGCGCTGTTTGCCGTCTCTACGCGGCTCACCGGCTCAGCGTCTTCTTTCGCGCCTGACTTGCCGCCGAGAGCAGGCTTCCAGAGAGGTGGAACGTGAAGCGGTCGCGATCTGTCGTCGAGAGCCACTGGCGCCGCCGGCAGCGGAGGAACATCAGCGTCATAGCTGATCTCCGGCGGAATGTAGGTCGCGCAGCCTCCGAGCGCGGACGAACAAAGCAGGAAAGCGGATAGAAATGCACGCTTCGAGCTCACGAACTCGGGCCAAGCCGAGCCGAGCCTGCTTTGCTGGAGGGAACGCTTCGAATGAACGTCAAATGGCATCTTGGTCACTGGCTCAACTCCTTTGACCAGTTGATGGCGCGGACGTAGACGCCAAGGGGGTTCTTGCGCAGGCGTTCGGCATCGCGGGGTGTCTCGATCACGATCGAGAGAATTGCGGTCCAACGCTCAGTCGCGCTCAACGAGCCGTTGTCGTAGATGCGCTGGGTCCAGGCGACTCGAAAGCTCTCCGAAGACGCGCGAATGACGCTTGAGACGTCCACTGAGATTTGTGCCTTGCCCAGCTTGGCAAAGGGGTCATTGTTGCGCGCATAGTCGTTCAGTGCAGCCGCGCCACGATCCGTCGTAAAATCATAGGCCCGGAGCCAATTCTGGCGCAGAACGATACTGTCTGCCGGCAAACCTCTGACGTCCTCGATGAAGCGCGCCAGATGGTAGGCTATCTGAGCGTCAGTAGGTTGATAGTCGATGTTGGCCGGCGCAACCCTTGCTTGACCGAGATGATCGACCTCAACTACCCAGGGCGTGATCGAGCCTTGGCTCGATTGCCAGACAAGGCTGCCAGCGAGACCGGCAGACAACATCAAACAGCCGAACGCCATCAGGCGCCAGTTCTTAGCTTGCACGCGCGCTGATCCAATGCGTTCGTCCCAAACCTGAGCGGCCTTTTGATAAGGCGTAATCGGCTCGGGCATGCGCCCGTAGTGAACTGTTGGTCGTTTGAACATCGATGGGTGCCCCTGATATCGAGTGATCGGTTTCAAGTGTGCGATAGAAGGATTTGAGGCGCTGCTGTGCGGCGGAGGTGTAGTGGTGCGTCTCAGCGTTCTCCTTCGGACAAATCGACGGAAGAGCCGCTGCCACCATGATCGCCCGAGCGGACGGCGTGGCCAGCAGCCGAGGCACCGTGCTGAATGATCTGAGCACGCTTCATGCGGCGAGCCCAATCAGGCTGCCCGTCGGCCGGAGCGCTCGCGCCCTGGTCGCCCGCTTGGCTACCTCCGAAGGTAGCCGCTGCCCGGCGCAATGGACTCCACGCAGCCGAAGCGCCAGCCTCCGCGACGCCGGCAAGGCCGCCGCTTCGATAGGCGGCTGTTGCTCCGCTTATGACAGCGCCGCCACCGCGCGCGGCGCCTGCAACCGCACCGCCAGCGAGACCGGCACCGCCAGCGGCAAGTCCCGCGCCAGCTGCAACAATGCCGCCAGCAGCAAGGCCTGTTCCAATCGCGGCGCCGGCGCCAAGTTGAGGTCCGCCCGACACTAGGCCGTTTGCGATACCCGGACCGAAGATGCCGAGGCCCAGCAAGGAAAGCGCCGCGAGCACCAGTGTCATCGCGTCTTCGATGGTCGGCTGTGCACCGCCGAAACCTGCGGTGAACTGCGAGAACAGGGTGGAGCCGATGCCGACGATGACGGCCAGGACCAGGATCTTGATGCCGGAAGATATGACGTTGCCCAGAACGCGCTCCGCCGCGAAGGCAGTCTTGCCAAACAAGCCAAAGGGAATGAGCACGAAGCCGGCCAGCGTCGTGAGCTTGAATTCGATCAGGGTGACAAAGAGCTGGATCGCCAGAATGAAGAAGGCGAGCAGCACCACAATCCAGGCGAATAGGAGAACGACGATCTGGACGAAATTCTCGAAGAAGCTGATGTAGCCCATCAGGTTGGAGATCGAATCAAGCAATGGTCGACCGGCATCGAGGCCGACTTGGGCGATCTTTCCCGGTCGCAGGAAATCTGCCGCGGAGAGGCTTGCGCCCGATGCTTTCAGTCCAAGACCGGCGAAACTCTCGAAGACGGTGCGCGCCAAGCTGTTCCAGTTGCCGATCAGGTAGGCAAAGACGCCTACGAAGAGCGTTTTCTTGACGAGGCGCGCGATGATGTCCTCGTCCGTTCCCCAACTCCAGAACAACGCTGCGAGCGTAATGTCAACCGCAGCAAGGGTCGTTGCGAGATATCCGACCTCGCTCCCCAGCAGCCCGAAGCCGTTATCGATATAACGCGTGAACGTTTCAAGGAACTGGTCAATGATCCCCGTACCAGTCATGGCTTGCTCGCCTCAGGCATCGCCGGTCCCGGATAACCTTGCGGCATCCGGCTCTGATCCTTTCGGGTGGACGCCAAGCCTGCGGTGGAATCGTCTTGGCCAGGATCTGCGGGAACGTTCTTCCTGCCCAAGAAGCGGCGCCGGTTTTCGGCCCAAATCTGCTGGCAATGCCGATAACCTGCTGTTTCCTCAGCAGTGACGCTGCGGCAGCGTGCGAGATCAGGGTTGGCTGCATCTGTCGTCCGCTCCGTCTTCGGCAGCGCGGGCGACTCGTCACTACCGCGAAGCTGAATCGTGCAGGCTGTGACCACCAAAACGCCGATTGTCGTCAGCAGCGACAACGCCTTGAATGCCCGAATGTCCGTCATCAGTGGAACATCTGCACGCTGGATGATTGATAACCCTGCCCTGGCGTAAGAAACCGTCGAAGCTGCTCGCGGCCCTGGTCCTGGGCCGAGGCGCGTTGCGCTGCTTCAAGGCTTTGCGCCCTGCCCTGCGCCGTCACGACAGCGGTGAGGTCGGCGAGCTGCTGCGCGTTAAGCGCGAGAATCTGGTTACCAGCTTGTGTTGCCTGCAGAGCGCCGCTTGCGCCCTGGCTAGACATGACGAGCGCGGAGGTCTGGACACGGTTGGTGTCGAGATTGCCAACGATGCCGGCCTGGACGCGAAGCGCGTCTTGCGTTGCGGCATAGGAATTCTGCCAACGCGATTGAGCATTGGAGATCAGTAACTGGTTCGATTGGCTGCTGGTCGCTGGCGCGTAGCTGGTCGAGAACGCGCGATCGATCTGATCGACGTCGTAGGCGATCCGCTGGGCCTGGGCCAGCAATTGCTGGGTCCGCTGGATCGAGGATTGCAGTTGGCGCAGGGATGAATACGGCAGGTTTGCCAGATTCTTTGCCTGATTGATCAGCATCTGCGCCTCGTTCTGCAACGAGGTGATCTGGTTGTTGATCTGCTGCAGCTCACGGGCGGCAGTCAGGACGCTCTGGACGTAGTTGTTGGGATCGAAGACGATCCACTGCGCCCGCGCGGGCACCCTGAGGTCGAGCATCAGCGCGACCATGCCAGCGGCCGCCAATAGGCCAAGACGCCTCATACCGATTTCTCCAGATTGACGAGATTGGGGATCAGGTCGAGGGCCCAGGCGACGCCACGGTGCTGTAGCCAGGCCGGCACGAAGCCGTCAGGTCCATGTTCGGCGAGGAGTTGCGAGATGGCTGCCTGGTCTGTCTTGGAAGAGGCTGCGGTAAAGGCCAGAGCGACCTCGCCAAGGCCAAGTTCGAACATCCGGTTGCCGCGGCGAGATTGGCAGTAGTAGTCGCGCTTGGGCGTAGCGCGGCTCAGAAGCTCGATCTGGCGGTCATTGAGGCCAAAGCGGCGATAGATCGCTGTGATTTGCGGCTCGATCGCCCGCTCGTTCGGCAGCAACAGCCGCGTTGGGCAGCTTTCGATGATCGCCGGCGCGATTGCGGACCCGTCAATATCCGAAAGCGATTGGGTCGCAAAGATAACGGACGCATTCTTCTTGCGAAGCGTCTTCAGCCATTCCCGGAGCTGGCCGGCAAAATCTTCGTCATCGAGGGCAAGCCAGCCTTCATCGACAATAAGTAGTGTAGGCCGACCGTCGAGGCGGTCCCCGATGCGATGGAAGAGATACGCCAGCACGGTCGGCGCAGCACTCGTTCCGATCAAGCCTTCGGTCTCAAACGCCTGGACCGACGCCTCGCCGAGATCTTCGAATTCGGCATCGAGCAAGCGCCCGGAAGGTCCGCCCAGGCAGTATGGTTGCAGGGCGCGCTTCAGGGAGTTCAATTGAAGAAGGACTGACAGGCCCGTGAGGGTGCGTTCCTCCCTCGGCGCCGAAGCGAGAGATGTTAGCGCCGACCACAGATGATCCTTGACCTCAGGGGTGATCTCGATCTTTTCCCGTGCCAGGATCGCGCCGATCCATTCCGTCGCCCACCCTCGCTCGGAAGGATCGTCGATCCAGGCCAAAGGTTGCAGCGCGACTGGGTTTTCGTCCCCGTCAGACAATGCACCGCCGAGATCATGCCAGTCGCCACCCATGGCGATCGCGGCCGCCCGGATCGAACCGCCGAAATCGAAGGCAAAGACCTGCGAATTCGGGTAACGACGGAACTGTAGCGCCATCAGGGCAAGCAGGACCGACTTGCCGGCTCCAGTCGGTCCCACTACTAGCGTATGGCCGACATCGCCGACGTGGAGCGAGAATCGGAAGGGCGTCGATCCCTCGGTCTTGCCGAACAGAAGCGGCGGACCCTTGAAGTGCAGATCCCTCGCCTCGCCGGCCCAAACAGCCGACATCGGAATCATATGGGCGAGGTTGAGGGTCGAAATCGGAGGCTGCCGCACATTGGCGTAGACGTGCCCGGGCAGACTGCCGAGCCAGGCTTCGACGGCGTTCACGGTCTCGATTATGCAGGTGAAATCGCGGCCCTGTATGACCTTCTCGACCAGCCTCAGCTTTTCATCGGCAGTGTTGGGATCGCGGTCCCAGACAGTGATGGTCGCCGTAACAAAGGCTTGTCCGATCTGATCCGACCCCAGTTCCTGCAACGCTGCGTCGGCATCAAGCGCCTTGTTGTGGGCGTCGGTATCGAGCAGCGTCGACGCCTCGTTCGTCATGACCTCCTTGAGAATGGCGCCAATCGACTTTCGTTTGGCAAACCACTGCCGCCGAATCTTGGTCAGCAGTTTGGTGGCGTCGGTCTTGTCGAGCATGATTGCGCGCGTCGACCAACGATACGAGAATGCCAGACGATTCAGATCGTCCAGGATACCCGGGGTCGTCGCACCCGGAAAGCCGACAATCGTCAAGACCCGAATATTGGCTGAGCCCAACATCGGCTCTAGCCCGCCGGTCAGCGGCTGGTCGGACAACAGCGCGTCGATGTACATCGGAATTTCAGGCACGCGAACGCGGTGACGCTTGGTCGAGATCGTCGAGTGCAGGTAGGTCAGCGTGTCCTGATCATCGAGCCACGCGCATTCCGGCATAAATCCTTCAACGAGCTGCAGCACACGGTTGGTTTGGTCGATAAATCCGCGGAGCACCTCGCGGGCGTCTGCTCCCACAGTCCGATCGCGTCCCTCATAGAGCAGGCGCTCTGCCCTGGCGGCTCCCTCTTCGGGTGGCAGATAGAGGAAGGTCAAGAAGTAGCTGGACTCGTAGTGGGCACTCGCCTCTTCGAACTGAGCCCTTCGTTCCGCATCGACCAGCGCTGACGCGATGTCGGGAAAGACGTTAGGCGGGTACGCCCCCGCAAAGTGACGCTGCGCCTCAACGAACACGGCGCAGCCCGATCCCAGGCGACGCACGGCGTTGTTCAGACGGCTGGCGACGGCTACAAGCTCAGCCGGCACCGCGCTGTCGAGGTCAGGCCCCCGGAACTTTGCTGTCCGTTGGAACGAGCCGTCCTTGTTCAGGATGATTCCCTCGTCGACGAGGGCTGCCCAGGGCAGGAAGTCGGCGAGGCGCGCGCTGGAATGACGATATTCGGCAAGGTTCAACATGACCGATAACTCAAAGATTGAGATGACTGGGAATGCGCAGATGTCGGCGCACCACATCGACGAATGCGGGGTCGCGCTTGGCGGCCCAGACGGCGGCCATGTGGCCGATGAACCAGAGGACAAGTCCCGCGATCCACAGCCGAAGTCCGAGCCCAAGGGCTGCCGCAAGCGTGCCGTTCACGATTGCAACTGATCGCGGCGCGCCGCCCATCAGGATTGGCTCAGTGAGCGCGCGGTGAACGGGCACGGCAAAGCCTGTGAGGGGTTCATCCATCAGATAACCACGCCGCCGCCGAAGGAGAAGAACGAAAGGAAGAAGCTCGAGGCGGCAAACGCGATCGACAGACCGAACACGATCTGAATCAACCTGCGGAAACCACCCGACGAGTCCCCAAACGCGAGCGTGAGACCGGTCACCACGATGATGATGACGGCGATGATCTTGGCGACCGGTCCCTCGACCGACTGCAAGATCTGGTTGAGTGGCTGCTCCCAGGGCATGTTCGAGCCAGCCGCCCATGCTGGCTGAACTGCCAAGACCACCGTGCCGAAGGCGGCCAACGATGCACCTCGAAGAAAGCGAAATTGCTGACGCATGTCAGTCTCCTGCTGATGAAAGGTCGTAGTCGCCGGCGGCCCCTAGCCCGGTGACGAGGGCAAGCTCGGCGAGGCGACGGCCGGCGCCGCGCCCTGCCAGCACGGCGATAACGTTGATGGTCTCGGCGATCAGGGCCCGCGGAACCGTGATGACGGCTTCCTGGATGAGCTGCTCGAGCCGCCGCAGTGCGCCGAGCGCGGTGCCCGCATGAATAGTGCCGATGCCACCGGGATGACCGGTGCCCCAGGCCTTGAGCAGATCGAGTGCTTCCGCACCGCGCACCTCGCCAACCGGAATACGATCAGGACGCAGTCGCAGCGAGGACCGAACGAGATCGGATAGCGTAGCCACGCCATCTTTGGTCCGCAGCGCCACGAGATTGGGCGCTTTGCATTGGAGTTCGCGCGTGTCTTCGATCAGAACGACCCGATCGGCGCTCTTTGCTACCTCGGCCAAGAGGGCATTCGTCAGCGTTGTCTTGCCGGTCGATGTCCCACCGGCGACGAGGATGTTCTTCCTTGCGTCGACCGCGCCTCTCAGGATCTTGGCCTGCTCCGAGGTCATGATCCCCCTGGCGACGTAGTCGTCAAGCGTAAACACGGCGGCGGCGGGCTTGCGGATAGCAAAGGCCGGTGCTGCAACGACCGGAGGCAAGAGACCTTCGAAGCGCTCGCCGGTCCCTGGCAATTCGGCCGAGACCCGTGGCGAACCGGCATGCACCTCGGCACCCACGTGATGCGCTACCAGGCGAACAATGCGTTCGCCATCCGCCGCGGACAGAGTTTCGCCTGTGTCGATCAGACCATCCGACAACCGATCGATCCACAGCCGCCCATCTGGGTTGAGCATCACCTCGACGATCGCTTCGTCTTCGAGGTAGCCGGCAATCGCGGAGCCAAGCGCGCTACGCAGCATTCGCGCACCGCGTGAGCTCGCTTCGGATTGAATGGAATGGATTGCCACTGTTCGCCCCCACCGAATGAGAGCGTCCTCAGACTCCCTCATATGGGGAGGATTAGAAAAGGCACCAATGGACTTGGCGCAACAAGCGCTTTCGGTGATCGTAGGCTGGCGTAGAAAAAGAAAGACTGAGAAACCGATATTTGACGGCTACTTAATCTTATCCGCTCGCCGCGAATTGCTGCTCACCACTCCGCATCATCATCCGCTGGCAGGAGGATGACCGAGTCCTCATAGAGCCGAACTGTCTCGACAGCGTAGGAAACATCGGTCGGCTCGAAGAAGACGATTGAACTTATCCATGAAGCGACGGATCGGCGCCAAGGCAGCGCGAACCAGACCAACGCTGCGATCTGCAGTGCTATGTAGAGACCGAACGCGACTTGATAAGCTTGGACGGGCCTACGGCCATCATTCGCAGACCATTGCTCCAGGATAAGACCTGTCGCGTATTGTGCCAGAAAGGCCCAACCAAAGTGCAAAACGTTCAAGGCGCCGTTCGCACGACCGGCAAGCTCCGGCGGAAAGTAATCCAGTATCACCGCGAAGCTCACCACGGTTGCCGTTCCGACAATTGCGACAACGGACCAGGGCAAGACGGATGGCAGAGGCGCTCGCAAGATCAAAGCAAACTCAGCTGCGATAAATAGCGCTGCAACCAGCGCCAATACTGTTTCCGCCCCAATTCCCCTTCGTTTGATGCAATGGACCGTCATACCGAATAACCAAGCGCCACCGCTAAGTACGATCGACATCATGAAAAGCTGTCTGACGAGACTTGCGCGATCAAGCCCCTCCACGTCGGCCAGCCATAGCGATGCCCACAATCCCTGCAGGGACCAGGCCGATCCAATGCAAGTCGCCGACAACGGGGCCATTCGCCAAAAGCGGCAATCGCCGAAAACGGAGCTAAGGGTCGCGGGGGTTGACGCCATAGACGAGACAATGCCTCGTTCGGGTACCACGACATAGATGAGAGCGGCCGTCACACCGGTAGCCGCCGCCAAGACCTCAAAGAGTTGCCGCCAGCCCATCCAAGCCAGCAGATGTTCGACGGGAGCCGTAGCGGTCACCGCTCCTAGCGAGCCCAGCATGACCATATAGCCGTTCAGCAAGGCAACGCGTTCCCTGGGGAACCAAAGGATCATGGATTTCAGTCCAGCCGTCAGCGCCGCCGCGAGGCCGAGCCCGATCATTGCACGTGCGATCAAAAGTGACAGGAAGCCGGTCGATACCGCAAACAGCCAAGCGCCCACTGCTGCGAGCAAGAGCAAAACACTCTGTACGCGGCGAGGACCAAAGCGGTCCAACGATATGCCGACGGGGATCTGGGCCGCCGCGAAAACAAGGAAATAGACCGACGTAAGCAACCCGAGGTCGGCAGTCCCAAGCCCGGTATCCGAGCTGAGACGACTGGCGATCAAAGCGTTGATCGTACGATACAGATACGAAAGATAGTATCCGACCGCAAACGGGAGAAATACGCGCGCGGTGAGGCGCCATGCCCCGGAAATCTGCATGCTGGCCCCTCTTGCTGTCAGCTGGTGCAAGCCGATAGCGTGACCAGCTTTTCGTTAGTTCAGCTAAATCACTGCGGGCGTAAGTTAGCGAACAAAAAGAAGGGAACGGCGAAACGGTCTTTCTCCATGATTCAATTAAGCTTCTTCGACCGGTTCCTGACGGCGAATATCTTCCGGAATCTCGCGCAGAAAGCTTTGCCCCTTTTGCAAACGGCGCCCTAGCGCCTCGACAAATCCTTCAAAGCGCTCCCTTCCCTTTACTTGCGCGGCCGCCTGCGCGTCGTTGGGCAACGGTGGCGTGATCGTCAGCCAGAAACGGATGAAGAGAGCCAAGGTCTCAGCCGCCAAACCAACGTCACGCTCGAGCCTCTGCATCTGACGCGACAACCGATCCAGGCGCCGGGTAAACGCCGCCTCCCGTCTGTCCGCGCCGTCCGGTGACAAAAATGAAGCGACAGCCGCTTCTACGATCGCGGACCGGGAAAGCTTCTTGCGATCGGCGAGTTCCGAGATCTGTTTCAGAAGCTCTGGCGGAAAATAGACGTTCATCCGGTCGCGCATACTGCTCAGAGCTCCATACCGTCATTAGGGTCCATGGCGACTTGACGGGCGACACCACGGAGCTGTTGGCGTATAACCCGGGACTGCCGGACCGTGTCCTCGTCATCATCAAGAACGGCGGCGAATTCCTCTGCCGGCGTTGGTTCGGTCGTCTCCTTGGCGATCGCGATGTGATCGGGGAGTTCGGGCTCACGACGGAGCCCGCTGTTTGCTGTGTCTTCCTCGGCCTCCGCAGCTTTGGCAGTTGGACCTCCAGTTGGTTTCAGCACTTGGAGCGCTGACCATCCGTCCGTTCGCGATGATCGGCCGGCTGTCCCAGGATCGGGCGGCGGCAGAACCCGCTCGGTGAATCGCCGATCCTCGTAGTAGCGGACCTTGTTCGCCCGGATCGGCGCCGTCCCTGCCACCATGACGATCTCGTCTGCCGGCGGAAGCTGCATGACTTCGCCTGGGGTCAGCAGCGGCCTCGCAGTTTCCTGCCGTGAGACCATCAGGTGCCCAAGCCATGGGTTCAACCTGTGCCCGGCGTAGTTCTTCATCGCGCGCATCTCGGTCGCCGTGCCTAGCGCGTCGGAGACCCGCTTGGCGGTCCGCTCATCATTAGTCGCGAAGCTGACCCGGACGTGGCAGTTATCGAGGATCGCGTTGTTAGGCCCGTAGGCCTTCTCAATTTGATTGAGCGACTGCGCAATCAAGAAACTCTTGATGCCGTATCCTGCCATGAAGGCGAGCGCGGACTCGAAAAAATCAAGCCGACCGAGTGCCGGGAACTCGTCGAGCATCATCAGGACTCGATGCCGGCGGTCGCGGGCGTGCAAATCTTCGGTCAGGCGCCGGCCGATCTGGTTCAGCACCAGGCGGATCAGCGGCTTGGTCCGCGAGATATCGGAGGGCGGCACCACGAGATAAAGCGTCGTGGGACGGCTATCTGCGATCAGATCGGCAATCCGCCAATCGCAGCGGCGGGTTGCTTGGGCCACGACAGGATCGCGGTACAGCCCGAGAAACGACATCGCGGTGGATAGGACGCCAGAACGTTCATTCTCCGACTTGTTGAGCAGCTCGCGCGCGGTCGAGGCGACCACTGGATGCGCACCCTGCTCGCCAAGGTGCGTCGTGGTCATCATGGCCTTCAACGTTGCCTCGATCGGCCGCTTCGGGTCGGACAGAAAGGAGGCGACGCCGGCTAGGGTCTTGTCCACCTCCGCGTAGAGAACATGGAGGATGGCGCCGACCAGGAGCGAATGGCTCGTCTTCTCCCAATGGTTCCGCTTGTCGAGCGATCCTTCGGGGTCGACGAGAACGTCGGCCACGTTCTGGACATCGCGAACTTCCCATTCGCCGCGCCGGACCTCGAGCAGCGGATTGTAGGCTGAGGACTTTGGGTTGGTGGGGTCGAACAGTAGGACGCGGCCATGTCGCGAGCGAAAGCCGGCCGTCAGTTGCCAGTTCTCACCTTTGATGTCGTGCACGATGGCCGAGCCCGGCCAGGCCAGCAACGAGGGAACGACTAGGCCAACACCCTTACCGGACCGAGTGGGCGCAAAACACAAGACGTGCTCCGGTCCGTCGTGGCGGAGGTAGTGCCGGTCGAGCTTGCCGAGCACCACACCATCCTGACCGAGAAGTCCGGCCGCTCGAACCTCCTCCAGACCAGCCCAGCGCGCCGAACCATAGGTCTCGACATTCTTGGCTTCACGCGCGCGCCACACCGACATGCCGATCGCCACCGCGATCGAAACAAAGGTTCCCGACGCCGCGATGAAGGCACCCTCGAGAAAGATTTGTGGCGCGTAGGCATCGTAAACGAACCACCACCAGAAGAACACTGGCGGGTAGTAAATCTTGAAGCCCCACAGTTCGAACCAGGGCCGCCCAAGCTCCGGTTGCCAGGCGAGCCGCCAGGCCGTCCACTCGGTTGCTCCCCAGATGGCCAGCAAGACGATCAGGCCGACAACGATCACCTGTCCCCAGAGGATTTTGGTTCCGGACATCCCGAACGCCCTTCCGCAACTGAATTGGAGAGACTGCTAGAGGCCAAGGTCGCGCTTCCGACCAAAACCCCATTCGATGCCACCGCCGTCCTTCACGACGCCGGTGACGTGTTGGCCGAGTTTCTTTTCGAGTTCGCGCGACCAAGGCACGAGCTGGAAGCCGAGCCCGTTATCGATCATGGCGAAGCGTCCTGAGCTGAGCGTCAGCCGCTGGCGATATGTGCCCGCCACATGCTCCCCGGGGTCACGCTTCATGTAAGGGAGGCGCGTGTCGGCCGAGACTTTTGCGGCCACCTCATCCAGTTCACGCCGGCGCAAAGTGTTCAAGAGGTCGCGCTGCAATATGATGCGTTGGCCCTGCCGCCGCGCCAGGCCTTCCTGGATCAGATGCTCGGTACGGGCTTCCATGGCGTCGCGTGTCTCGCGGCCGAAGCCGCCCATGGCGAGCGGCATGGCCTTGCGTTCGACGAGCCTGTGGTCGAGCCAAGTTGCCCCTCTTGCCTTGACCTGACCACCAAGATCGAGATCGGAACGGGTCGCGAGCACCACGGTGGGGTGCGGATCGCCGGGTGGACCGAAACTCCGGACTTCGACGATGCCGCCGACGGGCGGTGCATATTCGAACGCCTCGAGCCCTCGGAAGCGCACGTGGTGCGCGCGTCCATCTGTTCCGTCGATCAGGGCGAAGGCCTCGCCGGTCAGCTCGTCATGCAGTCCACGGTCGACCAGCCGTCCGACGATCTGGGATGTCGGCTCGCCGCCCTCGATGACGAAGTCGGCAATACCGCGCGCCTCCGCACGCTCGGCAAAGGCGCGGTGCATGGTCTTGATGATGTCACCGCGCATCCCGAGATCGCGCAAGCTACGTTCGGCTTCAAGGCCGACCATCCATTCGCCTGGTGCGGTGGGTGCGGCAAGGCCCATCTTCTCCAGGTGTTGAAGGCGACCGACCATCAGGCGCCTGATCTCGGGATCGGACTTGCCGGGATTCTCTGGGCGAAGATCAATGTACCCGGTCTCATCTGCTGCAAGCCGGATCTCCCGGTCGAGCCGCGTCCACCGTTCCGCCGTGACTTCCCTCTCCAGCGTATTGCGGATCTCGTGCTCGGGTTTTGGTCCCAGTTCGATGGCGACCAGTTCCTCGGCGCGTGAGCGCAGGCCCTGGCTGATGTAGTCGCGGGAGATCACGAGGTCCGCCCCTTCCTCATCTATTCCGCGAACGAGAAGATGGACGTGAGGGTTGTCGGTGTTCCAATGATCGACAGCCACCCAGTCGAGCCGCGTGGAGAGATCGGTCTCCATTTGCCTGGCGAGATCGCGGGCAAAGGCCTTCAGGTCGGTCATGTCGCCGGCATCCTCCGGCGAGACGATGAACCTGAAATGATGCCGGTCGTCCTTGCACCGTTCGGCGAAAGCCGCGCTATCGGCGCGGTCGCTGCTGGCATCGAACATCTCGGCCCGCTCACCACTCCGGGTCACGCCTTCGCGCTTCAGATATGAGAGGTGGGCGGTCAGTGGCGCGGAGCGGAAGGCTCGCCCTTTGTGACGAACCACGCGGGCCTTCACCACGACGCGCCGCGTCGGGCTAAACAATCTGGCGCGGCTAAAGGCGAGGCGCCCGCGGCCAAAGGTCGAGCGCCCATGGGCTGCAGAACGCCTGCCGACGACGGCGTGAGCCGAGGTGTGTCCTGCTTTCTTCGCCGCCCGCAGCACCTGGTTGATGAAGCTCTTCGGCTTAGGCGAGCGTGTGCTGCGGATGCGCCCCGGCCGAACACGCAGATCACTGTCGCCCACGCTCACGGCCGGGCCTCCAAACGATCAAAAGCACGCATAGTGCCGAAAACGCCTTTGATTGCATTCGCCAAAATGCAACGCGCGGCACGCGCGCCGACCGACCGGCACGCCAGAACCCAAGCCATGCCAATGGCTTGCGGTTCGACCGGCGAGCCCCTTTTATCTCGCCGTCCTGCCGTCGTGGTCTCCCGGTCGTCGGTTCCCGAAAGAGCCGCCGCGACTTGGCAGCCACCTCGCGAAGCACCCGCTGCTTCCGAGCGCTTGCGATAGCGATCGTTACCCGAAGGGCCGAGACACCCGAAGGGTGGCTCGGTGAGGAGCGAAGCGACGAGTAGAGCGCGGGCCGAAGGCATCGCCCACACGCCATCAGCTTGCGAACCCGCACACTTGGTCATTGCGATGCTCCCGAATCCGATCGAGGGACGAACACGCCAATAGGTCGGGGGACCATGCGCGAAACATCGGGCGCCGAAATTGCGGTCATGACACCGCTCGATGGCACAAGCGCCAGCAACCGATCGCGCGTCTTCATGAGATCGGGTCGAGTAACGAATAGCGTCGCAGCTGCTGATGACTGTGCGCTGGACGTCAACCCCGGCGGCAGTTCGATGGCAAGCAAATTTGCAAGCTTTGCGACGTATGCTCGCGTCTCCTCTGGCAGAGACCCGCCTGCGAGATGCTCTTCATAGCGAGATGGTCCCGCATTGTACGCGGCGAACACGCCAGGCGAGCCATACCGATCGAACAGTTCACGCAAGTACGCCGTGCCGGCCAGAATGTTGTCGTGCGGGTCGTAGGGGTCGTTCCCGAGATTGTAGCGCTCGCGAAGTTCCGCCCAAGTCGTCGGCATGATTTGCATCAGGCCCATTGCGCCTTTTGGCGATCTGGCGTGCACGTCACCAGCACTCTCGATGCTTTGGACTGATCGGATCCAGTTCGGCGCGATCGCAAAGCGTTGTGAGGCTTCATTGATGAAATCGGCAAATGAGTGAGCGGTCTGACTGATCGTCGGCTGGGCGGCTGATCCGCTCTGGGCCAAAGCAGCACTGTCACCCGCGGTCAGAAGAAGCATCAGGGGCACGACAGCGCAAACACGCGTGCCCAACCGACCAAAGGACGCGGTCGGGCTCGCGCCAGCCTTGCAGACATCGATCGAGACGACGGAATGATCCCACAATCGATCGAGCAAGGGAATGGCAAGGAGAACACCTCGAATACGCATGATTACTCCTCCACGTCCACACCGGCATCGCACGGCCGATCACGCTAGACGCCGGAAGAAATCCAAAATACCGGCCATCAAGAGAGTCGTCCGACTGCCAGTTCATCAGAAACAGCTCGCCGTCGCTAACGACGCGGCAGCCCTGCCATTTCGGCAGCGGCCTGCCCCGTCTGTCGTGATCCTTCGCCTCGCCCACCGCGACGTCGTCGACCGAAATCGCGAGGCCGGTTCTGCAAACACTTTGCCCCGGAAGGGCGAGCACGCGCTTCAGCATGGGGACGCCAATGGGTAAATAGCCGTTTAGGTCGAGGAAGGTCGCGAGCGGCTCCGGCGGCTGCACGGCGACTAATTCAGTAACTTGGAATTGGTCTGCCGGTCGGAGGCGGTAGAGACCGATTGGCACGCTTGCGGATGCGTTCCAGATGTAAAGCGGAAGCGGCTCCAGGACGATCGTCGCGATGAGCGCAGCAGCGACACCAAACGTGGTGGTCAGCGTCTTCATGCGGCCCGTCATCGCATGATCCTCTGACGGTGAAGCCAAGCCTGGTGGCGCGCTTTCGTATACGGGCGCGGGTTTTCGTTAACCGACAGGCGGTTATGAACGTGATGCCAATGATCGGGCGCGACATCAGCAGGATCGATGCCGAGTGCCTCAACGGCATCGATCATTTGCAGCACTCGTTCGACCTTCGGCCAGCCGGACAGACGCAGCAAAATCTCTCCGCCGGGCTTCACATACGGCACGGTCGAGCAGCGCTGTCCCGGAGCGACTGCGCGCAAGATGTCGATCCGCGAAATGATTGCCCCAAAGTCGTTGGAGGTCCATCGGGCGAAAGCAAAGATGCTGCCCGGCGCAAATGACAGGACGCGCCGATGGCGCTCAAGCTCCCTTTCCTTGACGACACGACCGAACCGAATCCGGTTTTCGATACGCTGGTCGAGCCACAGCACTTCTACTTCGGTAAGATCACTCATACCGCCGCTCCCCTACGCTCGACCTCGGAGCCGTTCGCTTCGACGGCCGGGAAGTGCGTGTACGGCTTGTGAAGGCCAGCAGGGCGAACGGGCCGGCTTTGCCGGCCACCTCCCAAGCGCTTTGCGGCCTGGTCCGTTAGAAGAAATCCGAAGGATTTCTGGTTAGTAAAGTTAGAGCGGCCGGAAAGCGCAGAGAAACAAGCCTTTAAGGTCGATTCCGGTCCCCGATAGCACGAGGATCGGGTCCCCGATAGCACGAGCATTGCGGTCCTCGATAGCACGAACTGATTCACAGGTTGTCCTCCGAATTTGGAATGAGACCGCGCCGGCGCAAGCGTGCCGTCAGGGGATCAACAGGCGTTGGCGCGAAGTTCAGCCGCTCGATGCCGTTCAGATCCCGTGTGAGCACGAGCTGATAACCGGGCAATGTCTGGCGCTGGACGATCTGACGTACGTCGTAAGCAAAGTGCTTGAGCGGCGAGAGGATGCCGGACTTGGCATGGAGGTGTGCAAGGTCAAAGCTCCAGCCATCGTCCTGCCGACCGCCGTGCTTGCGCACAAGACGATAAAGCCACCGCTCAAGTCCGCCGGTGAGCTCGAAATAGGCGCGGTCGATCGTCAGCACGAGCGCGTCGTCGATGACGCCGGCATAGAACCAATCCGGCAGGATCAGCTCGAGCCCGAATGGGCGGCCATTTGCATCCGCCGTCTCCTTCCACTCGTTTATCCAGGAGAAGCGATGCCGTCGTCGTTCCATCGGCTGGCGGATCGACGTCAGCACCGTCGTTGACTGAAGTCTGTCGAGGCCCGCCTTCAGACGGTGATAGTCGCGTGCGCTGGTGCCGCGGCCAACGAACGTTAGAATCTCGTATGGCGTTGCAGCCATCAGACGCGACGTCTTCAGGCCCGCATCCCGGGCTTCGACGATCTGAGACGCGGCCCAGATCAGAACGTCTGCATCCCAAATGGTCGCCATGCCGTGTTCCGGAACAGCTTCGACACGAATTGAGATCGCACCTGCGCGGAAATCGATCGGCACAATCCGCTTCGTTTTTGCGAGCGAGAAGAACGGATAGGCCATCAGATCCTGCGCATCTCGCGGCGCGAGATCGCCGGGCAGCGCCCGAAAGAGCTCAAGCTGGCCGCGCTCGGAATGGTGTTTGCGCCGCATGGTCACTGCTCTCACGCGGCTATCAGCGACGTTCCTGACCTGCATAGGGACGCAGGGCCGGATGCTTCTTGGCGGGCAGCACGGTCCCCTTGCCGGGATCGGATGTCGAGGTCTTGGCGCCGCGGTCGGCCCACGCTTTCAGGTCATCGACGGCGTAGACGACACGTCCGCCAATCTTCCGATATGTTGGTCCGGTGCCGTACGTGCGGTGCTTCTCCAGCGTGCGACCGGAGAGGCCGAGGTAACGCGCGGCCTCCGGGGTACGCAGGAAGCGCGGGGGTAGACCGGCCATCGGATCGGGCATTTGGGGATTCCAGGATGACAGCGCACCACGGATGGCGGCGCTAGCGTGTGTGCGGCCATCATGGAGGAGCAGGTTCTCGGAGGGGGATGCCGAATATGGAGGGAGCGGTTTTCGGCACGCCTTGGGAACGACGCTACCCATCCCTGCGCCCGGGCCGCAGAATTTTTTGCGGTGACCACCGCGCATCAACGCGAGGCCGGCTTGCACCAGGCGGATCGTTCGATTACGCAGATCGTGGGTCTTCTAAGCGCGATCGGGGACGCGGTTCTTGCCGGACAGGCGCCGAGTAAGAGTCGCCCTTGCTCAGTCACCCATTTGGCACGAGCAAGATGACTCTGATATGCGCGCCGCGCACGGTCCGGCTCTCGGTCGGACCACTTGAGCCACTTCGCCCCAGTCCGCCCCCTCACCGTCGGCCGTGCAGAAGGCGAACGTACGTGACGACATGCTGTTCGTTATAGGCCGTCAACGTCGGCTCGTTCGGCGCACTGTCAGCTACGTCTGGATCTGGGGCTCGCTCCTGCATCATACCCGCTTTTAGAACGCCTATAAGCTACGCCATGGTCTCCGATGCGCGTTGGAATCCAGGATAGCCCTTGGGTAGACACACGGCCGAGCTCGGTCGCGCACGTAGCGTCGTCACATCGATAGCATGTTCGGACACGAATAGAAACGATCGTTGCTAGAACGATCGTTCCGGTCAGTTTCCCATATCGCCATGGATCTCAAGAGATCATGGCTGTGACTCTGCGTCGGAAACGCCATGATCTACAAATGACGCAGGAGGAGCTGGCCGAGCGTGCGGGTCTAATCGCCGTTATGTCGGCGCCATCGGCGACGCATCAGCAAGCGATACCGTGCTCGGGCAGATTGCTGAAGCATTAGGGGGCGAGCCGGAAGACCCGCTCAAAAGGGCTGCGCGGCTTAGCAAATCGTAATCCGCACCTCAGCCCGGGCGCGAAGTGCCCCGTCCGGCGAACCGGGCGGGGCTTGATTGAGCGAGCTTACTCACCGTTCTTACGCGGCCGCGACCAGAGGAGCGTGTAGCCTTCGCCGCTTTCGTCCTCGAAGAGGTTCGCATAGATCGGAGCGTTGAACGAGGGGTCGTCGAGCTTGAGTGAGAGGTAGTCGCGGCCTTCCTCGGAACGCTTCGACCAGGCTGCGCCGATCTCCGCGCGCCCCACATAGATGCGGTGGCTGGGGGCGTTGTCGTTGGACCGGTTGGTCTCGGCGACGATGCGGACGCCCTTGGCTTGCAGGCTCAGGGTGACAATCTCGCCCTGGAAATCGTTGCCGACCTTCTTGAAAGAACCGATGTTAGCCATGTCACTTCTCCTGTTGTGTTTCGAGCCCGCGACCACCGCGGCCTCGATGGCGATCTAGGGGCGAAGACGATCGGCGACGCACCCGCCCGCGGGCCGGAGCGCAGCGGAGGACGCCGTTGTGGCGACTTTCTTGACTCGCGAGGAATGGGCGAAGCCCAGGGGAAGAAAGTCGCATCAACGGCGTTGCGGCTCAGACGATCGAGGCGAAGCCGGTCTTCGGCCAGATCAAGCCATCCATGAGGCCACGTGCGTCGGCGTGCTGAACCGCAATCTCAGGAGAAGACATGACTCATATCGGCTTTGCTGAACAAGAGGTCGGAACCATTCAGCGCAGAAAGAGAAACAATTTTCTGCAAAGGGCGGTATCGTCTCCCACGAATGGATCGGCGCAACACCGCTCCGCCGCGGCTGCGTGGGCCAGACCCGAACGCCGGCGGCTTGATCGAGAGCTCCGAGGCGGACTGCCTCTACCGCGCTCGATCGCTCCCGTTCAGCGCGCCGATCTATGCGAACCTGTTCGACGATGAAGGAGGTAAATGGTCATCTCTCAGGCCTTCCGGCCGTAAGAACTGGTTAGGACGGACTCTCCACCACCCTACCCGGCTCGAACGGGCGGGTCTCCGCCGGAACGATCAAGCGCGTCCATGACGTAACGCCAATGCAAACCGCGCCCAGGCAAGCGGAGACTTCACGCCAAACCAACGAAGGCACCCCAATCTGGGACAGGGCGAACACCACATGATAGCCGGCAACGGCGGCGGGAATAGCAAATGCTGTCGCGATCGCGATGCGCAAAGCCAAGGACCGGGTAATTGCGACGGCGACTTGGCCGAGGACGAGCGTCAGCGCACCGCCGGCCGTCGCGATAAGTACCGCACCAATGAGGCCGGCGCCGCTCCGAAACGTAGTCATTCCGATACTGAGAGCGACGAAAAACGGCAGTGCATACACAGCGAGCGCAAAGATCGCCCAGCAGAACAAGCCGATGCCGAGTGTGTTGATGGCAAGCCCAAGGGCAAGCATGGTGGTGGCTCCATGTGCATAGATGTACCAGTCGCGCCTTCCACCACCACCACGGCGCAACTCTGAACATGAGACCGAAAGGAGGCGGAGTTGCGGCGCATGCCCCCGCTCCAACTGTTTGGAGGCGAGAAGACGGCTTATGTGCCGCCGAACCTCCAGACCGGGATGCCGAGGCGCTTTGCTTTGTCCGCCAGGTTGTCCTGGATTCCTGTGCCCGGGAAGTGCATGACGCCAATCGGCAGGAGTTCGAGCATGGCGTCGTTGCGTTTGAATGGGGCTGCCTTGGCGTACTTGGTCCAGTCAGGCTTGAATGCGATCTGAGGCACCTTGTGATTAGTCGCCCATTTGGAGGCGATAAGCTCCGCACCTTTCGGCGAGCCGCCATGGAGCAGGACCATGTCGGGATGCTTGGCGTAAACCTTGTCGAGGCGGTCCCAGATGAGGTGGTAGTCATTAAAGTCTAGCCCGCCGGTGAGTGCGATCTTCGGTCCTTCCGGCAACAAGACCTCGGTTTCAGCGCGACGTTTTGCTGCGATGAAGTCGCGGGAGTCGATCATTGCTGCGGTCAGCGTGCGATGATTCACCAGTGATCCCGATCGAGGGCGCCAGGAGGATCCGGTGTGAGTCTCAAAGCGTTCGATGGCCTGATCGCGGAAGAGTTCCAGGCAGTTGCGGCGCTCGATCAAAGTGATGCCCTCAGCCGTCAAGCGCTCGAGTTCGACTGATCGGACCTCAGAGCCATTCTGCTCGCGCTGGCTCTTCTGCTGCGCCTGCTCGTTATCGTCTAGATGGCGTTCGATGCGGTCGACGGCTCGATGGAACAGGTTGACGGTCGACCACAGCAGATCGCCCAGGTCCGGCTCGAGCCGCGTGTCGCTCAACGTCGCGACCAGGGCGTCGAACACATCGGCGACGGCGCCAGCGATCATCTTGCCCTCGGGGAGCGGTCGTGGGTCAGGCTGGTCGTCGAAGGGACGGTAGCCGAAGAGCTGTAGTTCGGTCAGCACGTGGTCAGTTGGAGAAGAGGCGTGCGGCGGTTCGATATCGTCGTTGTCGGTCATTGGAGTGATCCTTTTCCGGATCGGCCGCGCCCATCGCGGCCTTCGTGGCGATCACTCAGACGGCGGGCGGAACGGGCCAGAACCCGCAAGGGCCGAAGCGGCAGCGGAGGATGGCGGAGGCCGGCTATTTTGCTTCGCGATGCAAAGCGCGCCGGTCTAATGGCTGATGTCTTCTCATCGCCAGCGCGCGGCGGAAAATAGCCGGGCGTAGCCATTGCCGGCCCGGTCCGCTTGCCGTCCGATCGCCCTCTAGAAGGCCGAGGTCGCGTCCTCTTCCGGCAATGGCCTTGGAACGACCGAGCTATCAACGTCGATCGAAGCACCGGCCTATTCTGCGGCTACTGTCGACGAATGCAGGAAGCGGACGACGTCCTCTGGTGCGAGTTGAAGCCGTAACTCTGCTCGGAGGGCCTCGAGACCGAAGATGTGCAGGTCTTCGTTGAAATCCCCCAGCCGGGGCGACAGGGTGATCGCTTCAACGCCGGCTTCTTGCGCGCGCTGGGTGAGAGCAGCCTGCACGGCATCTCCGGCGGCATCGGCGTCGCGGGCGATATAGAGCCGACGCAGGCCAGACGGCAGCAACATGGCTGACAGGTGACTGGCCGAGAGCGCCGCGGCCATAGGCATGGTCGGCAGCACGTAACGCAATGAAAGCATGGTCTCAATCCCCTCGCCCGCGGCGAGCACGTCGTCCACCACGCCGAAGCGGACGGCGTTGCCGAGCAGGTCGCCCATGGCCCGTCGTGGCGTGTCGATCGGAGCCTTGCCGAGACGAATGCGATCAAAGCCGTGTGGATCGAGCCAGGTTCGGTGCGCTCCCGTGATCCGCCCCTCAAGGTCCGTGACGCGGGCAATCATCGCCGGCCAGGTTTCGGTCGGCGAGTGCTCGTCCGGCCGATAGTAGCAACGAGCGTGGAAGCGAAGGCTGCCCCCATGGTAGATGCGGGCTATTCCACGACGCTGCAGATACGTCTCGACCACGGTACCTTCGATCGGGCTAGAGATCGCAAAGAGCCGGCGGGCGGCTTCCTGCGATCCGGCCGGTGCAAGCGAACGAACGGGTTTCGGAGCAGCTTGCTGCTCGAGACGCGGCAGCTTTAGGAAGCGCCTCGCCTCCTCGGCAACCTCGCGGAAGTCGCGCAAACCTCGGCATTCGCGGATGATGTCGAGGAGGTCGCCATGTTCGCCGGTTGCAGCGTCAGTCCATTTGCCGGCTGGGCCCTTCGGCGATTCCTGGAGCCGCACGAACATCGAGCGGCCCGGCGTGTTGTGGACATCACCGACCACCCAGTACCGCCCCGCCCGCTTGCCATTGGAGAGATAGTATCGGCACACTGCCTCGGCCTCGCGCGCGAGACGGCGTGCCAGTTCGCAAGGCGCGGGGGACATCACGCGGCTTCCCGCTCACTGACTCGCGCGACCGGATATGTGTCGAGCACCTTTGTCAGGATTTCTATGCCGCTTTCGTCCGTAGGCACGAACATCCGCAGCTTCCAGGAGATGATCTCTCCAAAGAGGCCGTAAGCACGGAGGCGATCGCGCATCGTGTCGTTGAATCCCGACAGCTCGATGCGGCAAGCGCCCATCACCGGGACGCGGCGAAGCTGGAGCCCCTCCGCGAGGTCGAGGACGGTACGTCCCTCCATCATCGCGGCAAACGCAGCATCCGGCGTCAGCGTGGGCGCGTCCGCCGCGAAGGCGTTTGCGACCCACGCCGCAGAAACCTTGCGGCCGATGATGCGCTCGCCCGCATCGGTCTGGAGCCGATAGACGCGGGTCGATTCGTTCGGCAAGCATTTCCAGATGGGCAACAGCAAGCCGGCCACTACGTGGATCGTGCTTTCCGTGAACTCAGGCACCTCGGCGAGCTCCGCCAGCCAGGCCGCGGCAAAACGTTCGCGATCCGCTTCGACCCAATGGCTCTCCGCCATCATGTTCAGTCGGACTTGGTGCTGCTCCATAGGGCGGATCAGGCGGACGCGGCGCTCGATGTCGCCGTCGTCGAGCATGATGCTCGCGGCCGGAACCTGCACGGCGGCCCTTCCTGAGCGCTCGTTGATCAGCAGGACGGCAGGATTGGAAAGACGAGTAAGGGCGTCATCCAAACCAACGGGATGGTTACGCTGGCGCTGGATGACGCTGAGCAGCCGCGTCTCGGCACCTGTGCGCGGATGGACATAGATCGTCCGCCGGCCGCTGACGACAAAGCTTTCGGCGCGGAGCGTTTCCAATCCGACATCGTACGTGCCCGATGCGACCGCGCCCTCGATCCGGGCGGTCAAGAGCTGCTCGAAAGCAGTGAACAGGACATTTTGCAGGTCGATGGTGAGCGCCAACAACCTGTTCAGGAACGTGATCGGCGGCAGGTCATCCCTGAGCCCATTGGCATCTGTCAGCTTCAGGCCGGTTGCATCCTCGAACTTCTCGAGCGAACAGCCGTCGACTTTGCCACGCACCAGCAGCATGTAGAGTTGACGCAAAGCATCGCGCCCGTACTGACTTTCGAGATTGTCCTCGGGCCGGAAGAGGCCCTGTCCTCCGGTCTGGCGCTGGCCGCGCGTAATGGCCCCCAATGTGTCGAGCCGGCGCGCGATGGTGCTGAGGAAGCGCTTTTCGGCCTTCACGTCGGTCGCGATGGGCCGAAACAGCGGGGGCTGCGCCTGATTGGTCCGGTTTGTGCGGCCGAGCCCCTGGATCGCAGCATCCGCCTTCCAGCCGGGCTCAAGCAAATAGTGGGCCCGCAAGCGGCGATTCCGGGCCGACAGCTCGGCGTGGTAGCTCCTCCCCGTGCCGCCCGCGTCGGAGAACACGAGGATTCGCTTGACGTCGTCCATGAAGGCCGATGTCTCAGCGAGATTGGCCGAACCGGCTCGGTTTTCGACCACTAACCGGTCGCCCTTACGAATGATACGGCGCGAGCGGCCGGTCACTTGGGCGACCATGTCGGTGCCGAAGCGCTGGACGATTTGATCCAACGCGCCGGGTACCGGGGGCAACGAGGCGAGTTTCTCGATGAGGCGGCCGCGTCGTGCGACGGCTTCCCGGCTCTCGACTGGCTGGCCATCGCGATAGACAGGCCGAGAGCAGAGATTGCCCTCCGAGCCGGTGAAGGGCTCGTAGAGCTGGACCGGGAAGGAATGGGCGAGATAGTCGAGCACATATTCGCGCGGAGTGATGTCGACCTGGACGTCGCCCCAGTCTTCGGTCGGGATCTCGGCGAGCCGGCGCTCCATTAGCGCTTCGCCTGTTGAAACAATCTGGATGACGGCGGCATGGCCGGCGTCGAGATCGCGATCGATCGACCGGATGAGCGACGGCGTTTTCATCGAGGTCAGCAGATGACCGAAGAAGCGCTGTTTGGCGCTCTCGAAGGCGGATCGAGCCGCGGATTTTGCCTGCCCGTTCAGCGTTCCGGTCTCGCCGGTGATGTTGGCGGCCCGCATCGCCGCATCGAGGTTGTTATGGATGATGCTGAACGCATCGGCATAGGCGTCGTAGATGCGAACCTGCTCCGGTGTAAGCTGGTGCTCGACGAGTTCGTACTCGACGCCCTCATAGGACAATGAGCGGGCGGCGTAGAGACCGAGCGCCTTGAGGTCGCGCGCCAGAACCTCCATCGCCGCGACCCCACCCTGCTCGATTGCCTCAACGAACTCGGCACGTGTGGCGAATGGGAAGTCGGCACCGCCCCAAAGGCCGAGGCGTTGGGCATAAGCGAGGTTGTGGACCGTGGTGGCGCCCGTCGCCGACACATAAACCACCCGAGCATTGGGCAAAGCGTGCTGGAGCCTCAGGCCTGCGCGCCCCTGCTGAGAGGCCGCCTGATCGCCGCGCTCGCCCTTGCCACCGGCCGCATTCTGCATGGCATGGCTCTCGTCGAAGACGATCACTCCGTCGAAGTCGGAGCCCAACGATTCAACGATCTGACTTACGCGCGAAAGCTTCTCGCCACGCTCGTCGGTGCGTAGCGTGGCGTAGGTGGCAAAAAGGATGCCTTCCGAAAGCCGGATCGGTGTGCCCTGGCGAAACCGGGACAGAGGCGTAACGAGCAGTCGCTCCATGCCGAGTGCGGACCAGTCGCGCTGCGCATCCTCGATCAGCTTGTCGGATTTGCTGATCCAGACCGCCCGGCGGCGGCCATTGAGCCAATTGTCGAGCAGGATGCCGGCGACCTGCCGCCCCTTGCCCGCGCCGGTGCCATCGCCCAAGAACCAGCCGCGGCGAAAGCGGACGGCATTCTCAGCGTCGTCGCGCGCGGCCGCCACAACATCAAAGGTCGCATCGACGGTCCAGGAGCCCGCAAGGAATTCGGAATGCGCCTCGCCAGCATAAATGATGCTCTCGACCTGGGCGTCCGATAGAACTCCATCTGCCACCAGACTTGAAGGCAGATGCGGACGGTAGGACGGCTTCGGCGGCGCAACGGACGCCATCGCCGCGGACTGCACGAGTTTCGTCGGATGTGAGCACGATCCGGGAATACGGATGGACTGTAATCCGTACTCCTCATATAGCGCATCGGTGAGGCGGGCGCCTTCCGGCGGCGACCATTCGACGGTCTCGTACGTGAACTCGACGCGATTTGGCGCTGCGCTTTCCGAAGTGGACGACAGACATGATACGGAAGCGCCCGCCGATCGGGGCATTGCAGGGCGGCTAACGATGTCGGCCACGACCGGCGCGGCGACGGGTAGCCTCGGAGGCACGTACTGGGTCACCCAATTGAGCAAGATGGCAACATCGCCGGCCATGCCCTGCGATGCAGGAAAAGCCTTCGGATCGGCAGCGGGCCACTTGTCGATTACGAGCAGCCTCGTGTCCGTCTGAGTGCCGTGCTTGGCATAGACGGCGCCGTCGATCGCGGCAGAGAACACGACCCGTCCGCGCTCCTGGAGGCGAACAAAGGCCTCTAGCCACGCCGGGTTATCCGGCGCAAGGCCTGCGCCAACGATGGCGACGAGGCGTCCACCATCGCAAAGGCGCGCGAGCGCCGAAGCGATATGCCGGAAAGCGGCGTCTGCCATCCGTCGATCGACATTCGCCACCGCGGAGAACGGCGGGTTCATCAGAACCACGCTCGGCACAACGTTCGCGTCGAGGTGATCATCGATCTGCGCGGCGTCGAACCGCGTGACCTCAACGTTGACAAACAAATGATCGAGCAGCGCCGCGCGACCTTCAGCCAATTCGTTCAACATCAGAGAGCCGCCGGCGAGCTCGGCGAAGATCGCGAGCAATCCGGTCCCCGCGGATGGCTCCAGAACGCGGTCGGCAGGCGTAATGCCGGCTGCGACGCATGCGGCCAGCCCAAGCGGGATCGGCGTCGAGAATTGCTGGAACGCCTGACTGTCTTCGGAACGCCGCGTATGGGTCGGCAGACAGCTCGCGATTCTCGCGAGCATTGGCAGCATGGCAGCCGTCGAGCCAGCCTTGGCGCGCATGGCCGGACCGAACTTGCGAAGAAATAGAACTGTTGCCGCCTCGCAGACGTCATAGGCGGTCTTCCAGCTCCAGACGCCGGCCGCGTCTGAGGCGCCGAAGGCTGCCTCCATGGCGCTACGCAGGACGGCGGCATCGATGCGACGGCCGCGTTCGAGCTCGGTCAGGAGCTGTCGCGCGGCCCTGATGGCGGCGGAGGTGAGATTTGCGGCGGCACGCATCGAGAGCGGCGCGGCGGCAGCGCCGCCGGCGAGAGATTCGGTCATGGCAGGATTTCTCGGGAGAGCAGGAACAGGTCGAACCGCGCGGCGCTCCCCTTAAGACCACGGCAATTCAAACCTTCCCGGCCCTGCTCTCCCTCTCAGCGCTCGCCCATAAAATGGGGACCGGCGTTACACACCGGCTCCAGGCAACTGCGGGATGGCCCGAGCCATCCCGCTCTGTGTCACTCAGCCGCGTCGAGCTGTTGCGGGTCATCGTCGCCGGCGTTCTCCCGATGCTCATCGTCGGCGAGAAATTCGGGTAGCGGGCCTGCTTCAACCTCCGGCTCCACTGACGCCGCATGAGGATCGACGAGACGCAGCGGTTCCGGCAACCAGCCCGAACCATCGAGAAGACGTTCGGCCTCTTTGGCCATGTCGGCCTTCTTCAAGTGGGCGATCAGCTGCGCGGAAGATTCTCCCCTTGCTTCTCGCACGGCTTCCAGAATGCGAGGCTTGATGACCCCGCCAAGATAGTTGTCGACGGTGGGTCGCCAGCCGGCCTGCACCATGTCCAGCCCGACCGCGCGCGCCAGCACATTGGCCTGGTCGAGACGCGCGCGAACACTATGGGCGGAGACACGGCCCTGATCGTAGTGGTTGGCTGGCTCGTAGAGAGCGTTGACCGCAAATGACGCACAGTGAGCGAACAGGGACGCCTGAGCGGCACCGTCGAGAGCTGTGAGCGCATCCCACAGGTCCTTCTCGCCTTTCGGCAACCGTGCTTTCCAGGACTCAGGCGGCGCCTCGACGGTCTTCGCGGACGCGCTCTCCCTCAGGCCGGGGGCTTGAGCGGGGAAGGTCGGCGTGCGAAGTCCGATCTCAAGGGGACTCCCCGTCGACGAGAACCCGTAGAAGGCAGTCAGCACGAAATTGTGCAGCACCGCCTGGAACGCGATCGCCGGATTTTCCGCCAGCGCATCGCGCAATGCCAGTGTACGATGTGCGGTCAACTCGGTGATCAGCCGATCCGGCAAAGGTTTGGCCGCGTCCTCATCATCTTCTTCAGTGTCAGCAGCGCTACTTGCGACCGCGATGACGTGCGCTGAATGGAGCTACCCTCCTTCCCCTCGACCGGCTGCGCATCGGTGCCCTGCCTGACGTCAGAATCGATCGCGGACATGTCGTCCTCCGACCGAACATAGCCCCGATCCACCGACAGGCGCCCTTCGGAATCGATGCTGACGAAGACGCCAGCGCGGACGATCTCGGCCGGCTCGTAGATCATCGATCGGTGTTCGAATGCGAGCAGTGCCGCTTCGATCTTGCCGAGCCGCTGGTCGACCTCATCGGGCTGTTCGTCGGCATCCTGATAATCCGATTCAAGCTTGGTATGCTCGCCGTTGGGTGCGTCGATGGTGGCCTGCTCCTCCGGGGTGAGATCCATAGGTTTGCCCTCGAGTTCGCGGAGGCCGTTGGTATGGCCGTAGGGGAAATCGACCGCCACTGAGATCCAGTTCCAACCCTCGGTTGCGATGCTTTCCGCCTCGAGCTTCAGCTTGTCGGTAACAAGACGGTCCAACAAGGCAAGGTCCTGCAAATATCCGCCATCGTCATGCTCGAACAGATCACGCAAAACGCCGCCGCCTGCCTGTTCGTAAGCCTCGAGGCCCACGAACCGAGGGCGGCGATCGGACGCACGGACCGTTAGTTCGGTCAGCAAGCGCCGGATCTGGTATGGCTCGTCGTAACCCGAACGACTGACCTGCTCCCAGACTTGCTCCTGGCGAACATGATCGGCTGTCACCGAGAACGCCATCAGTTGCTCGAGCGTCATACCGTCATGGGCATAGATCTCGTGCAGCTTGCTCGAAACCGAGGCCAGTCGAAGCCGCGGCTTCACGACGGCCGGCGTCACAAAATGCCACGCAGCGGTCTTCCTCGCTCATGCCACCTTGCTGGAGGCGCTGGAACGCGCGGAACTGATCGAGGGGGTGGAGGCCGACTCGCTCGTCATTCTCCGCAAGCGAGTCATCTTCCGCGATACCCTGGTCCCGAACAACGCACGGAACCGCTTGCGTCTCCGCCATGCGCTTTTGTTTCACAAGCAGTTCGAGGGCGCGATAGCGCCTGCCGCCTGCAGGCACTTCGAACATGCCCGTCTCGTTCCTTTCGGCATCAACGACGGCAAGGACGTTGAGGCTCTGCAGGAGCGTGCGCGCCGCGATGCTTTCGGCGAGTTGCTCGATCGAAATGCCCACCTTCACATGGCGAACATTGGATTGGCTCAGCACCAGCTTGTTGAACGGAATGTCGCGTGAGGGCGACAGGGTGATCTTCTGGACGGCCTTCGTGCTGTCGAGTCTCCACGACGGGCAGCCGCGAGCCTCTCTCTCGGCCTTCAACCCGTCGCGAAAACGACCCTGCCCTCTCACTCGCTTACCCGCGGTGGCCGAGGAGACCCTCACGCTGCCTCCTGTTCCGCTCTCTCCGTCGTCATGTCGCCAACCTCCTCCGGCAAGAACCCAAGGAGATAATCCGCAACCTTGCTGGCTTGCGAGGCAGCTCGCACAATAGCACGATTGTCCTCTCGCAGCACCTCAAGCCAGGAGCCGATATAATCGGCATGTCGCACCGTCGGCACGATGCCGAGCGAGGCGCATCCGAATGCGGATGATATCTCCGCGATCAATTCCTCAAAGGCATACTTCTTGCTTCCGTAGCTTCCCGACAAATCGCGATTCAGACGCGATGTATGGCCGCTAGCATGCGCCAGCTCGTGAAAGGCCGTCCGATGCCAGTTGATCGGCTCGAAATAGGCTTGTGGTGGCGGTACCTGCACATAATCTTCTGCCGGCATGTAGAAGGCGCGGTTGCCGCCAATGCGGAAGTCGATCCCGGTCGCCTTGATCAGGTATTCAATCTTTGGCTCGATCAGGCCAGGCGGCGGAGGTGGCGTCGTTGCGATCTCCGAAGGCAAGCCCTCGCACTGATCGATATTGAAGACCGTGAACCGCTTGAGGAACGGGATGGCCTGCGCTTCGTCACCTGTTTCGCTGGCGCGCCGCTTTTCGTCGGCCGGCACAAAGCGGTCGGCATAGACGACGCTCGTGCCGCGCTCGCCCTTGCGGACGTGACCGCCGAGCGAGAGCGCCTGACGGAAGGTGAGCCAGCTCTGACTGGTGAATGCGTGTTCGGTGGCAGCCCCCCAAAGGATTAGGACGTTGATGCCGCTGTATTGACGGCCAGTGGCGGCGCTTTTCGGCATGGCCAATGACGCCGCCGCCGCCGCCGAACCCCAAGGCTGCACCCACGGGACGCGGCCGGCTTCAAGCTCGCCGATAATTTTGTTGGTGATTTTGTCATAAAGGCTGGTTCGGTCCTCGCCGGCGCGTGCCCGAAGATAGTGTCTGGACATAACGGATCTCCGCGACGGGCGCCGCGAGCCTCTCTCGCAGCTTGTAACCCGTCACGGCAAAACCCGGCCGGCACTCTCACTTTAGCCTTCTTCAGGCGAAATCGAGGCCGCGCGATTCGCGAGAGCTCCTCACCCACACAAATGACAGAATGCGAAATCTGAGACGCGCTCCGTCTTTCGTTCCATTCTTCGGGATGGCCTCGAGGTGCTTTAGGGCCGCAGGCCCCACAGGCGTGCGCCAAGGGCGCATCGCCTTGACACAAAAGGCACCCGGAGAGCGTGAGCATAGCGACCCGAAGGGCACGCGGGTCCGAGTGCAGCGACGAGACCGGTTCAATAGCGGCACCCGGGAACGGGGCAGTGATAGCGATCGCCGTAGGCGAGCCGCTTTCCCGAGTGCCCCCGGCGAGGAACTCCCCAGGCCTTGCGCGAGGGATCGAAGCCGGATGGCCGAGACGCAAAGCGGCTCGGTTCACGAGAGCCCGGTGCGGCGGAAGCCGCACGCGCAAAGCGGAAAAATCCGCTAGCCTGAAGATCTAGATTTCCTCGCGCGCAGGCGTCTGCGCGTCATAGATCCTGATTTGAAGCATGGGAAAACGTTTCTTTAGTTCTTCTCCACCTGCCCTGGCGCCGTCTCTGGTTGCAAATTCGGCTTTGAGTCGGCCATCCACTTCGAGTGCGTAACCAGAGGCCGGCGGTTCACGGGTAGCTGCAACCATTTCATTCCCATTGCGTAGTGAGGGGCTTAAATGATGGGTAACGTGAGTCGCCAAACCGCGCTAGTTCCACTCCCCGAGCGCGGTGATCGGCGCACCATGTGGATTGACGCTTCGCCGTGCCCAATGGGCACTGGAGATCAAGGCGCGCTGAGCCCCGGCCGTCCTTGAATACGGCGACGGTGCGGGTATCGGTGGACGTACCCTCCCTACCGAAAGGGCGAGGGCATCCTTGTTGCGCCACATGCGTGGGTTGGAAAAGTAGCGGACAGGCGCGCACCGTGCACTCTCGCACTAGTCAGCTTCTCGAAAGCCAACCGTCCTAGAATTCGAAGCCGATCTTTAAGGGCCAACCGAAGAGGGTTTGTTCTCATAGGAGCAAGGGAGAGCATAATGGATTCCAATCGGATAAACGGTGCCGGCTTGCCAGAGTTCCCAACGGGGTACGCCCGCTCACAGGAGGATCATGAGCTTTTCAGACAAGCTGTAAACGACGTCGGGCGGCCGCTCGCCGCTGTACCGGCAAAGCCCCCGATTTGGAGTTCGAGCGCTCCATACGGGAACTTTGCACGCGATGGCTACTCCTGGAACAACGATGTGTGGGGCAGTGGTGCCGGGCCTCAGACCATTTCAGTGTATGGACCGAACCGGTGGAGCGTGTGGTCGAACCAGCCTCGAACTGGTGGCATCAAGAGCTATCCGCATGAGGCCGTCCATATCGGGAAGCCGCTCAGTGCAATCAACACCTTGAGCTCGACCTTCAATCAGGACGTTCCTAACAGCGGCGCTTGGGACACCGCCTATGATATTTGGGACAGTTCAAACCAGCATGAGATCATGATCTGGACAAACTACACCGGAAACTCGGACGGTAGCGGCAACGTTAAGCCGATTTCTTATCATTATCGGCAGGATCCCTCCGGGGCGGCGATCCCGGTCTACACTAACGTCGAGGTGGGAGGGACGACCTGGAACGTGTTTCAAGGGAACAATGGTCACAACGTCATCTCGCTGGTGCCCACTTCGAAGAGCAATAGCGGGACAGTGGACATCAAGGGCATCCTAGAGTGGATCAAGTCGAAAGGCTACTTCGGCGACATAAACGTCGGTAGCGTCCAATACGGCGTCGAGATCACCTCGTCCCCAGGCGGAATGGACTTCAAGTTCAATAACTGGACCGTGACGTCAAAGTGAAGATCCAGTTCTGTTCGCCTCGGTCCCGACGCCGCCGGGCCGACGATCGGGATTTAAATTCCATGCGCATGGGCTGCGGAGACTGAAGCAATGCCTAGCAATGCGCTTGACAAGCTGCCCCAGCTCCTAACTGCCGCGTTAAAAGACTTCTTCGTCGAACATCGAAGCCCGTAAATCGGGGCGCCCGGTAGCGGCACTCGGGAAAGGGGCTCGCCTCTCGGCGATCGCCATCACTGCCCCGTTCCGCCTTCGGCGCGCGCCACCCGTGGGGGGCCGGCGTTCCCCTCATCGCATAGAACGAGAGGATCCATCCTCCCTTCAGCGTGTCGCCGACGGTCACCTTTGCAGCAGGTGACGCCATGCGATCAATCCGCGGCGACGCCTGAGGCTTCGGCCTCCGGCTCCCATTGCGCAATGTCGGAGGCGATGACTTGACCTATTATCGTTTCGCAGAAATCGGGGCCGACTTATTACATTTGAGACGAACGCGTCAGAGCCGCCGATCCGAGTATGAGGCATGGAGCATTGCTAAACTGCGGTGAAGTTTTACCAGGAAGACCTGAACGCGCCGGCGCCGGGCGAACGGGATCGTATCTGTGAGGGACAAACGCCATGGCAAAGGGTAAGGGCGAGAATTGCACAAACTAAGCGCCTCAGTTCGCGCGCGACGGATAGCTCGCAATCTTGCAAGTGAGCTGCCAAGTTCGACCGTGTTGGTCTCGGCTAATTGCTGCGCTCGCTGCTTAGCCGCCTCCTCACCAGCGCAGCCTTACGCAGTGCACTATATTCCCGTCGGGCTGCGCTGCGTGCATGTCTTTGGTGGAGGTCGTCATCGGTCATGCTTATCTGATCGCGACCAGCGGCCGGCGTATTGCCTAGTTGCAACGTTCCTGCATGGACATCGCTCGGATCTTATTCCCCGCCAGTTGCGCTCGACGATAGCTATAATCAATTTTTCAGTGGCGATCAGAGCCAGCTCCATTTTTTCCTTAACAATAGTCGACGTATCTCGACCGATACTGTCGAGGTGGTTCAGGGCCATCGCTTTGAAATTCGTCACGTGCATAGTCTACAATAGTATCCAGGTGGGCGACGATTTCAGGCCGTTGCTCGGTCGGTTTTGGTCCGTCAAGCAACGTTAGCGCTCGAATAAAGGACTGCTCAATAGGGATCATATCAGGTTTCCTTTGGACTGTGGTTGGAAGCAGTGATTCCAGCTCGCACCGTTGGTGAAGATTCAGCGGAAAGGCGGGGACTTCAAGCGGCTTACCGCTCCGAAAAACGGCCAGCGCAGGGGTGATTCGGCGCTCGCGCCCCCGAAAGCACTGTCCCTACCACCAGCCGTCGCCCTCGGAGTTAGCAAGGCTGGCCACCTCGGCCCCCGAGAGGCTGAACTCCCAAAGGGTGCTGCCAATTATCGCGGAGAAGGACTGCAAGGCACCTACCAGGATTGGTCGGCCGATCTCGTGTGGTCCGCGATTAGCCGGCTGGTGGGGTATGGGTCGTGGCCATGTGTCCACTCGATTCTAAATTGGTGGTTCTCCCTTTGAACGAGAACCTAAGCGTCGTGCCCTGCCTTTCCGTTCGCTTGGACGGCATCGACCGCGGCGCGGATTGCCTCCTTCTGAGTAGCGTATGGGTCGGCTATCGTCGCTCGCATTCATTTTGGCCGCGCCGTGGAATCATACGTGGTGGCTGGCTCACGCAATCTTTGCTGGCGCTCTGCAGGCCGGTCGCCGACAGACGGCAGCCTCGCGAGCTGAGGAAGAAGGCCTGGCCTTTTTGGGAAAACACAGTATCGCCTTCAACCGCCAGACCGGGACACCGCATCAAGTACGTGAAGGTCGACGCCGACACCGACAACGAGGTACCGAACGAAGACATCGTCGGGGCTACGAGCTCGAGAAGGGTCAGTACATCTAGGTCTCGAAAGAGGAGCTCGAGGAGATCGCGCTCGAATCGACACGTACCATCGAGATCGACGAGTTCGTCGACCGGCCCGACATCGATCCCCGCTACCTGATCCGCCCCTACTGCCAGCGCCCGGACGGCAAGGTCGGCCACGACGCCTTGGCCGTGATCCGCGAGACCATTCGAGAGATGGACAAGGTCGCCATCGGCCGGGTGGTGCTGACCGACCGCGAGCATATCATTGCGCTCGAGCCGATGGACAAAGGCCTTGTCGGCACTCTGCTGCGCTACCCTATGGCGTGCGCAGCGAGCTGGAATGCTTCGACGAGATCCGTCAAGGACTTGCCCCTCTGCAGGGCGGCGGCCACGAATTCGGGCTCCCAGAGCGCTAGCACAACCGCTCATTAGGTTGGCGGCATGACCCAGCTTGAGCCGGATCCCATCGCTGCCATTTTCGCGCGGATCGAGGGCGACGCCTATGCCGAGTTCTTGTCCGACGTCAGCGAAAACGGCGTGCGCGAAGCAGTCGGCGTGTTCAAGAGAAATATCCTCGACGGCCGCAATCGCTATCGCGCCGCCGTCGAGACCGGCGCCGATTGCCCGACGCGCAACTATTACGGTGACGATCCGCTGGGATACGTCATCAGCCTGAATTTGAAGCGTCGACACCGACAACGATCCGAGATCGAGATGTTGCTCTCTCTCGGAGAGATTTAATCGCGTTAGGGCTTCTTCTCGAATTCGAGCGCGCCCACGTCCCGTTCGGCAGCCCAATTTTCAACCCTCTGGTCTACGTCATCCTCCGCATGAGCTGAATCTGCCACGTCATAGACTGTGAGCACTCCGTCCCACTGCGTCCGCCGAGAGCCAGCGCGCGATGTGTGCGGCGCGGGCAGCCGAACAGTTCAGGCAGCGACAGGGGACGGCCGCGCAGAGCAAGGCGGCGGTGGGACGGTGGGACGGCGAGGTGGAAATCAGACGCCTCCACGCGGATACGTCCCTGTCATATGATGGTCGTGCTGAAATGGTCGAGCAGCTTCGGGCAGGCGCAACGATCACCGCGTTTCCAACTCCTATGGTCGCCACCTGGCGATAGCTTCTTCGTCAGCTTACCGACAGGTAAGTGCTTCAGAGGTTACAACGTATCGGGTGGACTAAGTCTACACAGTCCTGGCAAGGGAGTATGGAATGGATCCTTTTGAGGCAGGACAGATTCTGCGCGCCGATGGGATCTCTTCAGACGAACAAAAGGGGGCAGGAGCGGAGATCCACCCTGATTCGCTCCAATATCTCGAGCTCAGCGACAATCAATTGACGAGTCTGCCGGAGGGCTTCCCCGCTATGCTCCATACTTTCGCCGTTAGGGGCAACCAGCTAACCAGCTTACCTGAGGCGCTCCCGCCCGGGCTCGTGCTCCTCCTCGCTAACCATAGCCAGCTAACCAGCCTACCCGAGAACCTACTGACGCATTTGAGCATGTCTGGAGATCCGCTGCCGGAGCAGGTGCTGACGAACCTGCATACAGGCTCGATTTCGTGACCACCGCGGGGTACCACCGATTCGGCCCGCAACGCGCGGCGAGCATCAGAACAGCGAGGCAGCCATGGTAAAACCGTTCCCGTCGAAGATCCATATCGGCAACCATATGCTGCATCCGGAAACCCTGATGCTGACCTATGGCTATGATCCGCAATTGTCGGAAGGCGCCATCAAGCCGCCGGTGTTCCTGACCTCGACCTTCGTATTCAAGACCGCCGAAGACGGCCAGGACTTCTTCGATTACGTCGCCGGCCGGCGTGAGCCGCCAGAAGGCATGGGCGCGGGCCTGGTCTATTCGCGCTTCAACCACCCCAACAGCGAGATCGTCGAGGACAGGCTCGCGGTCTACGAGCGCACCGAGAGCTGTGCGCTGTTCTCCTCGGGCATGGCGGCGATCGCGACCACGATCCTCGCCTTCGTCCGGCCCGGCGACGTCATCCTGCACTCCCAGCCGCTCTATGGCGGCACGGAAACGCTGCTGACGAACACGCTGGCGCGCCTGTCGATCGGCGCGGTCGGCTTTGCCGACGGCATCGATGAGGCCTCCGTCAGGCAGGCCGCGGAGGAGGCGACGGGGAGGGGGCGGGTTTCGATGATCCTGATCGAGACCCCGGCCAATCCGACCAACGGCCTCGTCGACATCGCGATGATCCGCCGCATCGCCGATTCCGTCGGCAAGGCCCAGGGACACACGCCGATCATCGCCTGCGACAACACGCTGCTCGGCCCGGTGTTTCAGCGGCCGATCGAGCACGGCGCGGACCTGTCGCTGTATTCGCTGACGAAGTATGTCGGCGGCCACTCCGACCTGATCGCGGGCGCCGCACTCGGATCGAAGGCGATCATGAAGGGCATCAAGGCGCTGCGCGGCGCCATCGGCACCCAGCTCGATCCGCATTCGTGCTGGATGATCAACCGCTCATTGGAGACGCTGAGCCTGCGCATGGAAAAGGCCGATGCGAATGCGCGCCTGGTCGCGAGCTATCTGCGCGACCACCCCAAGGTCGCCAGGGTTCATTATCTCGGCCATCACGAGCAGGCCTCGCCCTCGGGGCGGGTGTTCGCGAGACAATGCCTGGGCGCGGGATCGACCTTCTCGTTCGACATCGTCGGCGGGAAGGAGGCGGCGGTGAAATTCCTCAATGCGCTGCAAATCCTCAAGCTGGCGGTGAGCCTCGGCGGCACCGAGTCGCTCGCGAGCCTGCCCGCGACCATGACCCATTCCGGCGTTCCCGCCGACATCCGCCAAAAGATCGGCGTGCTCGATTCCACCATCCGGCTGTCGATCGGGATCGAGAACCCGTCGGATCTGATCGCGGACCTCGCCCAGGCGCTGAATGCGGCTTGAGCGGGGGGATCAAAGCGGATTGGACGCGCGCGGCATGCCGACATGATCGCCGCGGCAGCCTCGCTACTCTGCGCAATAGCCCTTGCTGGATGCGTTCAGCAGGGAATCGCCGGCAGGCCCGTCATCTCACTCGGCTTCGAGCCATTTGGAGACGGCGCGACCCGTGGGCCAACGACGAAACCAACTCCCAATTGCCGCCTGATCCCGTGCCCGACCGCGATCACCGTGCTCCTGCTTTGCATCTGGTTGGAGCAGTTCAGCCTCGACTCAGTTATGGTCCTCTGCTTCCTTGCAATCACGATGGTTTCGGCCGGCGTCGCCGCCCCCCTCAGCCTTCGCCGGCTCGAGCGCCATTGGAGCGTCTTCAGCCGCTTCGCGCACCGTGCGCCAGACGTTCTCCGCCGCCAGATCGTGCTTGTCGGCCTCTACAGGGGTTGATCGGGTTGGCACTAACTGATGATCTGACCGGCACCCGCGTCCGTCCTACGGAAGGCGGTTGCTGGAACCTATCGGAGATCGCCTTCGCGGTAGCGTGCAGTTGCAGGTCGAGATCAGGCGCGGCTACTACATTGGCTTACCGAGGAAATGGTTTAAGCGAACGGAAGCCGTATGACGCTGAAGCGGGCCTCGGCAACCGGCAGTTATGCACGAACATCGTGCAATCAGCGCAACAGCAATGATACGCTCAAACGGCACCCGCAGGATCACCATTCCTGCACGAAGCCGACGACTACGAATAGCGCAATAGGAGCGCTGCTCTGCTCGCTGCACACTCTTTCGACGCTTGGCAACCGTTATGACAGGCGAATAGGACAGGCGAACCGTCAAATTTTAGCCGGCTTCTTCATCGATCTCGCGGCCGCATTGGTCTGCGGTTGCACGCGTTTCCCAGTAGCCGTCCGGATTGTCAAGTGTCGGAACAGGGTGTTTTCCTGTAAGAACACCGGCTGAGGGATTTCATACTTAAACTGTCTTTTCACTAAATTCCGGTGGCGAGGCCGCGGGACTGCATCGTCTCGCGGCCCCATTGATTTCCGCTGTTGACGTCCGGGCGAGTTCCTCCACCGAATTCCGACTCTTTACTCCAGAAGGGATGAGCGCTTCGATCGCCCGTTGGCATTATCGGGCCGTCGGCAATTCCTCGCTGGACAGCATTCCGGAATATGTTGTCGTGGAGTGCACACGACTGGTGCCAACCTGATCGACAGCAGCGACAGCGATCGTACGAAAACGCGCTCCGCATCGAAACGAGCCGCAAGACCCGCGACTTGTTGCAGGCGCCCTGTTGCTGCACGGACGGGATACCTGCGTGACGCAGCGCGCGGATGTTCTCCGCGAGCTTGGCGAAGCCTTCCCCGAACATGAGGCGGCAGGCTGTCCGCCCATTCTATTCCACGACTAGGAGACAGACGCGGAAGGACCGCAAGTACGTATTAATGCACGTCATTCCGGCTGAAAATGCCCCGTCGGCTACGGCCGCCGCCTGTGCACGAGCGGAACCCAGTCCGGGCTTCGGCGGCCACAAAGCCGGCGAGAGGTGGACTTGCATTGCGCGAAAGGTCATCCCGTGTACTTGGTGCGCTTCCAGCGTGAGACAGAGCAGGACCAGCATCCCTCGTGTGTTACCCACGCGGAAGCGGCCATCGTTCGGAAAGTCATGCGCCGCCATCCGCACGCCCTCTCGCGGCCGTCATCGGCAGTCGCCAAAGTGGCTGGGCGGCCCCCCTACTCGCCCCGACAAATCTCGGCTGGCCTGAGAATCCGCTAGCGATGTGAAGGTTGAGTTCACATGATAGAGTAGAACAAGCAGGAGGATTGCAGCAATACACGAAGTCAAAGGCATTCCGTTGATGCGCCGCTTTACCACCGGGGCGACGAGCAGGGCAGCGCGTTTCTTAACTGCCAAGCCATAAATATCATGTTCAGCATCACAAGGGACGCGACTCGTCCACTGCCAGAGGAGCTAGGGCTCGGACTCAATTGATCCAATAGGCAACGATGGCGGCGAGATGGACGGCAGCCAAGAAGTTCCTGGCTAGTTTGTCGTAGCGAGTTGCGACACGCCTGAAATCCTTGAGGCGGCAGAAACAGCGCTCGATGACGTTGCGCCCCTTGTAGGCGCGTTTGCTGAAGCTGTGGAGAGTAACCCTGTTGGATTTGTTTGGAATGACGGGCTTGGCACCACGATCGACGATTTCGGCTCGAAAGCCGTCGCCGTCGTACCCTTTGTCGCCAATGAGGGCAGACATGGGTGGCGCGAGTTCCAAAAGGGCTGGCGCTGCGGCAATATCAGCGTCCTGGCCTGGAGTGAGATGAAATGCGCAAGGTCGGCAGTCAGGGTCGCTCAGCGCGTGGATTTTCGTGGTCCGCCCGCCGCGCGAGCGGCCGATCGCTTGTTCATGCTCCCCCCTTTTCCGCCGCTCGCCGAGCGATGCGCTTTGATCGTGGTGGAGTCGATGGACAAAGTCACGCCGTCTTTGCCGCAGCGGGCGAGCGCTTCAAAGATCGCCCGCCAATGTCCGCGCTTGGCCCAGCGATTGAAACGATTGTAGATCGTCGTGTACGGACCATAGTCGGGCGGGCAATCGCGCCAGCGTGTGCCGCACTGAAGCATGTGAATGATACCGCTGATGACGCGTCGATCGTCGTCGCGCACCGGTCCGGTCTGGTTCGTTGGCAGATGCGGCTCTATCAGAGTCCATTGCTTGTCGTTGAGCCAGAACAGTCCTTTGCGCATCGAAGTCCCCCGCGTGGAATCAACCCGCTGCGAGGGAATCAGAGTTCGCTAATTAGGTACAGACCTTAGTACCTGCAGCAAACCCGGCGATCGGTATTGTGGGCGTAGCGTGCTATGGCTTAAGCACAGTCGGACCGTACTTGGAGCACTACTCAGGAATCCAAGTTCGTGATCCTGGCGGGCAGACCGGCTACTACATACCATACATCTATGTGACAACGAATGATGCAGCGCTCGCTTCGGGGGTCCTTGGTGCTCCAAAACAAGCTGGCGCACATCAGGCGCGGCCATGCTTCAGCACCAGCCGGCCGGCGATCTGCTCCGGCGAATGTCCCGTCGCAAGGCTTTTGCCCACGCATTTGCGCAGGTCTGACTGGCGCGCCAGCTTGAAGCGACAAATCGCTCGGCCGAAGCTTGTGAGCCCCGTCGCGGCTAGATCCACCTGCGCCGGTGTGGTGATCGGCCATCGTCTTGTGGACTTCCGTCTGGCAGTGCCACCTCTTAAAGGACGGGCATTTGCATCGTCCGAATAGGCAGACGGGCTTCCGGCTGGCGCGGATGCATGCATGGGAGAGCCACGGCAAAATCTAGCTGCCTTGCGCAGCGCCTGGTCCGTGCGCTCAGCCTAGCGCTGAGCCGACGGGGAGTGGCTGGCCTTGACTTTAAGCCGCCTGGAAGTGCAATTGTGGAACGGCCGCAACCAGCTTCCTCGTATAGGATTGCCGAGGCCGTAAAAATACATCGTCTGCTCCGCCGACTTCGACGGCCACGCCATGATTCATGACAAGAACACGGTCGCTCAGGTGGTGCACCACGCCGAGATCATGCGAGATGAATAGATAGCTGACGCCCAAATGAGCCTTGAGATCGCCAAGCAGATCGAGAATTTGCGCCTGAATGGATACATCAAGTGCCGCGACCGGCTCGTCACACACGATGATCCTGGGGCGCGGAGCAATCGCGCGGGCGATCGCAACCCGCTGACGTTGACCGCCCGACAGTTCGAGTGGGCGCCTTGTCCTGAAGCTCGGTGACAGCCCCACAAGATCGAGCAACTCGCTGGCCTCGGATTGTCGACTGGCTCTGTCGAGGGGATCTCCGCGGCGTCTTGCCAAGGCATCATCAATGACGCGCTCGATGGTCCAGCGTGGATCGAATGAACTTAGTGGATCCTGGTAGATGACCGAGATATCCGATCGCCTTCGGCGCCGCTCTTTCTCAGTCGCAGAAGTCCACGGCGCACCTCCGAGTGTCACGTCGCCTTCATCAGGCATTTCGAGCGCGAGCGCCATTCGTGCCACGGTCGTCTTCCCAGACCCTGACTCTCCGACGATGCCAAGCGTCTCTCCATGGCCGAGGTGAAACGAGACGTCATTCACAACAGTACGCAGCTCGCCATCCGGCCCACGAAAGCGCTTGACGAGCCGTTCCGCCTCAAGCACGGGCCTACCAGGCTGTGCGATATCCGGTTTGGCCAGCGCTCTGACCTCTTCACCTTCAGCCGAGACGAAGCGCGGCGCCTTAGAGGACGAAAGACGGCTTCCGCGTGACCGGACGGATGGGATCGCCTTGAGAAGACCCCGCGTATATTCATGTCTCGGATCGCCAAAAATCTGTTCTAATGAGCCATGCTCGACGATTTCGCCGTGTCGCATGACAATAACTTCGTCGGCCATCTGCGATACGACGGCGAGATTGTGGCTGATGAGGATCATAGCCTTGCCGCGCTCGCGGGTTTCGCTGAGCAGATCCAGGATTTGAGCCTGGATCGTAACGTCCAGCGCCGTCGTGGGCTCATCTGCGATCAAAAGAGCTGGATCGAGAGCAATTGCCGTCGCAATCAAGGCTCGTTGCCGTTGTCCTCCTGACAGCTCATGTGGAAGCTGCCGCGCCTTGACGGCCGGCTCGGGCACGCCCACGAGCTTCAGAAGCTCAACCACCCGTTCGGTCAAGTCTGCGCGTGCCCTGATTGCACGGTGAACACTCAGCGCTTCACCGATCTCCTTGCCAACCGGTCTTAGCGGATCGAGCGACACAAGCGCGTCCTGTAAGACGAAACCGATGCGCTTGCCGCGCAAGGCTCTCCATTCCTTGTCACCTAGGCCATCGATATTCTTGTCCTGAAAAGCCAGGCGGTCAGCCTGGACATGAGAACGCGCCCCGGTAAGACCAACCAACGTCCGGGCCGTAACGCTCTTGCCTGACCCCGATTCACCGACGATCGCGACACACCGGCCTTCCTCAACCGCGAAAGAGACCCCCTTTACAACATCTCGTCGCGAATGCGCCGGCCCGAAGGAAACGTTGAGGTTTTGTACCCCGAGCAACGGGTTGCTAGCCGCGGGCGATGTGGCATTTTGCCGGAAGGAGGCTGCGGGATAGGTCACGTTCATAGAAGCTCAATCCTTCCTTCCAGGCGTTGCTGCACGTACTGGCCGACAACAGTAACTGAGAGTGCGAAGGCAGCGATGGCAATACCGGGCATGACCTCGAGCCACCAGGCATAGATCACGTAGTTACGCCCGGCATTGAGCAGCGCGCCCCATTCCGATGAGGGGGGCGCAACTCCCAAGCCTAGAAAGGAAAGGCCGGATGCCCAAATGATGGCTTGCCCGACACCGAGCGTGAACATTGTCGCAAGTGGGCTGATTGCGTTGGGGAGAATATGCTTGAACAGGATGCGTCTCGGCGAGTGGCCTAGCGCCTTTGCCGCCTCAACATAACCGGTCGCTTTAACGCTCAGAACCTGCACCCTCACCATCCGCGCATATCCGGGCGATGTTCCAAGGCCGACTGCGATGACCAGCGTCGGGACCGAGGTGCCCAACAACGAAACGAAGAGAAGCGCAAGAAACAGAGTGGGGAGAGCGAACAAGGCGTCGAACAGCCGGCTGAGCACATTGTCGATCCAGCCGCCAGACAGGCCCGCCGTCACGCCGAGTGCAAGCGCGAGGGCAAGGCTGAGCGCAGTCGCACCTAGCCCAATCGAGAGAGACTGACGTGTCCCCGCCACGATGCGGGAATAGAGATCCCGTCCGGACTGGTCCGTCCCCAGCCAATGCGTCAAGGAAGGGGCCTTGAGAGGTGACGTCAGGCTCAGCACTAAAGGATCATGCGTCTGAAGCAGTTTCGGCTCAATCGCCGCGATGAGGAAGAACGCCATAAAGAAAGCCGCGACATAGACCCGAACCGGAAACCTACGGGCGCCCGTCAGCACTCTTGCAGTTATGAACGCTTTTGCATGTCCGGCGGAGCTAGTGGCGAAACTCATGCCTCTTTCATCCTGGGATCGACGAGCTGCACCGTGAAATCCACGATCAAGCTGGTAGCGACAAACAGCGCTGCTGAAACCAGAACCACCCCCGAGACGACCGGGACATCCCGTGTGGACGTTGCTGCAACAAGGACGCCGCCCAGCCCCTGGCGGCCGAAGACCGCTTCGATCAATACCGCGCCGGAGAGCAGCTTCCCTATGATCCAGCCGGAAAGCGTGATCCCCGGCAAGGCAGCATGGCGCAGAGCGTGACGCAAACGGACACTGAAATCTCCCGTGCCGCGCATTCTCGATGATGTGATGAAAGGCTGATCAAGAACCCGCGTGAATTCACTCAGGACCGCTTGACCAAGGAAACCGTAGATTTCCAGGGCCAGGGCCATCGTCGGCAGAACGAGGCCCATGAGCGTGTTGCCGCCGACGACAGGAAAAAAGCGAAGCTGGATCGCGAAAACGACCAGCAGGATTGTCCCCAGCCAATAGGGCGGCAGTGTTGCGAGGAAGACCTGAAAGCCGCCTAGCGCCTTGGACCATATGTTGTCACGCCTGGCAAAAAGAACGGTTGTCGTGATGGTGATGATCCAAGCAGTCAACATCGCGGCAAAGGCGAGTGCAATCGTCGGTCCGATCTGGCGCGCAATCAGGTCCGTGACAGGTTGATATTGAACGTAAGACTGCCCAAGATCTCCGTGCATCACATCCCTTATATACTTTCCGTATTGCACGATGACGGGTTGATCGAAGCCATATCTGGCGTTGATGGCGAGCAGCTGGTCCCGAGGAATCTCTCCCACGTTTCCGGTATTTGCATTGAAGATGATCTGGGCGCGTTCTCCGGGCATCAGAAACTGCACAAAGAAGGTGAACGTTGCCGCAGCCCAGACCACAATCAGGCCGGACAAGAGCCGCCGCGCCAGCCAAAAGCTTCGATTGCCTATCGTCTTCACCGCATTCATTTCTTGCCGGTGAAATATGCGTCCGAGAAAACGGGCTCGCCCACCGACCCGCTGTCGAGCCAGATGTCCTTCACATTATCGGCCAAAGCGAGGGTGACATCCAAAACCGTGTAACTCAGGGACGGCGCGTTCTCGACGATCCGCCGTTCGGCCTGCTGATAAAGCGCGATGCGCTGCGCCTTGTCAGCGGCCTGTTCGGCCTTCTGGATGATGTCCCACAGCGGCAGATCCTGATAGCGGGATGGATTGAAGGGATTGCGCACACCATTCAGGTCGGGCTTGTACGAGATGCGATAGATCTCGGCGCCGGGCGCAACCCAATATAGGGGAACGATCTCGTAGTCATTTGGACCAAGATTCTTTCCTGCCCAGAAATCAGCCTGGTTGGTCGGCTGGAGCCGCACATCGAACCCTGCAGCCTTCGCTTGCTGCTGGATGATCTGCAGGACCTGATCGCCATCCGGAGGCGAAAAGGCGTTGGTGTAGGTGATGCGTATGATCAGCGGCTTGCCGTTCTTGCTGCGGATGCCGTTTGCATCGCGCTCCGTCCAGCCGGCCTCATCGAGCAGCTTGTTCGCCTTCTCGAGGTCATAGGAATAGGATTTTGAGAGGTCGCTGACATATTCCGGGGAACTTTGGCTCAAAGCGAAATTGCCCTCATAGGGCAGCGAGCCGAGAAACGCCGCTTGCACGGCAGCACGCCGGTCGGAGGCGTAAGCAAAAGCCTGCCTGACACGCACGTCGTCGAACGGCGGTCTCTCCGAGTACAATGCAAGCCGAAGCGGCGTTCCGCCCGTGAGGTGACGCACGACCTTGAACCGGGAATTGGCGTCCTGCCAATTGACGGCCGGGATATGATAGACAACGTCGGATTCGCCGGTCAGAAGCGAGCCGTAGCGTATCGTGGGGTCAGCAAGAAAACGCCACTCAATTCCTTCGACATAGGCCGGGCCTTGATGCTTGGCAGTGGCCGGCGCCGAACTATAGTTTGGGTTTCGACGGAATATGACGTTCTTGCCGCGGTTCCATTTCTCCACGATGAACGGACCCGAACCGACCGGGCTTTCGCAGTTCACGGCCTTGCCACGCTTCAGCCCCGTCGGCGATAGGATACCTTGCGAGGACTGCGCAAAGACATTCAGCAGCGGCTCGAATGGCGTCTTCAAGGTGATCTTGAGCGTCAGCGGCCCGGTCGCCGCCGCGGATTCGAAGACGCCCTTGAGATAAGGGCCGGCTGTGGGGTTCTCCAGCTCCGGATTGTCGCTCAGCCATCCATTGATGTTATCGACGACCGCCTGGGCGTCCAGAGACGTCCCGTCCGTGAACTTGACGTCGGGCTTGATCTGGAATGTGTAAGTTCTGCGGTCATCCGAAATGGTCCATGCGGTCGCAAGCCAAGGCAGGATCCTGCCGTCTTCAGCCCTGGCGACCAGATTGTCACTGAACTGACGCTGAAGGTACCATTGCTGCACCCAACCACCATAAAGGCATGGCGGCTCCTGGAAGTGTCCATACCGGATAATCCCGCCGGATCGCGGCTTGCCAGCCGACGCGTCTTCCGCCTGCACGGCATCCGCTTTCGAAAGGCCAGACATCGTGATGGCGATGATTGCGGCGCGAGACGTCAGACGACGGTTCAGAATTTTGAGAAGAAACGTCGAACGAACGGCAGCCGGCTTAGACATGATAAGCTCCGATTGTGATAAAGGAGAAGCACTCAGGCGGCGGAGACCTGGTCGGTGGGCTCGCCCTGCAGTGGAATGCCAAGATGCTCGCGCAGCGTTTCGCCGCGATAGTCCGAACGGAACAAGCCGCGCCGCTGCAGGACGGGAACAACATGGTCGACGAACGCAGGCGTGCCGTCGGACAGAACATCCGGTATGACGTTGAACCCGTCCACCGCGCCAGCCCGGAACCACTCTTCGAAGGAAGCGGCAATCTGCTCCGGCGATCCGACCAGCACCCGGTGACCGTAAGCAGGCGCCTCGACGATGATCTGGCGGACCGTTTTGCCGGAGCGCACGAGCGCTTCCACAGTGCGATACTGGCCGATGGAAAAAGCCGCGTCCGCATGTCGCGGCAGTAAGTTGGGGTCGATTGGTTCGTCGATCTTCAGCCTTTCGGCAGGAATACCGAAACGACCGGACAGCGCATCAAGGGCAACGTCAAAGTTGATAAGTTCGTCAAGCTCTGCCTTGCGCTTGATGGCTTCCTCTTCCGTTCCGCCAACGAACGTGACGACGCCCGGCAGGACAAGGGGCGCCCTTCGTCCATGTTGAGAAGCAAACGACCTGAGGCGATCGGCCTCGCGCAAGGCGATTTCCAAATTGCCTGTCGATGAGAACACGGCATCGGCGCTTCGCGCCGCAAACTGAAGCCCTTGATCCGATCCGCCGGCTTGGAAAATAACCGGCCGCCCCTGTCTTGAGCCCGGATGTGTCAGGGGCCCACTGATGTCGAAAAACTCGCCGGCATGCCTCGTCGTCCGCAGCCTGCTCGGATCACCAAACCGCCCGGACGCTTGGTCCAGAATAAGGGCGCCTTCTCCCCAGCTATGCCAAAGGGTTCGCACGGCCTCCACGAATTCTTCAGCGCGGCGATAACGGTCATCACGGGATTGCTCGTAGCCGCCGAAGCTCCTCGTCGTATAGACATTGGATGTCGTAACTGCGTTCCAGGCCGCGCGGCCGCCACTGACAACGTCAAGCGACTGGAATCGGCGCGCGAGGTTATAAGGCTCGTTGTACGTGGTGGATGCCGAGCCGATCAGACCGACGAATCTTGTTTCTCGTGCGATGCTGGCAAGCGTAATCGTCGGCTCGATGCCATTGAGGGGCGGGGTTTTGTCGATTGCCGGATTGAGCGCTGGCGTGTCGGCGAGGAAAACCGCGTCGAGCTTTCCACGCTCGGCGAGCTTTGCGGCTCGCACGTAATGCTCAATATCGTAGAATGCCCCAGGAGGATTTCCGGGCCACCGCCACGCTGCTGCATGTCCCCCAGCGCCATGCAGGTTCAGGCCAAGGTGAAGCTCACGTTCAAGCGGCGACGTCATCACGCGATATATCCGCCACGGGTAATGGTAAGCCGGAAGCTCAAAAACGTCATCGCACTCTTCTCAATCTTCGGTAGCCATGAGCGCGTCATGGCGCTTCAACATTGTTGAGGAGCCGACCAGCGTCAACCACGCAGGAAAAATAAGAATGCCTGTTTCGCTTCGTGCCGCCGGATAATTGATTTTTGTTGGGGATGCATCACCGCGCGGAATGATAAACTCCGTAACTGAGAAGTCCCATCTTTCTGGTTTGCAGTCGCATAGGTTGGAGCGACGCAGTCCAACCTGTGCCCCGTGCAAAACGATTGTATCTCAGGCGCATGCCTCCCGGAACTGAAGGGCGCGATCGTGTCGCAATCAAGCGTACGCGTTTTGATGTTCAGGACGGAAGCCGCTCAGAATTGCTGCTCGCCCTGGCCTGGCAAGATGATGGCGCCTCGTGCTGTGAAGTTTCTAGATCACCAAAAACCGAGCCATCATCGGGGCAAAGAGTTGCAAGAGATCACCGATCAGCTGTCCGTATCGATCGGTTCTGCTCGTTAACGTTTTGGGCGTGCGCCGGGGCGCATCGCCTTGAGAGAAGTGGCACCCGCAGGAGCGTGAGCATAGTGACGCTTACGCGGGACCAAGTGGAGCGACGAGACCGGTTAATAGGGCCCCAAGTGGCGATGGCTTGGGTCTTGATCCGGTCGCACTCCTTCTCCGAAAAAGAGGTCGCCGGCCCGCTGCGCCATGCGAACAAAGTGTGCTGTCGGCTCGCCTTCCATCAACCCATTGCGAGAGAACTGGCAGCCCCTATGGCGAAGTTGCCTGCTTGCATATTGCTGTACAATCGGCCGGTTCCATCGTCGGAGCCATCGTATCGACTGTAATACTGCTAAAACATAATCTGGTGATTGGGCTTTCTGAATGTCCGATCCGTCGAAATAGCCTGTTGGAAAAAATATAAAATCGATAGCGAGAGATCCGAAGACTTCCCAGCCCTCTTCGAATGCCTTTGAAGCCTAATCAGTTCTGGTCGTTTTCCGGGGGGGGGGCGTGGAAGGGACGCAATGAGCGGGTTAGGTTTTCAAAAGGCTGCTTGAAACGTAACTGGGGTCTTGGTACTCGAACAATTGGATCCTTCCGACCGAAGTAAGTTGCTGGCCGAGAAAGACCGAAAGTGCGAACGGCCCATAGAAGAACAGCCTGGTCGTGCGGAGCTGACGGACCTTCAGCAGCTTGCCAAGCTCTTCCCGGACGGCCATTGCCATAGCGACGGCGTCGCCATCGCCGCCGATGGACTGCGCTCCCTGGCTCGGCGGTGCCATGAATACGAACGCATTAGGCGTCTGACCGGTGGACTCAACGTACCGCATGACATCCATGCGGCCATCGCCACGAATGTTCAAGCCAAGAACGAGATCGGCACCACTTGGGTCGGCCTCGGTGATTTCCGTCTGCAGGACGTAACCGGGCGTCGGCGTCGCGTCCGAGCGCCAAAAATCCTTTGCGGGCGGCTGCGGGATTTCGAACGCCCAGCTGCCCACCGCCGGGAAGGTTGCGCCGAGAGCGATGCCGGTTGAGAGGGCACATTTTCCGCGGAACCGTATGGTACGCACGGCGCCCGCTGCCATAATCTGTTTCCTCAAGGCATCGAGTTGCGGGACAAGTTCATTTGTCCAGGCATTGGGCGAAGGCACTTTGCGCGACCCGCGGTCAAAGAGAGGCGTCCAATCCAACTCGTAGTCCGCTGGCGGTGTGAATGCTTCCTTCGTCCAGTTGTGGACCCAGAGCGTAACGCTGGCTTCTGCGGACAAGTCAGTGAGAACCGCAGAACGCAACAAAGTCTCGAGCGACGACTTGTCCAGGACGACGCCTTTGCTGGCGCCAATCTTGCGCAGCAAAGCATCGTAAGCGGGCAGAACCATCGCTCGAATCTTACTTGCGAATTCAGGGTGGTCGAGGATCCTGCCGATGAAGTGATCAAGCGCCTTCTCATCGTGCGCCAGATAGCCATAGCCGACGTCGATGTAAACTTTCGCGTGGATGAAGGCGATGTCCTCGTCGCTCAGACCCACGTTCCGCATGCGCTCGTCGACGCCGTGCTGAGTCTGCGCGAGTGCCGAAGGCTCGTCGTCATAGAAAGGCTTGGCGTTCCGGAGGCGAGAAAGTCCCGTTTCAACAGGCCGCATCTGCGGCGAAAGACTTGGGCACGCCAGCCGGAATTCCTGATAGACGCCCGGCATATCCGCCTCAAAACCACGAAACGTCGCGATGACCTCCTTGAATTCGGCGGGCGCGACGTCGTGGTCCTTGGTCTGAATGTGCTTTCGGCGCGACTTTCCGTTTTCAAGATAACGGATGTCGATGTCGCCCGTACCTTCCGTGAAGAGCTGGTGAAAGGTGCCATCCTGTAGCCACATCGGCAGGTGGCACACCGTATAGCGGGTCTGGAAATCAAAGCCCTTACCAGCATTAATCCCGCCCATCGCCTCGGGCGAGAGGAGCGATCCCTTATCATCCGGCGATCCAGAGGTGGTTTTGCCCATTCGCCACTCCGCCTATTACTTGTCGCCGCGCAATCTCGATACCATCGCATCAGCCATTATTAACTCCGAGCCGATTGTGCGTCATGCAATCTCACGAGATCGGGAACTTAGGACCAAACAATGCTCGCCAAGCCTTTAGCGAGTCGCCCTGGCGTCCTTTGCGACTCAGATCAATAGCAAATGCAGCATCCCGTTCGGCTGCACGCAGGAGCGTACGTGCGCGCTCCTTTCGGGCCTGGTCCATGCCGTCGCTAATCGGCGGCCCCAGCCCTGCCGGATCCGGCCATGTGTCGAAGATGCGGTCGGCGAGCGTCGCGAAGAAGCCTTGAATCTCGCGGTCGAAGCTCCCACCGAAACCGCCGTGAAGCACTTCGAGGGCCATCACCTCGATCAAGAAAGACGGCTTAACCGGCTTCTCCCCGTGCTTGGGGTTGTTGTTCCAATACTTTACCATGCGAACGAGGCCCTTCCACTCGCTGGAATAGGCTTGATGAGCCGCTGTGGCTTTTTCAGCATGGGTCTTTGGGTTGGTCTTGATCCACCTGCCGAGATCGTTATCCGGAATCTCGTAATCGCTACCGGCCTCAAAGGCGGGCACGGCGTCCACGCTCATAATCCGGTAGTCGGTGTTGTCCTCCGCGTCAACATGCACACCGAAGTCGATATTGATCGAACGGCCTTGCTTCTTTGCGGCTTTATCCCCGTATTTCGTGACAAGCGCGTCGTGGAAGTCGGCGAGCACGACTGAAGGCGACTTGGAACGATAGTCGTGCTTATTCGGGTTAAGCACAAAGAAAATGTCGACGTCCTTGAGCGGCTTAGTCTTGGTCCAGCGCGCGTAGGAACCCGTTAGGAAGTCGCTGCTGATGGAAAACTTCGTGTCCAGGTAGTTGCGGACTTCCTTTTCACGAGAGGACGCATTGTCCTGTTCGCGCTGGTTCAGCTCCAGCTTGCTCTTGAACTTGCGAAACGCTTCGTTGGTCGTGAGCATCAGGCCCTCCTCAAATACGACGTGCTGCCGCTAAGGCCGCTATGCTCGACGGTCGTCCCCACACTTTGGCGAATCATGCCTTCGGTAGACCGCACGGTCCCCTTGCCCCAGCCGGCGATGTCGTGCCGGCCCGGCTTGTTTTGTAGCCATAGCTCGTACTTCGCTTCGCTCGGAGCCAGCCCAGCTTTGCGAATTGCGTATTTGAGTGCTTCCGCGTCAGTCCAGAAGCTCCCATCGCCGCCGGTCCAGCTATAGGAAATCTCGATCTTCCATTGGAACAGGAGTTGGCCATTCTTGGGGTTATAGATGTCAAGCATCACGCTTTGAAGATCACCCGACTGCAGCCAGCCATTGACCCCGCGCATATACAAGTCCCAGTCCTCAACAAAGGCGGCCGGGTCGAGCCCGCTAAGGCGAATGATGTCTTTGAGGCTTTTGAGGATATTTTCGGCCACATAAGTGACCGAGTGCGTGTAGGAGTAAACGGATACGGCGACTGCGGTCATGATTCGAGCAATCCCTTGAGGTCAGGCACAAGCGAGACCTGTGCGGTCACCGCCGCCGGCTCGTCTTGGTCAGCGGCTACGCTGGCGTTGAGTTCACGCGCGGTGATACGCGAGCTATGCTTTTTGAGCGCGCGCTGCACCCAGTCGAGTTCGTCGGGATCGCACGGCAAGGAAACCGCCCAATCGCCCTTCAGGGCATCGTAGCCGAGCGCGGCTTCGTTCGCGTCCGAACCATCCACGGCATCATCATCGAAAAGGCAGTAAACGCGTGTGCGTGGCCCGTCGCAGGTCGCGACGATCGCGTGATCTTTCGGCGACCGATCCGAGATGATACTGGCAGCGATGCCCACAACATCCAGCAATTCCTTGCGTGCGGGGTGCGTGGCGCCAGGCGCCAACAGGTCGACGACCGCATGCCAGGTTTTGGTAGAATCGCGCGCCGGTGTGCTGACAAAGGTGCGGCGGGAAACGGTACTCATGGGTCAGCACTCCGCGGCCGCGCGGCTCGCCTTCGCGGCTTTGGCAGCCGCGAGGATTTGCGCGAGCGTCAGGTTCCCGGGCGCGGTAGCCGTTTCAAGGTTCGTGGCAATGGCGCTACCCACCATCTTGCGGATCGCCCGGCCATCCAGGCCGACGCATGCCGCTGCGCAGTCCGCAAATTCCGGCGCGTTCACCAGCTTGCCGATCGCGGGGTAAACGGCGCCGAGGCCGATGAGACAATCCTTCAGGATGTCGGCACAGGCTTCCTTGTTTGGCAGCGGGATTTCGAGGATCAAGTCGCAGCGGGAGGTAAACGCGCTATCTACCGCACGCGGGAAGTTGCTCGTTGCGACAAACAGGAGGTTCGGATAGCGCTCGGCAAGCGCATCGAGTTGAACTAGCACCGCATCGGTGGCACGGTGCACGTCGACGGGGTTGGCATCCATGCTCAACTTGGCGCGATCGGCGGCCAGGGTCTCGACTTCATCCAGGAGCACAACAACAGGCCCGCCGGCAGCAGCTTCGGCGATGGCTTGCGCGAACAACTCGGTCACGGCCCGCTGGCTCTTCCCCAGCGATGAGCTCGCGAGCTGGTGCGGCTCGACCTCCATCAGCCGGAATTTGTCGTCGGGGAACGCTTTGGCCACCCGATGCGCAAGGCCGCGCGCCAGCGAGGTCTTGCCCGTGCCGGGCGGCCCCACCAACAGAATCACCCCATGCAGCGGGAGCACGTTGCGGCTGACTTTGCTCCGCATCGAGAAATTCAGGACGGCCTGAGCCAACAGCTTCTGCTTGACCGCCGGATCAAGGATGATCGAGGTCCAAAGCGCGCCGAGGCCGTCGTCTGGGAGAGGAAGTATGCGCTGGATACCCTTGGGCAGCTCGATTTCAGCGGCGAGAATTTTCAACTGGGCCGTCACATTTGCCTCCGGTTGCGGTTGCGGGTTCTCGCAAGCGAGAGGGCCCAGTTGGGAGTCGCCAACCCGTCGAGGGTCAGCCCAAGGCTCGTATTGACGCATAATTCGAACAACCCGCTCCCAACAAATCTGCTGGGAACCATAAATCGCGAGTTCTCGATTCGCAAGGCTTGCCAACAGATTTGCTGGCATGTATTCTCCGTGCAGTGTGCACCGAACCGTGGGAGCGCATAAAATGCCCGCCAGTTCAGTCACTTAGATGCCATCGACGTACAGATTCAATCCCGGCTTCCAATCGGACGACGAGTCCGTTCAGAACTTCATTGTACGCAAGGCAGACCTCGCTCAAGTCCTCGGGCCGCTTCGGGAAGGCGCGACAATCCCGCCTCGCGTGATGATCGTGGCGCCGCGCGGCGCCGGCAAAACCACCCTGTGCCGCCGCGTGTTGGCAGAAGTAAATCGGGATCCGGCTCTTCGCGCGCGCTGGCATCCAGTCTTCTTTGGCGAAGAGAGCTACGCCATTACAACACCGGGCGAGTTCTTTCTCGAATGCCTTTTTCACCTTCAGGATCGATCGGATGATCGGACCATAAAGGATGCCTACGAGCAGGCTCTGTCTCCCCAAAGCGAGAAGGATCTGATCGATATTGCACTAAAGACATTGCGTGCTTTTTCTAAGCGCGTTGGAAAGCGCCTTTTGATCATCGTCGAAAACTTCCAAACTATCCTTGATGATCAAATTGGCTCCGGCGCGAAAGATTTGCTGAAACGTCTCTCCGACGCAGATTGTTTTGGTGTTCTCGCAACTTCGGTTTCCCAACTTGTTACGGAAGAAAACGTCGCCCTACCGAGAGATTTCCTGCGACTGGATTTGAAGCCTCTCTCGCGCGAAGAGTGCCGCGCGCTTTGGAATGCACTTACTCGGCAAGACATAAAAACAGAGCGCATTCGCCCGCTGGAAATCCTAACTGGCGGCAGCCCGCGCCTGCTTCACATTCTTGCGGATTTTATGCGATCGCCTTCGCTTCATAATTTGATGGAGAACTTAAATTTCCTTATCGACCAGAATACCGAATATTTCAAAAGCCAGCTTGATAGCCTCCCTCCAACCGAGCGAAAGATTTTTGCGGCGCTATTAGAAGCGTGGGACCCAGCCACTGCAAAACAAGTTTCTGATGCCGCTCGCGTGACGACGAATACGGCATCGGCGATGCTCTCACGTCTGACAGAGCGTGGCGCCGTCATTAAGAGCCCTGGATACGGCAAAACGGCGCTCTATTCAGCCTCCGAGCGTCTCTTCAACATCTATTACCTCATGCGGCGCCGAAGCCACCCCTCCAGCCGCGTGCGTGCGCTCGTGTCATTTATGACGGATTACTACGATCGAGATGAGCTCATCGACACGGCCACTACCCTCGCCCGCGAAGCTTGTTCGGTTGGTCCTGACAGCCGAATGGACTACCACGCTTTTTATGATGCCATCCTTGCACGCGCACCGGTTTTAGTCCGCACGAGTATTCTAGAGCGAACGCCTCCCGATTTTCTAACTTCTTTTACTGCACATCAAAAAGCGACGGCGGAAAGCGCCCGGGCGAATGCAGCGTTGCCCGCAACTGAATACAGGGGCGTCGACAACGCCCTGCAGGCACTCTTAGGCAGAGCTCAACAATCCACGGATGACGGCGACCTTGAGAGGGCCATTGAGCTTTACTCCGAAGCCACTCAACTCCGTCCAGAGGCTGTTGCGCCCTGGATGAAGCTTGCTGTTCTCTACATAAGCGAAGATCGAGCAGAGGAAGCGATTAAAGCATCTCAGGAAGTCATCCGGCTGCGCCCCAAGAATCCGTGGGGGCCCACGATCAAAGGCATGGCTCACGTTATCGCCGGCGAGACGGATTTGGCTGAAGCTTCTTTTGCGATGGCTCTCGATATTGAACCTGAGTATGGCATGGCCATTGCGGAGCTCGCCGCAATTAAAGAAAAAAAGGGCCAGCGCCAATTAGCGCTTCAACTTTATGAAAAGGCCGCCACGCTCGATGCGCTGACAGACACTACTCGCGCCGGTTATGCACGTGTCTTGCAGGAGGAGAATCGCGCCAGGGAAGCCGAAGAATTATTGCGCGCGGCTATCGACGAGGACGAGGAATTCGTAAGCCGACGGGCGCTCGTCGAACTGCTGAGCGATAGTGGCCGGCAGCAGGAAGGTTTCGACGTGCTTCGTCGCGTCGCCATGCGGTCGCAGGATTGGCGCCACTGGGCTGATCTCGGTTCCTTCCTCCTTGCGCGGGATAGCCGCGACGAGGATGCTGCCGAGGCGCTCGCGAAATCCATCGCGTTCGGTGCAGAAGATCCTATGGTCTTCGTTAGTTACGCTCGTGCACTGCAGCGGAGCGGCGAACCGCCCGCACGCATCATTGAGGTAGCCAAGGACCTTGTGGAGCGGCTCCACGACGATCGCGATGCGTGGACAAGTGCGGGCTTTCTTGCAAGCGCGGCTGGTGACAAGACGCTCGCGGAAGCCTACGCGCGTAAGGCAATCGATATTGTTGACGATGCTCACGGCTGGCTCACATTAGCCGTACTCCTCCAGGAACAGCCCAAGCGTTCCTCTGAAGCCGAAGAGGCCTTCCGCAGGGCCGTCGCGCTTGCTCAAAAAGATCGCTTCTGTTCGCCCGTACGTCTCCTTGCCGAATTTCTCGTCCACCGGGGCGAAGAAACTGCTGCCCAAGAGGAAATTTCGAAGTGGTTTGCTGGCGATACACGCTGCTACTGCTGTTCCGTGCTTGAGGGCGACATCGCGGCACGAAGTGGCAACTCGGACAGCGCGAGACGCGCCTATCGAAGCGCACTCGAACAGCGAGAGGATGGGATTCACGCGCTTACCGGTCTGTCGCGCTTCGTAGATCGGGAAGAGGGTGAAGACCTTATCGCTCGCGCGATGGCATCTGATCCGTCCGATCACCGTTGCTTGCTAGCGCGCGCGCGCCTACGGCAGGATGACCTAGAGAGTCAGATTGAAGACGCGTCGGAAGCAATACGTTTGTCATCGTCCTACGCAGAGGCTCACCTTTTTCTAGCCCGGACATTGCTCAGCCATAACGAGGCAAATCGAGCCCAGATGCACTTGGAACTTGCTTTGAAAGAGCTGCCTAAGCAGCGCGAGCTTACCCCCATGTTCGTAGACGCGGCCATGGCTGTGGCCGAGGCTGGTCACGGGGATCGCGTAAGAAGCATTCTTGAGAATGACGAGTTTGGGTCAACCATGGAACCTTTGATTGTCGCGTTGCGGATCAGGCGCGGTGATACTCCCATTGTGGCCAAGGAAGTGATGGAAGTCGCCATGGACATCGCGAACAATGCGCCAGCATCGAAACGTATAGCGGCCAAGCTCAATCCCAATTGAAACTCGTGACTGAGCACACAGCCGTGCCCAAAGCAATTCTATCGGGCACGCGCCGTTCGGGCGTCGAAATCGTGAAAACAGTTCCGACGACCGTTCGATCGCCCGACTGTCACTGCTCCCTTGTGCGCAGAGGATCGCCGTACACGCTCATGGCCATTCAATCACGAAGCTCCGAGCTGAACGCGTCCCGGACGCGAGCATTGGCATCGAACGCAGCATCGATCACCGGCGGGAAGGTTGGGAGCCAGTAGGACGGATTCGGGAATCGATCGGCCACGGTGAGGCGATGACGGTCGTGCACCCCTTGCCGAGGGCTTGCCGCGCGAGACCTAGCGTCGTGTTGGCCATGGGATGCGGATCGAGCCTGCCACCGCTGCATATGAATAGAACGGCAACACCGACGTTTTTCAACGCGGAGCCAAGGTCTGCCCCCGCCATCCTTAGCTCGGCATCGTCTCGGACCACTTGAAAATACCGGTTGCCGGGCACCAATCCGCCGTGGGCGGTGACAATGACCAATTCGGCTCCTTCAAGATTGGACGGCACGACCGAGGCCGTGTCGAGGCTTACGCCATGAGCGGCGAGCGGCTCGGACACACGATCCACGACGGTTTGAAGTGTCTGTCCACCTTCATCAGAAGCCTCCTTCGGCCCGCCGATCGGTCGATTTACGATGTCTCGCCGCACTCAGCCAGGCAAGCGAGGGAGCTGCGGCTAGCTTGCACGTTTGGCCCGCAAACCCGCCCCCGAGACGTATGAGGTTTGGCGGCCAATGCTGAATGTTCGCGGCCGTCACCAGGATCGCGCGCGGGGGTAGCGCTTCGACACCGAGGCCTTCGGTGCTGGTGTGAAACAGGTTGAGCGCATCTTCGTCAACGCCATACCGAAAAGGAAACTCCCTCGACCAGCGCCTGAGGCGCTCCTCCGAGAACACCTCAGCGCTTTCCTTCAAAGTTGGACCGAGCTTTCCGTTCTCGGCGACACAGCGAACGAGGTGTCCTTCGGCATCGACCCCCATCAATACGACAGGCAGTCGCATCGATCGCGACAATTCGACGGCACGTTCGCCGGAGGACTCGATGGTCGGAGGTATCCAGCCCTGATCGGGCGCCACGCCAAGCGATGGGATCGCGTGGTCCGCCAGGATGTCGATGGCGAAAGCGGCAATATCTAAATTCGTTTGCGCTTCCGCGCTACCGAGCAACTGCCGCGCGAGCACGGAGATTTGCCGGACATCGTAGCCGACGTCGTTCGCATCTCTCGCTTGTTCTATCTGCTTCAGGACTTCGAGGACCTGTGCCGCGGTTGGGTGTGGCAGCCGGCTGGCCGCGATGATCCCTCGCAGAGGCGCATGTGCTTCGTCGAGAAGACGTTCGAAGGCTTCGATCGCCTCGGGAGGCGGCGTGACGCCCGCAAGTTCGGCTGCCCGGAGAGCTTCCGCCATGCTCGCGGCGGCAGGAGCAGGCTCATCTCCCTGCGTCAGTACCGTGGGGGCGTTCTGGATGAAGTCGGGGATCAGCGCTTCCAGCCGTTCGCGCGCGTGCGCGGGATCCTGGCGGGCCTGGATAAACCGGGCCTGCAATTCAAGTGTCTGAATCCGGTGAACGTATTGATCACGTGCACCGAAGCTTTGAAGAGCCTTCCGCGCCGCATCAAGAAATGACAGTCCGGCATCAATCATGCGAAGATCGCGCATGAGCCGATAGAGCAACACGCTTTCGTAGAAGACCTGATCCGGCATAGCGCTGTTGTCCGCTGCGAGGCAGCAAAGGGCGCCGACCATGCCGTCGATTGTATTGCCGGTCCGCTGGTAGACGTCGCCATAACAGAGCCAGGCGAGACGCGAACGCGCTTTGGACTCGCCTGCGACCTGAAGCGCATGTTCCGCGTAATCCCGGGCCGCCTGGAAACGGCTCGCCAAGGCCAATCGTACCGCCAGCACGCGCACCAGCGACAAATCCGCATCCGGCACTGAACCATGTCGAGCGACTGCCATGCCTATCGCAAGGATGTTTCTGACGTTCTCGATATCGGCGGGCGTGTCGAGCGGTTCGTAATGCTCCAACAGCTTCCGTATGCCAGCGACGAGCTTGTCCGCGTCTTGCGTCAAAAGCTCCTTGGGGATGTCGATCCGGCCGACAAACACGGGGCTCGCGGACTGAAGCCAAGGCAACGCCACCAGCAAAAAGGCAGCGAGTCGTCCGCAGGCGGCGCCGTCGTCCATGCATCGAGCGCTTCGATCTCGCGCAGGGCAAGGGGCGCGCTGGCGAGCTTCAAGGCCGTATCGACCAGGAGAGCTATCCCGAACAATCCCATCGACTCGGCTGATAGCGCATCGACCAGACGCACACGCACCCGGGCGTCCGCAGGATGGCTTGTGAGGTATCGAAGGCCAAGCAAGACAGCGGCTTGCAAAAGCTGAGGCTCGATGTCGGCTGCCTTGTCACCTCCAAGAACAGCTCCCTCCAGTGCCGTGAGCATGGCAGTGACCATGCTCGCCGTCACATCGGTCTCCGCATCCTCCGTTATGACCGAAAGCGCGTCAGCATAGCGTTGCGCACGAATGGCCTCCCTCGCAATGAATACCCTGGCACGGACCGTCTGCCGCGGATGAGCAGCGATCACCGCTCTTGTCAGGACCTGATAGTCCAATTCGGAAGAGGCGAGGCCTGCGGCCAACGTTTCGTAGAAGCCCGCCATCCGGCGGTCGTCCTCAACTGGCGAAGTTGCCAGGAGCCGGGCCAGCTGAATGAATTCGCCGGCCTCGAGCATCGCGTCGCCACGATGGTGCATGAGCGCCAGGGAGGTCGGGTGTCTCTCCTGAAGAATTTCCTCGCATTTTTGGATCGTCCTCGGCTCGCCAATGCGTTTAGAGAGCGTCAGCGCAGCTTCGATGGACTCCAGCGGCAATCGATCGAAGGCGATCTTCTGCACCAAGTTGCGGGCGATGTCCGTCGCACCGGCTTCCGCGGCCATTTCGGCCACCTGCAGGGCAGGCACGGGCGCAAGATTTTCGATCAATCCCAGTTCGGCTCGAAGCGCTTGCTCCACCATGGGCTGCAGGCCCGCCTTGTGCATCATCTGCACTTTGAGAAGGGGTTTTATTCCGTCCAGCGAGCTTGGAAGCGTATCGATCTCGGCGAGGATCGGTCCCATGACGCCGCGCGCGATCGCTGTGGACCATTTTGCCAGATGCTGCGCGAGGATTGCATCCGGGGCGTCCGGATCGCCACCGGCGAGCACAGCCATTCCGTCAATCGCAAGAAGCCGCTCCTGGTTCGCCTCCTTGAGCGGCCAGTCCTTGTTCGCATCAACGGCAACGTAGCTCGTCGAGGCTCTTGCAGCCAAGACGGCCCCCTCGCACAACGCCGCAAAATGCGGGACCTAGGAATCTTCGACCATTCCAAGAACGGGCCGGGCTCCATAAGGGCCAGGCTCCACGCCGCGATAAAGAGCTCCCTGATCTACAACGACAGCGGCATGCTGCTTGGCAGCTTCAACGATCGAACAAACGGACGCTACCTGAAGGTCTGGCGAGACGGCGATGTTGATGCGGCGCGACAGGACGTCGAGTTCTGAGGTCTCCAGCGCCGTGCCCCGGGATCGAACCACCGCCTCGCCAAGATGGTGAAACAAGGCACTCTTCCGCTCGTCAGGGCCGGCGCTTCCAGGCGGCTGAACGACGATGATCTCGGAAAAGACAGGCTGGCCGTCCTCAGTGTACGAAGATGCGAGGATGGCCAAAATCTCCGCGATGCGAGTGGACGGATTCCCGCCGGCCACCACGAACATGTCGCCGGCTCCCCGGGCGAGCCCATTTTTCCCATACCATTCATGGAAATCGACACCCGAAGATGCGTCGATCGATGATTTCATCTCACTCAAGCCGTTCACCCTTTCCGTCGTCCTGAACATCACTCTTGTCGGCAGTCAGGTGGTGATGCAACCTGACTCAAGCGACGCGCCGCCCATATCTAGCAGAATGGCAGCGATGTCCATCGAGGCCAGCGACAGGCCGGCCTCTTGGCCGGCTTAAAAAAGAAGGCACCCGCAGGAGGGGCAGCATAGCGCCGCCGGGACGGCGTGACCCGGGACCGAGTGCAGTCACGAGACCGATTAACAAGGCACCCGCGCTATGGGCAGTGATAGCGACGCTGGAATGGAATGACGGCGGGCCCCTCGCGCGAGTGCCTCCGGCGAGCGACACCTTATTGTTCGCATTTCCAAGGCGAAGGCAGCAGCGCTAACTCATGCGATAAACGTCGTCTCGCCGTCGTTTATGGTCTCTCAAGCCGCCTCCTGACGGAGCCGTTTCATGTTGGTGCCGATGAGGCGATCGAGCGAGTCAAGCGCCGGGCTCACCTTTTGGCCAAGGAGCACGAAAAAGGAAATGGTGTTTCGCATGAGGGGGCCAAGGAGCCGTCAAACTCGTTTCACCCAGCCCGCCGCCGTGCGTATTTTCGCCCGGGAAGCGTATCGATATCCACCTTCCCGCGTCTTTTCCCACCGAGCTTCACCCACGTTTTCTTCCGCTTCTTCACGGCCAGCAGGGAAATCCGCATCAGATGCGCAACGGCCATCTCGGACTTTCCAAGATCAAAGAGCCGATAGCAGATTTCAGCGCCGCGCTTGGCGAGGCGTTTCGTCGTCTTGATGGTTGCGGGGATGACCGGGAGCATATTCGTCTTCAAGGCCGGTCCCCGTTAGAGACATCTCCGCATTGATCTTCTTCATGGCGGCGTTCCGCTTCCTGAGCTGCCGCTTAATCTTGCCGTCGAGCCGCTTGATCTCCGTGAGAAATGTCTTTTCGGCCGCACGGAACAGCATGGAGTTGAAATTCACTGTCATGATGTAGTGGTGCGTCCGGTACATCTCATCGAAGAGCTTGTGATAATGCTGCAGCCGCTTGACGGCCTCATAGTTATATTTCGGAGCGTTTGACCCGAACAGGGCGAGGTCGCGCGTATATCGTGTCGGACTGAGGTCGCCCAGCATGTTGTGCATTTGATGCGCGACCATGTTGCGGTAATCGATGAGTTCAACGATTTCTTTCTTCTCGCTAGGCTTGATTTCGCCATCGGCAATAAGGGCGTTCGGCGCCTTGTCGACCGGGTTCTTGATGCCTTTCGGGACACGCTCGGCCTGTCCCTTCACCAGCCATCCGTCGGTGGCCTGGATGCGGTCTAGAATTTCCCGCTTCAACTCCTCGGCATAGAACATGACGAGCAGCATCTGTATGGCCCGGTATTTCAGGATGTTTTGTTCAAGGGCTGGGAGGGCTGAACCAAGAGGATCGGTGAAGCGCGGCTTGTGCATGAGCTCGATTGCCCGAGTTGAGGGAGTAGCCGGATGCAAGCATAGGTGATTGCAATAGCTGGCGAAATGCGGTCGGAGGCGCGGCTCTTTCGGGGAAAAATCCGACATTGCCTGCTTGTGGTTGGAACATATCGCTCGGCGCAAGCGAGGTGTGGCTGCTTTATAGTGAGGGCCTGGGAACGGGCGAGGGATTAGTTGAGACAATGCGCTTTGCAACACTGATCGTCGAACAGCTTGATCGCGCAGTGACGGAGATTGCGGTCGATCATCCGCTGAACGCACGTATTGCGCTCATTCTCATTGATAACGCAGCTGAGCTAATCATCCATCGGCGATGCGAGCATCTCGTGCGGGCAGATCAGAGACGTGGCGCTCCAACATTGAGTGCCGCAAAGCGCCGATCCATCCTTGGGCATTATTTTGCGGAGAAGATCAAGTTTCTCGAAAAAGCCTCTGACCTGTCGGCTGAGGAGCGGCATTTCATTGGCGAACTGCACAACCATCGCAACACGCTGTATCATGTGGGCTTGGAGAATGATGATATCATACGCGCCTTGGCTACGGCCTATTTCCAGTTAACCTGCGACTTGTTGGTCCGGCTTGACAACAGGACCCTCGGTTGGCCCAAAAACTTGGTCATCGCCGCTTCACTTCATCAGTATTTCCCCGAGGCGGCCAAGGGGCTCCGCTTCCCCGGCTTCGATACGGGGCATGTTGCGAAAGAGCTTATCGACCATGTCCCAACGGATGCACCGGCGCTTCCGGCGGCGCTCAGCCAACACAGCATGGCCGCTGTCGATCGATTGGAAGCCATGTTTGAAAGCATCAAGCTCGGTCTCGATCGAAAGAACGATCCGGATGATACGTTCCGGCAGCTTCAACACGACATGGACTTCCAGGTCATCGTGCGTGAGCGGATGCGCCAGGCTAACAGGGAGGATGATTTTGTTCCGTTCGGCCATCCCGCGTTGCGGGAGCTTGCCGCAAAGCTCATGCCGGACTGGAAGCCCCGTTATCGTTCGCGGCCCTTCGCCAAATGGCGGACCAAGGCCAAGGCCATCGCAAGCTGTGCTGATGCGCTCTCGGCCGTCGGTAAGTTCACAGATTTGCGTGGCGAGATGTCATATCTGACCGAGGCGGTAGACGACGCTCATGAGACCTTCTGTGGCTGGGTTCAGCAGCAGGAAGACGCGGCCCAGGACGCGCGGGGGCGCTAGTCCGCCAATGGGCGCAGAGGAGCGGAGCCATTTCTGCGGTCGGGAATACTGCCAACGGTCCATTTGAAAGATGCCGGCGACTCAGCAATAGTGGATGCAGCGAGGGTTCGGGCCAGCGTATCGCCGCTGGAGTACGACCGGGCGTCCTGCCGACGAACCACGCGTTAAAGCGGATTTTCGATTTCAATTGGCGTTCTGACCGCGAGATCGACTGGCGTGTAGATGTCGAGATCGACATTGGCCGTCTTGAGCGTGACGACCAGCCCATACCTCGTCATACGGTTACATATGGTCCGGTTTGACCGCTTGCGGCACCAGCCGTTCACGGGCTTGATGCAAAGCCATTCGCGCTGGAGCAAATCCACAGCCCGTCCAGTCCACACATCACAATGTAAGGACCCTGCTGAAATGCTATCGTCTCCCAAGATCCATCTTGGGTCCGAACCTTCATGCCTCAATTTTCCGCCCCCTTTGGGACGCTCCGCTGCATTAACTCGCAATTTGAACCGGCCAAATGACTCGTTGCGCCGTTGCAGGTCGAACCGCAAACCGTGCGACTGATAGCGCTGCGGGTCCACATTGGCAGACAATCCGGGGTTCGGATCGATGAAATATGACAACGTAACCTTCAGCTCGACCGGTTCGTTGTCCAGTTCTTCAAGCATCGCAGCCGGTATCGGCAGACGATAATAGTGGCACTGGTTGAACTCCCGACCACCTTCGAACTGATACGGCTGAATTTCCGCCTGAGCGACCATCGCCAAGTGATTTCGAGCGCAGGCCGTCGCGCGGTCATAGCTGGCGACGCCATAGCCAAAACGGCGGACCAACGCATAGCGATCGCGCTTTGCTGGCGTGCGGTCGATAAGCTCCCGCATCGGGGCGGTCCATTCAGCGCTGTGGACCATCAAGGCGCGAATGGTTTCCGGCCAGCAGTCCGGATGATCAGCTATAAGCTGCGCGGCCAAGCGTCCCGCTTGGGCCGTGGCGGCACTCGTCGCGTCAAAGGCTACGAGAGGCGCGTTGCCGACATCCTTACCGGTTGTCAGGAGAGACAACGAGTCGACTGTCAAAATCTCTGTACGCGCCGGGTTGACCGCGCGATTACCGCCTTCCATCAAGATTTCTGGCTTGATTGGCGCGATCCCGTGTTGCCAACGCGTGCTGTTGCGGGAGTGCGGGCTGAGTTCTCCTGCCTGCACCGCAGGCGACCAGTCAGTGTAGCCGTCATCGGTGATGTTAACGAGATCAGTGTACCCGCCGACTGTGAGCGCGTTCCAAGCCTGTGCCGGATCCTCAATCGGGTATTCGTCTTGCGAACGGAGCGCTAGGAAGTCGGTATCGGCGGGAACATTTCCCGCTGATACGATGACAAGGCGCTTGGGACGCTGGGCATCATCTTCCGCATTGTCATCGTCGGCAATCATCCGCCCAACGGCGGCTTGGTCGATGGCCGCGCTCCACAGGGACGCGAACGCACCGGAGATGTTGTCGTTCGTCACCGCCATGCAATAGACGCGCTGGCGTTCCGGAACCTCGATTTCCGGGAGCACAATGGCGGCTTGCGTAAATACGCCGTAGCTTTGCGGTTCGTTGGGGTCGAATCCATCCGGTGGCAGAACCTTTACTGACTCTAGCCGGTGGGTCAGAACCTTCTCAGACCTGTCTGACAGCGCCGCCGTTAAATCGCCGTGTAATGCCAATCCTGCCATAGCCGTGCCGTGACCATCATCATCGTGATCGTCCACGCCCCATTCGTCAGGCTTCAGCGCATGCATATCCTGCGGCGTGAGTGCAGGCTCGATAAGCGAATGACCGCGATTGATACCCGCATCGAGTATGCATACCGCCGGAGCTTCAGCTCCCGGCCATGTAATACGCTCGGCAAGCCCATCCACCCAGTCGTGCTCTTCGCCTTCGATATCGTCGATGAAGAACGTTGGGGTATCATTGGCCAAACGCAGCTCGGCAACGCCTTCGCTTGCGAACATCATCAGCTCGATGGTCACGCGGTTCGCGAGCACCGGTACTACGGTGACTTCCGGAAATTTCATGCGCCGTTCTTCATCCGCGACGCGCACATTCAACCGGGCACAAAGATCTAGAACGCTGTCGACGCTGTCGGCATGACACCACAACGCCCACCACATCATGGCCTGGGTATCCGCCGGGATCGGTTTGGGATCAGTCCATCGTGTGCCGATATGAGCGACGCGGATGGATTCAATCGCCTCGACCTTTGTCTTGTTTTTCGGCTTCTGGCCTATGGGCGTCAGTTCGCCATTCAAATACTCATCGAGTATTTGCTCGAACGCAGGCCGAGCATGGTCAGGGACATAGAGTGAGATGGTACGACGGTTGGCGGCATCGACCTTGGAAGCGCCCATCCGCACCCCTTGGGTGGATGAGTCGAGAATATCCGGCTTCTTCCCCCGATCCAGTTCGACTTCCAGATACAGCCCGGTGGCCTGAGGCAAGCGCGGGTCCTGCGGCCGCAGGCGCTCCGCCGCCTGGAGCGCCACCCGCAATTCATTCTGTACGCGCCTGCCGTGCTCTATGCGGTCGCGCGGGGTGCCCTGAATATTGGATGAATCCCCTTTGTACCGTTGCGAGGTGGAACGCGCAGTGATGTCAATGTGAGGGAGCGTAAACCGTCCAGGCATTCATCAGGAGCTTTCCGCATGAAGAAATGCCGTCCGCATCGCATGCCGCTCTTGCAGACGCTCAATTATATCTTTGCTAGTCAATTGTCTGCGCTCATCGAGAATTGCTGTTTTCACGGCATCATCCGCGGCTCGCACAATCTCGGATTGGCTCAGCCCCTCCGCGACATGCACAATCTCGGACCATGCCGGGCGAACAATCTTCATCGGCCCGACATTGGCGTTGATAAGCCGTTTGACTTGATCCGCTGACGGTGTGTCGAATTCCAGCACCTGATCGTAGCGGCGCAACAGCGCGCTATCGAGCAGCTTCGGATGATTGGTGGAGCAGATAATCACACTGTCGGTCGAATTGGGTTCTTCCATGAATTGAAGAAAGGAATTCAGCACCCGTCGCATCTCTGCAACGTCATTGGTCGCCGTGCGGTGGCCGCCAACGGCATCGAACTCATCGAACAGGTAGACGCCACGGCGCTTCGCCGTTTCGTCAAAGATCAAACGCAGCTTCGCCGCTGTCTCACCCATATACCGGGTGATCATGGCTTCGAGCTTGATGATGAACAGCGGCAAATGAAGCTCCCCCGCCACTGCTTCCGCTGACATTGTCTTTCCGGAGCCCGGAGGCCCAATAAAGAGAATGCGCCTGTTGGGAATCTTTCCGTGCTCTCGCAACCAGTCGCGCTTACGCTGCTGGCGTAGTATGTCCTCGAAACGCGCGAGCAGCCGTGGATCGAGCACTACATCCTTAAGCTTGTAGCGCGCCTCGCGCATCTCAAGGAGACCTTCGAGACTACCGCGCGGCGCTGAGAAGGCGATTGGTACGGATGCGCCACGCGAAAAACGTGCTCGGGCCTTGTTTATTTCGTCACGCATTTCCTGCGCTGTGTCCCGGCGACCTTGGCGCGCTTCCGCAGCCGCCACCTGAAGGGCGATTGAGAAGAAAGCGTCTTCATCACCCTCGGCGCGGCTTCTGAGCATTGCCAGAATTTGTTTAGCGTTGGACACAGCAGGCCTTTCCGTACGTCAAAATCTTACACCGGCGCCGGTTGCAGACGAACGGGTTTATGGAACCCGCACGGATCTGTCCCCGCATATCTCTAAGACAACGCTCGTTACAGGCAGGTTGACGCGGCGCACAAACCAAACGGCGGCTCGGCCCGCCAGCCTCTCGGGATTTCCCCAGAAAGATCAGGCTTTACAACAACGGGCCAAGCGTCGAATATTTGTAACAGAAATTCGGTGGTGACGCTATGAAAAATCAATGCAGAGGACCGGGAAGACCAGCAGGTGAACCGACCGTCGTGGTTCGCCTGCCGGTACCCATTGCCGAGTTGGCAAAGCGCTTCGCGCGCCGTCCCGTTCGCGCTGGCGACATCAACGAATTTCTCGATGTACAGGTCCGCGTGGCGCGCAGCGTCCCCCTCGTGGGCGCGAAAGTCCCGGCAGGCTTTCCATCGCCGGCCGACGACTACTTGGACCGCGCCCTCGATTTTAACGAGTTGTTCATCCAGAACCCGGCAGCGACATTCGCCGTTCGCATCGCGGGCGACAGCATGATCGGCGCTGGAATTTTCCCCGACGACATCGCCATCGTGGACCGCTCACGCTCGCCTGTAGACCGCAACATCATTCTTGCGCTGGTGGACGGTGAGTTCACACTTAAGCGCTATCGCCGCCGCAGTGGGCGGGTTTGGCTTCAAGCAGAAAATCCAGCTTACAAGGACATCCAGGTTACCGAGAAGATGACATTTGAGATCTGGGGTGTCGTTTCAAAATCAATCCGTATGCTCTAGACCACATGCCTGCGCCCGTCGCCCTTGTCGATTGCAATAACTTCTACGCGTCGTGTGAGAGCGTATTCCAGCCGCAGCTTCGTGGCGACTGCGAGCTTGCGAACGTGCTGAGCAACGCCGCGCTTGGGCGACGCCCAGTCGAAGGCTGGAGCGCGAACGCCTATGAACAGTTCACCCTATCGCTCGCCGACCTTCGTCGGAAGTTATTCGGGCTTGCATTGGCGAATGACGCGCAATCGCGACTGGGGGAAGCATGCCTGGTTGAGATCGAGGAACTGCGGGATGAGCATGGCCGGATCGATGACGAACCGCGGCACCCCGATATCTCTTCGGTACAATCTTGGCTGATCGTCCGGTAGGGCTTACGATGCAGCCACCGCACCAGTTTCGCACCAGAAACAACCTGAACGAACCACCACAAACGCGATCGAAATCAAACGGAAACGCAGCAAAATCAACCAAGGCAACCAATATTCGGCCGCTCATAACGGTCTGGTTGCAGGTTCGAGTCCTGCCGGGCCCACCACGCTTCGCCCTTCGGGCTACGCGTGGCGCAGCCAAGCGGAGAACGAGGGGCAAGCGCGGTGTCGTAGCCGGAGCGCAGCGGAAGCAAAGACGGACTGGCGCGGCAAGCTTCGGCTCGGCAAGCCAACGCCACACATCAAAGTAAGCATGCGAAGGTATTTCTCGCGTCCGTTCACTCGACGGTGCACTCTCGATCTTTCGCAAGCAGCCGAAGGCGCTCCCCGCTCGTTCAAGGTGAAACCAGCCGCTTGCGGACAGCATACCGAACCAGCTCGGCGGTGGAGGACATCCTGAGCTTGCGCATGGCCGAGGCGCGGTGGGTCTCGACCGTCTTGACGCTCAGATTCAGGATCGCGCTTATCGACCTGTTGGTGTGCCCCTCTGCGATCAGCTGGACCACGCTCTCCTCGCGCGAGGTCAGCAGCATGTCGGCCCGGTTCTGCTTGTTCGCCTGGTAGTCGCGGAGCAGCTTCTCCAGCAGAACACTCGTGAAGTAGGGTCTGCCGTCGAGCAGCGCTTCGACCGCGGAAATGAGATGGTTGCGAGCGTCGGACTTGAACAGGAAGCCGCGGATTCCGGCCAGAATGGCCTCTGTCAGCAACTCCTCGCTTTCATGCATCGTGAGGATAAGCACCTCGGTTTGAACGTGAAGCGCTCTGAGGCGGCGGCTGACCTCCAGGCCGTTGATGATCGGCATGGAATAATCGACGATCACGATGTCTGGCCTGGTTTCCAGCGCAAGCGTGACCGCCTGCTCACCATTGGTCGCCTCGCCGCTCACGATCCAGTTGGACCGCGTTTCAACAATCGCACGAAGTCCGGAACGCACGATTTCATGGTCGTCCGCAATCAAGATGCGTTTCACGGGTCGTTCCCGTTTGCCTACCCTCGGCCAAGCCAGGTGGACTAGAGCGGTCATCGGCCGTCAGGTCGAACGATCATACGGCGTCCCACAAGAACGATTATCCAGCAAAACCCTGAGAGATGCAGGCGAAGGTACTGACAGCCACGGATCGCCACGGCTTGCGATCAGGCCTCGACGAGTCCGCTCCGCACCGCGTATCGCACGAGGCCCGCCGTCGAGTTTACCTCCAGCTTGCGCATCGCCGCTGCACGATGTGCCTCCGTCGTCTTAACGCTCAGGTCGAGGATCGCGCTAATTCCCTTGTTGCTGTAGCCCTCGGCAACCAGCTTGACGACGAGCTGCTCGCGCGCGGTCAGCCCATGGTGGTGTCGTTCGCCGTGGGGGCCCGGCTCGCCGTCGTATTCGACAATGCTATTCGTACAGAAGAACGGCCTATGCATCAGCAGCGACTCGACAGCCGCCAGCAGCAGCTTGTTCGCATCAGACTTCACCAAGAAAGCGCGGGCGCCGGCCTCGAACGCCTGCTGCGCTATCAGACCCGAATTGTGCACGGTGAAGATCAGGATCTCGGTTTGCAGCCGATAGTCCCTCATACGCCGCGCCACCTCCACGCCGGTCATCCTCGGCATCGAGAAATCCAGGATGGCGACGTGGGGCTGGCTCTGGATCGCCGCGGCGACCGCCTTGCCTCCGTCAGTGGCCTCGGCCACCACTTCCCAGTCCGCCCGCTGTTCGAGGACCGCCCGCAAACCCGATCGCACCGCTTCGTGATCGTCGGCTATGAGGATACGTTTCATGCAGCACACTCCCTATTCTTGACGGCGGTTCGGCTCACACTTTCGACCCGCCGCCGCTGGCTAGTGTTCTTTCGCTGATTGTGTGCCGGTATCGGCCCTCGTATTGGTCGTGGTCCTTCGTCGATTGCGCCGATTCACTGCAAGGACGTGCGGGAAGACCGCGGACAGAACGGTACCGGAATGCGGCGCCATCCCGCTGGACTGGATGGCGAGCGTACCTCCGATCCCGTGCAGTCTTGCTCGCATCGCGGGAATTCCGACGCCGCTCGATAGCGTCCCGGCACCCGGCCTGCCAGGGTGGGGAAGACCGCGTCCATTGTCGCTGATCATCAATTGGAAACGACTGTCGACAACATCGATGACGATTGCCACCTCCGTCGCTTTTGCGTGACGGAAGACGTTCGTCAGAGCCTCCTGAACAACGCGCAGCAGCGAGCGTTGGGCCTCATAAGGTAACCCATCGACCTCCGGCACGATGTTCACCCTCACATGCAACGAGGTGCGCGCCGCGAACCCTTCCGCGTAGCCTTCGATCGTGGCCTTCAATCCGTCACCCGTCAGATCCCGCGGATGCAGCAGATAGGCAAAAGCCCGGAGCTCCCGGAGCGCTTCATCAATCGACGCGTCGATTTCGTCGCAGATCCGTTCGGCGGCTTGTGTGCCGTCAAGCTGGCCGCGGATCCGCATCAAGCCGAGACTCGCGGCAATCAGATGTTGACAGGTCGAATCGTGGAGATCGGAAGCGATCCGCTGCTGAATGCTCTCCTGAAGCGACAGCAGGCCAGCTTCGACATCCAGCCCGTTCCCCCATGTGGTGGGGTCCTCGAAGCGAACGTCGCGCGCCTCGCGATGGCAGCCGATCAACCGGACGACACCGCGGGTCGCGGGATCCAGGATCGGCGTGACCGTCGTTTCCCTCGTGCGGGATGAACCACCAAACGCCAGCCGCTGCCGGATCCTGATCTCAGCCTTCTCCGCGAGGCTCGCCCGAAGTGCTTCGCAGACAGATCTCGCGTCATCCGCGCTCAGGCAATCGGATACATCCATGTCGAGCACGTCTCGCGACGATACGCCGAGCCGGGACTCGAATGCCGGATTGATGCTCTCGTAGACGAAATGTCCGCAAAAGGAGGGGCGCGCGACGAAGAGGAGATCTGCAGAAGAGTTCCAGTAAAGCTCCTCGGTCGATGGTTGCAAACCTACGCGCAGCCAGCGCTTGGGACTGGTTTGCCTCGACTCTCTGGCGGGGGAGCCATGTGGCTTCACTGTACTACTCACTCTATTCCGGCGACTCCCGATATTGGCCACGACGACAATAGCGGGGTCTCTCCCCACCCTGCCGGCGAGAAATCCTCCACCTAATTCGGAATAGCGCACCTGCGGGGTCAATCAACTATACACCCAGCGAACCGCTCATTCAACATGAGGTAGTATTCGTGAGGGATTGAAATCTTGGCCTTCGTCAAGGGCCGCCGAATCTCAAATCCGATGCAATAGAGAGTAAAAATGGCGATGCGCGGCGAACGAGCCCGAATGGCATCGTCGCGCCGCCATTCCGTGGTCGCCGGGCGTCCTCCACCGTTCCCCCGCCTAATGCGCTGACAGGTTCGCCAGGGCTATCGGCTACTGCTCGTGTCCGACTTCTTCTTTCTGGTCGCCTTCGCGGGCGGTGCCGCCGGGGCCGGCGCAATTGCGAGCGGGTGAGATGGTTGCTCCAGACGGCGCGTCGCGGCATCATCCCGAAGTGCATCGGTATCGAGTCGATGGCTACGATCGACCGCATCGCGAGGATCGGCCAGCACGACCGTCGTCATCATGCTTGAGATGATGAGGCAGGTCAGCATTAGAAGGCGTCTTGCCGGCATCTCTCGAGCACCTCTAAAAGGCAAAGTCCAGGCGAGGCCCGATCCGAACGTCCCTGTATCGCCGCAGCGGGACGTTCGAGGTTCGTGCCTCGTAGAGCACGGTCGTCGTGAGCGACACGTTGTTGGCAACGTTGTACTTCAGGCCGAGGTCAACCGAATAGAGCTGATCCTGGCGACCGGTATTGAGTCCATCGGTGAACCAATAGGCTTCGAACAGGGGCGTACTGACGATCGACCATCTGGGATCAAGCTTGACCTCGATTCCGAGCACGGCGTCAAAGCGCCAGCGGCGCGCCTCGGCCAGATCGGAGAAACGGTAGGTCAAAAGCACCAGTGGCGAGAACGTCGCGTTGCCAACCCGGAAATCGCGCGCGACTGAGCCCATCACGTCGTGGGACGTGAAGGCGAGATCGCGGTAGATGCCATCGAAATCATATCGATTTTCGTAAATGCCAGACAAGCGCCAGCCGTCCCAGTTCTCGGTCAGACGCGCGCCCATACGCGCGACGGCGAAATTGCCGTCCTTTTCCCGCGAAAAGGCTTCGTATTGAGCCCGCGCATAGAGCCGGTATGACAGATCGTTGGTGAGGTTCCCGTCGAGCCTGACGCTCACGTCTGGCGCGTAATAGACGTCCGACCTGCGGTTATCGCGGGTGAAGAGCGCGTTGTCGGTGAAAGTCGGCGAGATGGAACCAACGACGCTCCAGGACGGGGCTTGGTAATAAGGAACCGCGTAGGAGGATGTAGCGGCTCCGCTCGATTTGAAGTCGGTGAGATCGAGGTCCGCCGCCCAAGCCGTACTACTGCCGAGCAGTGCGGCAACCGGCAGAAAAAATCCAGACGGTCGCATAGGTCCCCTCCGATGCTGCAGCCGGACACCGGGATTCGTGTCACACTGCGCGCCGATTGTGGCGTGTTAATGTTCAGATGATAAATCACAGGTTGATCCGGGTCGATTCCTCCGCCGGCTAGTAGTCGACCGGATCCCTGGTAATCGGGCAGGTCATGCAGTGACCACCGCCGCGGCCGCGGCCGAGCTCCGCGCCGACGATGGTAATCACTTCGATTCCCTCCTTGCGCAGCAGCGTATTGGTGTAGGTGTTGCGATCGTAGGCGAAGACGACGCCTGGAGAGGCGCAGACCAGATTGGCACCGCTGTCCCACTGGGTTCGTTCGCGCAGATAGGCATTGCCACCGGTCTCCACGACGCGGAGCTTCTTCAGGCCGAGCGCCCCAGTCACGACGTCGACGAAAGGCTTCTCGTCCTTGCGCAGCTCGATTCCGGCAGAGTTGTCCGCCGGCCGGTAGGAGTACGCCGTGATGTTATTGACGATATCGGGGTAAAGCAGCACGCAATCCCGATCGGCGAACGTGAAGACCGTGTCGAGATGCATCGCCGCACGCAGCTTGGGCATGGCCGCCACGATGACGCGCTCAGCGGCCTTTTTCCTGAAAAGAGCGGCGGCAAGCTGGCTGATCGCCTGTCTCGATGTCCGTTCGCTCAATCCGATCAGGACGTTTCCCTTCCCGATCGGCATCACATCGCCACCTTCCAGAGTGGCAAGGCCGTGATCCTGAGTCGGATCGCCCCACCAGACGTGGACCTTGCCGGCGAAATCCGGATGGAACTTGTAAATGGCGGCGGCGAGGATCGGCTCCTCGTGACGCGCCGGCCAGAACAGCGAATTCAACGTTACGCCGCCATAGATCCAGCAGGTGGTATCGCGCGTGTACAGCGTGTTCGGAAGTGGCGGCAGCAGATACTCGGTCATGCCGGCCGCCTCCCGGATCAACCGGAGCATTTCACCGCCATGTGCGTCGGGGAAATCGTGGGTCGACAATCCGCCGATCAGGGTTTCCGCCAGCGCGCGGGGGGCGAGGCTTTCCAGATAGCCGCGGAGCTCGTCAATCAGGCCGAGACCGACCTGGTTTGGGACCACCTGATTGTCGAGGATCCATCGCCTCGCCTCCGGGATGGCGACGGTGTCCGCGAGCAGATTGTGCATCTCGACGACCTCGATGCCGCGGTCGCGCATCTTCTGCACGAAGTCGAAATGGTCGCGCTTGGCATTGTCGACCCACAGGACGTCATCGAACAGCAGCGTGTCGCAATTGGTCGGAGTGAGACGCTGGTGAGCGCGGCCCGGCGAGCAGACCATTACCTTGCGCAACTGACCGACTTCCGAATGAACGCCAAAAGGAAGCGCTCCGTTTGATGTCTGTTGTGTCATGAGCGCAACCTCCGCAATCGATCCGCCTAGATCGTGATGTAGCCGGTGGCGAGGCCGTGAATGCCGACGGCCGCGCCGATCGCAGCCACGATGAAGATGCCCCACTCCACCGGTGCAAAAATCCGCGCCTTCTGTTGGACCCGCGCCCAGACATACAGCGCCGTGCCGGGCACGTAGAGCAGCGCGGATAGCAGCAGGTATTTCATTCCGGCCGCGTAGATCAGGAAGAGTGTGTAGATGACGGCGATGCCGGTGAAGATCAGGTCTCGTCTGTGCTCGCCCGCGCTCTTCTCGTACGTCTCGCCGCGCTTCACCAGCAGCAATCCGTAGGCGGCGACCAGGAAGAACGGAATGAGGTTCATGACGCTCGTGAGATTGAGCATCAGCGAGAAGGCATCACGGGACCAGTAGGTGCTGATGACGAAGAGCTGCACCACGATATTGGTCAGCCAGAGCGCGGCAGCCGGCACCTTGTTGGCGTTTTCGGTACCGAACACGCGCGGCATGTCCCGGGTCCGACCGGCCGCGGAGAGCACTTCGGCGCAGATCAGCGACCAGGCGAGATAGGCGCCGAGCACCGAGACCAGGAGCCCGATGCTGACGAAGACGGCACCCCAATGTCCGACCACTGCCTCCAGCACCGTGGCCATTGACGGTTGCCGCATGTCTGCAATCTCCGCACGCGGCAGCACGGCATAAGGCAGCATGGTGACGAGCACCATCAGGCTCGTGACGACCAGGAAGCCCATGATCGTCGCCGCGCCGACGTCGGACCGCTCTTTGGCGTAGCGGGAATAGACGCTGGCCCCCTCGATCCCGAGAAAGACGAACACCGTGACCAGCATGGTCGCGCGGATCTGCTCGAAGAGTCCCGTGTCCGGCATGCCCTCGCCGCCCCAGAAATTGGCACGGAACAGGTCGGCCTTGAAGGCAAGGATCAGGATGACGATGAAGATCAGGATCGGCACGATCTTGGCGATGGTGACGATCGTATTGATCGCGGCGGCCTGCTGCACCCCGCGCAGGATCATGAAGTGGAACAGCCAGATCCCGATCGAGGCTACGACGATCGCGATGACCGTATTGCCGTCGCCGAACACGGGAAAGAACGCGCCCAGGGTCGATTTGATGAGGACCCAGTAGGACACGTTGCCGATGCAACTTCCCATCCAGTAACCGAGCGCCGACAGGAAGCCGGGATAGTCGCCAAAGCCCTCTTTCGCATAGGCATAAACACCGGCATCCAGACCAGGCTTTCGCTCGGCCAGAGACTGGAACACGCGCGCCATGGTGTACATGCCACCGCCTGCGATGCACCAGGCGAGGATGGCGCCGAAGGGACCGGTTGCGGTGCCGAAGGTTCTGGGCAGCGAGAAGATGCCGGAGCCGACCATGGAGCCGACGACCATTCCCGTCAGTGCGAACAATGAGAGCTTCTGGGCCGATGTCGTCGCAGTCATTGAATGGCCTCGAAGAGCGAGCGAAGACCGACGCCGTCATCGATGTCTCGAACGATGCGTTGCCGACCTCCTCATTTCGAGATCGAACCATGCGCCGTGGCCTCGGCCCGGCCCATCAGGTGATTACCTAGTCGCTGCCCGGGATTACCCTCGCGCCGGGCTGGAAGCATCGGAAGCTGGCGCCATTTCTTTCCCGCCGAACCAGGCGACATACAAGGTCGGCAGCAGCACCAGAGTTAGAACGGTTGCGACGAGCAGGCCGCCCATGATCGCAAAGGCCATCGGCCCCCAGAAGACGGTCGGCGCTATCGGGATCATGCCGAGTACGGTTGAGACGGCCGTCAGCATGATCGGACGAAAGCGGGAGCTGCTTGCATCCACTGCCGCCTGCCAGGGCCCCTTCCCTTGCAAGCGCTCCGCCTCGATTTGCCCGATCAGGATCACCGCGTTCTTGCTAATCATGCCAAGCAGCGCCAACACGCCGAGGATGGCGACGAAGCCCAGCGGCCGCCCGGACACGAGCAGCGCCGCGACGACGCCGATCAGGCCGAGCGGCGCGACGCTAACGACCATCAATAATCGCGGGAAGCTCTGCAGCTGCACCATCAGCACCGTAAACATGACGAACAACATCATCGGTACGACTGCCATCACGGACGACCTCGAAGCTCGGCTCTCCTCCACCGTGCCGCCGGCCACGACATCGTAGGAACGCGGCAGAGTGGCCTTCAGCTTGGCGATAGCGGGAGCCAGCCGATTGACCACCGTCTCCGGCGGCATCTCGTCGGGAACGGCGGCCCGCACCGTCAGGGTCGGCATGCGATCGCGCCGCCAGATCAGCGGAAACTCCTGACCGTATTCAAAGGTGGCAAACTGGCTCAGCGGAACGGTCTGCCCTCCCGGGATCGGCACCTGCAGCGTCCGCAAGCTCGGCAGCGAGACGCGCTGCTCGTCCGTTGCGCGGGCCAGCACATCGACAAGGTAGATATCGTCCCGCACCTGGGTCACGGGCAGGCCGGAGATCACGGTGTTCAGAACGATTGAGATCGCCTGCGAGCTCAGGCCGAGACGGCGCGCCTCATCCTGGTTGACGCGAACGCGGATCTGGCGATCCGGCTCCATCCAGTCGAAATTGAGGCTCTTGGCCCTCGGATCGGAGCCGACGATCCGCGCGACTTCGACCGCGATGTCACGCACGAGCTCCACGTCGGGACCGCTGACGCGATACTGCAGCGGCCATCCCACGGGGGGACCGAGCCCAAGCGGCGAAACCGAGGAGATCGCGTTCGGGAATTCTTCCACAAGGAACCGTTCCAGCTTGGCATGAAGGCGCTCGCGTGCCCCGACGTCTTTGGCCACAACGACCGCCTGGGTGAAGAAGTCATTCGGCAGCTCGACGCTGAGCGGCAGATAGAAGCGGATCGCACCGCGCCCGACATTGGTACTCCAATGACCAACGTCGGGATCACCGGTCAGTACTTGATCGAGGCGCTTGGCCGCCGCCTCGCTGGCGTAAATCGATGCATTCTGCGGCAGGCCGATGTCCACGAGAAGTTCCGGCCGGTCGGACAATGGAAAGAACTGCTGCGGAACCAGCGGAAGCGCGAGCACGGAAGCGAGAAAAAGCGCAACCGTCGCGCCGATCGTCAGCCATTTGGCGCGGATCGCCAGGACCAGAAAGCGCCGGTACAAGCGAAAGGCCATTCCCGGCGCATCGGCTGTGGTCTTGGGCGGCGCGAGGATAGCGACGCCGAGCAGCGGCGTGAAGATGACGGCGACGAACCACGACGCCAGGAGAGCGATCGTAACCACCACAAACAGCGAGAACGTGTATTCGCCGGCCGCGCTGGCTGCAAAGCCCACCGGAATGAACCCGGCGATCGTTACGAGTGTGCCCGTGAGCATGGCGACTGCATGCGTGCGAAAGGCGTAGGCCGCGGCCGCGATCTTGCCGTCGCCCAGCGCCAACCGATTAAGCGTGGCGTCCGTCGTCGTCATGGCGTCGTCGACCAGCAGCGCGAGCGCGATGATGAGAGCGCCGAGGGAAATTCGCTGCATATCGATGCGAAGAAACTCCATCGTCGGGAACACGATCGCAAGCGTGAGCGGAATAGCCAGTGCGATGATGAGGCCCGGCCGAACGCCGAGGCTGATGAAGCTCACGACGAGGATGATCGCGATCGCCTGCACCAGCGAGGTCATGAACTCGCGGATCGCTTTGTCCACCACGACGGCCTGGTCGGCCACGAGGCTCGGTTCGATTCCGATCGGCAGATCGGCCGTGATCTCTGCCATCGCCGCCTTGATGTTCCTGCCGAGAACGAGAATATCGCCGCCCTCGCGCATCGCGATCGCGAGCCCGATCGCTGGACGACCGCCGACCCGGAACAGCGGTTGCGGCGGATCGGCATAGCCTCGCCGTACCGTCGCGAGATCGCTCAGACGTAGCGTGCGACCGCCCGCGCTGAAGTTGATGTCGGCAATGTCCTGCTCCGACTGGAACGCCCCGGACACCCGAAACGAAATTCGCTCGGTCCCGGTCTGGATGGTGCCGGCCGGGCTCACGATATTCTGTGCCTGCAGGGCGGCGATCAGAGCCGTGCGATCGACCCCGAGACTTGCGAGTTGCCGTTTCGAGAACTCGACGAAGATCACTTCGTCCTGCGCACCCAGCAGTTCGATCTTCGCGACATCGGGCACGTCTAGAAGACGCGAGCGGACCGCCTCGACCCGATCACGCAGCTCGCGCTGGGTAAATCCATCACTGGTGAATCCATAGATGATCCCGAACGTGTCGCCGAAATCGTCATTGAACGCTGGCCCCACGATGCCCACCGGCAGCGTGTGACGGATGTCCCCGATGGATTTCCTCACCTGGTACCAGGTATCGGAGACGTCCCTTGCGTTGGCGCTCCCCTTCAAGTTCACGAAAATAGTGGTGAGACCGGCCCGAGTGAAGCTGCGCAGGAAGTCCAGATGTGGCGTCTCTTGCAACCGCCGCTCGAGCCGTTCGGTCACCTGCTTCATCGTCTCTTCGGCCGTCGCTCCAGGCCAGGCCGCTTGAACAACCATAGTCCTGATGGTGAATGCAGGATCTTCGTTCCGGCCCAGCCGCAGATAGGACAGCACGCCGGCGATGACGGCGGCAATCATCAGATAAATGACGAGCGAGCGGCGCCCGAGCGCCCATTCCGAGAGGTTGAGCCCGGTCATGGCTCCGACCCAAGGACGCGCACCCGCTGACCCGGATGAAGTGCCTGGACGCCCGCGGTCACCACGACCTCGCCTATGTCCAAACCTTGCGAGATGATCACCTGCGCCTGATCGAACCTCAAGACGTCGACATTGCGGATGGCGACCGTCTTCGTCGCGGGATCCAGGATCCAGACCGCCGGCTGGCGATTCATCCTGGTCAGCGCCGTTGCCGGAATGTCGATCATTGGTCCGGCGCTCATCTCGACGCGCCCCGTGACAGTCGCCCCCAGCCGCATCGCGGCAGGGGGATCACGAAGTCCTATCTTGATCTCAAAGGTTCGCGTGACCGGATTGGCCTGCGCGGCAACCTGCCGGATACGCCCTTCCGCAGTCACCGCTGGATCGTCGGTCAGACTGACGCTCACCAGCAGATTGGCCGGTGCCGCGCGGACGAATTGAGCCGGCATGTCGAAGACCGCGTCTCGGCCATCCTGCCGCGCGATCCGCGCAATCGTCTGTCCGGCCTGGACGACCTCTCCGGCGGCGGGCCCCGTTTCGGTGATCTTGCCCGGTGCATCGGCCCGCAGCTCGGTGAAGCTGACCTGGTCGTGGGCGGAATTCAACTGAGCTTCGGCCATTTCAACATTCGATTGCGCAGTCTGTTGCGCCTGCGTCGCGGCCTCGAAGTTGGCGCGCGTGGTCCATCCCTGCGCCAACAGAGTCTGCTGGCGTTCGAAATGATTGCGTGCCTGAGTGAGCTGGCCCTGAGCTGCGGCAAGGGCGGCCTGCGCCTGCCGCAACGCGCTGAGTTGGTCCTGCGATTCAAGCTGCGCCAACAGCTGGCCGGCCTCGACGCGCTCACCGAGCCGGATGTCGCTCGAGTGCAGCCGACCGGAAATTCGAAATGCCAGATTCACTTCGTCTTCGGCTTCGATGCGGCCGGAAAATGTGAGGGGCGTGAGTTGATCCCGCTTCTCGACTGTCATGGTGCGGACGGGACGCGCCGGCGCCGGAAGGGAGTCCGTCGCCGCCTCCCTCTCACAGGCGACCAGCAACAGCGCAGAAACTCCTGCAACAAGCGTCGTACTCATTGACCGCAGCTGCATGAATTGACCCATCCGTGCCGCTGAGGATTTTGCGGAGAATTCATCCCGCTTGTATCGGTAAATCTACTGAGCATCCGCGGGTGCAATCGTGAACGAACATCCGGCGGAGCCGAAAGATTCCGGCAGCGAAGTCAGGCGATCACCCGACAGCCCAAGCGCGCAGACGGTGCATAAGCCTGCAGCTGCCGCCGTTGCGGCGCATGCGATCCCTTCGTCAAAGCCGCGGCGGGTTTGACGAGCCTGCGATCCGCGGCTCGACGTGATTGCTCAACGACAAGGAGAAACCAAGATGACAAAGCTGGCTTTGCTCTCCGCTGCCGTCTTCATTGCGCTCAGTGCCATGGGCTCGTGGACGCCAGGACAAGCGCAGGATCTGGCATGGTGCAGAAAGTTCAGGGGAACGCTGACCTGTATGTATGACACTCGCGCCCAATGCCGCGCGTCGGTGAGCGGGCCGTCCGGCACCTGCGTCCCGAATCCGCGCCGCTAGATGCCGCAATTGATCGCCGAGGTAGCATCGATCGGGCGGCGCCAGCAATTTCACTTTGCGCCGCCCCTTCGGGACGCAGTCTACAGCGTCCAATCTCATTCGGAACATTCCCCACCGGGACCGAGGGTTTTCTCCGATCCCCTGAGGCAGCTCTCGCGCGGTAGCTTCCTCGGGTCCGCTTGCATGCTCCAACGGGAGGTCTTCATGTCAGATCTGGTCGCCATCGTATATCCGTCCGAGGCGAAGGCCGAGGAAGTGCGTCAGCAATTGCTCAGGCTGCAGAAGGAATATCTGATCACGATCAGTGACGCCGTGATCGCCGTAAAGACGGACCAGGGCAGCATCAAGCTCAACCAACTCGTCAACACGACCGCCATGGGCGCGGTGACGGGAAGCTTCTGGGGCCTTTTAATCGGTGTCCTCTTTCTCAATCCGATCCTCGGAGTTGCCGTAGGCGCAGCGTCGGGTGCGCTCGGCGGCGCTCTTTCGGACGTCGGCATCGACGATGCCTTCATGAAGAGTCTCTCCGCCAGCCTTCAGCCCGGCAACGCCGCCCTGTTCGTCCTGATCAAGCACATGACCGCCGACAAGGTGATCAAGGAGATCAAGGACGCGGGCGGCGTCGTACTCAAGACCTCCCTCGACGAGACGAAGGAAAAGGCGTTGCGCGATGCCCTCGCCAGCACGGTGGAGCGGCCGGCGGCCTGAGCCGCCGCCCTTCCCTTCTCAACGGCGGCCGCCCGCAAGACGCAGCAGCATCAGGAACAGGTTGAGGAAATTGAGATAGAGCGACAGCGCGGCAAGGACCGACTTTCGCCCCGAAGCGGTTTGGTCATCCGCGCTGTCGTACATCGTCTTGATCCGCTGCGTGTCATAGGCCGTCAAGCCGGCAAACACGCCGACTCCTACGATCGAGATCAGCCAGTCGAGCGCAGTCGACCACAGGAACAGGTTGACGACGCTCGCGAAGATGATCCCAATCAGCCCCATGAACAGGAAGGTACCCAGTCCCGAAAGGTCGCGCCGGGTCGTGTAGCCGAAGATGCTGAGCCCGCCGAACATTGCAGCAGCGATCACGAAGACGCGGGTTATCGACGAACTGGTGTAGATGTGTAGTAGGATCGAGAGCGAGATACCGACCAGGGCAGCATAGAGGAAGAACAGCAGGCGCGCGGTTGGCACTGACAATGTCTCGATGCGCGAGCTGAGGAAGAACACCAACCCAAGCGGCGCCAGGATGAAAACCCACATCAGCGGGCTCTGCAGCAGCGCGGGGCCGGTGACCTGATAGGTCAGGCCGGCGGCGACGGCGGTCAGGGCGACACCCGCGGCCATATAGCCATAGATCCGCAACATGTACTGGCGCAGTCCGGCATCCACGGTGATCCGGCCGCCGACGACGTCTGTCGCCGCCAAGTTCTGATCGAGATTCGACATCGCATCCTCCTGTGCAGCCCCCTAAAGCGCGACCACGCTAGGCTCTGCTTCGACGGAACAACATCGGACAATCACCCGAAGACATCAGGTGAAAACCACTCTTGCCTGAATGGGGACGGCATGGCGCTGATTGCCGATCCGTAAGACTGGAACCTGCTTCGGGGTCGTAAGACTTTTGACTGAGGCACCTTGCGCTTTTGTCACTGGAGACCGGAGGCGCGATGACCTAACCGGAGGCATGCGCTTCTTCTTCCATATCACCGATCGCTACGGCGTCTCGCCCGACACGATCGGATGCGATCTTAGCGAGCAGGATGCGGCCGTCCTACATGCCAGGCGCCTGGCCGCCGAACTCGCCAAGTCCGGCGAGTTCTTCCGTGGCAGCGTCGTGCTGGTCGCGCGGGATACGTTGCCGACGTCCTGGCACAAGGGCGGGGACGACACCACCGCTTCCCGTGGCGATATCTGAATCGGCGGCCACCGATTTCCTGCCTCTCTTCCTACAGACAATCCCTGATGTGCGCATGCGGGAGGCGGCTCTAAGGTTCCGGGAGGGAGGCCGCGAATGCAGCCGCCTCGGATCGGAAGGCATCCATCATGGCTGCTTCGACAAGCGAGGCCGATCAGAAGCTTTCGCGCAATGCGCTGATCGCCCTGGTGATCGGGTCGATGGTCGGCTCCGGCATCTTCGCATTGCCGGCTCAGTTCGGGCGCACCACCGGCGCTTTGGGAGCGATCATTGCCTGGATGATTGCTGGCACCGGCATGCTGACTCTGGCCTTCGTGTTCCAATCGCTATCCCGGCGCAAGCCGGAGCTCGATGCGGGCATCTACGCCTATGCCAAAGCCGGTTTCGGTGACTACATCGGCTTTGCGTCCGCCGCCGGCTACTGGATCGGCTGTTGTCTAGCCGACGTCGCCTGCCTCATCCTGATCAAGGCCACGCTCGGCCAATTCTTCCCCGTGTTCGGCGACGGCACCACGCCGGTAGCCATCGCTTCGGCCTCCGTGCTGCTTTGGAGCGTCCATATTCTGGTGCTGCGCGGCATCAAGGGGGCTGCCGCGCTCAACACGGTCACAACTTTCGCGAAGATCATCCCCATCGTGCTGTTCATCGTGGTGGCTGCGGTCGCCCTGAACCGCGGGCTTTTCTCCGACAATTTCTGGGGAACGACCGAGCCCGACGCCGGGCAGGTGTTGAGCCAGGTCCGCAGCACGATGCTGCTCACGGTGTTCGTCTTCGTCGGCATCGAGGGCGCGAGCGTGTATTCGCGTTACGCACGAAGGCGCGACGACATCGGTATCGCGACGGTCACCGGCTTTCTCACCGTTCTCTGCCTTCTCGTGCTCGTGACACTCCTGTCCTACGGCATCCTGCCGCGGAGCGGGCTCGCGGACCTGCCGACACCATCGATGGCAGGCGTGATGGAGGCCATGGTCGGCCGCTGGGGCGGTGTGTTCATCAGTATCGCATTGCTGATCTCGATCCTCGGCAATTACCTGTCATGGTCCCTCCTTGCGGCCGAGATCCTGCACTCAGCGGCCATTCAGCGCACGATGCCGGCCTTTCTGGCGCGCGAGAACGTTCACAGGGTCCCTGTCGGCGCGCTCTGGCTCACCAACTGCGTGATCCAGGCGTTGCTTCTTGTGAGTTGGTTCGCCGAATATGCCTTCACGCTCGCCCTCAAGATGACGAGCGCAATGACACTGGTCCCGTATTTCCTCGTGGCGGCTTACGGCCTGAAGCTCGCATGGACTGGTGAGGCTTATGCTTCCGGCGAGCGCGCCCGCACCAGCGAGGGGATCTTCGCGGCCGTCGCGACGCTCTACGCGGCGGGAATGATCTACGCCGGCGGGGCGAAATTTCTCCTGCTGTCCGCGATCCTCTACGCGCCGGGAACGCTGCTGTTCCTGATCGCCAAGCGCGAACGCAAGGAGCGGCTTTTCAAGCCGGTCGAGTCCGTCCTGTTCGGCGCGGTGGCCATCGCCGCGGGGATCGGAATCTACGGCCTGGCTGTCGGAGCCATCGCGATCTGACCGATTGTCGCTGACCGCATGGAGGCGAGGATGAAGATGTGGATCAACTATCGTACCCTGTTCCTCACCGCAGTCCTAGCCGCCACTCTGCCGTCAAGCATTTCCCCGGCTCAGCCGAAGGACGATACCGTGGCCGCGCCGAAGCAAACCGGCACGGCCGCCCCGGGCGATGCGAGGCCCAACATCAACACCAACACGAATCCATTCAAGCATCGCTATTGGCGTCATCGCGGCGGCAAGCATCCGCATTTTGGCAGCCGCCGCGTTCGCTCGTGAGGCGTGACCACATGACGGCGGACCGATCGATGAGCGACGCCAGGGTCGGATCCGAGCGGGTCCGCGGCCTCGTTCGGAATGAGAGCCCGATCGACGAGTCGGTCCAACCCGGACGACCGAGCCTGCTTGCGATCGGCCTCACCGTGCTCGTCGTGGCCGCGGCCCTCTTCCTGGTCTGGCAAACGGTGTCGAGTCTCTTGATCGTGTTCGCAGGCGTGCTTTTCGCAGCCTTTCTCGATGCCGCAGCCCGGGCTCTGGCGCCGGTTCTTCCTCTCAGCCGCGTCTGGCGTCTGACGCTCGTTCTCCTGCTGCTGTCGGCGCTGGCAGGCTTCGGGCTGGCCTGGGGGACCGGTAAGCTGCCGGAGCAGACGCGTGTGCTGCTGAAAGTCATGGATGCCCAGGTCGACATCCTGCAAGAGCATTTGTTGTCTTATGGCGTGGATCTGCTCGGCCCGGAATGGGGGCGTGACTTCGCGCAGTGGCTGTTCGCCGACCAGGGTCGGTTCCTCAGCCATGCGCAATTCCTGCTCGGCGGCGCCTCGAGCCTTTTGACCGCCGTGCTCGTGATCTTGTTCCTCGGCATTCTCTTCGCCTTCGATCCCATCAGCTACCGCGACAGCGTGGTCGTGCTGGTCAGGCAATCTTACCGGGCCCGCGCGCGCGAGGTGATGGACGAGATGGGCACCGTGATGCGGCTGTGGTTCGTCGGCCAGTTGATCCGCATCATCCTGATGACGCTCTTCGTCTGGCTTGCCCTTTATCTCATCGGCCTGCCTGGCCCATTCGTTCTCGGATTGCAGGCAGGATTGTCGAACTTCATCCCCTATCTTGGGCCAATCGTCGCCGCGATCCCGATCGCGCTCGTTGCGATGCCGCTCGGAGCCTCGCCGCTGATCTGGGCGGTCGCGGTCTACACCATCATCCAGTCGATCGAAGGTTACGTCATCGGCCCGCTGATTCAGCGGCATGCGGTCGAGACCCCGCCAGCCTGGACCCTGGTCGCCATCGTCCTGCTGGGCGCCTTGTTCGGCGTCATGGGCATTGCGCTCGCGATGCCGCTCGTCGCGGTCGGACGGGTGGCGATCATCAGGTTGTATGTCGAGGATTATCTCGGAGACAGGATCGAACCGGCAACGACCGATCCCCCAATCCTGGGTGAGCAGCCATGAGCGAAACGGATGCACAGCAGCGTGAAGACCACGTGCCTCAACAGGCTCGCTCGGGAATGGGGCGTCTTGTCTGGCAGCAGCTTCCGTACGCCGTCGCGCTGCTGCTCGCCATCGCAGGAGTTGCCTATACCAACGTCTCGCACCAGCCGCTGATCGGCTATTGGGAATTCCTGGCGCTGGCGATCGGGGTGGTCTGCGTCATCACCAAATGGCCGGAGATCGGAGGCAGGGAGGGCCAGATTCGTCTGATCTGGACCCAGGCGCTGCACTGGATCGCCGTCCTGATCACGATGAACATCATCCTGGTCTCCGGCGTTCAGCAACTGCTCCCGACGCCGGCAACCGGTCTCGTCCTGCTGACGCTGCTCGCGCTCGGCACATTCCTCGCAGGCATCAGCCTGTTGTCATTGCAGATCGCTTTTCTCGGCCTTGCAATGGGCGCAGCCGTCCCGGCGATCTCGTGGCTGAAGCAATCCATCTTCTTCTTCCTGCTCGGCGCCGTGCTGCTGATCGGTCTGGCCATTTCGTTCTGGCTGCGCCGGGACGGCGGCCCGCCGCGGGCGCCGACCGAAACAAAGCACCAGGCGGAGGCTTGAATGCGACAATTGCCATATCTCGCGGCCGTCGGCGCAGTGGCGGTGCTGTTGACGATTCCCTCGCCCGCAGGAGCCGAGAGATTTAGAATAGGCAGGCTGCTATGCTTCTCGGAGCCACGCGTTGGACTGGTGCTCGGATCGACGCAGTCGCTGCGCTGCGTGTTCGATGGGGTGCGCCCTGCCCGCCGCTACATCTACGAGGGACGGATCAGACGCCTCGGCCTTGATCTCGGCGTGACCAGCGCCGGCACGCTGTCCTGGGCCGTGTTCGCCAGGACTTCGCGGATTGGTGCCGGCACTTTGCGCGGCAGCTATGTGGGCGCGAGTGGCAATTTCGCTCTAGGCCCCGGCCTCGGCGCCAACGTCCTGATTGGCGGCTCGCGCAGGAGCATCATGCTCCAGCCGATCTCGATCGAACGCTCGATCGGGCTCAATCTCGCGGCCGGCGTGACCCATCTGACACTGGGCCCGCGCGGACCGCGATGAGCCGTGTCCGCTCAGGAAAGGTCGCAACAAGTTGGAATGAGAATATTCCCGCCCCTCAACTCCGGGTTTCGTCCGATGTTGGACCTGCTGGTTCAAGTCTAGGATCGAAGGCGTGTCGATCGGAGCGTGAGCACCCAGGAGGTTCGCATGACCGTCTACGACAGCCGCGACGATCTCAACACGCTGGGTGCCCCACCGCTATGGGCTTGCGCTCTCCTCGGAATTGTCCTGATCGCCGCCGGCCTCCTCGCCCTCGGCGATCTCGCCTTCGCCACGATCATCAGTGTCAAGTTCATTGGGCTCACCGCAATCGCTGCCGGCGCCTTCGAGATCGCGCATGCGTTCTGGACAAAGGGTTGGGGCAGTTTCCTGTGGCGGATCATTCTCGGTGCGCTCTACCTCGCATTCGGCCTGATCCTTCTCACCCAGCCGGTGTCGGGTGCACTGATCCTGACCTATTTCCTCGGCGCGCTGCTATTCGCATCCGGCGTCGTTCGATGCGTGCTGAGTTTCGCCTATTGGCGACAGAACGGCTGGATGATGCTGATCTCTGGCGTCTTCGCCATGGCCGCCGGCGTGCTCATCCTGTTTGGCTTCCCGGATATTAGCGTCTGGGCGCTCGGCTTCCTGCTCGGCGTCGACCTGATCTCACATGGCCTCGCATGGCTGCTCTACGCCCTGCAATCGCTGCGATCGACTACGTGACAGAGGAGGACGACACATGGTTGGTTCCAGCCGCCGAGCCTTCCTAGGCTTTGCAACGAGCGCCCTTGCCGCTGCCGCGCTCGGCGCCACCGGCGTTCGCTTGATCGACGTTGCCGAAGCGCTGCCGATCGATCCAGATCCGCGACGCGCCACCACGTCATCAGAACTGATCAAGACGCAGTGGGGACCGCCTCCGCGACCCGGCTGGGGCCCTCCACCGCGCCGTCGCCGCCACCGGCGCTGGGTTTGCTGGTGGCATCGCGGCCGGCGCCGCTGTGGATGGCGTTGGGTCTAGGCGGGTCTCCGAAGCCTTGCGAAGCTGATGGAGGTAACGATGCGCGACAGGAACCAATGGGCGATCGCCGCCTTGCTGGCCGGTCTGCTGGTCGGGGCGAGCTGGTTTTGCGTGTCGGTCTGGCGATCGACGCCGATGCCCCTCTATGGAAACGTCATCCTGACCGGAGCCGTGATTCTCATCCTGATCCTAGGCTGCGGCCTGATCGCGCTGATGTTCTACAGCCATCGCAAAGGTTACGACGAACCAGCCCGCAGCAACAGGACGCAGCGCGAGTAATGCAGTCCGCCAGACGCCGAACGAAGTGACGTCGGCGTTCGGAGCTCTGGAACACGGAGCGGACCATGAACCTTGCTGACGTCGCGACCAGATTACTGGCGGCAGGATTGGTTACGGTCTCGATCGGCGGGACTGTCCGGACCCAGCCGACGCCTTCCACGCCTGCCGTCGGCGTTGTGGAGGCAACGCGCCGGCTGATCACCGAAAGCAACGAGTTCCTCGGCCGAGTTGAGGCGGTCAACCGGGTCAACGTGACGGCCCGTGTCACCGCCGCTCTGGAGCAGCGGCTGTTCAACGAGGGTGCCGAGATCAAAAAGGGCGACCAGCTCTATCGGCTGGAGCGCGGCCCATTCGAGGCCGATCTCGCAGCCAAGCAGGCGCAGGTGGCGCAACTCGAGGCGATGCTGGAAAACGCCAGGCTGACGACGGAGCGCGCGCACACCCTTCTCGGCGGGCCGGCCGGGCAGCAATCGACCTATGACGCCGCGCTCGCCACCCAGCGCAGCTTACAGGCTCAGGTCCAGGCTGCCCAGGCGCAGGTCCAGGCCTCGCAAATCAATCTCGACTACACCGTCATCAATGCTCCGATCGAAGGCAAGATCGGTCGCACGGCGGTAACCGAAGGCAACATCGTCGGGCCCTCCTCCGGCGTGCTGACCACGATCGTCAGCCAGGACCCGATGCACGTCACGTTCCCGGTGCCGCTGCGAGAGGGGCTCGAGCTGCGCGAGCGGTACCTCCCACAAGGCGGCCTCGAGGCGGTGACGATCCGATTGCGGCTGCCCGATGGCCGTATGTACGGTCAGTCCGGCAAACTGAACTTCGTCGACAACAGCATCGCCCAGAACACCGACACGATCACGGTCCGCGGCGAGATTGCCAACCCGATCTTGCGCGCCCCGTCTGCCGCAGGCGTGACCGCGCACGAGCTGACCGACGGCGAGTTCGTCACCGTTCTGCTCGAAGGCGTCCAGCCGATCGAAGTACTTGCGATCCCACGCGCGGCGGTGTTGTCCGACCAGCGCGGCGACTATGTTCTCGTCGTCGGCAAGGACAATAAGGCAGAGCAGCGGCGCGTTCAGCTCGGACAATCGACCGCAACAATTGCCGCCGTCATCGGCGGGCTTGCTGCCGGCGACAAGGTGATCGCCGAAGGGTTGCAGCGGGTTCGCGCGGGTCAGACCGTCGCTCCGGATACAGCAAGCGCACTCCTGCGGTCGAGCATGGACGGCGTAGCGAGCGAGGCGCCACCGCGGAGCGGCCGCGGCACTCCGATCCGGCCCCACGCCGCGGACCGCACTCCATGATATCGGGCGTCTTCGTCGATCGGCCGCGCCTTGCGATAGTGATCGCACTTCTCATCACCATTGCCGGCGCGTTGGCACTCACGCAAATTCCCGTGGCGCAATTTCCGGATATCGTGCCGCCGCAGGTGACCGTCTCCGCGACCTTCCCAGGCGCGTCCGCCGAGGTCGTGGAAAGCAGCGTCGCCCAGCCTCTCGAAGCACAGGTGATCGGCGTCGACCGCGCGCTCTACATGAAATCGACAAGCGGCAATGACGGCAGCTACACGCTCACCATTTCGTTCGCGCATGGCACCAATGCCGACATCAACACGGTCAACGTCAATAATCGCGTGCAGAGCGCCCTGTCGCAGTTGCCGACGGAGGTGCAGCAGCAAGGCGTGAGGGTGCAGAAGCGATCCTCGTCGATCCTGCAGTTCCTCGTGCTCTACAGCGCCGACGGCCAGCAGGATCCCCTCTTCATCACCAACTACGCCATCATCAACGCGCTGGACGCGATCGCGAGCACGCCGGGTGTCGGCCAAGCGAACCTGTTCGCAAAGATGAACTATTCGATGCGAATCTGGTTCGATTCGCAGCGGCTCACCAGCCTCAGCTTGACCCCGTCGGACGTGATTGCCGCGATCCGCGCGCAGAGCGTCCAAGCTGCCGTCGGCCGCATCGGCGCGCGGCCGATCAGCGACGATCAGCAGTTCCAATTCAACGTGCAGACCCTCGGCCGACTCGCCAGCGCCGATCAATTCGCCAACATCGTGCTACGCGCCAATCCCGACGGATCCTCGCTGCTGGTGAAAGACGTCGCGCGCGTCGAGATCGGTGCGCAAAACGTCGACAGCGAGGCGCGGATCGACGGGCGCGCCGCCGTTCCAATCGCAGTCTACCTTGCGCCGGGAGCGAACGCGGTGACCACGGCGCGAGCGGTGGCCGAGACGATGCAACGGCTGTCAACGCGATTTCCGCCTGGACTGAGCTATCTCGTCCAATACGATTCCACGAGCTTCGTTCGGGACACGATCGCGGAGGTCTTGCGGACACTGGCCGAAGCCTTCGTTCTCGTGATGCTGGTCGTCTATATCTTCCTCGGTAGTCTCCGTGCGACGGTGATCCCGGCCATCGCAGTACCGGTGAGCCTGATCGGCACGTTCGCAGTTCTGCTCGCGTTCGGCTATTCGGCCAATACGGTATCGCTGCTCGCGATGGTCCTCGCCATCGGCATCGTCGTCGACGATGCCATCGTCGTCGTGGAGAATGTCGAGCGCGTCATGGCGGCGGAACCAAGCCTGGCTCCAGCCGAAGCCACCAAGAAAGCCATGACCCAGATCACCGCGCCGATCATCGCGATCACTCTGGTGCTGCTCTCCGTGTTCGTGCCGATCGCGTTCATTCCCGGCATTTCGGGCACGTTGTTCCGTCAGTTCGCCGTGACGATCAGCGCCGCAATGTTGATTTCGGCGCTGAACGCCCTGACGCTATCCCCTGCACTGTGCGCGCTGCTGATGCGCCACGGCAGACGGCCCCGCGGCATCATCGGACGTGTACTCGGCGGCATCGACTGGTTGCGCGAGCGCTACGGCAACGGCGTCCGCTACCTCGTGCGCCGGGCCGCGCTCTCGCTGCTGCTGGTTGCCGTCTTCGCCGCCGGCGTCTTCGGTGTCTCGATCATTACTCCGACGGGATTCCTGCCGGAGGAGGACCAGGGCGCCTTCTTCACCTCGGTGCAGCTCCCGGACGGCGCGTCGGTCGCACGCACCAGCCAGGTTACCCGCCAGATCGAAGACGTCCTGAAACAGATGCCGGCCGTCGATCACGTGCTCGCGGTGATCGGCTTTTCACTGCTCGATGGCGTCTCCCAATCGAACAGCGCACTGGTGGTGGCGCGGCTCAAGCCATTTTCCAACCGGACAGCGGCCGCAGACTCGGCGCAGGCGCTAATCTCCAGGACATTCGCAGCCGGTGCCCAGGTACGACAAGCCAATGTGCTGCCGTTCAACCTGCCGCCGATCATCGGCCTCTCCACCGGCGGCGGATTCGAGTACCAGCTTCAAGCTCTGGAAGGACAGGGCCCAGCCGCGATTTCGAGCGTGACAAACGCCCTGATCGGCGCCGCCAACGCCGATTCGCGGCTCACGCGGGTGTTCTCGACCTTCACCGCGACCAATCCGTCGCTCTATCTCGACGTCGACCGGCGAAAGGCCCAAGCGCTAGGCGTCGCGGTCAATGACATCTTCATTGCGCTGCAGGCGACGCTCGGCGGCGTCTACGTCAACAACTTCAACCTGTTCGGACGCACCTGGCAGGTCAACATTCAGGGCGACGCATCCGATCGCGCCCACGTCTCGGATATCTGGCGGATCTACGTGCGCAACAACAAAGGCGAGATGGTGCCGATGCGGGCGCTGGCCGACGTCATGGTCGTAACCGGGCCGCAGGTCATCACTCGCTACAACAATCATCGTTCCGTGACGGTGAACGGCAGCCCTGCGCCGGGGACCTCTTCGGGCACCGCGCTATCCGCGATGGCGCAGATCTCCGACGCCGTTCTGCCGTCCGGCTACGACTTCGCCTGGACCGGCACCGCCTTTCAGGAGCAGGGAGCGGCAGGTCAGACCGGAATCGTGCTCGCGCTGGCCGTGATGTTCGCCTATCTGTTCCTGGTCGCACTTTACGAGAGCACGGTGATCCCGATCCCGGTGCTGCTGTCGGTGGTCGTCGGTGTGCTCGGATCTTATTTCGGCATCATGATTGCGCGCCTCAATCTCGACCTCTATGGCCAGATCGGCCTCGTTGTGCTGATCGCTCTTGCCGCCAAGAACGGCATCCTGATCGTCGAGTTTGCGAGGGAACAGCGGGAGGCGGGTATCCCGATCTGTGAGGCCGCGGTTCAGGGTGCCCATATGCGTTTTCGTGCGGTCATGATGACGTCACTTGCGTTCATCCTCGGCCTTCTGCCGCTGGTCATTGCGACCGGAGCTGCCGCGCTGAGCCGCAGAGCAGTGGGCACCGCTGTCTTCGCTGGTATGCTCGCAGCAAGCTCGATCGGGATCTTCCTGGTGCCGATGCTCTACGTCACCTTCCAGCGCATACGGGAGCGCGCGAAAGGCACAATCAAAAGCGGCTAAGAATGCCCGATCCTAACAAAAACATAGAACGTAACGAAAGAATGTCGTCTGGCTTAGATGAGCTACTTCGATGATTGAGGAGTACGCTGCCGGATTACGAGAGATTATTAGTAAGCTGCGCAGAAAATTGAACCAAGTTTACCCGGGTAGAGCTTTCATAGAGCGCTATTTCCACAGTTGGCACCCCGATTCCTGCTCCGCCGGTGTACAGAGAATCCCTAATGTACGGGACAGACGGCGTCTCTAAGCTGGCGGACTGGAAGGCTCGGGGATCCCGTTCAATCCGCGGAACGTACTTCTACGCGGGTCCTTTGGTGCAACGGAGCTCACATCAAGCGGAAGCTGGCGCAAGTCGAATGTAACAGCATAGGGACCCGACCTTGCCACGAATATTCTGATGAATGGCTCTCGCCAAATGGTCACGGTCCGATGGTCGTCGGTCGAGCGAATCGGAACGAACTCGTGTGCGGCGTGACAACTCCCGCCGGGCTCCGCGCCGCTGGCGAGAGAATACGACATGCTAGGAAGGAACACTGCAAATGCGGATAGCCGAGTGTGCCACGATCATTGTTGCGACGTGCACCTTTCTCACGCCGGCAGAGCCGCAAGAGCGGATTGCAGTCACCGTCTTCGAGAACGTGCGCATCTTTGACGGGAAGAGCCAGACGCTTTCCGTCCCATCGAATGTCGTCATCCGCGGAAACATCATCGAGCGGATCGTGACCGCTCCCATTCCAACCGATCGTCGCGTGGACGCCCGCGTCATACAAGGCGGTGGACGCGTGCTGATGCCCGGGCTCAGCGACATGCACTGGCACGCGATGATGGTCCGTCCGACACCCGCGCAGATGCTGTCGAGCGACCTCGGATATACGACCCTGCTGGCCAGCGCGGAAGCGACAGCGACACTGATGCGCGGATTCACGACAGTCAGGGACATGGGCGGCCCCACCTTCTCACTCAAACGCGCGATCGATGAAGGTCTCGTCCCGGGTCCTCGCATCTATCCATCGGGAGCCGTCATCACGGTCACCGGCGGCCATGGAGACTTCCGCGAGCTTTGGGAGCTGCCGCAAAGTCAGGGCGGAACAAGCCGCGTCGAACAGCTCGGCGGAAGCATCATCGCGGATGATCCCGACGAGGTCCGCAAGCGCGTGCGCGAACAGCTCATGCAGGGCGCGTCCCAGGTCAAGCTGACGGCAGGGGGAGGCGTCGCCTCGCCTTTCAGCCCACTTGATGTGACCACATTCAGCGAAGCGGACTTGCGCGCGGCCGTCGAAACCGCCACCGATTGGGGGACGTATGTTGCAACACACGCATATACACCGAGCGCAATTCGACGTTCCATCGCCGCGGGCGTCAAAGTGATCGAACATGGTCATCTCATGGATGAACCGACTGCACGCCTCATCGCCGAAAAGCAAATCTGGCTGAGCACTCAGCCGTTCGTAGACCTCGGCGGCGCAGCCATGCTCCCCCCCGCCCAACAGGCGCAGATGCGCCAGGTTGTTGCGGGAACGGACACCGTGTACGGGTTCGTCAAGAAGTTTGGGATCAAGACTGCCTTTGGAACAGATATCCTCTTCTCGAAGCCACTGGCCGAGCATCAGGGTCAGGGCATCGTAGACCTCACGCGGTGGTTCACGCCGGCGGAAGCGCTGACGATGGCGACCTCAACCAATGGAGAGCTGCTCGCGCTTTCCGGTGCGCGGAATCCTTATCCCGGCAGGATCGGAGTGGTCGAGGAAGGCGCATTGGCCGATCTCCTGCTCGTCGATGGCAATCCGCTGGAAGACATTCGCCTTATCGAGGACCCGGCAAATAGGCTTGTCGTCATCATGAAGGACGGGATCATCTACAAAGACACCAATCCCAAGTGACCTATTCTCACGGCTGCGCCTGTGACCGATAGTGATGGCCTATCACCCTGCCTGACGGACATCAAACCGGATATTTCAACAACCAGCGCAGACCTTTCGCTTGGGTAAGCCGAGATTGATCGACTCCAAGGGCCTGACCGACTTCATGAGCTCCGAGTCCACGAAGTGGGCCGGGATCATCAAGAAGATCGGCATCGAGCCGATGTAGCGATGCTTGGCGAAGACCTTTCGTTCCAATCCGCTTGGCGCCTCCAACCTGACCGCATCATGATCTATATGCTGCGCGGTTGCGTTCCTCTGCATGCCGGCCTCGCAATACGCGACCGGCACCGTCGTCGCCATCGATGGCGGCTTTCTGGCAGGATAGTCAGCCGTCTCCGATCGGCCGCAGATCGTGCCAGAGTTGAAGATGCGGAAGCTCGACAAGGATGCCGTGCGTGGTCCTCTCGCCGCCCTAGGAGTGAGCAGGCCCGGACGGCGCCACGTCCAAGCGGACCGCGATCCCGTCCAGATCCGGGGTCGGCGCTGGATAATGCATCATGACGAGCGGATCGTGACCTGGAACGATGTGGTCCGCATCCGGCGCTGCGGCGCGCAGCTTGTCGAACCCCACCAGCATGTCGCCGACATGAAACGCCGTCGTAAAGGGACGCTCGCTGGTCAGGTTTTCGTAGAAATGACTGACGTCGGAAGCGAGCACGACCGGGCCGCGGCGCGTGTTGGCCCGGACGAATTGAAGCCCGGCGGAATGTCCCCCCGCCGCATGGACCGTCAGCCCGGGAGCGATCTCAGCATCGCCATCGTAGAACAGGACGCGGCGCGCATAGTTCAGCCGCACGATGCCGCAAACGTCCTCGACCTCGAAAGAATGCGACAACCTCGGATATTGCATGTAGCGGCCGGTGGCGTAGGCAAGCTCGCGCTCCTGGAGATGAAATCGTGCGTTCGGAAAGCGGTCGAAATTGCCGGCGTGGTCGTAGTGCAGATGTGTGAGGATCACGTCCTTGATCTCGGCCGGCTCGATATCGAACGCCACAAGAGTCTCCACTGGGCAGCGCAAGAATGTCCGCCTGCGCTGCTTCGCAATTTCGGCGTTGAATCCGGTATCGATGACGAAGGTGCGCCCACCTCCCCGCGCCAGCCACATGAAATAGTCCATCGGCATCGGCCCGTCATGCGGATCGCCGCCGATGAAGTGGTCGCTCCGCTGCGCATCCCGCGTTGCGTAGCGGATGGCGAAGAGTTCGTAGATCGGGTCAGCCATGGATTTGCTCAGGAGCCGGCCGCGTCGACCTCGTTGAAGGCCTCGCGTGCGTTGCGGAAGGCGTCGATGCCGGCGGGCACGCCGCAATAGACCGCGACCTGGAGCAGGATCTCCTTGATCTCCTCCTTGGTCAGCCCGTTCTTCAACGCGCCCTTCACGTGCAGCTTCAGCTCGTGCGGCCGGTTCAGTGCGCCGAGCATCGCCAAATTGACGATCGAGCGCGTGCGACGGTCGACGCCGGGTCGCGTCCACAGCGCGCCCCAGCAGAATTCGGTGGACCATTCCGCCATCGTGCGCGTGAACTCGTCGGCACCGGCGATCGATTTGTTGACGTAGTCCTCGCCGAGCACCTCCTTGCGGACTTTGAGGCCCTTTTCGAACAGTTCGGTCTTGGTCATGATCGTCCCTTTCACGTCGTGCGAGAGTCTAGTTGGAAGTTGTTCGGCGCATCGCCGAGGGCGGCCGCAACGATCGCAGCAGTTCGGCGACGTCAGCCACCGCATCGAGACGCCAGACGGCGTCGATGACACCGTCCGCGTCCCAATTGCTCTGGCCCGTTCGCACGCTTTCGCGCAGCTTGGCCTCGAGATCGCGATCTTCAAGCGGCGCTGCCCGGCTGCCGCGCGGCGAGATGACGGTCTCGGTGAAAACCTCGCCGGACGACAGGCGCACGGTCGCGCGTGCCGCACCATCCGGCATCCCGTCATCCCACTCCGCCCTCACCTTCTGCCGCAGCTGCACGATATCGGGCCGGACGACCGTCTCGCGTGCAAACTCGGCGACGCCGGCTCTGCCGAGCAGCAATCCGCACGCCACGCAATGATGGATGCTGACGCGCGCATCGCGCTCGTTGTTGACGGGGCGGTCGCCGCGCGCAAGCAGCAGCGTCGAGCCTTGAACGGTCACGGTGTCAATCTGGTCGAATCGCCGACCGATCCGCTCCCGCAACTGAAGGCAGGCATCAATGACCGCATGAAAAACGATGCCGGCGGGGTAGGGCTTGTAGGTGTTCCTGGCGATCTCAAAGGTCTTGCCGAGACCATCAAGCAAGCGGGCAATATCCGGCTCGTCACCCATGGTGCGTGCCCAACCGAGCGGGCCTTCAATGGCGTGGGGGGCCGCCTCATAACCCTGCTCTGCAAGCAGCGCCGCAAACAAACCGTTGCGCGCCGCGTTGCCGACGCTGACATTCTTCGCGGCACTGGGCAGGTTCTCGACATTGCCTGCCGACTGGCTCGCCGCGAGCCCGATGGCATTCGCAATGCCCTCCGCGGGCAGACCCAATAGTTTGGCGCAAGCCGCCGCGGCGCCAAAGATCCCGCAGGTCGAGGTGATGTGCCAGCCGCGCGCATAATGGCGCGGCGAAACGGCGGCGCCGATGCGGCATTCGACGTCCACACCGAGGATGAACGCCGTCAACAATTCGCGTCCAGACAGTTTATGCGTCTCCGCGAGTGCGAGGACTGGAGCTGCGACCGGTGCCGCCGGATGAATGATCGTCTCGGGATGGGTGTCATCGAAATCGAGCAGATTGGCCGAGATGGCGTTGAGAAACGATGCGCACATCGCGTCCATCGGCTGCGAATGACCGATGACCGTCGCGGTCGCGGCGCCGCTGAACGGCGACAGGGTGCACATCGCCGCCATCACCACCGGATCGCGTGCGGAGCCGAGTGCCGTGGCGAAGAAATTCAGAATCGAGCGCCGCGCCTCGCCGGTCTGCGCCTCCACGTCCGCCCACGACGTCGCCGCGACGAAATCGGCGAGCGTCCTGCTCACGCTGGGAATTGGGTCTTGCGGCACGCGGGGCGTCTTCCTCGTTTTTCGGACCTTATGCCGATCCGCGGCAAACTGTCGACCCCAAATGTTATGCTTGACAGCTTGTCTGACAATCATAACAATCCGGCACGCTGGCACGGGAACCCGCCGCCGCAACGACGGCGGTCGTCAGGGCCGGCCGGCGAACTGACAACGACAAGATCAAGACGGCGCGCCCCGCGTGGGATCGCGCGACAGGGAGTGAACGATGGCGGGAGAGACGCTCGGTGTGATCGGAACGGGCCGCATGGGCGGCCCCATGGCGGGGCGGTTGATGGACGCGGGCTATTCGCTCGTCGTCTACGACACGCAGACCGACGCGACGCAGCCGCTGGTCAAGCGCGGCGCCTTGGTCGGCAAGTCGCCGGCCGACGTCGCCTCGCGCGCCGACATCGTGCTCGCCAGTCTGCCGACGCCCGACATCGTCAAGGGCGTCACTCTCGGCGAGGACGGCATCAGCAGCGGCAACCGCGCCAAGATCGTCGTTGATCTCTCGACCTCTGGTCCCGGCGCGGCGAAGCTCGTTGCGGAAGGGCTGAAAGCCAAAGGCATGACGCTGGTCGATGCGCCCGTCAGCGGCGGCATCAAGGGCGCCGTGAACGGCACGCTCGCCGTTATGGTATCGTGCCCGCAAGCGACTTACGACATCGTGCAGCCGATCCTGAAGAATTTCGGCAAGCTGTTCTACACCGGCGACAAGCCCGGCGTGGCGCAGACCGCCAAGCTCGCCAACAATCTGATGGCGGCGGCGGCACTGGTGATCACGTCGGAAGCGGTCGCCATGGGCGTCAAGGGCGGCGTCAACGCCAAGGTGCTGATCGATATCATCAACGCCAGCAGCGGCCGCAACAGCGCCTCCGAAGACAAATTTCCCCGTTCGGTGCTGCCGGGCACGTTCGATTTCGGATTCGCCACCGGCCTTTCCTACAAGGACGTCCGTCTCTGCGTGGACGAGGCCGAGGCCATGGGCGTGCCGATGGTCTGCGGCGCAGTGGTACGGCAGATGCTGGCGATCACCAACGCCAAATACGGCCCGTCATCCGATTTCACCTCGATCGCCAAGGTGCTCGAGGAGTGGGCCGGGGTCGAGATGCGCGGCTGAGCGCAAGAGCCTTTGGGAGAAACACTTGCGATGACGAACAGCCCGACCGGATCAGGCAAGGTATCGCTCGCGCGCCAGATGGCGCGGAGCGCACTTGCCGTTGATCTCGGAGATTTCGGGCCTGAAGTGGTCGCCAAGGCCAAGCTCTGCCTGCTCGACTTCCTGTCCTGCGCCTTCGAGGCGGGCCATCATCCCTGGAGTCGTCAGGCAATCGCGGTCGCACAAGGTGGCGGCAGCGCAACCATCGTCGGAATGTCGCGACTCTCCTTGCCGGCCGATGCCGCCTTCGCCAATGCCGTGATGGGGCACGGACTCGTGCGGGAAGACATGCATGCCGCCAGCATTGCGCACCACGGCGTGGTGATCTGGCCCACATTGCTCGCGCTGTCCGAACAGTCGCAGCTGCACGGCTCAAGGCTGCTCGCAGCCGCGATAATCGGCTATGAGACCGGCGCGCGGATCGGCCGCGCGTTGCTGACCTCCGATCTCGCCCGGCTCTATCGTCCGACCGGCCTCGTGGCCCCTCTGGGCGCGGCGCTCGCCGGAAGTTTCGCGCTCAACCTGTCCGAAGACGCAGCGACCAGCGCCATCGCGATCGCAGCCAACACGTCCAGCGGTCTCAACGAGTGGCCGCATGCAGGCGGCTCCGACATGTATTTTCATCCGGGCTTCGCCGCCAGCAATGCGATCAAGGCAATCGGCCTCGCCGCAGCCGGCGCTTTCGGCTCCGAAACGATCCTCGAAGGCGAAGCGGGCCTGTTCGCCGCCTATGGTCGCCGGGCCGCGCCCGACAGCATCGCGCTGTTCCCGAATGGCGAATGCGAGATCATGGCGGTCTACAACAAGCCGGTCCCGGCCTGCAATTTCGCGCAGACCGCCGCGCAAGCGGCCCTTCGCGTCTCGCACGAACTCGCCGGCACCGAGGAGATCGACAGCGTCGTCGTTCGCGCTCCCGATGCCGCCGTGCGCTATCCTGGGTGCGCCTCCACCGGCCCGTATCGGAACGCGCTCCAGGCCAAGATGAGCATTCCCTTCAGCGTCGCGGCCACCCTCGTGAGGGGCGAGATCGAGGAAGGCAACTACGCCGAACTCGATGATGTCGATATCATCCGCCTGGTTGCGATCACGAAGCTTGAGCCGGATGTCGGCTTCACCACCGCGTTCCCCGACAAGCAGGGCGCGGATGTGACCGTGCATCTGCAGAGCGGCCGGACGATCCGGCACGCGCTACCCGACGTCATCGCCGCAACGCCTTCAGATATTCGCACGCGCTTTCGCACTGCCGCTCAGGGAGTCCTCGGTGAGGACCGCACGTGCCAGTTGGAGCAACTCATCGAGAGCTGCGAACGGCTCGGCAACGCCGGCGATATCGCAGCACTATGCCGCCTGGACACGGCGGAACGGGTTTTACGATCGGCATCATAAGAAGTGCCGGAGAGTACGGGGGAAACATGGTCGACTTCGAGACCCGCTTAGGTTCGTCAGCCGCGCGGAGGCGAAGCTGATGGAAGGATTTTTGCAAGCGCTCGCCGCGGGCCTTCTGATCGGCGCCGTCTACGGCCTGATGTGCGTCGGGCTCGGCCTGATCTTCGGCGTCATGCGCGTCATTAACTTCGCCCATGGCGATTTCATGATGCTCGGCATGTACACTGCCTTCTATCTGTTCACCGCCGCCGGCGTTCAGTCGTTCTTCGGCAATGCCGTCGGACCGTTCGTCTCCATCCTGCTGGCCGGCCCCGTGCTTGCCGTATTCGGCTACTTCGTCCACCGGGCACTGATCTCGCACGTCTCGGGGACGCGCACCGCCTCGCTCGAAGGCGAGGGACACTACGCCCAGCTGATCCTCACGCTCGGCATCGCGCTGATCCTGCAGAACGGCGGCCTCATCGTGTTCGGCTCGGTGCTGGCCTCGATCCGCACGCCGCTGTCGAGCTCGGCGTGGGAGCTCGGCCCCTTCTTCGACATGAGCATCTTTCTCAACAAGGCCCGCAGCATCGACATGATCGTTTCGCTGGTCATGATGATCCTGCTTTCGCTGCTGATCACGCGCACGCGGATCGGCAAATCGCTTCGCGCCGCCGCGGATAATCCGACCGCCGCGACCTATATGGGCATCGACGTCGACCGCGCGCACCGAACCGCCTTCGCGCTCGGCTGCGGCATCACGGCGATCGCCGGCGGCCTCCTCGCTACGAACTATCCGTTCCACCCGTTCGTCGGCCTCGAATACGTCATCGTCATGTATGCGGGCGTCGTGCTCGGCGGCATGGGCAGCATCATCGGCGCGTTCTGGGGCGGCATGACGATCGGGCTCGTGCAGCAGATGTCGACGCTGATCCTGCCGACGCAGCTGCAGAACGCCGCGATCTTCGCCGTCTTCCTCCTCATCATCTTCTTTCGACCGCAAGGCTTCTTCGGGCGGATGGTGGAGAGGACGTGATCATGCTCCGGATGCGCTCCTTTCTTCCTCCCCTGCTCTTCACCATCGCCTATGCTGCGCTGTCGCTCGGCGTCACCAACTCCTACTACCAGCTCATCCTGACGCTGGTGCCGGTGTGGGCGGTGTTCGGCCTCTCCTGGAACCTGCTCAGCGGCTACACCGGGCTGATCTCGTTCGGCCACGCCGCGTTCTTCGGCATCGGCGCCTATGCAACCGCGCTTGGCCAGATCTACTTCGACATCTCCCCCTGGCTGCTGATCCCCATTGCCGCCGTGCTTGGCGGCATCGCCGGGCTGCTGATCGGATTTCCGACCTTCCGCCTCCAGGGCCACTATTTCGCCCTGGCGATGCTCGCCTACCCGCTTGCCATCCTCTACGTGTTCGAGTGGCTCGGCTTCCAGGAGGTGACCCTTCCGATCAAGCGCGACGCGCCGATCGCCTACATGCAATTCGCCGATCCGCGCATCTACACGCTGCTGGGACTCGCAATCATGCTTGCCACCATCGTGCTGACGCAATTCATCGAGCGCTCCCGCTTCGGCATGGCACTGCTCGCAATCAAGCAGAACGAGGCCGCCGCCGAGGCAGCCGGGATCAATACGCTCGCCTGGAAGCTGCGCGCGATTACGCTTAGCGGGGCCATTGCCGCGGCGATCGGCGGCTTTTACGCGCAGGTGTTATTGGTCGTGACGCCGCAATCGGTGTTCGGCATGCTGGTGTCGGCCCAGGCGCTGACGGTCGCGATGTTCGGCGGCGTCGGCACGGTCTGGGGGCCGGTGATCGGCTCCGTGATCCTGATCCCGCTCGCCGAGATACTGCATGCCGAAGCCGGCGCGCGCTTCCCCGGCATCCAGGGCGTGATCTTCGGCTTCGCCATCGTCTGCGTCATCCTGCTGGCCCCGGAAGGCCTGTTCTGGAAGCTGCGCGATCTCCTGCGCAAACGGATCGCGCCTAAGGCGCCTGCCTCCGACCTGCCCGAAACATCGGCTGCCAACGTCACCACGCTGAAGCCCGCACCGCGACAGCGGGCTGCCACCGGGGAAGTCATGCTCGAAGTCAAGAACCTGTCGCGGTCCTTCGGCGGCCTCAAGGCCGTGCAGGATGTCAGCTTCAAGCTGCACCAGAACGAGATCCTCGGCATCATCGGCCCCAATGGCGCCGGCAAGACCACGCTGTTCAATCTCCTCAACGGCTTCCTGAAACCGAGCGAGGGCGAGGTCTTGATCGATGGCCGCAACATGTCCGGCCAACGGCCGCACGTGATCTGCGAGGCCGGCATCGGCCGCACCTTCCAGGTGATGCGACCATTCCTGCGCATGTCGATCCTCGACAATGTCGTGGTCGGTGCCTATGTGCGCGCGCGGTCCGACGACGAAGCCCGCAAGCTTGCCGCCGATGCAGTTGCCCGTGTCGGGCTCTCTGCCGTCGCCGACCGTGTCGCCGGCGAGCTTTCGACCAAGGAGCTGCGGCTGATGGAGCTTGCCCGCGCGATCGCCGGCCAACCACGCATCCTGCTGCTCGACGAGACCCTCGCGGGCCTCGGCCACGGCGAGGCGGACGAGGTCGTCGCCGTGATCCAGCAGCTCGCGCGCGACGGCATGACCATCGCGATCATCGAGCACACGATGCAGGCGATGGTCCGGCTGGTCGACAGGTTCGTCGTACTCGACCACGGCGCCGTCATCACCGAAGGCCTGCCGGAAGTGGTGACGCGCGACAACCGGGTGATCGAGGCCTATCTCGGCAAGAAATGGGTGGGCCATGCTGCGAATTGAGGGATTGAGCGCGGGCTATTCCGCCAAACCCGTGCTGAACGACATCTCGATCAATGTCGGCGCCGGCCAGTTCGTCGCCATCGTCGGGCCAAACGGCGCCGGCAAGACCACGCTGTTCAAGACCATCTCCGGCATCGTCAAGCCGAGCGGCGGGGCCATCACCTTCGACGGCGTCGACCTCCTCGCAGTGCCGCCGCCGCAGCGCGCCCATCTCGGCATCGCCCACGTCCCCGAGGGCCGCCAGGTCTTTCCCTCGCTGACCGTGATGGAGAATCTGGAGATGGGTGCGATGACGGAGAGCGGTCGACGCGACTGGCAGAGCAACATCGAGCGCATCTTCGAATGGCTTCCGGTGCTGAAGGAGCGTCGCAGCCAGTTCGCGGGCACGATGTCAGGCGGCCAGCAGCAGATGCTCGCGATCGGCCGCGGCCTCGCCTCCTCGCCGAAACTCTTGATGCTGGACGAACCCTCGATGGGGCTGGCGCCCTCAACCGCCGACTTCATCTTCGATCGGCTGATCGAGATTCGCCGCCAGTCCGGGCTGACCATGCTGCTGGTCGAGCAGCGCGTCGCGGAAGCGCTGGAATCCGCGGACCACGGCTACGTCCTCGAAGCCGGCCATGTCGTGCTCGAAGGCAACAACGACACGCTGCGCGCCGACGACCGCGTGCGCAAGGCCTATCTCGGCATGTGACAACCATAAAAAAGACCAGGGAGTAAACAAAATGAACAAGACATCGGAGGGACTCTCGCGACGGACCGTGCTGTCCGGCGCCGCCGCCGTGGGCCTTGCCGGCGTGGCACGCGCGCAGACACCGGCCGAGATCAAGGTCGGGCTGATCGTGCCGCTGTCGGGCATCTACACCCGCCCCGGCCAGGTGATGAAGATGGGCGCCGAGATGGGTATCGAGCACATCAACGCGCAGGGCGGCATCAAGGCGCTCGGCGGCGCCAAGCTGAAGCTCGTCGTGATCGATTGCGGCGACACCACCGAGAAGGCCAAGAACGCGGCGCAACGCATGGTGGCGCAGGAGCCGGATCTCGTCGCTGCCACCGGCTCCTATCTCTCGTCCTTCACGCTGGCGGTCACCGAGGTGACCGAGCGTGCCGAGCTGCCGGTGCTGACGCTGTCCTATTCGGACCTTCTGACCGACCGCGGTTTCAAATACATCTTCCAGACCGCCGCGACCGCGAGCCGCCAGTCCGAGCTCGGATTGCCGACTCTGATGAAGCTCGCGGAGAACGCCTCGGGCAAGAAGCCGAAGACGGTCGCGATGCTGATGGACAACACCGCGACTTCGGTTGCCACGGCCAAGGCGCTGAAGGAGAAGCTGTTCGCGCAGGAAGGCCTCCAGCTCGTCGTCGAGGAAGTCTGGACCCCGCCGCTGTCGGATGCGACGCCGCTGATCCAGAAAGTCCGCTCGGCCAAGCCCGATCTGCTGCTGTTCATGCCGAACGCGGTGTCGGACGCCAAGCTGGGGCTCGAGAAGATCAGCGAGTTTGGCCTTGGCCAGGGCAAGATCCCGACCGTGTCCTTCAGCATCACCATCGCCGAACCGGACATGCTGCAGAGCGTGAGCCCGGAGACAGTGCAGGGCATCATGACCATCGTCGCCAATTGGGGCTCGAAAGGTCACGAGGCGCTGATCGCCGAGCTCAAGGCGAAATACAAGGAGCCCTGGATGACGCAGAACGTCATCTCGACCTATGGCGACATGTGGCTGATGAAGGAAGCCTTGGAAAAGGCCGGTAAGGCCGACCGCAATGCGGTCGCGCAGGCCTTCCGCACCATGGATGCCGGACCGTCGAAATACTATCCCGGCGGACAGCTCAAGTTCGACGAGAAGGGCCGCAGGGTCGGCGCCGGCGTCGTCATCGTGCAATGGCAATCGGGCGTGCCAGTCACCGTCTATCCGCCCGAGCTCGCGCAGGCGCAGCCGTTCTGGCCGAAGAAATAGCATCGCACGCTTTTCAGGGAGGAGGATTGTCATGAGAACAACGAGCAAGATCAGGATCACCCGTCGAACACTGCTTGCGGGCGCGTCCGGCACGCTGATCGCATCCCGTGCCTGGGCACAGCAGCCATCTGAGGTGAAAGTCGGCCTCTTGGTGCCGATCTCCGGCATCTACGCCCGTCCCGGCACGGTGATGCGTCAGGGCGCCGAGATGGCGGTCGAGCACATCAACGCGCAAGGCGGAGTCAAGGCGCTCGGCGGCGCCAAGCTGAAGCTCCTGGTGCTCGATTCCGGCGACACAACTGAGAAGGCCAAGAACGCCGCCCAGCGTATGGTGGCGCAGGAGAGCGACCTGGTCGCGGCAAGCGGCGCCTACCTGTCATCCTTCACGCTCGCGGTCACCGAGGTCACGGAACGCGCCAACTTGCCCGTCCTCACCCTCTCCTACTCCGATCTGATCACGGATCGCGGCTTCAAATACGTATTCCAGACCTCGGCCACGGCAGCCTCACAGGCCCGTCAGGCCTTGCCGCAAATCATCAAGCTGGCCGAGACGGCATCGGGCAAGCGGCCGAAGACGGTCGCGATCCTCACCGACAACACGGCCGCGTCGATCGCCTCGGCGAAATCGATGCGCGAGGGCCTCTTGGCAGAGAACCAGCTGCAGCTGATCGTGGACGAGACCTTCACGCCGCCGCTGGCGGACGCGACGTCGCTGGTTCAGAAGATTCGCTCGGCCAAGCCCGACCTGCTCTTCTTCCTGCCGACGGTGATCTCCGACGCCAAGCTGCTGCTCGAGAAGATGAACGAGTTCGGCCTCGGCCAGGGCAAGGTGCCGACCATCTCGTTCGGCATCGCCATCGCCGAGCCTGACATGCTGCAGACCGTGAGCCCGGAACTGCTCCAGGGAGTCCTGACCTGCGTTGCGAGCTGGGGCGCCAAGGGCCACGAGGCGCTGATCGCCGAGTTGAAGACCCGCTACAAGGAGCCGTGGATGACGCAGAATGCGATCTCCACCTATGGCGACATGTGGGTGATCAAGGACGCGCTGGAGAAGGCCGGCAAGGCCGACCGCGTTGCCGTCGGCGAAGCGCTGCGCACCATGGATGCAGGCCCCTCGAAATATTACCCGCTCGGCGAGATCAAGTTCGACCAGAAAGGCCGCCGCGTCGGCGCCGGCATGACCATCGTGCAGTGGCAATCCGGCGTGCCGGTGACGGTGTTCCCGCCTGAGCTTGCGCTGGCCAAACCGTTCTGGCCGAAGACCTGAGAACGCCCGAACGAGAAACGGAGAACAGAATGGACAAGGCGACCTACGACCGCGGCCTCGAAATCCGCAAAAGCGTGCTCGGCAGCGAGTTCGTCGACAAGGCGATCGCGTCCGCGGACGAGTTCAACCGCCCGATGCAGGATCTGACCACCGAGTATTGCTGGGGTTACGTCTGGGGCCGCGAAGGGCTGACGCGAAAGACGCGCAGCTTCCTCAATCTGGCGATGCTCTGCGCGCTCAACCGTCCGCACGAACTGAAGACCCACGTCCGCGGCGCCCTCGCCAATGGCGCGACCAAAGAGGAGATCCGCGAGGTCTTCATGCAGGTCGCGATCTATTGCGGCGTGCCGGCCGGCGTGGACGCGTTCCGCAACGCGAAGGAAGTCTTCGCCGAGCTCGACAAGAAATAAGGGCGGGCGGGCTGCGATGAAGGGCAAATGGGCACTCGTGACCGGCGCGACCGCAGGCCTTGGCCTCGCCATCGCGGAAGGCCTGGCCGGCGCGGGCTGCAACATTGTCCTGCACGACCTCGTTGCGCCGAAGCAGCCCGCGGACGACCTCAGCGCCCGCTTCGGCATCGAGGTCATCCCCGCCGCTGCCGATCTGTCCGGGCGCGACGACATCGAGAGCATGATGGTCGGCCTGCTCGACCGCTGCGGAGTCATCGACATCCTTGTCAACAACGCCGTTGTCAGGCATTTCTCGACGATCGAGCAGTTTCCACCCGATCGCTGGGACCAGGCGCTCGCTGTTAACCTGTCGGCGCCGTTCCACCTGATCCGCCTTGCGCTGCCCGCGATGAAGCAGCGCGGCTGGGGCCGGATCATCAATATCGGCTCGATCTATTCGAGCCGCGCGGTCGAAGATCGCATCGACTACGTCACGACCAAAGCGGCAATCCTCGGCATGACCCGCGCGGTGGCCATCGAGACCGCCCGCAGCGGAATCACCTGCAACGCGCTCTGCCCGGGTACGCTGCCGACGCCGGCGATCCTGAACAAGATCGCGACGATGGCAGCGAATAGCGGACGCCCCGTCGATGACGTGACCCGCGAATATCTTGGCGAGCGCCAGCCGACGCAGCGCTTCGTCGAAATGGATGCGGTCGCCGCCATGGTCATCTTTCTCTGCGGCACCGCGGCAAATGACATCACCGGCGCCAGCCTGCCCATCGACGGCGGCTGGTCAATCGCATGAGAGCATTGGAATGGGAGTGCTGAGATGACCGAACAACCAGGCCAGACCGTCGTCCTGACCGGCGCTGCCGGCGGCATGGGACGTGCCATCACCAAGGCGCTGCTGGACAGCGGCCGCCGCGTCGTGCTGGTCGATCGTGACGCCGAGGCGCTTCAGCAGCTGGCGGCCACCGTCGGCGACAGGGTGTTTCCGATTCAGCTCGACGTCAGCGATTTCCGGAACGTGGATAGTCTGCCGGAGGCCATCCCTGCTCATTTCAAGCCGGTCGAAATCCTCATCAACAATGCCGGGCATGACATCGGCGGCCGGACACGCTTCGACGCCGGCTCCGCCGACGACTGGTCCAACATCATCCAGACCAACCTGATTGGCCTGATGCGCGTCACCCGCGCGATCCTCCCCGACATGGTCAAGCGCAACGCCGGCCATATCGTCAACATCAGCTCCATCAACGCCGTCCGTATAGTCCCGGATATGGCGGCCTACAGCACCAGCAAGGCGGGCGTGCACATGTTCACCGAGACCCTCCGGGGCGAGCTGGCGGACACCGCGATCCGGGTCACCGAGCTCCAGCCCGGCCTGACCAGGACCAACATCATCCTGACCCGCTACCGCGGCGACAAGCAGAAGGAAAAGGACTATTTCGACCAGTTCAGGATGGCGCTTGAGCCGGCCGACATCGCCCGCTCGATCGTGTTCGCCCTGGATCAGCCCGCCCACGTTCAAATTGCCGAAATGATGATTCTGCCTGTAAACCGGTATTGAATCATTCCAACCAAGGCCCGGACATGGAAAGACGCCGCGAATTGCAGTCGACACTCCGCATCGATGACGTACCGACCGTCCGAGCGATGGTGGCGCAAAAGCTGCGCGAGGCGATCATGTCCGGCACGCTGAAACCGGGCCAGCGCCTGGTCGAGCGCGAGCTCTGCGAGATGATGGGCGTCAGCCGCCCCTCGATCCGCGAAGCACTACGCGCCCTCGAGGCCGACGGGCTGGTCAATACGGTCCCTCACCGCGGCCCTGTGGTCTCCACGATCAGCCTGGAGGAGGCCCGGCAGCTCTACGCCGCCCGCGCGGTGCTCGAAGGCTTCGCCGGCCGTGAATGCGCCAGGCTTCACGACCCGGAAGTGGCTCGCCGGATCGGGGAAGCCCTGACCCGGCTGAAGGCAGCCGCAGCCAAGCAGGACCTCGTCGGATGCCTGGAAGCCAAGACCGACTTTTACGCCGCTCTGATCGGTGGCTGCCGCAACGCGTTCATCGAGCGCATGCTCAAGCCGCTGCATGACCGAATCCAGCTGTTGCGGATCACCTCGATGTCGCAGCCGAAGCGGATCAACAAGAGCTTGCGCGAGGTTACCGCGATCTGGCGCGCGATCCAGAACGGCGATGCGGACCTCGCCGAGCGCTGCTGCGTCGACCACATCAATGCGGCTGCGGTGGCCGCGCTCGACATGATAGAAAAATCGTCGGCAGCCAAGGAGGCGGCGCCTTCCGACGACTAAAACATTGCCGCCAGGGAGTGTTCGATGACGTATCTCGTACGATCGCTGATCCTGCTTGTCCTGCTCTATCCCTGCCGCGCAGCCATTGCGGAAGACTACCCCACCCGCCCGGTCACGATGATCGTGCCGTTCTCAGCTGGCGGTCCCGGCGACGTGATCGCACGCATCCTCGGCGGCGCGATGAGTGCGACGCTGAAACAGTCGATCGTGATCGAAAACGTCGTCGGCGCCGGCGGCACGCTCGGCACCAACCGTGTCGCCAAGGCGGCCGCCGACGGCTACACGCTGCTGCTGATGCATGTCGGCCAGGCCACCGCGCCGGCCCTCTACGCCAAGCTGCCGTTCGATCCGGTCGGCGATTTCGCCCCGATCGGGCTCGTCACCGACGTCCCGATGATCCTCGTGGCGCGGCCGAACTTTCCTGCCAAGGATCTCAACGAGCTCATTGCGCGGATCCGCAATGCCGGCGACAAGATCACCTTCGGCAATGTCGGTCTCGGCTCGGCCTCACAGCTCTGCGGCTTGATGTTCATGAGCACCACCGATACCAAGCTCACCCCGATCTACTACAAGGGCGGCGGCCCAGCGCTGAACGACGTCATCGCCGGCCACATCGACGTTTATTGCGACCCTGCAACCGGGCCGACGCCTTATATTCAGTCGAACACGATCAAGGGCTACGCGATCACGAGCAAGAAGCGGGTTGCAACGCTGCCGAACGTGCCGACCTCGGCCGAGGCCGGCCTTCCCGCGTTCGACGTGACGACCTGGTATGGCCTCTACGCCCCGCGCGGCACGCCGAAGCCCGTAGTCGACCAACTCGTCGGCGCGCTGCAGACCGCGCTGAAGGATCCCGCCCTGATCGATCGGTTTGGTGAGCTCAGCATGTCCCCGGTTGAACCCGAACGCGCGACGCCGGAAGCCCTTGAAGCCTTTCTCAAGGCTGAGATCGGCAAATGGGGAAGGATTATCAAGGCAGCCGGGATCGAGCCGCAATAGGTTAGTTAGAGCGGATCGACCCCGTTGCTAACTGTAAAAGATGCCTCCGTCCACGTTGAGGGCTTGGCCGGTCACAAACGCAGAATCGTCAGACGCAAAGAACGCAACGGGCCCGACGACGTCCTCCGGCTGCCCGAGCCGGTGCAGGTCCGTGACCTTCTCGAAATAGGCGACACGCTCGGGATCGCGGAGATTGTTCATCCCCATCTCCGTCACGATGATGCCCGGGCATACGGCATTGACCGTGATGCCGTAGCCGCCGAACTCCATGGACGACACCCGGGTGAAGCCGACCACCGCCGACTTCGATGCAGCATAGTGGGACTGTCCCGGACCGCCCGTTCGAGCGGCGAGCGAGGCGATGTTGACGATCCGCCCGTATTTGCGCTCCTTCATATGTGGCACCACGGCCTGGGTCATCTGGAAGACGCCGCGCGTGTTGACGGCGAAGGTCTGATCCCATGTCTCGGTCGTCAGCTCGTCGATCGTCGCCAGCCTGAGGATGCCCGCATTGTTGACGAGGACATCGACGTGCCCGAGACCCTGGACGGCTTCAGCCACCGCACGCCTGCAATCGCCGATATCGCTGACGTCGCCCAGCACCGGGATGCAGCGGCCGCCAAGCTTGCCGACCTCGGCGACGGTCTCGAGCAGAACCTTCTCCTGGGCCGCGATGTCGGTCAGCGCGAGATCGTAGCCTCGCCTTGCAAGCCCAATGGCTATTGCACGGCCAATGCCGCGGCTTGCTCCCGTCACGATCGCATGTCGGGCCATGTTGCGTTCTCCCCTGTTATTTCCAATGAATGTTGGTTCTTTACCGGCGTTGAAAAGATCAGGCGCGAGCCGGCTTGCGGACTGGCAAGGTGTTCATGGCCTTCACGGTTTCCTCGAAGGATACGAGATTGGCGCCCGAACCCAGCCCCGTCGCGACGATCGCGGCCGTCGCGGTCGCGAGCTTGGCGCAGTCGAGCAGGTCCCAGTCGCGAGCCAGCCCCGCGATGAAGCCGCCCGTATAGGAATCGCCGCATCCCGACGTATCGCGAACGGCAACGTCGAACGCCGGCACCGTGAACTGGCGCCCGTCGCGGGTCATCACGAAGGAACCATCGGCGCCGAGAGAGATGGCGCAGGCCCCTGCTCCCTTGTCGATGAAGAACCGGGCGCATGCGGCGGGATCGTCGGTTCCCACCATGGCGTTGGTCTCGTCGATGCTCGGCATGAAGAAGTCAACGTAAGGCAGCAGAGGCTCGACCAGCGCCAGCGTCTCACGCCGCGCCTGGATGAGATCGAGCGTCGTCGTGCAACCAGCGGCTTTCGCGTCCTGAAGCAATGCGACGGAAGGCGCTCCATCCATCGCAAGCAGAGAGCCGACCCCGCCGAGATGGAGAATTTTGCTCCGGCATGCGGCTACTTGCGTTTCGGGCGCGATCCGCCATCGGGCTGAGGCGCCCCTCGCATGCATGACCGGACGCGAGCCGTCGGGCCGGATCGGCAAAATCGTTGCAGAGGTTGGAGCGCCGGTCATTCGCTCCATCAGAGCGATATCGATGCCTTCGCGCTCCAGCGCGTTCAGCATCCAATCAGCCTTCTCGTCGGAGCCGACGGCACCAACCGCGAGCGCCTTCAAGCCGAGCCGCGCGCAAGGAACGACCGTTCCGCCGGCCGTGCCGGCGACCGCGAGCCGGATTTCCTCGATCAACAACCGGCCACCTCCGGGTGGGATCTCGGTAACGGGGACCCCGAGAATATCCAGGATGTAAGTGCCGCAGACGCTGACGTCGTGAGTGTAGGCCATGAGTTCTCGCAAGGCAGGGGATTATTCGTGATCTAGCTCGACAGCTGGGTAATCTTGGGCGCGCCCTCGCTATCGCGCAGGCCGTAATGCCCCCATCGCTTCAGGATGCTGTCGATCTCCTCGTCCGGTAGCAGCGGAGGAGAGCCAAGTTGAAGACAGCCGTGATACTGCTTGGCGAGCACCTCGACCTCCACCGCGAGCCACAAGGCTTTGCGCAGGTTGGGACCGATGGCGATCAGCCCGTGATGTGCGAGGAGGCAGGCGCGGCGATAGCGAAGCGCGTTCAGGGCCGCCTGCGACAGTTCGGCCGTACCATATTGCGCATAGGGCGCGCAGGGGATGTCGTTGCCGCCGGCCGCGGCAATCATGTAGTGAATCGCAGGGATCGAGCGATTCATGATCGCGATGATGGTGCAAAAGACCGGATGGGCGTGAACGACGGCGCCAACCTCCGGCTTCGACTTGAGGATGTCGAGGTGAAAACGCCATTCGGTCGACGGAACATTGCCGGCCGATGCAGTCCATGAGCCGTCCCACTTCATGGCCACGATGTCTTCGGGCTTCATGCGGTCGTAGGGAAGACCGGACGGCGTCAGGAGGATGCCGTCGTCGGCTCGAACGCTGATGTTTCCGGACGTTCCCTGGTTGATGCCTTGCGCCGCCATCTCGCGGCACGCGTCGATGATGGATTGACGAAGTTCGAGCTCTGCTTCGCGGCCGATCATACCTTGCTTCCACCCTGGTTCATGCACTTGCTCCGAGCTGGACCTGACGGTCGACCAACAGCCAGGTGGCTCGCGCGGTCGCCAGCACCTCCTGCTCGGCATCGAGCAAAGCACTCTCGGCAAACAACTTGCGGCCTTCCCGCCCGGTCGGCCACGCCACCACCGCACATCGATCTCCGGGACGCGGCCGGCGTTCGATCCGAGCGGCCATGCGTCCGAGCAGCGCCGTTTCGTCGCCCTTCAATCCCAGGTGACGGGCGCCAACGCTGCAATAGCCGGTCGGGCAATCGAGAGCGGCCCAGACGAATTCGGGCGCGACATGGCCGTCCGCACCGGACAGGCTCCGATGAGGTACCCAGGAGGCCGCGAACACGACGGGCTTGCCCGGGACAGCGCCCGCCTGCAGCGGGCCTGCGAAGATGCGAAGACCATCGCCGTGACCACGCGCGGGGCCACAGACAAAACAAGTCGGAAGGTTATGGGTCTGCTCTTCGTAGGGTGTTCGGCCGGCCGCCTCTTCGGCCGCCTCGTAGCTTACCCTGGGAACGTCCGGCACATCGATGTCTGTTGCACGCACCGTCGCGAGCAGCTTGTCGTTCTCGCGCAACTCGATCCCGCCGTCGGCCCCCGTCAGCACGTCGAGCGACCGCTCCAGCGGCGGCGGGGCGCGCAACGTCACTTCGGCGTCTCCACTGACGTGCCTTGCGAGACATCCGCATACATAACCGCCGTTGCCGGAGTTGGGTGGGCCCCGGAAGCGCCTGTCGATGACCAGCGATACCATTGCAGCTCTCGTTCGCGGCGTTTAGCGTCCCATCGCGAAGAACTCGTCGTTCGGACGCATGCTGGTGACGTTGGCGAGGCGGTTCGACATGCCGAAGAATGCAGCGATGGCTGCGATGTCCCAGACGTCCTCCTCGGTGAATCCATGTCCCTTGAGATCCACGAGATCGGAATCGTCCACCTCATAGGCGCGCACCGAGACTTTCATCGCGAAATCGAGCATCGCCCTTTGCCGCTCGGTGATATCGGCCTTGCGGTAGTTGACGGCGACCTGGTCCGCAATCAGCGGATTCTTCGCGCGCACGCGCAGGATGGCGCCGTGCGCCACGACGCAATACTGGCATTGATTGGCGCTGCTGGTCGCGACGACGATCATCTCGCGCTCGGCCTTGGTGATCGGCCCCGGCTTGTCCATGAGAGCGTCGTGATAGGCGAAGAACGCCCGGAACTCGTCCGGACGATGCGCAAGTGTCAGGAAGACGTTCGGGACGAATCCAGACTTCTCCTGAACGGCCTCGATCCGTGCGCGGATATCCTCCGGCAGCGTCGCGATATCGGGAACGGGAAAGCGGCTGATCGCGGTTGCAGACATGTTCCAAGCTCCTGTTAGACTGCCGCAAGCGCGACGAGCGTTTCCTGATAGGCCTCGAACGCATCGCGCCGATCGGCGGCGTAGGGCTCGACCCGCACCAGGCAGGTATGGGCCGAGCAGCCCTGGCCGAATTGAGACGTGCCGATGTCGAGCGTGAGCACGTTCGGATTGCCGGCGACCTCGAGGCCGCTATTGCCGGTCGGTGTGAACCAGGCGCCGGTCGGGAGCACAAGCACGCACCGGCGGACCTCGTCGCTGACCTCAGCAGTCGCAAGGCATTCCCCGCGGTCGTTCCAGATGCGGATCGTCTGGCCGTCGACGATGCCGAGAGCAGCCGCGTCGTCAGGATGAAGACGGGCCTGTTCACGGCCATTGCGTTTCATGACGCGGCTCGATGTGCCGGTTTCAAGCTGGCTGTGAAGACGACCAGCCGGCTGATGCGAGATGAGGTGCATTTGGCCAGCTTCTGCAGTGCCGAGCCATTCGGCGGGCTCGATCCAGGCAGGATGCGAGCGGCAGTCGGGATAGTCGAGCCTGGCAAGCGTCTCGCTGCCGAGCACGATCTTTCCGCTTTCGGTGTTGAGCGGGTGTTCCTCGGGCTCGTTGCGGAAGTCGGCCAGGAACGTGTGGTCTGCCTTGACCGGGCAGTGGGCATAGCCGGCTTCCCAGAATGCGTCGAAATCCGGCATCTCAAAGCCGAAGCGCTTCGAGGCGTCGTCGCGGCAGGCTTCGTAGAGATGCCGGACCCAACCCATTTCGTCGCGGCCTTCGTTGAAGCGCTCGGCCACACCGAGCTTGCCTGCAATCGCGTTGAAGATATCGAAGTCGGAGCGGGCTTCGCCCAGCGGCTCGATGGCCTTCTTCATGGCCAGGATGAAGTCGGAGCGCCTGTTGCCGGCAAGATCGTTACGCTCGATCGACGTGGTTGCCGGCAGCACGATGTCGGCCCGTTGGGCTGTCGCGGTGAACATCGGGTCCTGCACGATGATCGTTTCGGGCCTCGTCCAGGCTTCCGACAGGCGGTTGAGATCCTGATGATGGTGGTAAGGATTGCCGCCCGCCCAATAGACCAGCCTCGTATCCGGATAGGAGCGGATCTCGCCTTCATAGCTGAATGGCCGACCGGGATTGAGCAGCATGTCGCTGATGCGCGCCACCGGGATGAAGCTGTCGATCGGCCTCTTCAGCTGTGAAATGGCTGGAGACTTGCCGAGATTGAGCGGGGCCCCGACACCTCCCAGCGAAGCATAGCCGTAGCCGACACCGCCGCCCGGCAGCCCGATCTGGCCGATTATCGAGGCCAGTCCGAGCGCCGCCCAGAACGGCTGTTCGCCGTGATGGGCACGCTGCAGACTCCAGCTCACCGTCAACATGCTCCGCGTGTCGACCAGGCGCCTTGCGAGCTCGGCAATCTGGCCTGCACCGAGCCCGCAGATGCCGGCGGCCCACAAGGCGTCCTTTCGTCCGCCATCCGCCTTGCCTTCGAGATAGCGAAGAAGACGATCCGCGCCGCTGGTGCAGCGCGCAAGGAAATCCGTGTCGTGCCGGCCGGCCTTCACGATCTCGCCGGCGAGGCCGAGCATCAGCGCAGTGTCGGCGTTCGGCCGGATCGGCCACCATTCGGCATCGACCCAGTCCGGCAGATCGTCCTTCAGCGGTGAGACGTGGATGACCTTGACGCCACGCTCGACGATTTTCCTGAGATAAGTCTCGAGGCGGTGGCTGCCAATTCCTCCGGCCTCGTTTTGCGCGGTTCGTGGCGACAGAGCGCCAAACACCACCAGCGTCTCGGTGTGCTGCGCGATCGTGTCGAGCGTATTGGCGCGGCCGCCACACGCGTCGTCGTTGCCCAGCGTGTGGCGCAGGATCACCGGACCCGCCGCGATGGAATAGGTATCGACGTGCCGGGTGAAGCCGCCGACCAGATTGAGCATGCGCTTCAGAAGCGAAGAGGCATGATGCAGGCGCCCCGAATTCGTCCAACCATAGGAGCCCGCAAAGATCGATGCGTTCCCGAACGCGTCGGCGACGCGGCGCACTTCGTCGGCAACCAGCGTCGTCGCCTCGTCCCAGCTGACCGGAACGAACTTCTCTCGGCCACGCCCGCGGCGATCGCTCTTTTCGCGCTTGTCCAGCCAGCCGGAACGGACCATCGGCCGCAGCACGCGCCGCTCGGGATTTGCCCATTCGGCAATAGAATGGATGATCGGGGACGGCGCCGGATCGTGCTGGAACGGCTCGATGCCCACGATGCGATTATCCTCGAGGAGGATCGTGTACGCACCCCAATGGCTGCAATGCGGGATCCGTTTGATCCTGCTCATGCGTCCACCGCTCCAAGTTCGCGCCGCATCTGCGCGGCGAATTCGGGATAGGTCTCGGCGAGTTCGTCGAACACGCGGCCGCGGAGCAGATCGAGTGTCGATCGATCGGGCAGCGCGGTCTGCCGCGGCTCGGCTTCATGCTCGAATCGAAAGCCGGTCGCTTGCTTGATCTCCGCAAGATCGTGCCCGGGGTGAACACTCTCCAGCTCGAACCCCGGCCGCGACTTGTCGAATCGAAAGAGTCCCTTGCCGGTCAAGAGAGCCACGGGGCCGCCGCTCCGGAAGACTCCCTCGGGACTGACGCCGGGGGCACTGATGAAGTCGACCTTCTCGACGAAGACGCGCGGCGTATGCTCCTCGCGGAACAGGATGACCCGCGGCACGACGAAATAGAGATAGGCCGACCCGAACGAGCCGGGCCAGCGCACGCTGGAGCGCGGATAGTCACCGGTGCCGACGAGGTTCACGTTGCCAAGGCCGTCGATCTGGCCGCCGCCGAGGAAGAACGCGTCGATCCGGCCCTGACCTGCACAATCGAACAGCTCCGCCGAACCGTTGGTGAAGAAATTATGCTCGACAGAACCGAGGATGGAGATGCGTGGACCAACGGCGCCACGCGCCTCCTTCATTGCACGCAGCAGCATCGCGCCAGCGGCAGGAATCGGAGAGGAGGCGCCTACGGCAACATGCCTGACGCCATCGAGCAGCCGCGCGATCGTGCAAATCAGCACTTCGCGAGGGAGAACGTCCGACATCACGCGGGCTCCATCTGCGCCTGCGCCATATAGGCCGAGAAGCCATCGGCCGTTCGCGCGGCCTTCGCATAACGCGCGATCTCCGCGCTATCGGCGGGATACTCGCCCCATAAACCGTATGGCCATGCGCCCTTCGGTGCGCGCGCGACTGCCGTGACGTAGAGTGCCGGCAGCACGCCGGCCGCGCTCATCTCGTCGGCGAGCAGATTTTCCTCGACGATGCGCTCCACCGTGACGAGAACTGTCTGCGAAGCGTAGGCCATTGCGGCAAGCTCGCGGCGTCGCCCGATCCAGACATTGCCGAAGCGATCAGCCATCGGCACATGGAAGATCGTGACGTCAGGCTTGATGGCGGGAATCAGCACGATCGGATCGCCTCCATCCGCCAGCGGATTGTCGACGACACGCCAATCGTCGCGGTGGCGCAGCAGATCCGTTCCGATCAGCCCGCGAAGGGGCATGAAGGGGCTGCCCTTCTGCGCCGCCATCAGGCCCGCATGGATGGCAGGACAGGTCGCGTCCTTCAGTCGAACCGCGCCTTCCTTGACCGCCGCGTTGAACCGGGGCGCTCCACCTGCTTCGCCCAGCGAGACCGCACTGGTCTCCACCGTCCGGACCAGACCTGCGCCGACAAGCTGGTCGAGCTGCAATCCGCCGGTTGGCACGCAGACCAGATCGAGATCGCCCGCGCCATGCTCGATCATTGGACGCGTCATGGCCATGGAGACGCCGGCGTAATCGACGGGCAGCGCGACGCGCATGCCCGGCTCGATGTGCTTCGCCATGACGCGAGGCTCGCTCAACACCATCATCCTCCCGGCTTTGTTCTATAGTGTAGAACGCAATTCCAAATTATGTTAGGCGGATTTGGACGATGCTGTCAATCTGGCTTCGCCGGCGGAGCCTTCATTTCCAGGACTTTCGCGCGCAGCCGGCCGCAGCAGCGCACCTTTGCGCCGCGATCAGGCGGCGCGACTTGACAAGACGACGCGCTGCTCCAACAATAATTGGAATGACGTTCTATAATATAGAACATACTGGGAGGATAGAATGGGCGAGCCTTCGGCTCAGCGTGCGATGCGCTCTGGCGATGCGAACGTTCGGACATTGCCGACCGGCCGCCTCCGGGACCGCGACGCGTTCGGATCGAGCATTGCCGTCCGTGAAGCGGTGAAAGCTTACGGCAACTTTCATGCGGTCGACCGGATCAGCATCGACATCGAGCCCGGCGAGTTCATCACGCTTCTTGGCCCATCCGGCAGCGGAAAAACGACGCTGCTCAACCTTGTCGCCGGATTCCAGAGCCTCGACAGCGGCGAGATCCTCGTCGACGGCAAGCCGGTCCACAACGTACCCACGCACAAGCGCGGCTTCGGCATGGTGTTCCAGAGCTACGCGCTGTTTCCGAACATGACGGTCAGCCAGAACGTCGCGTTTCCGCTTCGGATGGCGGGGGTCGACCGGGCGACTGCGGAGCGGCGCGTCGCCGAAACGCTGGAGATCATGCGGCTGACGGAGCATGCGACGAAGTCTCCCTCGCAAATGTCGGGTGGACAGCAGCAGCGCGTCGCGATTGCCCGCGCCATCGTCAGGAAGCCCAAGGTCGTGCTGATGGACGAGCCCCTCAGCGCCCTCGACCGGCGGTTGCGCGAGCAGATCCAGATCGAGATCCGCGACCTTCACCAGACCATCGGCAGCACGATCCTGTTCGTCACCCATGACCAGGGCGAAGCCCTGACGATGAGCGATCGCATCGCGGTACTCAACGCCGGCAAGATCGTTCAGATCGGCCGCCCCCTGGACATCTACCGGCATCCGACAGATCGCTTCGTCGCCTCGTTCGTCGGCGAGAGCAATCTGATCGAGGCCGAGATCCTGCAGAAGCGCGGATCGACACTGACGATGAAGAACCGTGCAGGATACGTGTTCAGCGCCGAAAGCCGGGACACGATCGACGTCGGACGCGCAACTGTGCTCGTGCGTCCAGAACGCATCGCCGTGTCGAACGAGCCGGCTGCGAATTCCACGCCCGTCAGCGTCACGTCTGCGATCTTCCTCGGCGAGATCTTGCGGATCGAGGCGCAAATGGAGGGCGGAGATCCGCTCCTGATCCGCTGCACCGACATGGCCGACCGGCCGCTGCCGGCCGTCGGCGATCGTCTGCACGTGAGCTGGGGCGCCGCGGACTGCTGGGTGCTTGCATGACCGCGGCATCGATCGGCGCCCAGGCAGGCCGTCCTGCGGATCTCGTTCTCGTCAGGAGGTTGAAGGATCCGGCGCTGCTGCTCCTGCCCGCGCTCGCGTTTCTGGCCTTCATCTATCTGCTCCCGCTGATCGATCTCATCCGCATCAGCGTGAGCGGGCCGTCGTGGTCGACCTATTTCGAGCGGGTATTCGCCATACCGCTCTATTGGGATTCGCTCGTCCGCACGATGCAGATCTCGGTCACCGTCGCCGGACTGTGCCTGCTGTTCGGATATCCGACGGCGCTGCTCATTCACCGCAGCCGCGGCATGACCCAGGCCCTGATCGCGACCGCGATCGTGCTGCCCTATTTCATCGCCATCCTGATCCGAACCTACGCCTGGATGGTCCTGCTCGGCCGCAACGGGCCGGTCAACAAGCTGCTGGTTTCGGTCGGAATATTGAGCGAGCCGGTGCAGCTCCTCTTCAATCGCGGCACAGTGCTTCTCGGCATGACCGCGGTGCTTCTGCCGCTGATGGTGCTGACGATCTATTCCAGCGTGGCGCGCCTCGATCAAAGCCTGACGCGCGCGGCGCTGGCCAGCGGCGCCGGGCCCATTGCGGCGTTCTGGCGCGTGTTGCTGCCGCTGACCCTACCCGGGATGGGCGCCGGCTTCCTGCTGGTCTTCGTCGCAGCGATCGGGTTCTTCATTACGCCCACGCTGCTCGGGGGACCCGGCGACCAGATGTTTGCCATGCATATCACGCAGCAGGCGGACTCGGTCACATCGGAGGGATTCCTGCAGGCCTTGGGCGTGGTGCTGCTGACGATCACGCTGGCGGTGGTCGCGGTGGCCGGACGCTTCCTGGGCTTCGAGTTCATTTGGGGCGGCCGCAAGCTGACCGAGGCCGCACCGACGACGACTAACCGCCACGCCGCCGATGACGGCCGCCGCAGTTTCGGCGCCTCAGCTGCCGACTTGATAGGCTGGCCGCTTCTGAGACTTTTCGGACGGCTGCCGGCGAGCTTCGGGACCTGGACGGTTCGCCTCATGGGCGGACTGGTCATTACCGTTCTCATCCTGCCGATCATCGTGGTGATGATCATTTCCTTCAGCAGCGCAAGCTATCTGACCTTCCCGCCGCCGGGCTTCTCATTTCGCTGGTATGAGCAGTTCTTCTCCGATTCGAACTGGATGCGGGCGTTCTGGACATCCTTGGTCGTCGCGGCGATGTCGGCCGGAATCGCGATCGTGCTGGGCGCGTCAGCCGCCCTCGGCATCGTCAGGAGCAGCATTCGCGGCAAGTCCACCATCATGCTGCTGCTCGTAAGTCCGATCATCGTGCCTCCGGTCGTGCTCGGCCTGTCGCTCTACAGCCTGTTCCTGCGTTTCGACCTGGTCGGCTCCGTCTTCGGCCTTGCCGCGGCGCATGCGATCGGCGGCCTTCCCCTCGTCGTGGTGATCCTGTCCGCATCGCTTCAAGGCGTCGATACAAGGCTCGAACAGGCGGCTGCCGTCCATGGCGCATCGTCCCTGACGGTGTTCCGCCTGGTGACGCTGCCGGCCATCATGCCGGGCCTCGCTGCAGCGACATTCTTCGCCTTCCTGCACTCGTTCGACGAGTTGGTGCTGACGCTGTTCCTGTCGAGCGCGGAGCTGAAGACGCTCCCGCTCATGCTGTGGGGCGACATCAATTACCGGCTCAATCCGGTGCTGGCCGTGGTCTCGACGCTGGAGGTGCTGCTGGTGGTCGCAGGGCTCGTCCTTGCACGGCCCGTTCTCGCCACGTCGCGGAAGGCAACGTGACACAGATCAATTTCAACTGGAGGAAAGAGAAAATGCTGGGAATGAAACGCTGGCGACTGTCGGTTTCCGTATTGGCCTCGGCCCTGTGCATCGCGATGGGGACGGGCCCGGCTCAGGCTCAGAGCAACGTCGTGATCATGCAGGACCCGGGCGGCGGATATGGCGATGCATTGCGCAAGGTCATGTACGATCCGTTCGAGAAGGCGACCGGCATCAAGGTGGTCACCGTCCAGGAGGCGCGTAGCGGCCCACGCATCAAGGCTCAGGCCGAGGCCGGCAAAGCTCAATGGGACCTGACGTTCATCTTCGACCAGGAGACCAAGCTGCTCGGCGACTGTTGTCTCGCCGACATCGACTATTCCAAGCTGTCCGACGCCGCCAAGCAGACGCTGGCGGCCATGCCGGACAATCTGAAGCGCAAGAAGGGCGTGGCGCTGCAGGTGATCGGCGTCGGCCTCGTCTACAACAAGGACAAGTACAAGGGCGAGAACGTGCCGACCAGCTGGGCCGACTTTTGGGACGTGAAGAAATTCCCTGGCCGGCGCTGCATGCCCGCCTGGCCGCGTTTCGTCTTCGAGGCGGCGCTGATGGCCGACGGCATAGAGAAGAGCAAGCTCTACCCGATCGACATGGAGCGGGCGCTGAAGAAGGTCAAGGAGATCAAGCCACACATTGCCAAATGGTGGACGACATCCGCACAGCCGCCGCAGCTCCTGCTCGACGGCGAGGCCGACATGTGCATGGCCTACACCGGTTCGATGAGCAAGCTCGCGCTGGAGGGCGCCCCGATCGAGCTGACTTTCAATCAGGGCTTCATCTACTACGACTTCTTCTCGATTCCCAAGGGAGTGCCGAACTACGACAACGCGCTGAAACTGCTGTCCTGGCGGCTCGAGCCCAAGCGCGCGGCGCAGCTCACCTCGACCTTCCCGGTCGCCCTTCCCTCCCAGGTCGTGTTCGAGGCCGCAACCGACAAGAAGCTCGCGCGCTACTGGGCCAACAACCCGGACAACGTCTCGAAAGCGATCGAATGGAGCCCGGATTATTGGGGCGCGACTTCGCCGGCTGGAAATTCCACCAATGAAGAGTACGGGCAGGAGAAGCTCAACGCCTTGCTGGCCCAGTAAGCAGGCTGATCAGCCCCGATCCGAAAGGATCGGGGTTAATTCCACACCCGGGCTATTGCCGTTCGCGCGGCCATGCTAGATCGAGTGAAATATCATTCTATTTTGGCTGGTGGATGGATAAGGCTTTTACCAAGGGACTGCGTCTCCTGGAAGCACTTGCTCTGAGCGAGCAGCCCCGCGGCGTCACTGACCTCGCGAGCGAGCTGAAGCTCACCAAGAGCAACGTGCATCGGCTGCTGATGACTTTGCAGTCTCAAGGCTATGTGCGCCAGATCCCCCCGCACAGCACCTACGAGCTCACGACCAAGATCTGGGCGCTCGGCAGCCATGTCATCCATCGGATGGATCTCATCAACGTCGCGCGACCGGCAATGACTAAGCTTGCCGAGATCACCGGCGAAACCATTCACCTGTCGGTGCTCGAGGACACCGACGTGGTCTACGTCGACAAGATCGAAAGCGCTCACCATATCCGTGCCCATACAAGCGTGGGCATGCGCGCACCCGCTTTCACCATGGCGACAGGCAAAGCGATGCTCGCACATATGCCTGATGACTACCTGGAACGGTTCCGTCCGCATCTGAGGCGCTACACGGAAACGACGCGAACGACGATCGAGGAGCTGCGGGAGGACATCGAGCTGGCACGCGCGCAGGGCTACTCCTCCGTGCTGCACGGCGAGTGGCGCGAAGGCATCGCGGCCTGCGCTTGTGCCATCCTCGGTCGTTCCGGCGAACTCGTGGGAGCGATTGGCATGTCCGGGCCCGACAGCCGCATCAAGCGCAAGCAGATAAAAGAATATTCGGTTCACGTGATGGAGGCAGCCCGAACCATCGGCGCTGCCCTCGGCTATTCCAGTAGGCCGGCGGCATATCCAGCAATGCGAGGCGGTCCTAGACAGTCACATCAATCACGACGAGCCACCTGATCTTTCCAGGACGGCGTTGGTGCCGGGCAACGGAAGCAGCCGCTGCTCGTCCATCGCGGACTTCAGATCGAGGTCCGCACCCGTATACCCGGCCAGGAAGTGGGCATCCCCCGCTCACCCGCAAAAGCTGAGGGCGACAACGGCATCGGCTTCACGGACGCGCTTGATTCGCTCGACCGCGCCCGCGCCGCCGATCGCAGCGGCGACATCGACGCGTGCAGCCGGGAGATCGCACGCGCGCGGGCCGTCCTGAGATAGCAAATGCCGCTCAAGGGTCGAAGGCAAGGCGATGCGCGCAACGCGGTCGTGCAGCCGTGGGAGCAGGACGTGCGTTCTGGAAATACTCGCCCGAGCGCAGGTTTCTAATGTCAATGCAATCAGGTGGAGCCTTCTCCATGCATAAACAGCACTCATCGAACAATAGGCCACACACGGGCCGGGATCGCGCCGAGCCTTCTTGATGAATTTCAGTGCGATGCTTGCTGCGTCTTGCACCTGCCACTAGGGGTTCGATCTGCGTCCGACTTCAGCATCCGGGCGGCAGCACCGGCGACACGCCGGGCGTTGGTGCTGCGCCTGAAGCGTTCGCCGGCAGCACAGTCGCAGGCGAGGCGAGATTCATCGAGACGCCTTCCATGCAAGCCGAGCTGTTCGGGCTGGGCACAACCGCAGCGTTCGGGTCTATGCCCGTCCCACCGGCACCACTGGCTTCCGCCTGAATCGTACCAGGTGCGGGGCTTGTAGCCACTTGCGGGATCGACAATGGCAGGGACGCAGCGCTCGTCACCTCTCCCCCCGGCGTCGAGCTGCATCCGACCGTCGTACCTGTTCCTGAGGGCGCAGCTGAGGAGATCGTACCGGTGGCGCTGCTGTTCTGCCTTATCACCGGCAGCAACGGCGCCGCGATGCCCGGTGGTGCAAGGCCTGTCGGCGATACGGTCGGCGTCGCCGGCACCGGCGTCGGCGATGACGACGGCGGAGCGCAGACGACCACCGTCCCCGGCGTCGTCGGATTCGACGCGAGCGGAACCGGCGCCAGCGTCGTGTCCGGAGCACCTGACACGGTCGTTGCGGAAAACGGCCCGGGACTGTTGAGCGGTGAGACCACGATCGCGCCCGGCACCGTCGGCAGATCCATTGCAGTAGTGCCGGTCGTTGCGACCTGTGCCTGACTAGCAGAGCTTCCGAGCAGCAACGCCGTCGCCGCTGCGAGTACAATTCGCATCATCTTTCGCGTCCTAGCTCGCCTCGCTCTTGCGAACGGTGACCTTGCTTCCCTCCGCCAGATTGACCGCGGGATTGAGCACGACCTGGTCGCCGGGCTGCACGCCGTCGCGCACTTCCACCGTGGTGCCGAAATCCCGGGTGATCGAGACCTGCTGAAAATGGACCGTGTTGTTGCGCACAACCACGACATGGAGGCCGTTCTGGTCGAAGACGAGCGCATCGGATGGGATCGTCGTCGATGCTGTCCTGCGCGGGATCGATAGTTCGACCGTGCAATATATGCCCGGACTGAGCAGGCCATCCGGATTGGGCACGTCGATCTCGGTTAGCAGCGTCCGGCTTCCCGGCTGCAGCGCGGTTGCGATCCGCGTGACCTTGCCCGCAAACGTCCGCCCCGGAATCTCGGGGACGCGGATATCCGCATCGACGCCCGGACCAACGCCGAACGCTTCGTCCTGTGGCACGAACACCTGGGTTCGGATCACGTCGGAATGCATCAGCGTGAACATGAAGGTGGACCCGGCTGATACCAGGCTGCCGTTGTCCACGTTACGCTGCGTGACCACGCCGTCGAATGGCGCCACCACACGCTGATAGGACTTCTCCTGCTGGAGAACTCGGATCTGCGCTTCCTGCGCCGTGATGTTCGACTGGGCGACACCCACCGCGCCTTGCTGCGCGCGCAGGGTGAGACGATCGTTGTCGCCCTGTTGTGCCGTCAACCAGCCCTGCTTGACGAGATTGCTATCGCGCGAGTTGGTCACGTCGGCCAGTTCCCGGCTTGCCTCCGCCTGCAGAAGCGCGGCCTGGTCCTGCGCGAGCGTCGCTTGCGCCTGCGCGATCTGCTGGTCGAGCTCGGGCGCAGTGATTTCCACGAGCAGCTCGCCCTTCTTGACCCGATCGCCGATATCGACGTAGCGCTTCTCGATGTAGCCGCTGGTCCGCGCGAAGATGTTGGCCGCCTCGAACGCGGTCGTCGTCGCCGGCAGGCTCACCTTCATGATGTCGCCTCCGGGCTTCACCGTCGCGACCCGAACCTCGGGAAGGTTGGTTCGAGCCTGCTCTGCCACAGCGGCAACGCCACGCATGGCCTCATAGTGCCGCCAGCCGCCGATGCCGAGACCGCACGCAAGCACGAGGAGCACGCCTCCGCCGAGCAGCGCGCCGCCGTAACGGCGTCCGGATCGAGGGCCCTTTCCCGGCAATTCCACAATCCGGAGGCTCTCCGCCCCCGGGCGGTGTGTCGCCCCGTCGTCATCGGTCCTTGCGCGAACGTCACTCATTCCGGTTGCTCCTCGAATACCCCATGATGAGGCTTGCCGTCGTTGCCTTTGCGCAGCATGGCGAAGAGATAAGGCACGATCAGCAGGGTAGTCGGTGTTGCAAACAGCAGACCGCCGATGACCGCCCGCGCGAGCGCTGCATTCTGCTCCTCGCCGGGCCCGCCGATCGCCATCGGGATCATGCCGACGATCATCGCCGCCGCGGTCATCAGCACGGGCCGGATTCGCGTCCGGCCTGCGCTCAGCGCCGCCTGGAATGCCGAATGCCCCTTCAATTGCTCGTCGCGTGCGAATGTCACGAGCAGGATGGAGTTCGCGGAGGCTACGCCGATCGCCATGATGGCTCCCATCAGCGAAGGCACGTTCAGCGTCGTCCCGGTGATAAACAGCATCGTCACGATGCCGCAGAATGTCGCCGGCAGTGCCAGGATGACGACAAAGGGATCGCCAAAATTCTGGTAGTTCACGACCATCAGCAGGTAGACGAGGATGGCCGCGAACAGCAGTCCAAGGGAGAGATCGCGGAACGATTGGTGCATGCTCTGGATCTGGCCGAGAACCTGGATCGAGTTGCCCGGCTGGAGTTGCTTCTGCAGCGTGGACGTCACCTTCTCGATGTCAGCCGCGACGCTGCCGAGATCACGGCCCTGCACGCTCGCATAGACATCGTAAACCGGCTGCACATTGGCTTGGTTCGAGTTGGTCGGAACGGTGCCCCGCTTGAAGGTCGCAACATTGCTGAGCAGGCCCGGCACCGTCTGCCCGCTTGCGGCAAGCGAGGCCGAAACCGGCGTATTGCCCAGCGCGTTCAGCGAATTGGTCCTGTACTCTGGCGTCTGCACAGCCAGGTAATAGGGAATGCCGGAAGTCGGATCCGTCCAGAAGTTCGGCGAGACCTGCGCGGACGATGAGAGGCTGACATTGATGTTGGTTGCCACCGTGCTCGCATTGAGACCGAGTTGCGCGGCGCGGGTGCGGTCGATGTCGGCGTAGAATGCGGGAGCATCGACCTCCTGCTGCAGATGGGCATCGACCACGCCGGGGATCGCGGCGAGACTCTTTTGCAGTTCCTTGGCGACGGCGAGATTGTTGTTGCCGTAACCGACCGTGCGGACATCGATCTGCGCCGGGAGACCGAAGTTCAGGATCTGCGTGACGATATCGGCCGCCTGGAAATAGAACGTGTCCTCCGGGAATGCCCTCGGCAGCACCTGCCGCAGCCTCCTGATGTAATCCGCCGTCGGCTGGTGCCCTTCCTTCAACGACACGAGAATGGTGCCGTCGTTCACCCCGATGGTGGAACCGTCCGTGAAAGCAAGGTTATAGGGCCGCGCCGGCAGGCCGATATTATCGACGATCAGCGCCCGGTCGTGCTCGGGAATGACCTCGCGGATCTTGTCCTCAACTGCCTGGAAGATCGCTTCCGTCCGCTCGATCCGCGTGCCCGCGGGGGCGCGAACATGGAGCTGGATCTGGCCGCCGTCGATCAGGGGATAGAAGTCCTGGCCGACATAGGCGAACATCGTGGCACCGAGCGCCAGCACCAGCACGGCGACGACGGGTATCACTGCGCGGTGCCGCAGCAGTTTCAGCAGCAGATCGGAATAGCCGTCGCGCAGGCGTTCGAAACCGCGCTCGAATGCCGCGGAGGCGCGTGCGAGGATGTTTGACGGCCGATTGCCCTCGCCATGACGTTGCTCGCCCTTCAGGAGCAGGCCAATCGTGATCGGCGTCAGCGTCCGCGACAGGCCATAAGACGCCAGCATCGCGAACACCACGGCAAGGCCAAGTGGCGTGAACAGATATTTGGCCGGACCCTCGAGGAATACGACCGAGATGAACACGCAACTGATCGCGAGCGTCGAGACCAGCGTCGGAATGGCGATTTCGGCTGCTCCGTGCAGAGTCGCGTCCGGCAGCGGCATGCCTTCCTCGGTCCAGAGCCGGTGCGTGTTCTCGATCGTCACCGTCGAATCGTCGACGAGAATACCGACGGCAAGAGCAAGGCCGCCGAGCGTCATGGTGTTGAGGGTCTCGCCGAGGAAATAGAGGACGATCAGCGAGGACAGCATCGCCAGCGGGATCGAGATCAGGACGACGAGCGTCGATCGCCACGATCCCAGGAACACCAGAATCATCAATGCCGTCAGGCCCGCCGCGATCGCGCCTTCGCGCAGCACACCATCGACCGAGTGTGTGACGAAGATTGACTGGTCGAACAGCTCGTTCACCTTCAGCCCCGCGGGCGCCGACGCGCGGATCGACGTCAGGGCCGCTTTCACGCCGTTGACGACGGCCAGCGTGGAGGCATTGCCGTTCTTGATGACGCTGAGCAGGACGGCGCGGTGGCCATCCTCGCGCACAATGTTCTGCTGAACCTGGGCGCCGTCGCGGACCTGGGCGACGTCCTTCAGGAAGATCGTCGCCCCGTTCGCGAACTTCACCGGGATCATGTTGAGATCCTGGATCGTCGCCGGCGTCGCGTTGGTACGAACGGTGTACTGGGTGTCGCCGATCTTGGTCGTGCCGGTCGGCAGCGTCAGGTTCTGCGTGTTCACTGCGTTGACGATGTCGAGCGGTGTCAATCCGCGCGCCAGCAGCTTGTTCGGATCGAGGTCAACCATGATCTGGCGGTATTTGCCGCCGGTAGGCGTGGGCAGGGTCACGCCTGGAACGGGAGCCAGTTGCTGGCGGACCCGGTAGATGCCGAAATCGTAGAGCTGCTGCTCATTCAGGTTGTTCGATTCGAGGCTGAGCTGGAGCACCGGCACGCTTGAGGCATTGAACTGCACGATGATCGGCGGCTGGATGCCGGGAGGCATCAGAGCGCGGATGGCGTTGGTCGCCGAGACGATCTGCGAGATCGCGAGATCGAGATTGACGTCCGGCTGAAAGTAGATCTTCTGAACCGACAAGCCGTTGAGGGTCTGCGCCTCGATATTCTTGATACCGCTGACATTGGCGCTGATCGAATACTGGCTGTAGGTGCTGACGCGCTGTTCCATCTCCGGCGTGGAAAGGCCGGTGTAGCTCCAGATGACAGTGACGACGGGAATCCGGATCTCCGGAAAGATGTCTGTCGGCATCGAGCGAATTGCGATGCCGCCGAGGAACAGGATCAACGCCGCAAGCACGTAGAAAGTATGCGGAAGCCGCAGCGCGAAGCGAACAATTCCCATGATTGGTCTGCCTGAAACAGGGTTACGCAGGATCGTCGGACAAGTGAGGGCGGCCGCGCCTCCGCTCAAATGAAAACGAATTCAGTCGCTGCACGCGGCGGCGTGTGACACATCATGCGCGGCGTTCATGACGGCCCGTTTGACTTTGGCGAAGGTACGGATCTCGATCTGCCGAACCCGCTCGCTGGATATGGACAGCTCTCGGGCGAGCTGATCGCGCGTAACAGGACATTCCTTCAGGCGCCGCGCCTCGAAGATATGACGCTCCCGCGGCGCGAGCCCGTCCAGTGCAGCGCGCAAAGCCCTGCTGCGCTGCTCCGTCTGGTCGTGATCGGCAAGCATCGTCTCGGCGTCGACCGCACCATCGACCAGCAGGGCCTCCAGCTCGGTTCCACCGTCCTCGTCACCGACGCGCGCGTTCAGCGACATGTCGCGGTGGAGTCTCGCGTCCATCTCGATCACCTCGCGCGCCGTCACCTCGAGCTTCCCGGCGATCAATTCGGCGACGTCGGGTGTGAGCCCGGCCATCGCACTGCTGGTGGCTTTCCTGATCTCGCCGCGGAGTTTGAAAAACAGCTTCTTCTGCGCAGCCGTCGTCCCGATCTTGACCAGGGACCACGATCGCAGGATGTAGTCGTGAATGGTGGCCTTGATCCACCAGATCGCATAGCTGGAGAATCGGGCGCCGTGCCCGGGCTCGAAGCGCGACGCCGCGATCACGAGGCCGAGGTTCGCTTCCGCGATCAGATCGACCAGCGGCAGACCGTATCCCTTGTAACCCCTCGCCAACTTGGCGGCGAGCCGAAGATGGCTGGTGACGAGCGCATCCGCGGCGCGCCGGTCCCGCGTTTCCTGCCAGCGACGCGCCAGCTGCTGCTCCTGACCTGATTCAAGTAGCTCGTAGCGCCGGATTGCGGCGGAATAGGCGGTGAGGAACGGCGTCGACACCGCTGCGATCGGCACGGCAACAGGATCGCGGCACACCACCTCATGGCTCGTCTGCATTTGTCACTCCTATAGTCCGGGCCGGCTGATTGATCTCGGAGGCACCGCACGTCATTTGGCTCATCCCATCTGGCCGGCCTCTGCGTGCAGCAATGCGCGTGACCGGCGCGCGATGGGCCTGCCCGCACTCCCGGTCCAGGCGAGGATCTCGATCCGCCCAGCGGGAGCCGGGCCAATGATCAGCCGGAAGCCGTGCAGCTTGACGATCGCCGCCACCAGGCTCAGTCCAAGCCCGACGCCCGGCGTATTGCGCATCTTGTCGGAGCGGTAAAACCGCCGCAGCACTGCTTCGCGCTCCTGCTCGCTGATGCCGGGCCCGGTATCGCTAACGCGCACCAGCGCGGTCTCGTCCTCCGCCTGCAGGGCGAGGTCCACCCGCCCGCCGGACGGCGTGAACTTGATGGCGTTGTCGACGAGGTTGGCGACTGCCTCGAACAGCAGGTCGCGGTCACCCCACACCTGCACATTGCACTCGGTGACGACGCCGAGCCCGACATGCTTGTCCTCGGCGATCGGCTCGTAGACGTCGCACACCTCCCGCAGAATCTCGTCGAGCGCGACGTCGCCAAACCCGGCCATACGGCGGTTGTTCTCGATCTCTGTCAGGCGCAGCAAGGCCGTGACGATCGCGAGCGACTGGTCGATGCCGGCGATGGCCTTGTCCGCAACGTCCTGCAGCTGTTCCAGCGTCGCCGCATGCGTCCGGCCGCGCTCCAGCGCCAGACGGACGCGGGTCAGCGGCGTCCTGAGATCATGAGCGATGTCGTTGCCGACGCCGGCGAGCGCATTGATCATCGTCTCCATCTCGTCGAGCATGCCGTTGACGATCCTGGCCAGCCGCGCAAACGGGTCGTCCGTCCCGCCCTCCGGAAGCCGCTCGCGCAGCTCGCCGGCCACGATGCGCTGGACCCGCTGGTTGACCTCCTCTACGCGTCGCTGGGCGCGCAAGCTCAGCCAGGCACCCGCAAGCAGGCAGAGGCTGAAGGCCGGCAGCAGACCCAGGGCCAGAGCCTGGCCCACCACGCTCGATATCTCGCGCGTCTCGTCGACGTTCCGTCCCATCACCAGGACATCGCCGCCCTCGAGACGGCTGCCGACCGCCCTGACGACGGGACCATGCTCCGTCGGCTTCTCCAGCAGATCGAGTCGCACGCCCTGCGCCGCCCCATCGAGCCCGAGTTCGCGCGGCACGCGGTCGATATTCCCGGCCAGCCTTTTGCCGGCAGCATCGAACAGTCCCGCGTACTGAACGCCCCTGGAATCCTGCGCGAGGTGATCCGCGATTGCGCTGACGCGGCGGGCCGGGGACAATTCCGCGACGAAGTGGATCTGCGTGGTGATCATGCGATCGGACCGCGCGACCAGATAGGCGTCGAGCTTCCAGTAGATGAAGGCGAACAAGGCGACCACGAACAGCGCAAAGGACGCCGCCACGGCCAGAGCCCAGAGAAATGTGCTGGAGCGGATCAACTGTGTCTGCTGCATCGCCCGTCTCTCCTACCGCGAGCGAAGGACGAAGCCGGAGCCTCGGACATTGTGGATGAGCTGTGTCTCCCCGGGACCGTCCACCTTGTGACGAAGCCGGCCCATATGCACGTCGATCAAGTTGGTGGTCGCCGGAACGAACTTGTAGTTCCAGACCTCCTCGAGCAGCATCGCGCGCGTCAAGAGCTGATCGCTCCGGCGCATCATGTACTCGAGCAAGCGGAATTCGCGCGGCAACAGGTCGAGCCTGCGCTCGCCGCGTCGCGCGGTGCGCTCGATCAGATCGAGCTCGAGGGGCCCGACATGCAGGATGGTTTCGCGGCTGTCGCTCGGCCGGCGCAGCAGCGCCTCGATTCGCGCAACCAGTTCGATGAGCGCGAACGGCTTTGTGAGATAGTCGTCCCCGCCCATGCGCAACCCGCGCACCCGGTCATTCACGGCGCCAAGCGCACTCAACACCAGCACAGGCGTCCTCACCTGCTCCTTGCGCAGCACCTCGATGACGGTCAGCCCGTCAACTCCCGGGAGCATGCGATCGACGATCATGGCATCGGGGCTCGACGCACGCGCGCGCGCGAGACCGTCGACGCCGTTGCCGGCCCACTGCACCTCGAAGCCGCGATCGCCGAGTTCGGCGAGGATCGCCTCGGCGGTTTCAGTGTCGTCCTCAATCAGGAGAATCCGGGTCATGAGCCTCGTACCATAATTCCCACGGCGTCTCGACGCGCGGTTGCACAGCACGGGTACGGCGTCGGGCCGTGTCGTGCTCAGTGCCCGCGTACGTCGGACGCGCGTCGCTGATGCCGCCTGTTGCCGGTCGCCCGCTGCGCTATGAGGTAGCTCTGCCGCGCGCACCGCGCCACTAAATTGCGGTTCATGTTGTCGGCTGTGCGTGCCGCCAACGGCACGAGGACCCGCACCACGCGTGTTACAAATGCAATGATCATCTTCCGCGCTCCGCTGCCAACCGACTGGATCGAACATATGCCGTCAACGCACGTGCCGTCGTCTCAGGGACCACGGATGTTATGCATTCGCACGATCGTGGTTGCGACACCGCAGCGGCTCTCGGGCGGTTGAAATGCAGTGAGCAAAACGTGCGTTGGAAACGTGGCCGATCGTTCACACATCGTCGCTGAGCCGGCTTGATCGGCCTGATGTCGTCAGAGGAGAGAGCGAATGACCACGTCCAAACTATTGTCGATAGGATTGATCGCGGCCGCAATGCTGGGTGGCCCAGTCATGGCGCGCGAGCACCAGCGCGCCGCGCAGCAGCCCGACGTGGCCGCCGATACAGTCGCGGCGACCACGCCGTTCCATTATCCGGGCGAGCGCGCCTGCGTTCCGGCGCCGCGCGTCGGCGCCTTTGCAACCGCGCCGTGGACCGGCAACAACGTACCGTGCGAGCCGGGCACAGGCAGCTAGTACTGATTGGGTGACGCGGCCTGCCCTATAGCTTCGCCGCGTTTTGCAATAACGAGGAGCGGACTGCGCTGGTCGGCCCGCTCCTACGCGTGCGTCGCGCCGATCCGCGAGACGCTCTTCGCGAGCGGCTTGCCTGATATTCTGACATCGAATTCAGTTGGATCGCCTCGTACCGGACCTACCTCTCCCTCATCACTGACCCGGCCATCGGCAACCTCGCGCGGAACATGGCCGGACAGCGCAACAAGAGGAGTCATCCATGAAACGTGCAATCATGATTCTGGCGACAGCAGCACTCGCCTCGACGCTCGCCGTTGGCGCGGCCAATGCCCATGGCGGCGGTGGTGGCGGTGGCCACGGCGGTGGTTTTGGCGGTGGCGGCTTTGGCGGCGGACATGCAGGCTTCGGCGGTGGACATGCGGCCTTCGGCGGCGGCGCGCATTTCGGCGGCATGGGCCATGAGGGAGATTTTGCCGGCGGCGCCCGGTTCGGCGGCGAGCACCTTGGCTTCGGTGGTCATGACGTAGGCCTGCGCCAGCACGCGTTTCACCACTTCCGCCGAGGCGGCTATGGATTCTACGGCGCCTATCCAGATTGCTACGACTGGTACGAGTTGCATCCCGACCTGCCGTTACCGCTGAGCTGCAGCTAACCGCCGCACTCTGCAACCATTGGTCTGGAGCAGCGGGGGCGCATTGCCGTTCGCGTCGAGGATAGAGTCGATGAAGTGCGTCGTTCTATGCGCGTGGCCACGTCAGGCACGCCCTGCGGTAAGCTCGTGAGCATCGCCTCCTTCTTCCGAGGTGCGCTGCCCGCGCTGTGCTTCCGTGCACTTCTGCAAGGCGGCCTAATCGCTGCGATGCGGTCTGCGCGACCGCAGAATAGCTAAGGCGGAGCCCCGCTCATCTCTCGCGATCGAGGAGGCTGTTGCGCTCCCCTGGGCCCGTCCCGACTATAAAGCCTCGACCGGCGCGGCGCTCGACGATCGCACATCGGTCTCTCGATAGCGTTCCACCGCTTCAGACGACTTGTACTAAATTGGCCCCGACGGTTTTCCTCGAGCAGGTTGTTCATTGCGGGCCGCGCTCGCAGCACCCAGCTCCACAAGACCACGACATCTGGACAACAAATCGCGGCATCCAACCCAAGATCTAGCGTCATCACCCATTCGACTAGCAGATCTTTGGAATTGACCTAAAACGACTCGCGATCTTTTGGCGACGGACGCGAAACCAATGACTTAATCGACTCGCATTTGATTGGTCCCGACAGCACTCAGGAATCGCTGAAAACGGTCGCGTACCGAAGGTGCGCGGATTGATTTCTGATCATTCGACTTGGCGCGCTACGGTTTCTCCGCCGGAATCCGACCATCCGGATCCATTTTCAGATACTCACCGCGATCGGTGGTGAAAGCCGCGGTGCTGGGCAACGCCAGGCGTTGTCTGGTAGGCCCTGTTGGGCCCAAACAAGGGAGCCGCGCCGCCAGGGCGTTCCAGGCCCATTCTGCCTGCTGGCGTCAATTCGCAGTCGTTCAACACATCCCGATCGGGATATTGCGCCTGAAACAAATCTGGATGTTGAGTCGCCCACAATGGGCACTGGGCGCTTGCAGAGCTTATCGCGCCAATCGACATCATCGCTGCAATAACAAAGGTCCTGAATCCAGTCATGGTCGTGCTCCGAACGGCTGTTGTTTTCGTGCGGAGCATTCGCGCTGACTCGAACCGGCTGCTCTGTTGAAATGCGCTTCCTTCGAATTTCTTGGTTGAGCATTAGGTGGGTATGCGCTCGGGAAAAACACGTGGGTGAACAATCACGCCTGCGCGAATGGCAAATCGGTGTGCTCATCATCGCGTGACGCACCCCGGAGACGAAAGACTCCAAACCGTGACGCAACTGCCAGCATGAAGCCGAGTGCGGGGTTTACAGATTCGCACGAATTCGACCGCCAACCCGCGCGTGATGCCGAGGACGTTACCAGTCTTGCAGGCGTCACCGATTGCGAGGGCGTGGACCGAGGCTCATCTAACTCATCATCGTAGGTCTATCGGAGAAACTCCCATGCGATCGGGTCTCGTTTTGAGCCTTTTGATTATCCTGTGGGCCCCCGTCAGCGCCGCGGTGGCAGGCCAGGTCCATCGGCACCATGCAAAAGCGCATCCTCGTGTTCTGACGACTGGGAGTACTGCGGCCTGGGCTTATTCACCGGCACGGCCGGACCGCCGTCAACCGGCCCCGCACTATGATGATCAACCAGAGCCAGGTCATAATCCTTACGAGAGATGGGGTGGTTAGCACCCCGTCGCCTCCGCGTCGCCGCCGACTTGGCGCCCCTTCGAGCGCGGCGATGGACCGCTAGTTCGTTACCGATCTCAATCCCGGTTCAGGAGGCGTTCGCCCGCGCCCGTTCGCGGGCTTCGCGGCGGCGCTCTCGGCGCTCGCGCCTCCGCTTGGCCCGGTCGGCTGGCTGCGGCAGCGGGGGAAGCGGCGCAATCTCCAATACCGGCTCGGACGTCTCATTGACCACGGATGCCAGGCTGGGCTCGCTTGGTGCCGGGCGGGCTTCCATGAATGCCAATATGTCTCGCCCCTTGGACGTCAGTCTCCAGCCACCGCTGATGCGCTCGACAAGCCCCTGTGAAAAGATGTCGAGGTCCGGCACCCGGCTGGCAAGACGCCTCGTCCGGTCGGCCCAATCGGGGCCACTGGTCGCCAGGATGGCCATGTCGCGCTTGAGGTCTTCCATGACGGCAAAGCCATCCGGATAGCTCACCAGGATCTTCAAAACCGTAACCTGGAAATTCACGCCCCGGCCCCCGCTCTGGCTCAATCAGCGCCAGAAGATTCACTCCCGCGAAAACGCCCACCGTACTTTGCTTCGGTGCCTTCGCGATTCAAAAATGTTAAGTTCGAGAAAGAAGTGCGCACCGGAGAGCGGGGCTGCAGCCCGCGTCGGGCGAACCTAAAGCTTCCGATACGTCACATGCGCCGTCGCGAACGGAATGCCCGCGCGCCCGGCGGATCCGCGCACGATGCAGGCGCGGTCATCGATCGCATAGAACCAATCGTCGAAGTTCAGCTTGAACGACTTTCCGTCGCCTTGGGGCGTGTCGCGCGTGTACTTCCAATGGAATGCACAACCGGCCTGCTCGCCCGTGGCTTCACCCTCCAGTCGATTTTCGTGGCCGATGTATTGACCTTCGCTCAGCTTGTGGATCGTCCAGCGCAACGTGTCGCTATGGCCGTCATCAAAGGTGTATGTTTCAGTCAGAACGACAGTGTCGGTGTCCGCGTCCAATTCGCCATGCGCCGTGATCGTCGCCCGCTTCAACAGCCCGCCGACGAGACTCTCGACCACCGCCCATCCTTCCAAGCGACCAACGAAGAACTGCTCAGGGAGAAACACCGGCGTGGTGCCAGCGAACGCATCAATGACCATGGCTTTTCCTCCGAAACCGATGACGACATAAGCCGCCTCTCAGCACCAGGGTTCCTCAGGAGGAAACCTGCCTGGCTCTGCTGGGTGCTTGCAACGCATACAGACGCTGCGTCACAACGCGCGCTCCCCTTCATCCGGAACACGTGGACAAGCCCAGCCCTGCCGTTTGGGAATCTCTGACCCGTGTTAACAGCCCGGAACGATCTGGCGGCGGCACGGATTCGTCTTGCAGGAGCAATCTCGCATGCTGATGACCAGGGAAAGACGGCCGGCGATCCGGACCTTACGGGGATGGGCCACCCACGTGCTGCACGAGGCCGGCGCGATCTGCGAATGCGAGGAGCACGGCTGGGCCAGGGATCGCGCCGACCCGCACGCGCGCCAGCGCGCGGTCGCGCTTGCGCGCCAGGATCCGCCGGACGGCGTCTCTGCCGATCAGGCCGTCGCGGAGATCAACGATGTCCTCGATTCGATCGGCGATACATGTCCGGAGTGCCCTGACGAGGGCCTTTGAGGCCTGCGACTAGGGCCTTCGCGTACCAAGCGGCATAGGGCGTGTTTTCGATTTAAGTCCGGCGTCACGGGATGCTTCATGCCGATTTCCGCCGCGCCCCTGCGGCCGGCTTTTTCGCGGACGTCTCCCTGGCGGCCGCCTTCTTGCCGCCGATCGGCATCAGCATCTCCTTCTGGCCGGCCGCCGCCTTCCTCGGCTTCTTCGCCGGCTTGTCCGCCTTCGCGGGCGCGGCCTGCTTCCCGACTTCCTCGCCGACGCTCCGCCGCAGCGCCTCCATGAGGTCGACGACGTTCTCGCCCTTCGGCCGCTCCTTCGGCCGGATCACCTTGCCGGCGCGCTTTTCGTTGATCAGGTCGATCAGCGCGGTCTCGTAATGGTCCTCGAACTTTTCGGGCGCGAAGCGTCCGGCCTTCTGGTTGACGATGTGCCGGGCGAGATCGAGCATGTCCTTGGTGACCTTCACGTCCTGGATGTCGTCGAAATATTCGGCCTCGCTGCGCACCTCGTAGGGGTAGCGCAAGAGGGTGCCGACGAGGCCCTTGTCCATCGGCTCCAGCGCGATGATGTGCTCGCGGTTGGTCAGCACCACGCGCCCGATCGCGACCTTGTTCATCTCGCGAATGGTCTCGCGGATCACCGCGAAGGCGTCGTGGCCGACCTTGCCGTCGGGCCGGATGTAATAGGGGCGGATCAGATAGCGCGCGTCGATGTCCGATTTGTCGACGAACTCGTCGATCTCGATGGTGCGCGTGGACTCCAGCGCGATCTCCTCGAGCTCTTCCTTGGAGACCTCGATGTATTGGCCCTTCTCGAGCTCATAGCCCTTGACGATGTCCTCGTTCGTCACCTCGTCGCCGGTCTCCGCGTCCACCTTCACGTATTTGATGCGGTGGCCGGTCTGCCGGTTGAGCTGGTTGAACGAGATCTTCTCGCTCTCGGAGGTGGCGGGATAGAGCGCCACGGGACAGGTGACGAGGGACAGTCTCAGGAAGCCTTTCCAATTGGCGCGCGGGGCCATTTACGCGGAACTCCGGTTCGAGGCGGCTTGGATTCAAGACGAACGGCCGGCCCGGGTTCCGACATCGGGAGCAACATTCATGACGAGCACGCTTTGCGGCGTCTTGCTCCATGTTTTGGTTTAGGCGGCGCCCGACTTGACAGAATCGACCACCAGCCGGCGCAACCAGACCGCGCCGGGATCGTCGTGACTTCGTTCGTGCCAGAGCAGGCGATAGCCGTAGGGCGTCACCTGCGCCGGCGGTTTCAGCATCACGAGACCGAGCCGCGGCGCAAGCTGCCGGGCCGCCCGCGAGGGCATGGTCACCAGGTAATCCGACGCAGCCGTGATCACCGCGGCCGTTGCGAAATATGGAACACGCAGCGCGACGTGCCGCTTGTAGCCGCGCTCGGCCAATGCGGTATCGATCGGCCCGCCCTGCCCGCCAAAAATGCTGACCACGATGTGCGGCCAGGCCGTGAACAGCTTGATCGGCAGCACGTCCTTTGCCCCGCGCATCTGCTTGAGCAAAGGATGCCCTTGCCGGACCAGCGTCACGAAATTTTCGCGGAACAGCTCGCGCGCCCGAAACGAGCCGGATACCGGATTATCGGCATACAGCACGAAATCGACCTGACCGTCAGCGAGCATGCGGAACACATCACGCGAGAAGCTGACGACCTCGATCGCCGCCCCGGGTGCCTCGCGCGCAAAGTGGGCGGCGACATTGGGCAGGATGGCGAGCGCCCCATAATCGGTCGTCGCGATGCGAAAGACGCGGTCGGTGGCGGAAGGATCGAATTTCGGCTTGTGGAGAAATGTCTCGACGCCGCCGAGCAAGGTCGCCAGCGGCTCGCGCATCGCCTCGGCGCGCAGCGTCGGCGTCATGCCGCTTGCCGCCTTCACCATCAGCCGGTCACCGAACAGGCGCCGCAGCTTTGCCAGCGCACGGCTGATCGCGGGTTGGCTGCTGCCGAGACGCTCAGCGGCGCGCGTGACGCTGCCGGTCTCGAGCAGCGCATGCAACACCACCAGCAGGTTGAGGTCGACTTTCGCTAAATCCATCGAACGCATAATGTAAATTCTATCATGACATTTGTGGATGATGCCAGATCATCGTACACAGACCCCACCGCGATAGGCCGGAGAAGCCGTATGCCATCACATCTGAACATCAGCCGCCGCATAATGCTCGCAGGCGGCGCGGCCGGAGCGATGACGCCGCTGCTGGGCATGCCGGCCGCGATCGCGCAAACGCCTGCTGGCAGGGCCAATTCCGGCCACTACAGTTTTCGGATCGGCGATATCAAGACAACCGTCGTCAGCGACGGCACGCTGAGCGGCAATCCGCGCATCTATGCCCACACCGCCCAGGCGGAGGAACTCGGCAGGACGCTGAGCGATGCGTTCCTGCCGACCGACACCTTCAGGCTCAACCTGAACACGCTTCTGCTGGAAACCGGTGGCAGGAGAATCCTGATCGAGGCAGGTGCAGCGCAAACGCTCGGCCCCGATGGCGGACATCTATTCCGCAATCTTGCGGCGATCGGCGTGGAGCCCGAGCACATCGACGCCATCGTGATCACGCATACCCATCCCGATCACGTCGGCAATCTCAGCCGCGCCGACGGATCGAGCGCTTTTCCGAAGGCGACGGTCCATCTTCCCGAGGACGATTTTGCGTTCTTCATCCGTAACGAGCCTGACCTGTCGCGGCTGCCCATGCCGGAAGATTTCCGGCGCGCCTTCATCGCCAATATCAAGCGAAGCGTGGCGCCCGTCGCCAAGTCTGCCGTGCTGTACCGGCCGGGCAGCGAGTTGTTGCCGGGCATAACGACGATCGCCGCCGGCGGCCACACGCCGGGCATGTCGGCGATCCTGGTGCATTCCGGCGCGCAAGCATTGCTGATCACGTCCGATGCCGCCTATAGCCCCCTACTCAACATCGACAATGCCTGGCGGCCCGGGCCGGATCTCGATCCCGATACCGCGTTGCAGTCGCGCAGGCGCTTGTTCGACCGCGCTGCGACGGACCGCATCCCGGTGCTTGGATTCCATTTCCCGTTTCCGGGCATCGGCAACATCAGGAAGACGGACGACGGCTATCGCTGGGTGCCGGCGAACTGGCGGTTCGAAGGCTGAGCCAGCCCGAAGATGCGAAAGCGGCTATCGTAGGATCTCAAGCCCATCATTCTACGACCGCCGTATGCAGAAGCGCTGTTCTATCCAGGCGCCGCCCCGGCGATTTCCGAGATGAATCGTCCGCAGCGCTCTACGATCAGATCCTTGTCGTTATCGAGCGTGGCGACATGATAGGAATTGTCGAGCCAAAGCAGGCGCACGTCGTTGGAACTGACCTCCTGCGCGATTCGCTTGCCATTGGCCGCCGGCACGACGTGGTCCTCTCTGGAATGAATGGCGAGCGTGGGACAGCTGACCTTGCGCAGCAGGCTTTCGGTCGCAGCAATCAGGACGTGGACCTGCCGGAGGCAAGCGACTGGCACCTCCTGATAGGCCAGCTCCTTGACGCCGGCGGCCTTGATGTCCGATCCGATGCCGGGAACGCGCTTCGGCGCCGCGCCGTCCGATACGAGCTCGGCCATCGCGCCATCGAAGATTCCGGCGGCACCGTTGATCGGCACGGCGCCTGCGACGATGTTCGGAAAACGTGCGGCTAGGTTGAGCGTCAGCGTGCCTCCCATGGACAGGCCGGTGACGAAGACCTTGGTGCCCTGGCCAGCCAGCTCGTGAAGCGCCTGCTCCGCCGACGCGAGCCAATCGAGATAGCCGGTCGTTTCCATGTCGTCCGGTGAGGTGCCGTGGCCCCGCAGGCGAGGCCCGCTGACGGTGAAGCCGAAGCGCCGGTGAAGCTCTTCGCCGAGATACCGCATGCTTTGCGTCGTTCCCGTGAAGCCGTGGAGCACGAGGACCGCAGGCCCCTTGCCCTGCATGAAGAATGGTTCGGCTCCAGCCATCACATCGGTCATGTCATCTCTCCTGTTGTCATCGCGGCTGCGGCCGCATCCGTTCTCGTTCCGATATCGAGGCAATCATGACTGGCGCCTTGCCGAATATGCGGCCGCTGCAAGGCCGATGATCGCACCCTGCAGCATCAGCTTGGCGGATTCGCCAAGCCCCAGACTCGTCAGCAGGTTGAAGCTGAATGTCAACATCAAGGCGGCGACGGTCGGGCCGAGCCCCTCTCCCAGGACTATTGCATATGGTGCTTTGCGCGAGCTGAGCGCGCGCCTCGTCCTTCAACGCCCGCTAACGGCGGGCGTCTCGAAGAATGGCCACAGGCGAGATCGCTCCCATATGCGATCGCCCTGCCCCTTTCCGGAGCCGAAGGTAACGCCGTCGGCGTGAACGGCGCTAGCGGACCCGCTCGAACGTGATGCGGATCTTCGTGCCGTCAGGTCGTTCAAAATTCTCGGTCATGACGTCGCCGTCGACCACCAGACGCAATTCCTTCCGCGTCCGAACGCTGCCGATCCAGTTCGGAAAGGTGCAGCCCTCGACCTTGTTGCCGCTGAACTCGCCGTTCTCATCCACCGTGTAGGTGCCGAAAAAGCCGATGCTGCCGGCCATGGCCGCGCGGTTTTCCGCGTCCGTGCCCTCGCCCCGCACGCTGGAGGCAAAGCGCGGGACGTCCGAGTCGGTCAGCACCTCGATGAAGTGCATGTCCGGCGTGAAGGTCAGGAGCCCGTTCGGCCGCGCGCCATAGGCCGGCAGGTTCTTTCCTTCCGGATCGATCTGAGCGGAGACCATTCTCCAGGTGCCGAGCACCTTGTTCGGCGGCGTAGCGTGGACTGGAGCACTCATCAGGCAAACTCCCAAAGCGATCAGCACCAGATTTCGACGGGTCATGTTGGAGTCCTCTGCTTCGTCTTTCTACGCGGCCGCCGGGCCTCGGAATGGCGGACCTGCGCGAGGCCGCTTCAAGTGCACAGATCCGTCCTCGCCTGGGTGCGGGACGACTCCGTCGCTAAGCGAGCGCCGGTCAGTCTTGCCGAGACATCCCACAGATGAGACGCCACCGCATCGTCATCGGCCTGCGGCGGCACGCGGGCCACGGACGGCGAACCGCGGATTTCGCCGAACTTGTCCGGACCGTAATAGCCGCCGGGGACGATGTCCGGCGACGTCGCCGCGAACAGCGTCGGCAGCGCACCTTGCGCCGCCGGCTGAAACAGGAACCAGAGGGCGGTCCGCGCCAGGCCGGGAAGGCTCATCCGGCCGGCGCCATTCGGAATGAGGTCGGTCCGCGATACGCCGGGATGGGCCGCAACGCTGGTGATGCCCCAGCCGAACCTCCGGCTGCGTCGCTGCAGCTCGAACGCAAACATCAGGTTCGCAAGCTTGGACTGGCTGTAGATCGGCATCGGCTGGTAGCGACGCTCAGCCTGCAGATTGTCGAACTCGATCGCTCCGCTGCGCGCTGCCAGGCTGGACACGGTGACGACGCGCGGCTCGACGCCCTTGTGCAGCAGCGGCAGAAGCTCGGCCGTCAGCGCGAAATGGCCGAGGTGGTTCGTGCCGAACTGCATTTCGAACCCGTCGGCCGTTACTTGCCGGACAGGGGGCATCATGACCGCGGCATTGTTGACGAGCAGGTCGAGACTGTCCCGTTGGCCACGCAAACGGGAGCCGAAGGCCCGCACCGAATGAATATCCGCAAGGTCGAGCCGTTCGAACCGGACGTTCGCGTTGGGCTGACGGGATCGGATCCGCGCGACGGCGTCTGCTCCCTTCGAGGCATTGCGACCGGCAATGATCACTTCGCCGTCCGCACGCGCCAACGCCAGCGCATCTTGGTAACCCAGGCCACCCGTGCCCGTGACAACGGCGCAACGCCCCCGCTGGGACGGAATATCGCTCGCACTCCAACCAGGCATCGGGCCATCTCCCACGGCACAACATCACATCGGGCCAGTTAAATTACACCTAGTGTAATTTTCAAGCGTTGTGCCGCCCGAGCCTGTTGACCTTCTCGTGAACGACACCTGCGCCGCGGCCCTCCCGCGCTGCGCGATTCAGTGGCCGCAGCGAAGCTCTGAGGATCCCGCGCAGCCGGACAAGCAAGAGGGCGGCTAGCGCCCGCAGCTTGGCCAGCGTCCCGGCGCGGATGACGGTCAGCACGGGGAGCAGCGCGAGCAGAAGGCTGAGGCCAATCCAGCGCAGAAGGCGGCCGGCCAGAAAGGCCTGGATCGTCGGGGTCCAGTCGTCCACCACGAGATTGACGGTCGCGGCGAACGCCGCCTTCGCACCGAGACAGAGGAAGCTGTTCGAAACGACGTTCGCCAGATCGAAGCAGGGATGGAACGAGATGGCGCACAGCAGGATGAGAACGCCGAAATTGCCGAGATACGGCGAACGTATGGCCTTCACCGCGCGCGCGAGGGTCCGAGCGACAAATCGACGCTGGTCACGTTCCCTTGGCGAGCCTTGCACGGCGCCGTCGAGGCGCTGCTCGCCGGCATGACGGGCTCGCGCGTCATGTATCGTCCGGGGGACGGATTGCAGGCTCCTGCGAGGTCTGCTGATTGCACGGCGAGGCCGGTGCGGCGCGCCCTGGCGATGGCCGGAGGCGACGTAACCGGCAGGATTGCGGCGTAGAAGCTCGATGTTGCCGGAGCTGCGCGTGCGCTGGTCCTTCCCGGCCGCCGCTTGCAGCAAACCGGCCTCGGCATCGTGGAAATCGCAACGCGAAGCATCGGCATCCCGGTCGTTCGCCGGGCCGTCCCTGTCTGCAGTCATCTTGATCCAGTTCGCTGGTCTTGGACGCCTCGAATCGGCCCGAGCCTTGCTGGCCGGCCTCACATGCAGTAATTTCGCACTTGATGCGGAATTTTATCGCACTGAGTGTAATTTTGAATGAGGCCGTTGTGTGTCGAAACAGGACGGAAACGACCCATCACCGAAAAGCGAGGGACTGAGGGAGCAAAAGCGCCGCGAAACGTTGCGACGGATCACCGACACCGGTCTGAGGCTCTTCCTTCGGAACGGCTATGAGGCGACGACGCTCGATGCCATCGCGGAGGCAGCGGGAATTTCGCGTCGGACCTTCTTCTATTATTTCAAGTCGAAGGAAGACATCATCCTGGCCTGGCAGGGCGGTCTCGCCGAAGCCATAGGGCGCGCCGTTCTGGAGCAATCGACCAAGCAGCCGCCGCTCGAAGCGGTGAAGAATGCACTGGTCAGACTCACGGCGTCCTACGAGGACGTCCAGGCCCGGAAACAAATGATGGAGATCGACCGGTTCATCCGCACCAACGAGACGCTTCGCGCCCGCGAGGCCACCAAATACGCCCAACAGGAACAGGCGGTCTTCGACGCGCTCTGCACGATGTGGCCGCAGCCCAAGCGGCGAACGGCACTCCGCATAGTCGCGATGGTCTCAATCGGAGCTTTTCGCCTTGCGATCGACAGTTGGAGCCAGGATGAGGGAAGGCGTCCCTTCGCCGCCTATTTGCGGGACCGTTTCGCAAACATGAAGGCGGAAGCTTGAATCCAGGGGCTGTGACTGAGGCGCAGCCTCGCAAGGCTTATTGCGCCGCGATGCCCTCAGCCCTCCACCCGGTACAGCCGCCACCTTTCGGGCACCCCCTTGAGCCGGTGCTGGCCATGATCCCTCAGGTTGATTGCGGACTGCGCCGCCATCAGTTCCTTTACCGCGCTCGAAACCAGCACCTCGCCCGCGCGTGCTTTCGCTGCAACCCGGGTGCAGATGTGGAACGCGAGGCCGACCATTTCGCCGCCGCTGATGGTGTATTCGCCCGCGTGGAGACCCACCCTGATCTCGAGGCCGAGCGTGCGCACGGCTTTCTGAATCGCGGCCGCGCAGGCGATGCCGGCAGCGGGTTTCCTGAAGGTCGCCAGCACGCCGTCCCCCGTGGTCACGACCTCCTTGCCGCGGCACGTCTTCAGCTCCTTGCGGACCGCCGCGTAATAATGGCCTATCACCTTGGTCCAGCGCGCATCGCCGAGCTTGGCTGCCTTCGCCGTGGAGCCGACGATGTCCACGATGAGGATGGTGGCGAGCGCCTGCTTGAGCTCGGCGGCGCGGGCAGCCGACCGGCGCCGGTTCGCGATGGGTCCGGTCAGCGGCTCATAGCGGTGATTGCGGCGCCGCGCGATCGCGGCTTTCGTGTACTCCTGCGCGCGCTGCGCGGTGCCGCAACGGATCGTCTTCTCCTGCGGCGACCGCGACCAGTAGACCTTGCGCCCGGCGCCGGCGCCCTGCACCTCCACCGCGCCCCATTTCAGGAAGACCGCCGCGCCGACGCGTCTGACGCACCACGCCTTCGAGGTGTATCCGGAGACGTTGGACTGATGGACACCGATGCGGAGAAATTTGGGCATGAAGGTGCGGCCAGAGACCGTTTGGGCGTAGCTTCGGCAAGGCTAGTCGGACAATCCGGCCTTGGCAACCGGACCTCCGGCCTCTGACTCCGGCGGGACAAGCTTATCCAGGAGCGATGTCCAGATCGATGTCCAGATCGATGTGCTATCCTCCTATGGGGCGGCAGAAGAAAATCCGGAGAGAATTTATGGCAACGAGTGTCAAGCAAATGCTGGAAGCTGCGAACGCGGCGGTCCCGAAGATCACCTCGGAGCAGGCGGCCGAGATGATCAACAAGGGCAACACGCTGGTCGTGGACGTTCGCGATGCGCCGGAAGTCGCCGCCAGCGGCAAGATCGCCGGCGCCGTGAACGTCTCGCGCGGGATGCTGGAGTTTCGCGCCGACCCGGAGTCGCCCTATCACGACAAGGCGTTCGACAAGGGCAAGACCGTCATCCTCTATTGCGCATCCGGCGGCAGGTCGGCGCTGGCCGGCAAGCTCTTGAAGGATATGGGTTACGAGAACGTCTACAACGTCGGCGGCTTCAAGGACTGGACGGGCGCAGTCGAGAAGTAGCGAGAACAGCGGCGCGGTTCCGTTGACTGCGCTGCGAACTCCGATTGGCACTTTCTGCGGCAAGGCGCGTTGCGGTGTTGTCGAGGAGGCGCAGATGACCAAGACCAAGGCTGCCCACGCACAAGACGCCAAGATTCCCACGCAAGCAGCGCTCAATCCCGGTGACGAAGCTCCGCCCGGAACCAAGGGCACCGGCGACGACGTCTGTCCCGATTGTCACGGCAAGGGACGCATCGACGGCGCGCCTTGCGCCACCTGCGGCGGGAGCGGCACCATCACGCGGGCAGTCGGCGGCGCCTGACGCCGCCTGGTCCAGCGGCTTCACCCTCAAAGCAACGATCGGCCCTTCACGTGTGTTTTCCCCAACTGGAGACAGTGAGGCGCACCATGAACAAGACGAACGGACTGAGACCCGACGATTTTCCGCTCGAAGCCGACAAGGACAAGCTGAAGACACACAAGGGCGAGCCGGTGGCCTCGGCCGAGACCGAGCAGATCGCGGACGAGATCGCCGACCGGCTGAACGAGCAGGCCCACCAGGAAGAGCAGGATCGCTGGTCGGCGTAGTTCAGCGGCCCTGCCATCGAATTTGGAACGACCACGCGTTCCTGCGCATTGGCCCTTCGCCGGCGTCTCACCATTCCGGCAAATGGCGGCCCCGGCTCAAGCCCGCCCCCGGATGCCGGGCCGGGGCCGCCTAGAGCGCGATGCGATTAGGATGAACCGTCATCGCGCTCCAGGTTATTGTTTGAGCATGATCTTTTCGGAAAACCGCTGCGCACTTTGCGCTGCGCGGCCCTCCGGGTCCGGATCATGCACCAGGCCGAGCACAGGAGCGGACATGAAAGCACTCGTCATAGCAGGGCTCATCGCGGCGCTCGCCTCGTCCCCTTCCGCCTTCGCGCAAAGCGGCGCGGGGCCGTCGAGGACGGGCTCCGGCATCAATTCGACCGGCACCGGCGGCACGACCGGCGCGGGCGCCTCCAGCCTCAATACGTCATCGGACGCCAACAACGGCGGCGCCAATGCACCGGCGAAGTCGTCAACGATGAGGCCGGGCGACAACGATCCGGCCAGGCAGACCCAGGGGGGCCAACAGGCCCTGCCGAACGCCCCCGGAACTAACCGGAAATAGCGCGAGCCGGATAGGCATAGAGCTCGATCGGGGCGTTGAAGCCGCGCACCTCGTGCCGGCCGACATGCTCCAATGCGAACTCCTTCTCGACAAGCTCGGCGAAATCGCGTGACAGCAGCACATTCCTGCCGAGCGTCTTGGTCAGCGCCTCCAGGCGGGAGGCCATGTTGACGGCCGGGCCGATCACCGTGAAATCCAGCCGCTGGGCAGATCCGATATTGCCGTACATGACATCACCGACGTGGACGCCGATGCCGTAGTTCAGCGGCGCGCGGCCGGTCGCGCTGTTCCGATCGTTGAGCGCGGCCATGGCTCCCCTCGCCTCGGCCACCGCATGCAGAAGATTGGCGCAGGCGTTCGGCTGATGCAGCGGGAAGATGGCGAGCAGCCCGTCGCCGATGAACTTCAGGATCTCGCCGCCGTGCCGCGCGATCGGCTCCGACATCGCGTCGAAATAGTCGTTGAGAAGGTCGATGACATCGTCGCGCGGCCAGTTGTCGGAGATCTTGGTGAAGTCCCTGAGGTCGCAGATCATGATCGCGGCGCGCACCGTCGTGCCGGTGCCGCGCCTGGTGGCGCCGGCCAGGATCAGCTCGCCGGCATGGGAGCCGACATAAGTTTCCAGCAGCGTGCGCGCCAGGCGATTCTTGATGCGGATCTCGCTGACCAGCGCCAACACCGGCAACAGCTTCTTCAGGCCGGCGATGTGGACATCGTCGAAACCGCCGGGACGATCAGTGGCGAAGGTCACGACGTGGCGCTTGCCGAGCGTGTGGAGCAGCGGCCAGGCCACATAGTCGGTCATGCCCAGCGAGCGCATGTCGTCATAGAGAGCATGCTTGCGACCGAGCGAGGTATCCTGCTCGAGCTTTTCGCGGACCTCGTCGGCACCGTCATGGATCTCGTTGGCGGAGCTGCCGATATATTCGGACCGCTCGCGAACGTCATAGTCGGCCAGCGTGATCTCCGCCTCGCGCTTGCCGTCGGACCACATCATGCGGGCACCCAGCCATTGCGGATGATGGATCATCACGTGAAGCGTCGACCGCTTGAGCGGAATGCCCGCCTGCTGCAGGCGGATGCACATCAGCGCGAAGATGTCGTCGATGAAGCGCTCGTCGCGCGTGCCGTTGGTCAGCCAGTCGATGACGCCGTCGGCCAGTGTGGGGGCGTATGTGTGTGGCGCATTCATATCCTGCCCCTCGAGCTGCGGTTTAGCGAAGCAGATATCGTGCGCCGGCCCGGCGGCGTCAACCTGGCCAGTTGCATGGATTGTGCGCATCAGTCTGAGGTTCTAGACCAGAAGCCGGATCGACCCCAGCACTGCCAGACCCGCGACGAGCGCAAGCTGCGACGGCCCGGCCAGCTCGACCTTCAACGTGCCGGTGCGGGGAATCGCAAATTCCTCGTTGTCGAGGCGGATGCGGCATTCGCCGCGCGGGGCGTAGACCAGATGCGTGCCGGCGGCGAGGTGCCGGTCGCCGGGCTGCTTCAACGCGAGGAGATCGATCTCGGCCGCGCCGCGCCGCGCCATGAGGTTCACGACCTCGACGGGACCGGCCTCGAGCTCGGTCACGATCTCGAGCTCGCCGGTGAACCGCACCGTCGTAAAAGGTTCACGTTCGTCGAATTCCTGCGTCGGCGACTTCAGCACCAGCCCGCGGCCCTCGACGACCATTTGCAAGCGGTCGATGCCGGGCATGTGGGAGAACGGACCGGACGCAAGAATCGGCGTCGACGCAAAGCGCCAGAGCAGGCTGTCCCAGTCCTTCCGCGGCGCATCGGCCCGATGCGCATCCGCGATGTCGGTGAAGACGCCGCCGCCGTTCTTCCACGGCGAGCGGGTGTAGTCTTCAGGATTGAGCAGCGTCGCCTTCATGTCTTGAGCTCGTCCGGGAAAGTCGGAGTATGTACCAGAGTTTGTAGCCGGATGATGTCGCTATTTCGACGCCAATGCCGCCACAGGCCGCCAGCTGACGTCGGGCGCAGCTGCAGCGAGCCGACGGCAGCGGTCACGCATCAGCTCGGCTGGGCGATCGTGGCCGCGCTGCTTCAGCACCGCCTCGAAATCGGCCAGCGCATCGGCAAAGCGGCGGGCGCGATAGGCGGCGAGGCCGCGCTCGTAGTCGGCGATCCAGCCGGTGCTGCCAACCGCCATCTCGTTCGCCATCCCGATCAGCTCGTGAACGGAGAGTCCCTCCTCGCGTCCGTAGACCGCGATGCTGTCGACCTCGCGCGTGACGACGGCGCCGCGCGCCAGACGTTCGGTCGCCGCGCCGACCAGGATCTGCGTGCCGTAAGATTTGTTGGCGCCTTCGAGGCGGCTCGCGACATTCACGGCATCGCCGATCACGGTGTAGTTCAGCCGCAGCTCCGAACCGATATTGCCGACCAGCATGCGGCCGGAATTGATGCCGATGCGGATCTGGAGCGGCTGACCGAGATCGTCGACGAGGCCCGACTCGTCGATCGCTTTGCGGCAGGCGAGCGCGGCACGGCAGCATCGCGCGGCGTGATCGCCTTGCGGCTGCGGCGCGCCCCAGAACGCCATCACGGCATCGCCGATGAACTTGTCGATGGTGCCGCCATTGGCGACAATGATCTCCGAGGTGAGGTCGAGATAGCTCGACAGCAGCGGCACGACGCGGTCACCGAGCCGCTCCGACAATCCAGTAAAGCCGGCGATGTCGATGAACATCACGCTGAGCTCCTGAACGCTGCCGCCGGGCTTCGCCTCGACGCCCTGGCGCAGCAGGCCGCGGACGAGATCCGCCGGGATGAACTTGCGGAATGCGGACAGGCCGGCCGCCATCTCCGCGATCGCACCCGACAGGCTTGCGATCTCCTTGAGCCGCGACGGATGCCGACGGACCTGCTCCAGCGCGAAGGCTTCGACATGGCGCAGTTCGCCGACGACGCGCGACAGCGGCGCGGCGATGACGGACCGCGCCAGCATCGCCGAGGCCAGCGCCGCGAGCACGGCGCCGACGGCGAGACCGAGGATCAGCCGGTGCAATGTCGTCTCGACCGGCCCGAGAAATTCGGCCTCGGGGATGACGGTCGCGAGCGACCAGCCGGGAAACGGCAGCGGCGTCAGCGCAACCTCATAGGCCGCGCCGCCCGAGGTGAGCCGGCTCCGCCAGGCCTCCTTGCGGCCGGCTTCCCCGGCCTGGTCGAGCGCTGCGCGCGCCAGCGGGAGTAGCGCGGTGTTCCCACGCGCCGGATGGAGCTCGTCGGCGTCCTTGTCCGGCGCTGCGACGAGCTCGCCGCTGCCGTCGACGATGAAGGCGGTGCCGGTGCGTCCGACCTCCAGCTGCGACAGGAAGCGCGCAAGCCTGGTATATTCGATGATGACGGCAAGCACGCCTTGGCGCTCCTGGTAGACGTCGATGGGGCCGGCGAAGGCGATCGACGGCCGCTCGCCGGTCGCGTGGTCCATCACCCTGAACCATTGCGGGTCTTCCGCGCCGAGGCCGGCCTTGAACCAGGCCTGATCGGCGACGCGGAAATCGGTCGGCTCGAAGCGGCGGTTGGCGAACTCGATGTCGCCGGGCACCACGTCGTATTCGTCGACGCGGCGCTCGCCCGGATGATCCGTCAGCGAGATCTCCATCATCTCCAGGCGCCGATCGCCGAGCTTGTGCGCGGCGAAGAAGGAGCCGTCAGGCCAGCCGAACGCGACCCAGGAAATCGTGGCCTGCGATTGCAATTGCGAGAGGAAGACGAATTCGCGCTTGTCGGCCTCGCGGGTGTCGAGCACGTTCTGGAGGAACAGGGTGCGGATCGCGGTATGCGCGGCGCGCGCCTCGTCGACGATGGCCGAGACCTCCTTGCGCACCGCCGCGACGATCTGCTCGTTGATGGTCGAGGCGAGCTGCCGGCTGGCCGCCTCCGCGGTGCGCCACCACAGCAGGCTGGAGAGCGCCGCGGTCAGCAGGATCGCGGCGAGGACCAGCGCGGAGACAGCAAGGCGGATACTGACCGTCATCCTTGCGATCGCGCGCAGCTGGCGTCCGGGATCGACGTTCATGGTTTTATCCGCCTTTGGGTGGGCGCGACTCCTGTCATCTTCCTACGCAGATTTCCTACCGTCCGTTACCTCTGCCAAGTTTGGTCGGACGCATCCAATGCTCTCGCTCTAACGTGTCGATAGCGCCAAGGCATTGGATTTGGGCACCCACTTGCCCGCTCATCCCGTCCAAGCGCACCGACCGTGCGCCCGATCCAATCGATCTCACGGTTTCGTGAGCAGCCCGCCGTAACACGGGCGGCGCGCGGAACGAAGGAGATCATGCGCGCTCGCCTGCCGGGCGGCACCATTCGAACAGGAGAACCTCGATGTCTGCCAAACATACCGTCACCTCCCTCGTCCTCGCCGGTGCGGTGTCGACCGCGCTCGCGACCCTTGCCTCCGCCGCCCCCCTGAGCAAGGCCGAAGCCGATGCCGCCGTCGCCGCCAAGAAAGAGAAGTGCTTCGGCGTCGCACTGAAAGGCCAGAACGATTGCGCGGCGGGACCGGGCACCACCTGCCAGGGCACCTCGACCGTGGACTACCAGGGTAATGCCTGGAAATTCGTCAAGGGCGGCACCTGCACCAGCATCGAGCTGCCGGGCGGCAAGAAGGGTTCGCTGAAGCCGATCTGAACGGCGCAACGGCAGGCGCGAACGGAGCAGCACGATGAGCACGATCAAGCCGGCCCCGCCAGCAGCGCTGCCGCTCCGCTTCGCAACGCCGATCGGCGGCGTTGCCGGGACGAGCTTCAAGCCCGAGCACCTCCCGGCAATCCTCGAGGCAAAGGATCAGCGCGGCTTCTTCGAGGTCCACGCCGAGAACTACATGGGCGCCGGAGGGCCGCCGCATCGCGCGCTTGAGGCGATCCGCCGCGACCATCCGCTCTCGCTGCACGGCGTCTGCATGTCGATCGGCGGACCCCGGCCGCTCGACAAGGCGCATCTGGCGCGCTTCCGCGGCCTGGTCGCGCGCTATCAGCCGGCGCTGGTCTCCGAGCATCTCGCCTGGTCGACGCACGAGACCAGCTTCTTCAACGATCTGTTGCCTCTGCCCTATACCGCGGCGACGCTCGCTTGCGTCTGCGATCACATCGATCAGGTGCAGGAGGCGATCCGGCGACCGCTGCAGTTGGAAAACCCGTCGACCTATCTCGCCTTCCGCGAATCCTCCATGCACGAGACCGAATTCATCCGCGCCATTGCGGAGCGCACCGGCTGCGGCCTGCTGCTCGACGTCAACAACGTGTTCGTCTCCGCGGCCAACCATGGATATCCTGCGCTCGACTACCTCGCTGATTTCCCGCTGTCGCGCGTCGAGGAAATTCATCTCGCCGGGCATGCCGAGCAGGCCGACGACGAAGGTGACCTGCTGTTGATCGACAGCCACGATGGCCCGGTGGCCGACGCCGTCTGGAAACTCTACGAGATCGTGATCCGCCGCCGCGGGCCGGTGCCGACGCTGATCGAATGGGACAGCAAGATTCCGGACTGGCCGGTGCTGCAAGCGGAAGCCGCTGCCGCCCAGGCGATCCTCGATCGCCATCAGTCCGCCGTGCGGGCAGGAGAGCGTCATGCCGCCTGAACCAGGTTTGTGCTTTGCCGCATCGTTCGCGCCGGCGCTGCTGGATCCGGCGCGCAGCACGCCTGAGCTCGTGACCGGCCCCAACGGCAAGGCCGCTGGCCGGCGCTATGACGTCTACCGCAACAACGTCACGGTCAGCCTGATCGACGCGCTCGCCGCGATCTATCCGGCGGTGCAGCGCATCACCGGCACCGACTTCTTCCGCGCCATGGCGCGCTTCCATGTGCGCAGCAATCCGCCGACATCGCCGCTGCTGTTCGAATACGGCCGCGATTTTCCGGATTTCATCGAAGCCTACGAGCATGCGCAAGGTATGCCCTGGCTCGCCGACGTCGCGCGTCTCGAGCGGGCCTGGCTCGATGCCTATCACGCCGCGGACGCCGTCCCGCTGTCGCCGGCCCGGCTCTCGGCGGTGACACCCGACCGCCTGGCTGATGTGGTGTTCATTCCGCACCCGGCCGCGCGATGCCTGCGTTCGGACTATGCCGCCGTGACGATCTTTGCGGCCAACCGCGACGACGCACCGGTCATGCGGATCGATGCCTCGACGCCGGAAGATGCCCTGATCACGCGAGGCGAATTCGACGTCGCCGTGCGCCGCCTTCCACCCGGCGGTGCGGTCTTCGCGCACCATCTCATGTCGGGCCGGCCGCTCGGCGAAGCCGCTGCGGCAGCGCTGGAGGCGGCAAGCGAATTCGACATTGCCGCGAACATCGCCGGGCTGATCGAAGCCGGCGCCTTCACCTCGCTCTGTTGCGGAGACCCATCATGATCACGGAGCAACCCATGACGCCCGCCAGCGGCCTGCCGTCGCTCGGAGCACTCATCGACAGAGCCAATCATCTGGTGCAGGCGCTCGCGATACCATCGCTGGTCCAGCTGGTGCTGCGCCTCGCGCTGGCCGTGCCGTTCTGGCGCTCGGGCCTGCTCAAATGGGACGGCTTCCTCAGGCTCAACGACACGGCAGTAACGCTGTTCAGCGACGAATTCATGCTGCATCTGCCCGGCGGTCCCTATCACTTTCCGGCCCCGACGGTGATGGCCTTTCTCTCGGGCTCCGGCGAGATCATGTTCCCGATCCTGCTGGTGCTGGGGCTGGGCACGCGGTTCGCAGCGCTCGGACTGCTAGTGATGACGGTGATCGTCGAGCTCACGGTGCCCGACGGCTGGCCGATCCATCTCACCTGGGCAGCGATGGCACTTGCCCTCATGGCTTACGGGCCGGGGCACATCTCGCTCGATCATCTGATCTGTCGCATCCGTAGCCCGGATGGAGCGCAGCGCAATCCGGGGCAGGTTGCGCGGTGAGGCATCGGTCCCGGATTACGCTTGCGCTCCATCCGGGCTACAGAAGAGCACTTACATCCCGCTCAGGCCGCTATCGACTGCGAGGGTCTGTGCGGTGACGTAGACGCTTTCGTCGGAGAGGAAGAACAGCACGGCATAGGCAATCTCCCAGGCTGTCGCCTGGCGGCCGAACGGGATGTGGCTCTTGCCGCGGGAGGGACGGCCGGCGCCGGCTTCGCGGCCGTTGGGGGTGTCGACGAGTCCGGGATAGACGAGATTGGCGCGGATGCCGCGGCGGGCTCCGAGATGGGCGATGTTGCGCATCAGACCGCCGAGCGCGGCTTTCGAGGAATCGTACACCGCCATCTGCGAGCCCGCCTTCAGCGCGGCGATGGAGGAGATGAAGACGATGGCGCCGCCATCGTCGAATTTCGGCAAGCCGGCGCGGCAGCACAGCATGGGGCCGCGGACATTGACGTCGTAGATCTTGTTCCACTCCTCGGGGCTGACGGCATCGAGCCCGACCTTGCCGAATGTGCCGACGTTCAGCACCATGCCGTCGAGCCCGCCCATGGCGCGGCGCGCCTCGTCGATCATGCGGACGACGTCGGCCTCCGAGGTGACGTCGGCCGCGATGGCAAAACCCTCGCCGCCTTCATCCGTGATGCGCTTCACCGTCTGTTCGGCGGAGCTGCGGTTGAGATCGGCGACCGCGACCTTGGCGCCCTCGCGGGCGCACAGGATGCTCATGGCACGGCCGTTGCCGATTGGATCGCTCGCTGCGTCGAACACGCGTTGGCCGCCGCCGACGATCAGGATGCGGCGCCCTTTGAGGCGCCCCCTGCCCGGCGCTTCTCCGGATGATTCCGCGCTCGGCGGACGAATGTAACGCTCCGGCTTGCTCTCGGTGTCCGCCATCTCAGCCGCCTGGCTTCTTGCCGCCGTCATAGACCTTCATGCCAGCGGCGGGATCGAGATCGGTTTCCGTTGCTTCGGTCAGGCGCGCCATCATCATGTAAAAGCCGAGCGCGACGATGGCTTCGACGATTTCCTGGTCGCTGAAATGTTTTCGCACGGCCGCGAAGATGGTCTCGGGGACACGGACGTTCTCGACCACTTCGCGGCCGAACTTCAGCAGCGCGCGCTCGGCCTCGCTCAGGCCGGTGGCGTCGTAGTCACTACGCTCGACGGCGTCGATCTGGTCCTGCGTGCAGCCGACGCCGAGCGCGATCGGCACGTGCTGGCGCCACTCGTAGGCGCCGCCTTCGAGCTGGGCGGACTGGAGGATCAGAAGCTCGCGGTTGACCGCGCTGAGCTTCTGCTTGTGCAGGATGGAATTGCCGAGCCGCATCGCCGGAATCATGTTGGCCTCGGCATGGGCCATCATGCGGAAGATGTTGAGCTTGACCGGCATGCGGTCGAACGAGGCGCGAATGTCGCCGCTCGTCGTCTCCGGATCAATCAGGGGCAGCCTTGCCACGCATTTCTCCCTTGGGCTTTCGTTTCTTGTTGTCGGCGTCTTGACCTGCCGCGATCAGCGACAGGAAGAAGGCGAGATAGCGGTCGATCGCCTCGATCACCTTCGGCCGCGGCGACGGCACCGCGCCCATCACGTAATGCTCGAGGCGGATGTAGATCAGACCGGCGGCGAACAGCCGCGCGGTCTCGCGCGGATCAGTGGTCGAGATCAGGCCGGCGAGCGCGAAGCCGCGGAAATAATCCGTCATCAGGCTCTGCTCGCGCGCGTAGAAATGATCGGCGAATTTGGCGCGAATGCCTGGCACGCGGTTGCGCTCGGCGGTGATGACCTTCTGGAACTGGTGCTCGCGCGGATCGGACCATTGCTCGACGAGGTCGAGCGCGAACTGCCGGCAGAACTCCGCCGGCTGCCGCGCCAGCTGCTTGTAGCGCGGCTCCTCCAGCCGGCTCGCCGAGCTGGCCAGCCCATGCTCGCTGACGATCGCCTCGAGGATCGCCGCCTTGCCGGGGAAATGGTTGTAGAGGCTGCTCTCGCGGATGCCGACGCGGCGCGCGAGCTCGCGCATCGAGGCGCCGCCATAACCGCTCTGCGCGAACAGGTTGAGCGCTTCGGCGAGGATGCGCTCGCGCGTCGTGGGCGCAGCCGCTTCAGCCGCGCTGGAGGTGTCGACAGCCATGCTGCTTGACTAACGAACGCTCGTTCGCTAGTCAACCGTACGAACGATCGTTCGTTTCAACTCCGCTCGATAAGCGGAGAGCAATTGGGGGAAGAACGCCATGGCAAGCCACGCTCGCCTTTTGCCCGCGCAAACCATCGCAGCGCTTCGCATCGTCACATCATTGCTGCTGATCTTGTCAGCGGCGCCGTCCGCCCGCGCCGAGGATGCTGCCGCCTACCCCACCCGCAAGATCAGGATGCTGCTGCCTTACGCGGCCGGCGGCGGCGGCGACGTAGTCGGCCGGCTGCTTGCGGACAGGATGGGCAAGACGCTCGGGCAGAGCATCTATATCGAGAACCACACCGGCGCCGCCGGCACGATCGGCACGCAGATGGTCGCGACTTCCGCGAATGACGGCTACACCATCACCGTCGGCGGCATGACCACGCATGTGCTGGCGCCCGCGATCTATCCAAAACTGCCCTACGATCCGATCAAGGACTTCACGACGATCGGGCGCGTCGGCGTCTCCTCCATCATGCTGGTGGCGACCAAGGACTTTGCCGCCAATGACATCAGGGGTCTGGTCGCGCTGGCCAAGAAGGGCGAGCCGATCCAGTACGGCAGCTGGGGCGTCGGCTCGACCGGACAATTCTGCGCGGAAATCCTGATGCAGCAGACCGGCATCAAGATGGACCACGTGCCGTTCAACGGCATCGCAAAGCTGGCCGGCGATTTGCTCGGCCGCCACATTTCCCTGGCGACGCTCGACGTCGCCACCGCAACGCCGCTGGTGAAGGAGGGCTCGATCAAGGCGCTGGCGGCCTGCGGCGAGCGGTCGCCGAGCCTGCCCGAAATCGCCAGCTACAAGGAGCAGGGCGTCGCGTTCGACCGCAGCCTGTCATGGGCGATGTATGCGCCCGCCGGCGTGGCTCCGCCGATCGCGCAGAAGCTGTCGGCGGCCCTGAAGGAGACCCTTGGCGATGAGGTGGTGAAGCAGAAGCTGCTGGCGCTCGGCATCACCCCGCAATTCGTGCCCGGCGAGGAGCAACGCGACATCAACGCGCGCGACATCACGGCCTGGAAGCAGGTTGCCAAGGACGCGGGCATCGAGGTCAAGTGAGCAAGTGGCGGGCAGCTCGCCAGCAACCATCCTTCGAGACGCCCGCCTGCGGCGGGCCCTCAGGATGAGGCCCCTCGTGAATAGGCAGAGAGCAGGAGCGCGGACATGAGCCGCATCTTCGGCGCGGTGCGCCAGAACGGATATGTGGTGCGGGACATCCACGCCGCGATGAAGCACTGGATCGAGGTGATGGGCGTCGGCCCCTGGTACTACATGGACCGGGTCAAGACCGACTGGTTCCGGCATCGCGGCCGGGATTCGGCCGTCGAGATGAGCATTGCGCTGGCGAATTCCGGCGATCTCCAGATCGAGCTGATCCAGCAGCGCAACGACGCGCCCTCGCTCTACAGGGAATTTCTCGATGCCGGGCACGAAGGGCTCCAGCACATGTCGTATTGGAGCCACGACTATCAGGCGCTCTACGACAAGGCGCTCGGGCTCGGCTATCGGATCGGCCATGAGGGCCAGATCGGCGGCAACAAGGGACGCTTTGCCTATTTCGACACGCAGGCGCATCCGGGCACGGTGATCGAAATCTCCGACATCAGCGGCACCAAGGGCCCGTTCTTCGAGAAGGTGCGGCAGGCCGCGATGAGCTGGGACGGCACGCGGCCAATCCGCGAGATCGGCGGCGGGAGATCGTAGAACCGATTGCCCGCAATGTACGCCGTTGCTGGCTCTTGCGGGAAACCATGGTAACGTGGCCTCGTGTCCGAACCTTCAGCGAGGCTAGCATGCCCGACACTGACAAGGTTTTCGCCGGCTCGATTCCGAAAATCTACGACGAGTATCTGGTCCCGATGATCTTCGCCGTCTATGCGGAGGACATCGCAAGGCGCGTTGCCGCACGCTCTCCCGCTGTATTGCTCGAGATCGCAGCGGGCACCGGTGCGGTGACGCGTGCCGTGGCGGCGGCGCTGCCGCGCGGCGTTCGATACGTTGCAACGGACCTCAACGAACCGATGCTCGCGGTCGCAGCGCAGCGCCAGGCGAATGACGATCGCATCACCTGGCGCCAGGCGGACGCAATGGCCCTGCCCTTGGGCGACGCCGAGTTCGACGTGGTCTGCTGCCAGTTCGGCGCGATGTTCTTTCCGAACCGCATCAAGGCCTATGGCGAGGTCAGGCGCGTCCTGAAGCCGGACGGCACGTTCGTGTTCAACGTTTGGGATCGCATCGAGGAGAATGCGCTCACGCATGAAGCAACGGTCGCGCTCGAGAAGCTGTTTCCCAATGATCCGCCGCGTTTCATGGTCCGGACGCCGCACGGCTATCACGACAAGGCCGTCATCAGGAGCGATCTCGAACGAGCTGGCTTCCGCGACATCTCGATCGAAACCCGATCCGAAATCAGCCGCGCGCCTTTAGCCGAAGATGTCGCCATTGCGCTCTGCCAGGGCACGCCGCTGCGCAGCGAGATCGAGGCACGGGATGCCGGCAAGCTTCAGGCTGCGACCGATACGGTTGCGGAGGCAATCCGGGCCCGCCATGGATCCGGTCCGGTGGAGGGCAAGATCCAGGCGATCGTGATCGAGGCCCGCCCGTAGCAGGGGCGTTGGCCGAGGCGGCGCGTCCTTTACCAGAAGCCGCGCTGGAACGGCTGCGCCGGCTGATAGTACTGGTACTGGCTGCGCCGGCGCGGGTTGGCCGGCTGGACGTAGGGATCGCGGTAGAAGAAGCCGAAGCCGTTGTCCCAGCCGTCATCGCTGGCGATCATGGCAGGCGCGGTCGGCTTGCGCGTGATGAAGCCGCCTTGCGGCTCGTTGCTCAGCACCGCGACGAACTCGGTGCGGTAATTGGTCTCGCTGCTCAGCGGCTCGTCCGAGACGACGATCGAGGAGCGCGGCAACGCGGTCGGCCCGATGCGGTCCCATACGTCCTGCGGGATGGTGATGCGGTCGAGTGCGTTGCGGGCCTCATCGCCGTTCTCGATCGTGACAACGCTCCAGCGCAGGCCCGTCCCGGTCTTCGCCATCGCCGTAAAGATATGCGTGCCGATCGGCTGCTCGGGATTGCGGATCGTGACGGGGACCTCGATGCTGGTGTCGAACACCTCGCCGCCGCCGTCGGGCGCCGGCTTGTGCGTGTTCCGACGCACATAGAGCTTCTGCGTCGCCCGGCTGATGTAGACCGAGACCGGCTCGCCCGCGAGCTTCGCGTCGGTCGCCGCCTTCACGGCCTCGGTCTTTCTGGCCGCAGCGGTCTTCGCGGCTTCCTTGGTCGCAGCCACCGCATCGCGCTTCGGCTGCGCGGCGGCCCTGGCGGCCTCGAGCTGCGTCGCCGCGTCGGCAGCCTTGGTTGCTGCCTTCTGCTTCAGCTCCTCGGCCTTGGCGCGGGCCTGATCCGTCTTGGCATTTGCGAGCATTTTGTCGGCGAAGGCGAGCTCGGCATCGGCGCGGGTCTTCTGCTGTTCCAGCTTGCGCAACGCGGCCGGGAGCGAGGCGGCTTCCTTCGCGGCGGCGGACGCAGCCTTCTTGGCCTCGTCGGCCGCCCTTGTGGCCTCCTCCGCCTCGGCGGAGAGCTTGTCGGCCCGGCCGGGCACGGCCGCGATGGCCTCCGGCTTTGGCACGAACAGCGAGGGATGAGAGAATTCCGTCGGGACCGTGTCATGCGGCGAGACGATCACGCGCATCCCGATATAGGTCTTGTCGAACACATTCTCGGCGAAGCCGAACGGCATTCGCACGCAGCCGTGCGAGGCGGCATAGCCGGGCAGCGGTCCGCCATGCAGGGCGATGCCGTTCCAGGTAATGCGCTGCATGTGCGGCATCCAGGCATCGTCATAAAGGCTCGAGCGATGCTCCCGGTTCTTCTCGAGGATGGCAAAGACGCCAGCCGGCGTCTCGCGTCCGGTGGTGCCGGTCGATACCGGCGCGCGCACGATCCAGCCGTCGGCATCGTAGAAAGTGACCTGCTGGCTCTTGATCGACACGATCGCCATGACCGGATCGCCGGCCACCCGCGGCGCGACTGCCTCGGCCACCTGGCGCTGCTGCTTGGCCGCAATCGCCGGGGTGGCCGCCGCAAGGGTCGCCGCCGCCACGAGCGCCATGATTCCGGCAGGCCCCCGGCGCCCCACCGCCCTGATGGATTGCGCCGTCGTCGATCGGTTTTTCATGCCATCCTCGGTCGAGCTGCCAGTCGGCTGGTATCGCTCACGTGTCAGATTGGAATCGTTGCATTAAGAAATTGCAGTCGCCTTACGTTCCGTCTGTGGCGGGATTCGGTACGTTCGGACGACAAATCTCTCATATACGACGCCTCGCGGAGGCGGAAGGCGGCCGTCAGCCGAGGGCAGCCGGAGCTGGCCTCAATCGCTGCGGCAGAATGTCCGGATCACCTTTTGGTGCGACCGTACGGACGCGCGAATAGCCCTTCCGCTAGACGCCGAGAGCCTTGCGGTTCAACGTTCGCAGGAAACGCAGCGACAACGTTCGCACGTTCGCAACATTGAGCAGCCAGGCCGCGGCCGCATAGGCAAGGCCGCCGGCGAGGCTGACGATGACGAGCGAGGCGAGGCCGGTGCCGCCCACTTGCGCGCGCGCAACAAGGATCGCCGCCGCCATCAATGCCGCGGAGGCAGCGACGCCGGCGAGGCGATTGAGCTCGAACGGGACCGGATGGGCCCGATGCATCAGGACGAGTGCGACCAGGAAGCCGATCGCCTCGGTTGCCAGGGTCGCCAGCGCCGCGCCGTAAAGGCCGTAGCCGCCGATCAGCGCGAACATCAGGATCACGCTGATCACCAGCGTGAGGAAAGATTGCGCCGCCAGCATGAACGGCCGCTCGGCGAGCTGGAAGCTGATCTGCACGTAGAACTGATTGGCGATGCCGAAAAGCCGCGCAAGCACCAGTGTCGGCAACAGGGCCGAGACGCCGGCGCGGAAGTCGATCCCGACGAGCGTTCCGGCCACCTGGTCCGCCGCAAGCGCAAGCCAGACCGCAACGGGCGCCACCACGACGAGCAGCAGCTCGAGGCTTTCGGTCAGCCGCTCCCGCGTCGTCTCGCCGTTGTTCTCGGACAATGACCGGAACACCAGCGGCACCGTCGCCGCGGCGACGCTGGATGCGATCATGACCATGAACTGGCGCGGCAGATCGGCGGCAACGCCGAAGATGCCGGCAGCATCCTTGCCGAGCAGATAAGCGACAATGAGGCGGTCGCAGGCCGAATAGACGGCCACGGACAATCCCGCCAGCGTCAGCGGCAGGCCGTAGCGCGCCAGCTGCATGAACTGGCTGCGCTGGAATCGCGCGATCCCGGTGCGGTCGCCGACGAGGTTCAGGATGATGCCGGCGAGCGACCCCAGGCCGAATGCGGCGAGCAGCCCCAATCCACCCCAGCCGAGCCAGATTCCGAGAAGACCGAAGCCGACGCTGGAGACGCTGCGCACGATCGAGATCGCCGCGAACCGGTAGGGGCGCAATTTAGCGCGCTCGAACTCCTGGCCGACATCGACTGCATTGGCCATGATCGCGACGAACATGCTGGCGAGCAGCAGCTCGACGCTGACATCGCTGCGGAACAGGACGACCAGCGGAGTGGTGGCGCAGAGCACCGCGGCCGTGAGCGCGAAGGCGACGATTGCCGTGCCACGAAAATCGACCTCCGCCGACATCGCCTGATAGCGCGACACCGACAGCTTGATCCAGGCGAAGAAGATCGCGCCCAGAATCCCGGCAAGGCTGATGCCGACGACATAGACGCCGTACTCCGCCGGGCTGAGGAGCCGCGTATAGGCCGTGACGGCGAAGAAGCCCACCGCCGCAGGCAGGATGTAGGCGACGAGATAGATCGAGAAATGGCGGTTCAGCATGCGAGCACGGGACCGTGGGCGGCCATCAGGATTAACGGATCGTTAAGACGATTGGGTGCGACAATCGGGGCTCGCCGCTGGCATTGCCAAGGATAGGTCAAGGACAAGTCAAGGATAGCCGGATAACCCTGCAAATCGGATCGCTAATGGAGCGAGCACGCGGTTATCGCGCGTTAGCGTTAAATTTGCCCTGTCCTTGAAGGAGCGGGCGCGATCACAGAAAAGAAGCAATGATAGCGAAACGTCGCCCGACTCCTCCGACGCACTGATGTAACTGATATGGACGTTGTCGAACGAACACGGGCGAGATCGACCTCCCTCCCGCGTCGAACCGCCACTGCTCCCGCGGCTCCGGCGTATCCCGGCGCGAAGGGCCGCGACAGGATGGTCCTCAACCTCTTCTTCGAGGAACGAGACGACCGCTGGTTTCCCGGCGACCGTCACCTTCGGCCGCTGCTGCGCCGGTTGCTGCTGGGCAAGTCCTTCATCAGCGGACAGCGGCGCGTTCTGCTCAATCTGTGCGCAGGTCTCGATCGGCTTGGCATTCGCTACCGCGTCAACGATTATCGCTACATTCGGAAGCATCCGGAGGAACTGGCCTGCATCATCGGCCGGCCGTTCGTGCTCGACTGGTTCAAGTGGAAGAATCCACTGCTGCTTGGCGTCGCCATGTATGACCATCCAATCGACGCACCAGAAACTCTAGAGGATCTCGACGTGAGGCAGGTGCTGTTGCCGTGCGCCTGGTATGCCGACATGTTCCGTCCGCACTGGCCCCATGTCGGTGCCTGGCCCGTCGGCATCGAGACGGATCTGTGGGTCCCGGCGCCGGCCGCGCAGAAGAAGATCGACGTGCTGCTCTACGACAAGGTCCGCTGGGATTACGACCGGTATCAACCGGAGCTGATCGAGCCGATCCGAAAGTTTCTCGAAGCCAGCGGACGCTCGGTCGAAACGATCCGCTACGGGCACTACAAGGAAGAGGATTACAAGACCGCGCTGGCGCGCTGCCGCAGCATGATCTTCCTCTGCGAGCACGAGAGCCAGGGCATCGCCTGCCAGCAAGCACTGTCGAGCGGCGTGCCCGTCTTCGCCTGGGATCGCGGCGGACCCTGGCAGGATCCGAAATATTTCCCGGACAAGGTGCGATACGAGGGCAACGTGTCCTCGGTGCCCTATTTCGACGCGCGCTGCGGCATGACCTTCACTGATGCGGGCAGCTTCGCGGCGGGCTGGGGCCGTTTCTGGTCGCAGGTCGACGCAGGAGGCTTCGCGCCGCGCGATTATGTGCTGGACCACCTGACGCTCGAGAAGGGCGCGCTTCACTATTACGAAATCGCGGAAGCCGCGATGCAGCGGCACGCGTGACCGGGCTCGACCGACGCGAATTCCTGCTCGGCAGTGTCGCAACGCTCGCGGCGGGCGCATCGGCGTCCGCGGTGCCGGCCTCGAAACGCGTCCAACGCCGCCCGGGCTACGGCGCAGCCGCCACGCTCTGGGACCTGCAAGCCGATCCGCGGCTCGGCGAGGCCATCAGCACCTATTGCACGCAGGTGGTGCCGGTGCTCGAGCTGAAATGGCCGATGCTGCGGCCGGACGCCCATACGTTCACCTTCGAGCGCGCCGACGCGATCCTGGATTTCGCGCGCGACAACGATCTGACCATGCGCGGCCACGCACTCGCCTGGTATCACGACATTCCGGACTGGACCAAGCAGATCAAGGGCAGCAAGGGCGTCGAACGCGCCTATCTCGACCACATCGGCACCGTCGTTTCCTACTACAAGGACAAGCTGACGTCGTGGGACGTCGTCAACGAGCCGATCCCGGACAATCCGCGCAGCCCGAAGGACCGGCGCGACACCTTCTGGACGCAACATCTCGGCGATCGCTGGATTCCGCTGGCGTTCCGCACGGCGGCCGCGGCCGACCCCTTCGTCAAGCTCGCGATCAACGAATATGACATCGAGTCGGCGAAGGACTCGTTCATCGCCAAGCGGGCGGCCTATCGCACCCTCATCATGGACCTGCTCGATCAGGGCGTTCCGCTCCACGCCGTCGGGCTGCAGGCGCATTTGCACGCCGAACTCGAGATCGACACGCACGGACTCGCCGAATTCGCAACCGAGCTGCGTTCCTGGGGGCTCGAGGTTCTCATCACCGAGCTCGACGTCGACGACCAGAAGCTGGCGGGAAGTCCTGCGGAGCGCGACGCCGTCGTCGCCAAGCGCGTCGACGACTTGCTGACGGCCGTTGCCGCGAGCGGCCCGGTGCGGTCGATCCTGACCTGGGGCATCTCGGACCGTTACAGCTGGATCAACGGCACCTTCGCCCGCAAGGACAAGCAGCCGAACCGCCCGCTGCCGCTCGACGGCGAGTTCAAGCCGAAGCCGTTCATGGACGTCATCAGCAAGTTCACGAAGGACGGCTAAAGCGCGATGCGATTAGGATGAATCGTCATCGCGCTTTAGATTATTGTTCGAGCATGATCTTTTCGGAAAACCGCTATGCACTTTTCCGGATCATGCTTTAGAAATCAGCGTGTCTTCGGCATTTCGAACGCGGCCACATCGCCGATATGATCGGGGGCCAGGCTCGGCGCGCGCCGCTCGCGCGAGGACAGGCGGAACACGTCGCGGATGTCGGCGATCGACGTCGACGAATAGGACTGAATGCAAAGCGCGACCTGCTCGGGCGAGGCCGTGCGCATCATCGCTTCGATGGCCGGGCGGTCGAGCGGCGTGTCGTCCCAGTGCGAGACCGCGATGCTGTCTTCGGTGAGCCGATGTCGCGCCAGGTGTTCCGGCGCATTGGCGACGAAGTTTCCGTAAAGCAGATACTCCGAAAACTTCTTCTTCCGGCACAGCGCCAGCGCCCAGCTCAGGCCGGTCGCCGACTTGATCGCGTCCGTCATCGCACGCGCCGTGTCCCTGTCCCAGACCAGCGCGTTGCCGACATAATCGTCCGCCGGGAACGCGCGCTCCTTGATGCCGAGAAGCTGGTCGACGGTGCGCAGCCACAGGCCGTGCAACGGGTGGTCGGCGGCGATCGCTTTGCGCGTGACGAACAGCGGCGTCGTCTCAGCGCCGGCATATCGGCTGACGTCGAACTCGCGGAAGAACAGATTGTCCGAATCTAGGATGCAGACGCGCTGCTCGGGCGCGTTGAGGACGCCGGCGATCTTCAGGATCTGCTGGATGTGCCAGCCGTGCACGGGCGAGGACAGCAGCGACAGCCAGACGCGCCGGCTGCCGAACTGGAGCGCCGGCGGCAGCGCGAACAGCCATTTCGGCAGATAGCGCGAGGCCGGAACGATGACCCGCTTGTCGGACGCGAAGCGCGCGAACAGCGGCACGTCCTCATCGTTAACGAGTACATAATGGCGCGTGTATCCCGACAGCCAGGTGTCGATGCTCTCGCTGAGCAGCGAAAAGCGTTCGATATCCTTGGCGTAGCTGGCAGTCAGCAGGGCAACGGAATGCATGGAGCACGCTCAAATGGCCATCAGACCGGCACTGATAGCGGCAATGCGAGATGCCGGAAACTCACGATCGAAATCAAGGTAAAGCGAAACGAAGTGTTAGCCATCCGACGGCAGCCCCCGCTCCAGCCCGCGAAAGCGGAGCGGCGCCAGGGCTGAGGCGCGCTGCCACCAGTTGGCGACGCGGTCGTCGAGGGCGGTCACGCCGCGGCCCCGGCCGGGAAAGATCCGGATCTGCTGGATCGCCTCTGCCTCGAAACCCCTGGCCCGCCGCGTGATCTTGAGGGCGGCGCCTTCGCGGTCGCGCTGCGTCAGCGGCACCAGAAGACGGCCGCGCGGACGGAGCGACCGCAGCCAGAGCGGGTGCGGATGCGGGAAGCCGGCATGCACGATGATCACGTCGGCGGGCTCGCCCACGTCCTTGCACCCATCGCCGTGGACGACCGTGACGTTGCCATAGCCGCGCAAGTAGTTCGCCGCTCGGGTCGCGAGCCGATCGTCGCATTCGATCGCATGGACGCGGCCCTTCTCGCCGACCATGATCGACAGCACCGCGGAGAAATAGCCGAGGCCGCAGCCGATCTGCACCACACGGTCCGCCCGCTTGACGTCGAGAGTGTCGATCAAATGCGCCCACAGGCTCGGCAGGCCGGTGTCGAGCTTGCGGCGCGCATCGATCGCGACGAGCACGTTGTCGTAGAGATGAACGGGATCGGCGTCGGGCGTCAGCCGGTAACTGCGCGCTGCCTCGCCCTTGATGCGCCACGGTCCCCTTGGCAGAAATTCCTCGCGCGGAACGGCGGCGAGCGCGGCGAGCAGACGCTTCGAGGCAATCCGCTCGCGCCTGGCGATCAACTCAGCGTAGCGCGCACGCGCGGCGGCAAGATCGCTCATGTCACAGACCGGCCTGCTCGCGCACCGCCGCGTCGCTACCGAGCTCATCGAGGAGCTGCATCGCCTGCTTCAGGTCCGGCGTGTAAAAGCCCTCGCTGAATTTGCCGACGATCGGCATCAGCAGGAGTCTTGCGTGCTCGCGCTTGCCGGCTTGATGCGACAGGCGCGCGAGGCAGACGGCGGTGCGAAGCTCCCAGGACAGCGCTCCCTGCTTGCGTGCGGTCTCCAGCGAAAGGCCGAACAGGTCCTCCGCCTCCTGTACCGACGCCGGGTCGCCACCCGCCAGCGTGATCTCGCCTTGCATGCGATAGACCTCGGCGAGATAGAAGTGATCGCCGGTCCGCCTTGCGGTCGCAAGCGCACCATCCAGCGCGCGCAAGGCGGCGTCGCGCATCCCGACCTTGGCGTACGTTTCCGCGAGCAGACAGCGGAACCAGCAGCCGGCGAGCCAGGAATCCATCGCCTCGTACTCGTCGAGGCCGAAGCGCATCTGGCCGAGGCCTTCGTCGGCTTCGCCGAGCTGAGCCAGCGCCCAGCCGCGCAGGATCGCCGCCTGCTGCTTCCAGTGCAGGAAATTGTGCTCGGTGGCAATGATCATGGCGCGATTGGCGTAGTCGCGCGTGCCTTCGACGTCGCGCAAATGCTGGCGGAGATAGGCGCCGAACACCAGCGCGAAGGCGAGCGTGAAAGGGTGGCGGATCTTCTCGGCGTTCGCGATCGCCTGCTCGCTGTGCTGGCGCGCCGCGTCGGGCCGACCGAGGAACCACAGGAGGTAACCGAGATAGGACAGCGAAACGACACCGGGATCGATGCCGTGCCGTTCCATCAGGTCGGAGTGCAGATCGGGGCTGAACAGGTTGATGCAGCGGTGCAAATGGTGCTGCGAGGCTGCGAAGCGGCCGCGATAGAGCATGGTCATCGCGATCGCGCGGTGCGCCTCGATCAGATAGCCGGTCTGCTGCGCCGGCTGCGTCCGCTCGTTCAGCCGCTCGCGCTTGGCAAACTTCAACAGCTCGACGCTGAGATCGTGCGCGCGGGTGAGATCGGCGCGGATGAAATGGCACACCCAGAGCCCGCGCGTCGCAGCGAAGACCTTTTCGTCGTCATCGAGCTGACGGCCGAGCTCCAGCGCGCGGATGTAGTTCTCCTCGACCTCCTGCACCGCGTAGCCCTTGGCGGCGATCAGCGCGTTGCCGAGCGCGATGCGCAGCTTGAGCTCCATCTCGTCGGCGCCCTGCATGCGCGCATTGGCCTGCACGACGTTAAGGCCGCGGCGCAGGTGGCCGATCGCCTCCAGATTGGCCCCGGTCTTGGCCGCCTGCTTGCCGGCCTTGAGCCAGAAGCTGGCGGCGCCCTCGCTCTGGCCGGATTCGGTCAAATGATGGGCGAGCAGCTCCGGTTCGCGCTCGGTCCTCTCCGGATACATCTCGGCGAGCACCTGGGCGATCCGCGCATGCAGCTTGCGCCGCTCGCTGTGCAACAGGCTCACATGCGCGGCGTTCTGGATCATCACGTGCTTGAAGGAGTACAGCGCATCCGGCGGATGGCCGCGGCGCATGATCAGCCCGGCCTCCTGCAGATGACTGAGCGCCGCCTCGATCTGCTCGGCCGGCGTATCGGCGACGGCATGCAGCGTCTCGTAGGAGAACTCGCGGCCGATCGTGGCGCCGATCTGCGCGATGCGCTTGAAGGGTCCCATCCGATCGAGCCGCGCCATCAGCGAGTCGGTCAGGGTGGCCGGGATTGCGAGCTGCCGCCACGGTCCCGACAGCACGTAGCGCCCGTGCCGCTCGGTCAGCAGATTGGATTCCAGAACCGTCTTGGTCAGCTCTTCCAGGAACAGCGGCACGCCGTCGGTCTTGACGATGATCTCCTCGACAACCTCCTTGGGCAGCTCGCGTCCCGCGACGCGCTCGACCAGCGTCGTGCGCAACTGCCGGCTCAAGCGGTTCAGGACCAGGGTGGTGATGTGCGAATGCGCGTTCCAGCTCGCCTGGAATTCCGAGCGCGCGGTGATGATCGCCAGGATCGGCTGGTTCTGCACCCGATCGACCAGGAGGTCGACCACCTCGCGGGAGGTCGGGTCGATCCAATGCAAATCCTCGAACGCGATCACCAGCGGCATCTCGCGCGCAAGGCCGAGGAAATGGTTGACCAGCGCCACGACCGTCGCATCCTTCTGCTGCTGCGGCGACAGCTTGAGCGGCGGATAGCGGTCCCCGGTCGGTATCGACAGCAGCGCGGCAAACAGCGGGGTGACCTGCTCAATGTCGCCATCGGCGGCGGCGATCGCGTTCTCCAGGCTCGCCAGCGACAGCGCGGACGAATCCTCGCGATCGAGACCGAGGGAGAATTTGAGCTGCTCGACGAACGGATGGAACGCGGTGGAGGTGTAATAGGGCGAGCACTGCAGCGAGACCTGTCCATGGCGGTCGCCCGATATCCGCTCGAAGATCTCCTGGATGATGCGCGACTTGCCGATTCCGGGCTCGCCGAACTTGACCACGACCTGGCCGTCGCCGTCCTTGGCCTGCTGCCAGCGCCCCATCAACAGCGCGATCTCCTCCTCGCGGTTGACGAGCGGCGTCAGGCGCGTACCCATCGCCGCAGCGAAACGGGTCTCCAACCGCGAGGCGCGCACCACGTGCCAGGCCTGGGCCTTCTCGGAGATCCCCTTCAAGTCGTGGACTCCGAGATTGCGGTAGTCGAACTTCCCCTTCAGCAGCGCCTGCGTCGAGGCCGAGATCACCACGCCGTTGGGCGGCGCCAGGCCTTGCAGGCGCGCCGCGAGATTGACGGTTTCCCCGACCGCGGAGTCGCGTTCTTCGGTGCCCTGCCCGACGAGGTCGCCGACCACAACGAGGCCGGTCGCGATCCCGATGCGGACGGCGGGTGAATGGCTGAGCGCACCACGCGGCTCGACCGCGCGTGCCGTCGACAGCACCCGCACGATCTCGAGCCCGGCGCGCACCGCGCGCTCGGCATCGTCCTCATGTGCGGTCGGATAGCCGAAATAGACCAGGATACCGTCGCCGACGAAACGGGCGGCAAAGCCCTCGTATTGCTTGACCACCCGGACGCAGGTCTCGCGAAAATCCGCGATCATGTCGCGGACGTCCTCCGGATCGAACTGCGCGGACAGCGAGGTGGAATCCACCATGTCGCAGAACATCGTGGTGAGCTGGCGCCGTTCGGCTCCGACCTCCGCCCGGATTTGCGGACGCGGCGCCTCTGCCGGCGCCTCCGTGGTTTCCGCTTGAAACAGCGCCGCCATCGCCCGCTGCAGCCGCTTGCGATCGCCGAGCGGCAATCCGAGCTCGACCAGATCGGCTTCGGTGAGATCCGCGATGACGTCGAGATCGAGGCGGTGCTGCGCGAAAAGATCGGTGTAGTGCCCGAGACCGATGCTTTCGAGCCAGTGCTTCAGCCCGCCTTCCAAACTCGTGCTCGGCTCGTTCTCCAGCATCGTGATTCTGCCCGACCCTTACTCCGTCGAAGGGCTCGAGGGCCCCTCAACCACAGATTTTGGGGTCCAAACTTCACCTCGGACTGGACGCATTCCCCAACTTCTTGGAAGAATAACTTAATCGGACCAAAAGGGAATGGCGTTGTCGGACATTGCATCCGGAGCGGACGAAGCATCAGCCGGCACCACGGCCGAAACGAAGGTATTCGCGCATATCAGCGGCCTTCTCGAATTCTACGCCCGCAGGACGCCGGCGGCACCCGCACTCCTCGCTCCCGGCCGGCCGGCGCTCAGCTATGGCGCGCTGGCCGAGTCGATCCGGCAACTGGTCCGTGCCTTGCGTGAACTCGGCATCCGTCCCGCAGACCGCATCGCGGTGGCGCTGCCGCGCGGCGCCGATACTGCCCTGGCGCTGCTAGCAGTCGCATCAGGCTGCGCCTGCGTCCCCGTCAACCCCGATCTGACGGCGGACGAGCTGCAACGCTATTTCAGCGAACTGAAGCTGACCGCGCTCGTGACCCGGGCCGACATGAACTCGGCGAGCCGTGACGCCGCCAGGATGCTCGACATCGCATTGATCGATTTCGTGGCGGGGCCCACCCACGATCTCGGCGGCTGCGCGTTCATTGCTCCGGCGATCGGGCCGGCCAATGCCGGCGGCGCTTCGCGCGGCGACGACGATGCGTTCATCCTGCTGACGTCAGGCACGGCGGCGCGACCGAAAATGGTGCCGCTGACCCATCGCAATGTCTGCCTGTCCGCTTACAATGCCGGCCATGTGCTGTCGCTCACGATGCATGATCGCCTGCTCAACGTCCTGCCGCTGTTTCATGCCCATGGCTTGATCTCAGGCCTGCTCACGGCGCTGGCCGCGGGCTCCAGCGTGATCTGCACCGACGGTTTCGACGCAGCGTCGTTCTTCGGCTGGATGCGGGAGCTGCAACCGACCTGGTACACGGCGGTGCCGACCATTCATCGCGCATTGCTGACGGCGGCGGAAGTAAACCCCGACCGCGCCCGACCATCGTCGCTGCGCGTGATCCGGTCGGCTTCGGCCTCGCTCGCGCCGACGATTCTCGCCGGGCTGGAGACAACGTTCGGCGTTCCCGTGCTCGAAACTTACGGCATGACCGAGGCGGCCTCGCAGATTGCGGCCAATCGGTTCGAGCTGCGCAAGGTCGCGTCGGTCGGTCGCGCCGCCGGCCCGGAGATCGCGATCATGGACGAGACCGGCCGCACGCTCGCAAGCGGGGCGCACGGCGAGATCGTGCTGCGCGGGCCGAACATGAGCCGCGGCTATTATAATGACGAGCCGGCGACGCGGGCCGCATTCCGCAACGGCTGGTTCAGGACCGGCGACCTCGGCTATCTCGATGACGACGGCTATCTCTTCATCGTCGGCCGCATCAAGGACGTCATCAACCGCGGCGGGCAGAAGATATCGCCGCTGGAGGTGGAAGACGTCCTGCTCAGCCATCCGGCGGTGCTGGAAGCCGGCGTGTTCGCGGTCCCGCACCAGAAGCTCGGCGAGAACGTCGCGGCCGTCGTGGTGCTGCGGCCGAACGCCGATGCGACCTCGGACCATTTGCGCCAATTCGCGCGAAAGCGGCTTGCGGCCTACAAAGTGCCGAGCCTGATCCGCAGCGTCGCGGCGCTGCCGAAGGGCGCCAGCGGCAAGGTCAAGCGCAACGCCCTCGCCGGGCTGATTGCAACGGTCGACGCGGACGAGGAGACCCGGCTGCCGCGCAATGCGGTCGAGAGCCAGCTCTCCGAGATCTGGGCCGGCCTGTTGGAGCTGCCGCAGATCGGCGCCGACCAGGACGTCTTCGCGCTCGGCGCGGATTCGCTCGCGGTGACACAGATGCGCTCGCGCCTGCGCGACCGCTTCAATGTCGACTTCTCGTTCGAGGATATCTTCGATTGCCCGACGGTCGCAGCGCTTGCGGCCCGGATCGAGACCGCCGCAAGCCGGCGCGAGACGGCGCTGCCGGGCTGGCGCCGGCTTGCAGGCACGGACGCACCGCTGTCGTTCCAGCAGCAGCGGATGTACGTGCTCTCGCGACTGGACCCGACGCGGTACAATTATAACGTCGTCGAGATCGCCGTCCTCAAGGGCCCGGTCGACGCCGCCGCGCTGTCTGCGAGCCTCGCTGCGATCTCAACGCGCCATGAGGCGCTGCGCTCGGTGTTCGTCGAGCGCCAGGGCGAGCCGATGCAACTCGTGCTGTCATCGACGCCGCGGCTGGAGCGCATCAAGCTCAAGCCATGCCCTGCGGGCAGGCGGCCTGCGGCAATCCGGCGCGAGGCGCTCAGGCTTGCGCAACGTCAGTTCGACCTGGCCCACGCGCCGCCCCTGAAGACGACACTGCTGTCGTTCGACAGGAACAACCATGCGCTGGTGGTCAACGTCCATCACCTCGCCACCGATGGCTGGTCGCAGCGGCTGTTCTGGCAGGAGCTCGCCGTCCATTATGCCGCGACACGCAAGAAGCATTCGGCCGCACTGCCGCCGCCCGCTTTCCAATATCGCGACTTCGCACCCTGGCAGCAAAGCTGGGCGCAGACGCCCGCGGCCAGGGAGCAGCTCGATTATTGGCGGACCCAGCTCGACGGCGTCACCATGCTGCCGCTGAGAACCGACAGGCCGAGACCTGAGATCTGGAGCGGACACGGCGCGCGTCACTACCTTGAATTCTCAAAGTCCCTCTCGTCCGAGCTGCGCGCGTTGAGCCAGAACCAGGGCGTCACGCCGTTCATGACGCTGCTCGCCGCTTTCCAGTGCCTGTTGTTCCGCCACACCTCGCATGAGGACGTCGCCACGGGATCGCTGATCGCCAACCGCAACCAGATCGAGAGCGAACGCCTGATCGGGCTGTTCGCCAATACCCTGGTCCTGCGCAACGATTTCAGCGGCGATCCGAGCTTCGGCGAGATGTTGCGGCGGGTGCGGCAGGTCACGCTGGACGCCTACCGCAACCAGGACCTTCCGATCGAGGAGGTGTTGCGCGCATTGCGGGTGGCGCGCCGCAGCGACGGCAATCCGCTGTTCCGGATCATGTTCATCCTCCAGAACGCCTCGATCGAGGCGGCGCGCTTTCCTGGCCTGTCGACCCGGCGGCTGGAAGTCGATCCCAGGGTGGCGCGGTTCGACATCACGCTCGAACTGGTCGAGGCCGATGGCCGCTTCACCGGCTTCTTCGAATACGCCACCGATCTGTTCGAGGCCGCGACGATCGAAGCCATGGCGGCCCAGTTCAAGGCGCTGCTCAAGGCCGTCATCGCCAATCCGGAACAGCGCATCTCGCGCCTGCCGCTCCTGACCGAGGCCGAACGTCGGCAAGCGCTGGCAAAAGGCCGGGGCATGCCGGCCAATTTCACCACACGCGGCAACTTGAGCGAACGCTTCGAGCGCCAGGCGAGGAAGACGCCGAACGCCGTCGCGGTCTCGGACGGTCGCACGTCCCTGACCTATCGCGAGCTGGCGCGTCGCACTGGGGCGGCCGCGCGCTGGCTTGCCCGTGAGGGCGTCGGCGCCGAGAGCGTGGTTGCCCTGCTCGCGGAGCGCGGGCCCGACCTGCTCGCCGCGATGATCGCGGTGCAGCGCGTCGGCGCGGCCTTCCTCAATCTCGATCCCGACCAGCCGACGGCAAGGCTCTCGACCATCCTCGGATCGAGCTGTGCCCGCGTGCTGCTGACCGGGCGGGCTCAGTCTGCCATGGTCGAGGCCCTGCTCGAACCGCTGGTCGAGCGCATCCCGGTGGCCGAGCTCGACGACGCTCTTGCATCCGGGTCGACAAAGCCGGCCCGCGCCGCACGCCGCGCCGCCTCGAGCCTTGCCTATCTCGTCTATACGTCCGGCTCCTCCGGCGCGCCGAAGGGTGTCATGATCGAGCAGCGCGGCCTGTCGAACCATCTGGCCTCGCTCATCTCCGAGCTCGGCCTCTCGCCTAAGGACGTGATCGCGCAGACCGCGCCGCAGAGCTTCGTCATCTCGGTCTGGCAATTCCTCGCCGGTCCGATGGTCGGCGCGCGCGTCCATGTCTGCGGCAGCGCGATCGTGCAGGACCCGATGCTGCTGGCGCGCGAGATCGAGCGCGAGGGCATCACGGTGCTCGAGATCGTGCCCTCGCTGCTGCGCCTCATTCTCGAGCGTATGGACGAGGCGCCGATCCGGCGCGCCTTCGCGAAGCTGCGGCTGCTGATCTCGACCGGCGAGCCGTTGCCCGTCGAGCTCTGCCGCGCCTGGTTTGCCCGCTGCCCGAGGGTGCCGCTGATCAATGCCTATGGCGCGTCGGAATGCTCCGACGACGTCTCCCTGCATCGCCTTACCAAGGCGCCGGCGATCGCGACGGCCAACGTTCCGGTCGGGGCGCCGCTGCCGAACACGCAGCTCTACGTGCTCGACGCGCAGCTCCAGCCGCAACCGATCGGCGTGACCGGCGAGCTCTGCATCGGCGGCGCCGGAATCGGCCGCGGCTATATCAACGATCCCGCGCAGAGCCGGCAGCGCTTTCTGCCCGATCTGTTCTCGCGCCGAGCCGGCAGCCGGCTCTACCGGACCGGCGATCTGGCCCGGCGCCGCGCCGACGGGACGATCGAATGCCTCGGCCGCGCCGACCATCAGGTCAAGATCCGTGGCTATCGTATCGAGCTTAAGGAGATCGAGAACGCGCTGGCCGAGCATCCAAGCGTGCGCGCCGCCATCGTCGAACCGCGCCGCGAGGCGAGCGGCGACATCAGGCTGATCGCCCATGTCGTCGCCAAGCCCGGCAGCCGGAGCAGCGCCAGCGAGCTGCGCGACTTCCTGAAGAGCCGCCTGCCCGTCCACGCCATCCCCGCCGCCTTCCTGTTCCTGGATCAGGTGCCGCTCAACGCCCATGGCAAGATCGACAGTTCGGCGCTGCTGGCGTCCGTCCCGCCGGAAACGTCCGGCGCGGATGCGGCCGTCCCGGCGCGGCGCTTCACCGAAAAGGTGCTCTCCGACATCTGGATCGACCTGCTGAACGTCGAACGCATCGGTGTTACCGACAATTTCTTCGACCTCGGCGGCCATTCGCTGCTGGCCGGCCAGGTGATGGCGCGCATCGCGCGGGCGCTCGGCGTCTCGTTGCCGATCAAGGCCATCTTCGAGGCGCCGACGATCGAGGGGTTGGCGCGGCGGGTCGAACAGACCGTGGCCACGAAGCCGCACGAGCCTGCCGCAAGCCTGCCGCGATCGGCTGCGGGCGGGCCGCCGGCGCCTTCCATCGGACAGGACCAGATGCTGCACATCGAGCGGAATCTGCCGGGGCTGCCGCAGCTCAACCTGCCCTTCGCCTTCCGCCTGCAGGGCCCGCTCGATTCGGCCGCCCTGGCAAAGGCGATCGACGACGTGGTGCGCCGGCACGAATCGCTGCGCACCGCGTTCGCCTGGAACGGCGATGAGCTGGAAAGCCGCATCGCCGCGCCACGCACGCTCGGCCGAATCATGACGGTCGAGACGATCGGCGACGGTCATTCCCACAACAACAAGCGGCGCAAGGCGCTCGAGCTCAGGAAGATCGATCTCCTGATCGAGCAGGAGGTCTATACCCCGATCGACACCACGCGCGCGCCGCTGTTGCGCGCCCGGCTGTTGCGGCTCCACGACGACGACCACGTGCTGCTGCTGACGTTGCATCACGCCGTCGTCGACGGCTGGTCGATCGGCGTGCTGTTCGAGGAATTGTCGAGCCGCTATGCCGCGCTGGCCGGATATCCGTCTGCGCCGCTGCCGAGCCCGCCGCCGGCCTTTTCGGACGTGGCACGCTGGCAGCGCTGGTGGTGCGGCACCGACGCGGCGCGCCGCCAGGCTTCCGACTGGATCCTGAATTTGCGCGGAGCGGGTCCCCTCTTCGACGGCGAATCGAGCCCGGGCGCCTCCACCGGGCATCATCCGGTCTGCCTCGAGCGCGAGCTGATCGCCCGGCTGACGGCGTTTGCCGGCCAGCACAATTGCACGCTGTTCATGTGCCTGCTCACCGGCCTGAAGGCCATGCTGCTGGCGAGGGCGGGCCGCACCGACATCGCGGTCGCGACCGCGATGGCCAATCGTGCCCAGCCGGACACCGACCGGATCATCGGCCCGTTCGAGAACACGGTGATCGTCCGCACGACAATCACGCCGGACCTGTCTTTCGCGCAGGCTCTGCTGCGGGTGCGCCAGAGCGTGCTCGAGGCGCATGCGCGGCAGGAGCTGCCGTTCAACGTCCTGGCCGATCGACTGGAGCAGGAGGGGATCGATCCGGCCTCGCTGCTCCAGGTCTATTTCACGCTGCAGAATCCGTTGCGCCGGCCGCTCGATCTCCCGGATCTCGCGACGGAATCGATCGGCAACGTCGCGCGCGAAGGCCAGCCGGTGCTGCCGATCGACCAGACCTGGCTGTCGCTGATGCTCAAGGAGCGCCCGACCGGCATTACCGGCTCCTGCAATTACAAGCGCGATTTGCTCGAGGGCCGAGCGGTCGGCGAATGGATGGAGGACCTCGTCGCCCTGCTAACGGCGGCGATCGCCCAGCCCAACGCACCACTCGGCAGATTGCTCGCGCGCAGGGCCGCTTGATGCCGCGACATCGCGCCAGAATACGGGTTCACGCCCCAAAGCTGTGAATGATCAAGTTGCAGCTTGATTATTTGGCGTCGTCGCGCAAGATTATTCTCGGATTTTGATTTGGGATGATCATTTTCAACCGGGGGAGTGTTATGGGTTTCATCAAATTTACCAAGAAGACCTCGCTCAGCGCGGAGGACCGCAAGGCGCTGCAAGACCTGCTCAATTTCGAGAAGCAAAAACTCCAGCTCGCACTGAAGGATGTCGACGCCAGCCTTAAGGCTCTGCGCGGGTCCAAGAAGAAGAAGTCCAAGAAGAAGTAAACTCGTCGGTCGGGGACGGCCGTACGAATCTTCGCAGAGCGGCCGCTTGCGTGTCGAGTTTGGGGGCTCGCACAAGCTTGCGCCTGTAAACCGGCCTGCAAATCGACAAGAATTCGCCCGGGTGGACCGCTAGGTACGGTCCTCTCGGCTGATTCTTGCGCAGTTGTTTCTTCCGTCGAGACCGAGGGATTTGGCCTCGCCCGACGCCATGGGCCCAATTGATGGCAGACGACAGAATCGAACTCTTTGTCGGACTGATCGAGAGCATTGACGTGCCGGGCGCGGCCGAGGCGTGCCGACGCCTGCTCTCGGTCGACGAGCGGGCCCGGGCCGATCGCTTCGTGTTCGAGCGGCATCGGCGGCAGTACATCTTCGCGCATGCGATGTTGCGCCTGGCGCTGTCACAGGTCGCTTCCAACGTCGCGCCCACCGACTGGACGTTTGGCGCGGGCCGCTATGGCCGGCCGTTCGTCGCAGCACCGGCCACCTCGACCGCGCTGCATTTCAGCCTGTCGCATGCCGACGGCTGCGTCGCCTGCGTGGTGTCGCGGCATGAGGCCGTCGGGGTCGACGTCGAAACCGTGTCGCGGCGCGTCGCGCCGCTGTCCACCGCGCTTCGCTTCTTTGCGCCGGAAGAGGTCGAAGCCTTGCGCGGACTGCCGGAGCCGGCGGCGATCGAGCGCTTCTTCGACTATTGGACGCTCAAGGAGGCCTATCTGAAAGCCAGGGGCTTCGGGCTGAATCTGCCGCTCCACGCCTTCGCCATGCAGGTGTCACGCGAGGCCATCGAGATCAGCTTCAAGCCCGACATCGTCGACGATCCGGACGCCTGGCGCTTCTCGCTGTGCTCGCCATCGCCCGCGCATCGCCTCGCGATCGCCGACGGCTCCCGCACCGACGGCGGCCTTCCCATCAGCCGCCATGCCTGGCCCCTCCGCGAAGCGGCTGAGTGAGGCGGGCAAGCGGAGAGGCGAAGCGATCTCACCGCGCTTCTTCGAATCCTGCCAGCACAGAGGTCAGGTTGGCGCCGAGAATGTCCGAGAGATAGCCGCCTTCCTGCACGAGCACGGTCGGCAGGCCCAGCTTCGCGATGGCCTGGCCGATGCGGCGGAAGCCGGGTGTGGTGACGGCCAATCCCTTGAGCGGATCGTGCTCGGAGGCATCGAGGCCGAGTGCGATGACGAGGGCGCCGGGTGCAAAGGATTCGATCGCCTTGCGCGCGATGTCCAGCGCCTGGAGATAGCCGTCATCGCCGGTGCCGATGGGAAGCGGAATGTTGAGGTTGGTGCCGAGGCCGGGTCCTTCGCCGCGCTCATGGGCATAGCCCCATACGTACGGATAATACGCAACGGGGTCGGCATGGATCGAGATCGTGTAGACGTCGGGCCGGGCATAAAAGATGCCTTGCGTGCCGTTGCCGTGATGGACATCGACGTCGAGGATCACGACGCGCTCATGCTTCTGCCGCAGATGCGCCGCCGCGATCGCGCTGTTGTTGAGGAAGCAGAAGCCGCCGGCCATGTCGCGATAGGCGTGATGGCCGGGCGGACGGCAGAGCGCGTAAGTTGCGTCCTCGCCATCCATCACCATCTGCGCTGCGGTCACCGCAACATCGGTGGCGGCGCAGGCCGCGGCCCACGTGCCCGGGCCGATCGGCGCTGCGGTGTCGGCGGTATGCCAGCCGAGCTTGCCGACGATGTGGGTCGGATAGGTCGCGGCATGGCGCACGGGATGGATATTGCCGATCATCTCCGGGCCGGAATCGCCGAGCGCCGTCCAGGCGTCCCAGGCTTCGCTGAGGAACGACAGGTATTCCGGACTGTGAACGCGTGCGCGCGGACCGGGCCCGAACTTGGTTGGCTCGACCAGTTGATGCCTGCCGTCCTTCAATCCCCTGAGCAGGCGATCGGCGCGCTCGGGCTGCTCTGTGGTGCGCTTGACGACACCACGCACCAAGAAGAATTGCGGATCGTGGCTGCGGTGCAGCTCGGTATGGACGGCTTTCACTTAAACACTCCGTGGTCGCCTGCTACTGGACGTGCCGCAGAGTCTTGATCGCCACGGCCGCCGGATGCAAGCAAGAAGAATGCCGTCCATCGTCGCGCTGCCCTGCGCGGAAAGCAGAGCGCTTGCGAAGCTCAGCAACGGCCGCGCTGGAGGCAGTGCTCGCGGCCCTGCTGGTCGGTGCGGAAGGACTCGATGAAGCCACCCTGGCGCTGGGTGACGAAGACGGTCTTGCCGTCGCTGCCGCCGAAGGCAATGTTGGTCGGCTCCTTGGCCTTCAGCGGGATCTCGCGCTCGACCGCGCCGGTCGGCTTCATCAGCGCAATCGTGCCCTTGAGAATGCGCGCGACGTAGAGGCGGCCGGCAACGTCGGTGCGCAGGCCGTCGATGGTGTCGGGCTGAAACGCCTTGACGAGTTTTGCAGCCGTCAGCTCGTTGCCGCTGATCGCATAGGACCAGATCTGGCCGCTGCTGGATTCGCCGACATAGAGCGTCTTGCCGTCAGGGCTGAGGTCGATGCCGTTGGTGGTGCCCATGGCGCGCGGCGTCGACATCACCTGCCCCCGCACCGTACCGTCCGCTCCCCTGGCGATGCGCCAGATGTGGCCTTCGCGCCCCTTCCAGTTCGGATCGCTCGCATAGATCGTGCCGTCCGGCGCGATCGTGATGTCGTTGGGCTGGCTCATCTCGCCGGAGTGAAACCACACCGCGGGCTTGGTCGCACCCTTGGGGATGGCGAAGATGTTGTGCTTCTTGTAGTCGGCGATGAACATGGTGCCGCTGCGATCGAAACGGATCGCGTTGCCGACGCTGCCTTCGGGGAGCGTCGTGAACAGCTCCGAGGCGGCGCCACCAGCGGGCAATTTGCCGATGGTGCCGGGCTTGCCGAGATTGACGACGAACAGATTGCCGTCGAGATCGGCGGCCGGCCCTTCGATGCCGAAGGTGTATTCGCTGGCGGGCGTCACCTGTGCGCTTTCGAACAGTTTTGTTTCGGCAGCGGCCGGCAGCGTCGTGACCAGCAGGATGCTACTGCACAGGCACCAGAAGTTCCTGCCGGATGTAATAGCCATCGCCGTCGGTGCACTCGCCGTTCAGATAGGGATCGGCTGGCCGGAAGAATCGGCTAAAGCCGGGTCTGTCTACAGCGCTCCTTTGTGTCACGACGACGACGTTTCCAGCCGGTATTTCGCCGCATTCCTTGTTGGCCTTGCTGAAAAACTTCCGCTGCGGCGGGCCTAGCTTGATCCGCATCCGCGTGCCCGGCACCATTTTGGCGACGAACAGGTCCGCGGTATCGAGCAGGCGCGTGTAACCGGGCTCGGTCTTGGGCAGGCTCTCGCCGCCCGGCGGCATCAGCTTCTCGGCGCCTAGGCCGCGCAGGCGCGTCCGCAGCCTGCCGGCGTCGGGATCGCCAGGGTAGATCCAGCCGTCCTGCGCCAGCATGAAGTGCAGCACTGCCCTGTCCTTCTCCGCATCCGATTGCCCCGCGTTCAGGCCGAAATCCGAATGGCAGCCGACGCAATGTTTCTCGACGAGGCCCTTGCGCAAGGTGGTGAGGCGAACGCTGTTCTGCGCGTCTCTGGCGACGAAGGCTGCGAGCTGGTCGATCATCGCCTGGCTGCGCGTATCGCAGGGGAGCGGCGCAGGCGCTTCGCCGGCCGCGCGATCGATCCGGATCACAGTCTTGTTCTTGTCCTCGACCAGCCAGATCGCGCCGTCCTCCGTCACCGTCATGCCGACCGGCGCACCTTGCGGCCGCGCGCCGTTGACGCGGTGCCAGCCGGCGATCAGCTCTTCGAACGGCGCGGCGGCGACCTCGCCGGCGTCGGTCCGGAAACTGCGGGTCGGCTCGGCCGCGCAACTGACGTGATAGCGCACCGGCGCCGGACTGGGCTTTGGAAAGCCGCGATCGTCGACGTCATAGACCAGCAGCCGGCTGCCGGTCGGCCGATAGCCGTGCAGACCGACCAGCAGCTTGCCCTCCAGCTCCGGAAATTTGGCGCCCTGGTAATACAGCATCGCGAGCGGCGCGCCGTGCGGCGGCAGCAGCGAGAGCGGCGCCTTGTAAAGCACATTGGCCGAGCAGAACGACTTGTACACGCCCGATTGCAGCACGAGCCTGAATTCGGGGCTCGGCGTCGACAAATCGTAGCAATAGGGCCAGCCGTAGTGCCTGCCCTGCTCGATCGCGTTGATCTCCTCGTTCGGCTTGAAGATGTCGGGCAGGTCGCGGGCGTTCTCGCCTTGCAGGAAGGCGTAGCCAGCGTCCGGAAACTTCGGGTGCAGCACCAGCGCCATCGAGTTGCGCAGGCCGCGCGCATAGACGCTGTGCGGCGGGTCGGGATCGCCGGGTTTCAATGCCGGGAAGACGCCGCTTGAGGGCGGCGTGAACAGCCAGATCGAGGCCAGCGCGGACACGCCCTCGGCCGCCGCACAGGGTTTTGTGATCGGCGCAGGCGTGATGCAATCGTCGCTGTGCGAGCCGACATTGACGAACAGCCGGCCGTTCCGGTCGAACACGAACTGCTTGAACGGGTGCGCGCTCTCATCGGTCCTCGTGCCATCCGGCAGCGCGATCCGGCGGCCGGGCAGGTGGCGGATGATGGTCTCGACCGTGCTGCGTGGATTATCCGCGAGCGGGTCGAACCGGAAGATCGTCTCCGCGGTCGAGGCATAGAGCTTGCTGTCCGGGCCGATGACGAGAGCGAACGGATATTCTATCCCCGTCAGCAGTTCCTTGAAGCGTTGCCCCTGCGGGGCACGCGGATCGAGCAGCAGCAGCCGCCCGTCGGTGTGGCCCCAGCCGCCAATATCGGCGACCACCAAAAGGTCGCGGCCGGGCACCTGGACGATCGAGCGCGGAAATTTGAGGCGGTCCCCCTCGCTGGCGACGAGGCCGGCGCAATATCCCGCCTTCATGTCGATCTGGATCCTGGGAAAGGCGAGATCGCCGCTGCCGCAGGCTTCCGCGCCGATCGCGTAGCCGCTCTTTCTGACCGGCTCGGACGAAGCCGGGGCGAAGCCGAGCAGCGCGGCGGCGAAGCCCGCTGCAAGAACGACCGCTGCAGGCAAGCGCAAATTTGGCCGTTCGCGATCGAATGTGAACTGGTTCACCGTGAGCCGCCTTCCCGCGGGCGTTGTTCCATGCCGCCGCGGTGCCGTCCAGTCATCACCCGCCTGTGATTAAACCTGTAACGACCTTGGGTCCGACCAATATCCGTAGATTTCCTTACCGGGCTCGACCCGAATGTTTCGCGAATGCTTGGGGTGGTATCGGTTTGCCGTCCCGATCGCTTTCTACAGGAGGCGCCTATGGTCCAGGTCTATTTTCACTGCTCCAACACCGAGGGCACGCTGATCGACCGCTACGGCGCCGCAGTCGCCAATCTGACCGAGGCGCGCGACCGCGCCGCTCAGATCATGAACTCGATGATCCAGACCCCCGGCGCCGAGGACTGGCGCGACTGGGTGATCCACGTCAGCGGCTCCGACGGCGAGGATCTGTTCGACCTCCCCTTCACCGCCATGCTCGGCAAGCCGCATTGAGGTGATGCCATGTTGCTCGCTTCATTGAGCCTGCTGCGCCAGCCCCTCAGCTTCGTCGCCACCAGATGGCAGACGCTGATCCGCGTCGCAGCCAGTCCCTACCGCCCCGAGCTGCACTACATGCGCGGACCCGGCCCGAAATGGCGCGCCAAGTACCAGGCCAGCCGGCTGGATCGCATGCGCTGAGCGCGCGGCCGTAGAAATCGCACTAATCGTCGTCATGGCCGGGCTTGACCCGGCCATTCCACGTTTTGGGGGCTCGGATAGGAAGACGTGGATGCCCGGGACAGCCCGGGCATGACGGTTGGATGAGAAGCATGCCCACCTCACCTCCCGGTAAACTTCGCCTTGCGCTTCTCCACGAACGCATTGCGGCCTTCCATGGCGTCCGCGCTCTTGCGGATCGTGGCCTGAAGCTCGATCTCGCGGCGGAACTGCGCTTCATAGGTCGCATGCTCGCTCTCCTCGACCAGAGCGCGGGTTGCGACCAAAGCGCGCGTCGGTCCTTCGGCGAGGCGGCGCGCCAAACCTAACGCCTCATCCATCAACTTGGCGTCGTCGACGACCTGCCGGACCAGGCCGATCTCCTGGGCGCGTTCCGCCGTCAGCGGCTCATTGAGCAGCATCAGCTCGAGCGCGCGCTGCCGGCCGATCAGCCGCGGCAAGAGCCAGGTCGAGCCGAGATCGGGCACCAGCGCGATGCGGCTGAACACCTGGATGAAGCTCGCCGACCGCGCCGCGACGATGATGTCGCCGGCCATTGCGAGACTGAAGCCGCCGCCGGCCGCGACGCCATTGACGGCAACGACGACAGGCACTCGGCATTCGCGCAAGGCCTTGAAGGCCGGCCAGTAGAAGCGCATCACGCCGGCCGCGATGTCCTCGCCGAGCGCCTCTGAGGCTTTCAAATTCTGTCCTGAGCAAAATCCCCGCCCGGCGCCCGTGAGCACCAGCGCGCGGATGGCCTCGTCCCCCGTCATTTCGCCGACGGCTAGGGCAAGTGCGCCGAGCAGGTCTGGCGTCATCGCGTTGAGGCTGGCCGGCTCGTCGAGCGTCAGGATCCCGACCGCGCCATCCCGCGCCTGTTTCACACCAGCCATGCCGCGCCTCCCTTTCGATGTTCTCGTTGGCGGCAATGTGCCATTGTCCGCGCGCTTCGCCAATCGCAGAGCTTTCAACCTCAGTGCACGACGCAACTGAATCCAGAGATCAAGACGACACCATGCCTCACCAGTTCAGCCTCAACCAGACCGTCCGCAAGCCCGCCGTCACCTCCAAGGGCGGCATCGTCGCCTCGCAATCGCGGCGGGCGGCCGAAGTCGGGGCGCAGGTGCTGGCCGCCGGCGGCGATTGCGTCGACGCGATCGTGGCGACCACGTTTGCCCTCAACGTCCTGGAACCCTGGAACAGCGGCATCGGCGGCGGCGGCGCGATGGTGCTCTACCGCGCCAAGGAAAATCGCTATGAGGTGATCGACTACGGCATGTGCGCGCCGCAAAGCCTGCGCACGGCCGATTATCCGCTCAGCGGCGAAGGCGCGTCGTCCGACCTGTTTCCCTGGCCAAGGGTGAAGGACGATCGCAACATCCACGGCCCCGGCTCGATCGCCGTACCCGGTGTCGTCGCCGGAATGGAAGAGGCGCACCGCCGCTACGCCAAATTGCCGTGGAAGGATCTGGTCGCGCCGGCAGCTCGGCTCGCCGGCGAAGGCCTGCTGGTCGATTGGTGGACGACGGTGACGATCGCGGGCTCGGCCGCCGATCTCAGGCGATACCCCGCGAGCGCGGCCGCGTATCTGAAGGACGGCCTGCCGCCGACCGCGCCGTGGGGCATCAAGGCTGAGACGCGGCTGCCGCAGGATGCCCTGAAGGCGACGCTGTCACATCTTGCGGACGCGGGCGCGCGTGATTTCTATCAGGGCGATCTTGCCAGGAGCATTGCTTCCGACATCAAGGCCGACGGCGGCTCGCTGTCGGTGGAAGATCTCGCTGCATTCCGCGCCCATGTGCGCGCGCCGCTGGCGATTCCCTATCGCGAAGGCAAGGTGTTCGCGACCCCCGAGCTCACCGCAGGGCCGACGATGGCGCATGCGCTACGGCTGTTGCAGCAGAGCTTGACGCCGGCAGACGCGCCGGATGCCGGCGCCTATGTCGAATATGCGCGCGCCCTGCAGGCCGCCTTCCGCGAGCGTCTCAAGGATATGGGCGATGCCGACGGCAAGCGCTCGCTCGGCGCCGAATATCTGGCGCCGGCCTGTACCACGCATTTCTCGGTGGTCGATCGTCACGGCAACATCGCGGCGGTGACGCAGACGCTACTGTCGTCCTTTGGCTCGCGCTACGTGACACCGCACACCGGCATCACCATGAACAACGGCATCATGTGGTTCGACCCGACAGCTGGCACCACCAACTCGCTTGCACCCGGCAAGCGCTGCCTCTGCAACTACACGCCCGTCATCGCCGAGACCAAGGACGGCAAGCGCCTCGCAATCGGCGCCTCCGGCGGTCGCCGCATCCTGCCGTCGGTGATGCAGCTCGTATCCTTCGCGATGGATTATGGGATGGACCTGGATGCCGCCATCCACCAGCCGCGCATCGACGCCAGCGAAGGCGCGGTGGTGATCGGCGATGCGCGCCTGCCGGCGGAGGTGCGCGAGGCGCTGGCCGCGCGCTTCGACTATGAAGAGAGCCGGGTGCAGGCGGTGCCCCAGAAGTTCGCCTGCCCGAGCGTCGTGATGCGCGAGGGCGAGGTCAATTCCGGCGCGGTCGAGATTTTCCAGCCCTGGGCCGATGCGGTGGCGGAGGCTTGACTCCGCTCGACATGCCAGCGCGCGTTGAGCGCCAGCGCAATTACGCATCCAGGCGAGCGTCACGACTCCTCCACATTCGCAGGGAACTTACTCTCCCACCGTTCGTTCACTGAACGGACAAATGCGCTCGCCCCCACCGGAGGACATCATGAAGAAACTTGCGCTCGCCGCCTCGCTGATCATTGCGGCCGGCTTCACATTTACGAGCCCCGCACTGGCGAAGGGTGGGCACGGACATGGACATGGTCATGGCCACAAGATGGGCCATCATCACCATGGCAAGTCGTTCGGCTGGTACCACGGTCGCAAGGTCGGCTGGCGCGGTCACGCGTGCCCGCCCGGACTTTGGAAGCAGGGTCGCTGCTAAAGCCGATCTAAGATTCGAGCAAGGCGTCGCTCCTCACCGAGCGGCGCCTTTTTCATATGCCGAGTCGATCGCGCACACGGCCCGCCATCACCGCAGTCGTCACGCCCACCGGCCAGAACGCGTGCATCGGGATCGGCTTGATGCCCGTGATGGGCATGTCGATCTCGGCCTTGGCGCCGCCGATGAGGCGGCGGGCGAGTTGCGCACCCATGGCGGTCGCAAGCGCAACGCCGCGGCCGTTGCAGCCGAGCGAGATCAGGATGTTCTCCGCGGGCTCGTGCACATGCGGATAATGGTCCGCAGTGATGGCGAGCCGGCTGTTCCAGCCGTGGGTCCAGGCAACGCCCTTGAGCTGCGGCCAGAGTCGCTCCGCATAACGCATGAGATAGGCGACGTCATGCGGCGACCTGATCCAGCGCATCGGGCCGCGCCCGCCCATCAACAGACGGTTCTGCTGATCGATGCGATAGTAGACCGTGATGTGGCCGCTCTCGTAGAGGACGGGGCGCGTCGGCATGATCGAACGGGCGACCGCGTCGGACAGCGGCGCGGTGGCGGCGATCGAGGAAAACACCGGCACGATGGTGCGGCGGAGCGCCGGCCAGAGATCGTCGGTGAAGCCGTTGGTGGCGAGCAGGACTTTATCCGCATGAACCACTGCGCGCGGCGTCTCGATGCGCCAGCGCGTGCCGTCGCGGCGCAGGGACAATGCCGGCGTCTCGCCATGAACCTTCGCGCCCGCAGAGATGGCAGCGCGGGCAAGACCACGGGCGTAGCTCAGGGGATGCAGATCGCCGCCGCGTGCATCCAACATCGCGCCGATGTAGCGGTCGGTGCCCGTCATCTCGCGCAACTGCTCGCGGTTCAGATAATTCACCGGCATGCCGCGGCGGATGCATTGCTGCGCGGTCTTCTCGATCGCAGCGGCGCTGCTCTCGTTGTAAGCCGCGCGCAAGGTGCCGTTCTGCCGCGCTTCGCACGGGATCTGGTAGCGGCGGATCAGATCGTGTGTGAAGTTGGTCGTGCCGTAGGCGAACGCGATCATGCGGCGGCCGAGCTCGGTGCCGAAATCGGCCTCGATCTTGTCAGGGTCGTGCTTCAGGCCGGGATTGGTGTGGCCGCCATTGTTACCCGACGCGCCCCAGCCCGGCTCCTGCGCCTCCAGCACCAGCGCCTCGACGCCCTGTTCGGCCAGATGCAGCGCGGTGGAAAGGCCGGTGTAGCCGCCGCCAACGATCGCGACCGAGACGCTCTTGTCGACATCGAGCGGCGGCGTGGCAACCGGCGCCACGGCGGTATCGGCATAGAGCGAGGGCGGCAGAGGCAGGCGCGTCATGTCGAAACCGGTCAGAGCGGATGCAGCACGCGGCGCAGGAAGTCCTGCGTCCGCGCGTGCTGCGGTTGATTGAGCACCGATTTCGCCGGCCCCTGCTCGACGATGACGCCGCCATCGATGAACAGAACACGATCGGCGACGTCGCGCGCAAAGCCCATCTCGTGGGTGACGACGACCATGGTCATGCCGTCGTCGGCGAGCTTGCGCATGACGCCGAGGACGTCGCCGACCAGCTCGGGGTCGAGCGCCGAGGTCGGCTCGTCGAACAGGATCGCCTTGGGCTGCATGGCGAGCGCCCGCGCGATGGCGACGCGCTGCTGCTGCCCGCCGGAGAGCTGCGGCGGATGCGCATCGGCCTTTTCCGCAAGCCCGACCTGAGCGAGCAGCGCGCGGCCGCGCTCGAGTACCTGGGCGCGCGGCTCCTTCTTCACGAAGAGCGGCCCCTCGATCACGTTCTCCAGCGCTGTCCGATGCGGGAACAGGTTGAAGCGCTGGAACACCATCGAGACCTGGGTGCGGATGTTCACGATCGAGGGCGCGTCGCGATCGACCCTCAAGCCTTCGACGCTGATCTCGCCGCGGTCGTAGCTTTCGAGGCCGTTGATACAGCGCAGGATGGTCGACTTGCCGGAGCCGGAGGGGCCGATGATGCAGACCACCTCACCCTTCTCGACGCTCGCCGTGATGCCCTTGAGCACCTCGACCTTGCCAAAGCTCTTGTGGACGTCGCTCAGCTCGATCATCGCTTGCCGGCCCGCTTCTCGAAGTGACGGACCAAGAGGATCAGCGGAATGCTCATGGTGAGGTACATCAGGGCGACCAGCGTGAACACGCTGGTGTTCTTGAACGTCGAGGACGCGATCAGCTTGCCCTGCAGCGCGAGCTCGGCGACCGTGATGGTCGAGGCTTGCGAGGAATCCTTCAGCATCATGATCATGACGTTGCCGTAGGGCGGCAGCACGATGCGCACGGCCTGCGGCAGCACCACGCGGCGCATGGTGAGCCACCAGCCCATGCCGATCGACTGCGCCGCCTCGATCTGCCCCTTGTCGATCGCCTCGATGCCGGCGCGGAAGTTTTCGGCCTGGTAGGCCGAATAGGCGATGCCGAGCCCGAGGATCGCGGCCTGCAACGCGCTGAGCGTAACGCCGAGATCGGGCATCACGAAGTAGAGGTAGAACAACAGCACGATGATCGGGATGCCGCGGATCACGTTGATCAGGCTGGCGCTGAGCATCGACAGCGCTTTGATGCCGGAGACCCGCATCATCGCCCAGACCAGGCCGAGCACCGTCGACAGCAACAGCGAGCCGATCGTGACGATGATCGTCAGCGCGACGCCGTTCAGCAGGATCGGGAAGAACTCGACGGCGTCGCGCCAGAAGCCTTTCATCGGGCAGCCTTCGATCAGCTTCTATCGATCAACCTTGTGCTTTCAGGCCCCATTTATCGAGGATCTTGTCGATGGTGCCGTTGGCTTTCAGCTTCGCCAGCGAAGCGTTGATCTTGCCGAGCAGTGCGCTCTCGCCCTTGCGCACGCCGATGCCGACCGAGCCGACCGTGACCGGCTTGTAGCCGTCGACCAGGCGCACCTCGGGGAAGCCGCCCTGCTTCAGATTGTAGGCGAGGATCGGATAGTCGGCGTAGCCGGCCTTGAGTCGGCCGGTGTTCACGTCGCGCAGGATGTCCGGGATGGTGTCGTAGGCCTTCACGTCGGAGAACAGGCCGGTCTTCTTCAGCGCGTCGACGAAGGCCGTGCCGACCTGGGCGCCGACAGTCTCGCCCTTCAGGTCCTCCTGCGTGGCGTAAGCCTTGGTGTCGGTCTTCGGCACCACGAGGCCCTCGCCGTAGCTGTAGATCGGGTCGGAGAAGTCGATGACCTCCTTGCGCGGCGGCGTGATGAACATCGCTGCCGCAATGATGTCGATCTTGCTCGAAGTCAGCGAGGGGATCAGCGCCGAGAACGCCATCGGCTCGATCTGCACGTTGAAGCCGGCATCCTTGCCGACCTCGGTGATGAGATCGACCATGATGCCCTGGATGGTGTTGGTCTTGGTGTCGAGGAAGGTGAAGGGAATGCCCGTCGGAGTCGAGCCGACCTTCAGAGCCTGTTGCGCCGCTGCCGGCACCGCTGTGGCAATGGCGAGCCCCGCAACTGCGGCCTGAACAAAACGCTTCATCGCATCCCCCTTTTGGGCCTGGCCGGCGGCGGCGCGCGCATGTCGCGATCAAACGTTGCGGGCCGGCCCGTTTCGGCCTATTTTCACCAATATGAAAATTTGGTCACACTTTCGCGGGTGATGCAAGCGGTTTTCATGCACATGAAGGAAGCGGTTTGACGTGAGCGGTGGCAAAAGAATGCGCAAACCGGCCGCCGCAAAGCCGGCCAGGAACAGGCCGGCCAAGGTGAAAGCCAAAGCCGCTGCCAAGCCGGCCGAGCCGGCGATGGACGTCGCGGTCGGCCGCCGCATCCGGGATCTCAGGCGAGTCAGGCAGTTCTCGCTGGAGACGGTCGCAGCGCGCACGGAGCTGTCGATCGGCTTCCTCAGCCAGATCGAGCGCGGGCTGTCGTCGCCGTCGCTGCGGGTGCTGGCGACGCTCGCCGACGTGCTCGGCGTCGGCATCGCCGCGCTGTTCGGCGCGAGCCCGAGCGCCGACGGCGCATCGGATCAGGTGGTGACGCGCGGGCTGCAGCGGCCGGAATTGAAACTGTGGCGCACCGGCGTGTCGAAGCAATTGCTGAGCCCCGCGAGCAGCGATAACAAGCTCAACCTGTTCCTGGTGCATCTTGAGCCCGGCGGCTCCACCGGCGATGAGCTCTACACCCACGACGGCGAAGAGGCCGGGCTCGTGCTCGAAGGCGAGATGATGCTGACGGTGGACAGCCAGACGTGGTCGCTGAAGACGGGCGACAGTTTTAGATTCGCGAGCCGACGGCCGCACCGGTTTTCCAATCCGGCGCGGGATGCGAAGGCCGTGGTGCTGTGGGTGAATTGCGTGACGGGGGCGGGCTAGCTGCTTTCAACGCACGCGGCGGGTGGAAGAAATCCGCGGCGTCTCCACGCCGTCATGCGAGTGCAGCAAAGCAATCCAGAGTCTCACCGCGGAGACAGCCTGGATTGCTTCGTCGCAAGGGCTCCTCGCAATGACGAGGGGATAGAGCCTTAGCCAAACCGGTGCTTGTACCGCTCCACCGACAACGCACTGACGTCGATGTCCGGCTTCTTGCCCGACAGCACGTCAGCGAGCACGCGGCCCGAGCCGCACGACATGGTCCAGCCGAGCGTGCCGTGGCCGGTGTTGAGGTGGAGGTTGGCGTAGTGGGTCCGGCCGATCACGGGCGGGCCGTCCGGCGTCATCGGGCGCAGGCCGCTCCAGAACGTCGCCTTGGACAGGTCGCCGCCGCGCGGGAACAGGTCGGTCAGCGAATGATCGAGCGTGGCGCGGCGTGCGTCGTAGAGCTTGTCCGAATAGCCGGAGATTTCGGCGGTGCCGCCGACGCGGATGCGATTGCCGAGGCGGGTGATCGCGACCTTGTAGCTCTCGTCCATCACGGTGGATTCCGGCGCGCCGGAGGCGTCCTTGATCGGCACCGTGATCGAATAGCCCTTCACCGGATAGACCGGCAGCGAAATACCGAGCGGCGCCAGGAGCCGCGACGACCAGCTGCCGAGCGCGAGCACGTAAGCGTCCGCCTGCAGCGGGCCGGCGCTGGTGGCGACACCGCTGACGCGCGCGCCATCGGTGACGATACGGTCGATCGAGGTGTTGAACAGGAAGCGCACGCCGAGCGCCTGGGCGTGCCTCGCCAGCGCCTGCGTGAACATGTGGCAGTCACCGGTCTCGTCCTGCGGCAGGCGAAGCCCGCCGACGAACTTCTCCTTCACGCCCGCCAGTGCCGGCTCGACCGCGATGCAGCCCTCGCGGCTCAGCACTTCGAAGGGAACACCGTACTGCTTGAGCACGGCGATGTCTTCGGCGGTGCCGTCGAGCTGGGCCTGGTAGCGAAACAGCTGCAGCGTGCCCTGCGAGCGCTCGTCATACTGGATGCCGATGTCGCGGCGCAGATCACGCAAGGCATCGCGGCTGTATTCCGCGATCGGAATCATCCGGCTCTTGTTGACCGCGTAGCGCGCGCTGGTGCAGTTGCGCAGCATCTTGAGCAGCCAGACCCACATGACCGGATCGAGCTTCGGCCGGATCACCAGCGGGCCGTGCTTCATCAACAGCCACTTGATCGCCTTGACCGGCACGCCGGGGCCGGCCCAGGGCGAGGAATAGCCGGGCGACACCTCGCCGGCATTGGCGAAGGAGGTCTCCAGTGCCGGCTCCGGCTGGCGGTCGACGACCGTCACCTCATGGCCGGCACGCGCGAGGTAGTAGGCAGAGGTGACACCGATGACACCGCTGCCGAGGATCAGAACTTTCACGCTTCGTCAAACTCCCGCGGCGCTCGCCGCTGCAAGGACACAACTCGCTAGCGGCGAGAGCAATTATCAGGCCACCTTCTTGATGGCGTCGCCGAGGATCGAGATCATCTGGTCGATGTGGCTCTTCTCGACGATGAGCGGGGGCGACATCGCGACGGAATCGCCACCGGTGCGAAGATAGAGGCCGTTGTTGAAGCATTCGACCAGCATGTCGTAGCCGCGCGCGCCGACCGCGCCGCCACGCGGCGCAAGCTCGACCGCGCCCATCAGGCCGCAATTGCGGATGTCGACGACGTTCGGCAGGCCTTTAAGCGAATGCAGCGCATCGCGCCAGTATTCGGCGAGCGAGGCGCCGCGCGTGAGCAGGCCTTCGTCCTTGTAGATGTCGAGGGTCGCGATGCCCGCGGCGCAGGCGACCGGATGCGCCGAATAGGTGTAGCCGTGGAACAGCTCGATCTGGTTCTCCGGGCCGGTCATCATGCCGTCGTGCACCTTGCGGCTGGCGAACACGGCGCCGCAGGGCACGGTGCCGTTGGTGATGCCCTTGGCCGTGGTCATCAGGTCCGGCGTGACGCCAAAGAAGTTGGCGGCGAACGGCGTGCCGAGGCGGCCGAAGCCGGTGATGACCTCGTCGAAGATCAGGAGGATGCCGTGCTTGTCGCAGATCTCGCGCAGGCGCTGCAGATATCCCTTCGGCGGCGGCAACACCGCGGTCGAGCCCGGCACCGGCTCGACGATGACGGCGGCGATCGTTTCCGCGCCGTGCAGGGCGACCAGACGCTCGAGATCGTCGGCGAGCTCGGCGCCGTGCTCGGGCAGGTCCTTGGCGAAGGCGTTGCGGGTGAGATCATGGGTGTGGCGGATGTGGTCGACGCCTGGCAGCAGGGTGGTGAAGGCGCGGCGGTTGGCGACCATGCCGCCGACCGAGGTGCCGCCGAAGCCGACGCCGTGATAGCCGCGCTCGCGACCGATCAGGCGGGTGCGGCTGGCCTGGCCGTTGGCGCGGTGATAGGCCAGCGCGATCTTCAGCGCGGTGTCGACCGACTCGGAGCCGGAATTGGTGAAGAAGACGCGGTCGAGGCCCTTTGGGGCGATCTCGGCGAGACGCTCGGCGAAGTCGAAGGCCAGCGGATGGCCCATCTGGAACGACGGCGCGAAGTCCAGCGTCATCAGCTGGCGCTCGACGGCGGCGGCGATCTGCTTGCGGCCGTGGCCGGCATTGACGCACCAGAGCCCGGCGGAGCCGTCGATCACCTGGCGGCCGTCGACGCTGGTGTAGTACATGCCCTCGGCCGAGGAGAACAGGCGCGGCGACTTCTTGAATTGCCGATTGGCCGTGAACGGCATCCAGTACGAATCGGTCTTGATGGTGTTCGGAATCTGATGAAGGGTCACGGCCGCGCTCCTTTGCTGACCCCATAGCTGAGCCATGGCTTGGATGGCGCAACAAGTCCTTTTCTGGCGACCTGCAAGCCATTGATTTGACTGGGGCTGCCGGTCCATATTTGCGCGATCCGCAACACCTGCAACACGGGACCAGGGCATGAGCGTCGACATCGGTGGACGGCTGCGATTCATCCGGGCGCGCCACAAGCTGTCGCAGCGCGAGCTGGCCAAGCGCGCCGGCGTCACCAATTCGACGATCTCGCTGATCGAATCCAACCAGATGAACCCTTCGGTCGGCGCGCTCAAGCGCATCCTCGACGGCATCCCGATGGGGCTCGCCGAGTTCTTCGCGCTGGAGCCGGAGTCCAGGCGCAAGATCTTCTACCGCGCCGAGGAGCTCACCGAAGTCGGCAAGAAGCCGATCTCATACCGGCAGGTCGGCGACAATCTGTTCGGCCGCAGCCTGCAGATCCTGAAGGAGCGCTACGAGCCCGGCAGCGACACCGGGCGCGTGCATCTCGTGCATGACGGCGAGGAAGGCGGCATCGTGATTTCGGGCAAGCTCGAGGTCACCGTCGAGGACGAGCGCCGCATCCTCAATCCCGGCGATGCCTATTATTTCGAGAGCCGCCGCCCGCATCGCTTCCGCTGCGTCGGCGGCAAACCGTGCGAGGTGATCTCGGCCTGCACGCCGCCGACGTTCTGACGGTCCCTCCGCAATCGTACGGAGCCGAGGATCTAGCGGATATTGAGCCACCGCAATTTCCGCGAACCGCAGCTTGATATGTTGGGAGCCGTAGCCGAGCAGCCTCGCGCAAAGGTGCTGAGGTTATGGCCCCGGACTCCTAGGCACTCCGGGGCCGCCTGTTTCGGAAGAGCTAGAGCTACGTCAGCAGTTCCTCGATCCGGATCGGAAAGTTGCGGACGCGCACGCCGGTGGCGTGCCAGACCGCGTTGGCGACCGCGCCGGCGCTGCCGGTGATGCCGATCTCGCCGACACCCTTGATGCCGAGCGCATTCACGTGCGGATCGTGCTCCTCGACGGTGATGACGTCGAGCGGCGGCACGTCGGCGTTCACGGGGATGTGGTACTCGCCGAGATTGGCGTTCATGATCCGCCCGCTGCGGCGGTCTGTGATCGCCGCCTCGTGCAGCGCGAAGGACAGGCCCCAGATCATGCCGCCGAACAACTGGCTCTGCACCATGCGCGGATTGACGATGCGCCCGGCGGCGAAGGCGCCGATCATGCGGGTGAGGCGAACCTGGCCGAGCTCGGGATCGACCTTCACCTCGGCGAACACCGCGCCATGGGCATGCATCGCATATTGCTCCATCGCCGCAGGGTTCGGCGCGCCGGTGCCGCGCGCCTCCACTTCGGCAACGCCCGCGCGCGCCAGAATCCCGGCATAGCTCTCGCTGCGGCTCTCATCGTCGCGGCGGATCAGCCTGCCGTCGCGCGCGATCACGCCGGCATTGCCGGCGCCGAACAGCGGCGAGCGCTCGTCGCTTGTGGCGAGATCGGCGAGCTTTCCGATCACGGCGGCACCGGCGCTGTGGATCGCAGCGCCTGCGGTTGCCGTGTGCGCCGAGCCGCCGGCGATGCCGGCATCGGGCAGGTCGGACGTGCCGGACCTGAAGTCGAGGCGGTCGATGTCGAGACCAACGGAATCGGCCGCGATCTGCGCCAGCGCCGTCCAGGCGCCCTGCCCCATGTCATGCGCGCCGATCTCCATCACGCCGGAGCCGTCGCGGCGGATCGCCGCGCGCGCCTCGGCCTGGAACATCAGCGCCGGGAAGGTCGCCGTACCCATGCCCCAGCCGACCAGAAGGCCGGCATCGTCGCGCATCTGCCGCGGCTGCAGCGGACGCTTGGCCCAGCCGAAGCGCGAGGCGCCCTGCTCGTAGCAGGCGCGCAGCGCCTTGGAGGAGAACGGCCGCCCCGTCATCGGCTCGACCTCGGCGTAGTTCTTCAGGCGGAAAGCGAGCGGATCCATGCCGCAGGCCCAGGCCATCTCGTCGATCGCGCTCTCGAGCGCGATCGAGCCGGTCGCCTCGCCCGGCGCGCGCATGAACAGCGGCGTGCCGGTGTTGACGCGCACGGCATCGTGCGAGGTGCGGATCGCGGGCGCCGCGTAGAGCGTGTGCGAGGCATCGGCGGCGGGCTCGTAGAAATCGTCGAAGGTGCTCGACACGGTTCGCGCGTGATGATCGAGCGCAGTCAGGCGGCCCTCGCCATCGGCGCCGAGGCGCAGGCGTTGGCGCGTCGGCGCCCGGTGGCCGACCGGGCCATACATCTGCTCGCGGCGGAGCACCAGCTTGACTGGCCTGCCGACCAGCTTCGCCGCCATCACGCCGAGGATCTGCGGCCCGGTCAGGAAGCCCTTCGAGCCGAAGCCGCCGCCGAGGAACGGGCTGCGGATGTGAATCTTCTCCGGCGCGAGGCCAAACAGCTCGGCGACGCGGCCGCGAGCCATCACCATGGCCTGGCTCGGCGTGTCCAAGAAGAGCTTGTCACCCTCCCAGCGCGCCACGATCGCGTGCGGCTCCATGGCATTGTGATATTGCGGCGGCGTCTCGTAGATCGCGTCGATCTGCTTGTCGGCCGCGGCGAGGCCCGCCTCGACATCGCCGCGATGGCTTTGCGTGGGATTACCGACGCCGACGACCGGCGGCACGAAGCTCTCGCCGGCATCGAGGCCGACCAGCGCAGGCTGCACCTCGTAACGTGGGGCCAGCAGCGCGGCGCCTTCCGTCGCGGCCTCCAGCGTTTCAGCGATCACGACCGCAATCGCCTGATTGGCGTAGCGGACCTCATTGCTCTGCAACACCTCCATCCGGAATACGAACGGATTGGTCTTGAGGTCGGGGTCGATCGCGAGCGCTGGCTTGTGATCGGGCGTCATGACGTCGACGACGCCGGGATGGCGTTTTGCGGCAGCGACATCGAGCGAGACCACACGGCCCCGCGCAATGCTCGAGACGGCCATCACGGCAAACAGCATGCCGGGCGGATGATTGTCCGCAGCATAGCTCGCCTGCCCCGTCACCTTGAGGATGCCGTCGCGGCGGGTCAGCGGCTGGCCGATATTCGAGCCGTGCCTGAGATGTGCGGGCGCACTGGTCAAATTGAGCTCAGACATGGACGGCTCCGGAGGTCGAGGCGAAGGGAGAGGCCGGCAGCGCGGGGATACGCGCAGGCGTCCCGGCGGCGGCCAAGGTCAGCGCGCGCACGACGATGCGGCGCGCGAGCTCGATCTTGAAGGCGTTGTCGCCCGATGGCTTCGCGCCCTCGAGCGCACGCAGGGCTGCCTCCTGGAACGCGTCGGCGGTCGGCGCGACGCCCTTGAGGACGTCTTCCGCTGCACGGGCGCGCCAGGGCTTTGCGGCGACGCCGCCGAGCGCGAGCCGCGCCTGTGCGATTCTGCCGTTCTCGATCCGCAGCGCAGCCGCGGCCGAGACGACGGCAAAGGCATAGGAGGTGCGCTCGCGCACCTTGAGGTAACGCGCATGCGCGGCAAAGCCGCGTGCGGCAGGCGGCAGGCGCACCGCGACGATGAGATCGCCGGGCTCGAGCACCGACTCGCGCTCGGGCGCATCGCCGGGCAGGCGGTGCAGCTCGTCGAGCGCGACCTCGCGCCGGCCGCCCCTGCCCTCGATCTCGACGATGGCATCGAGCGCGACCAGCGGCACGCAGAAATCCGAGGGGTGTGTGGCGATGCAGCTCTCGCTCCAGCCGAGCACGGCATGGCTGCGGTTGTCGCCGTCGCGCGCGTCGCAGCCGGAGCCCGGCGCCTGCTTGTTGCAGCGGCTGGCAGTGTCGTAGAAATACGCGCAACGCGTCCGTTGCAACAAATTGCCGCCGACGGTGGCGGCATTGCGCAATTGAGCCGACGCTCCCGAGAGCAGCGCTTCGGCCACTGCGGGATAGGACCGCGCGAACTCCGCATCATGCGCGAGGTCGGCATTGCGCACCAGCGCGCCGATGCGCAAAGACCCGTCCGCGAGAGTCTCGATCTGATCGAGCCCATCGAGACGCGTGACGTCGACCAGCCGGTCCGGACGGCTGATGCCACCCTTCATCAGGTCGAGCAGGTTGGTGCCGGCTGCGAGGTAGACCGCGCCGGGCTGGGCCGCCGCCGCAACGGCTTCAGTGACCGTGGCCGGCCTGACATAATCGAACGGTTTCATGCGGAGCGCCTCTGATTGGTCTCGTCCATCTGTCCTTGCGCGTCCAGCACGGCATCGACGATGCCGACGTAAGCGCCGCAGCGGCACAGATTGCCGCTCATGCATTCGCGGACGCGCTCGGGATCGTTGCCGGCCTGGCCTTCTCTGATCATGCCGATCGCGCTCATGATCTGGCCCGGCGTGCAGAAGCCGCATTGAAAGCCGTCATGTGCGATGAAGGCGGCCTGCACGGGATGGAGCTGGTCGCCGCGCGCGAGGCCTTCGATGGTGAGGATGTCGGCCCCGTCATGGCTGATGGCGAGCGCGAGGCAGGAATTGATGCGCTTGCCGTCGACCAGGATGGTGCAGGCGCCGCATTGGCCGCGGTCGCACCCCTTCTTGGTTCCGGTCAGATGAAGGCGCTCACGCAGGAGATCGAGCAGCGTGACGCGCGGATCGTCGAGGACGAAATCGCGCCGCGCACCGTTCACGGTGAGGCTGATGGAGTGGTTCATACAAGGCTCCGATCAGATTTGGACATGAGTCATCGCGCAGCGCGCCATCGCCGTGGCCGCCGTCGAATAGCGCCGGCCGAACACGATGCGGCCGACGCTCGATCGAAGATACGGAGGCAGCCTCCGCTTAACAAGGCCGGTGCGGAAAAATCTGGAATTCGTCAAAAGCGCGTGCGTCACCAACGCGATGCAGCCCTGCGCGGGTCCGGCGAGGGTTCAATCTAACCAATTCGTGATCTACATTGCGCGCCATGGACGACCACACCGACCAGACCCGCAAACCCCGCGCCGATGCCGTGCGCAATCGCGAGCGCGTGCTCGAAGCGGCAAAGCTGGTGTTCAGCGCGGGCGGTTCGGAGGCGAGCCTGGAAGCGGTGGCCAAGCGCGCCGGGGTCGGCATCGGCACGCTGTATCGGCATTTTCCGACGCGCGAGGCCTTGTTCGAGGCGGTGTACCGCCGCGAGGTCGAGCAGCTCAGCGAGCTGGCCGAGCAGTTGAAGAATGCCAAGGATCCGGTCGAGGCGCTGCGGCGCTGGCTGCGCTCAGGGGTCGAGTTTGTTGCGACCAAGAAGGGGATGATGGCAGCGCTGGCGCTCGCGGTGCAGAGCGGGTCGGAGCTGCATGCCTTCTCCTTCGAGCGTCTGACCAAGGCGATCGGCTCGCTGCTGGACCGCGCCATCGCAGCCGGCGAGATGCGCGCCGACATCAACCCGGAGGATCTGCTGCGCGCCTTCTTCGGCATGTGCTACGTGCACGACCAGCCCGGTTGGCAGGCGACGGCGCTGCGTCTGCTCGACGTGTTCGTCGACGGCTTGCGCGTGCCGCCGCCCAGCAAGGCCCGCTCGTCGATGACGACAAAGCCTGCGACGAAGCGAAAGCGCTAGGCTGGAGCTTGCCGATGGGAGCCGCTGACCCCGAGCGGACTTCGCTAAACATGGAACTGTTGTCACCTAATCCGATTTAAACGATCATTTGATACATCGCTTCGACTTGCGACATGGCAGGTTCAGGCATGGCGCCAGTTCTCAATTTGCCCCGGCTCACCAATTCGCTCAGACAGGATCGTCTGGCGCTTCAACGTGCCCGCGAGGTCGTGGCGGAGGCGACCGAGGTGCTTCAACGCTGTCCAAAGCCGGATACGTTTCTAGGCCGTAAGACTCAAGAGCCGTTTCCGAATGAGGACGAAACAAAAGTTGACCAGGGTGGCGCAGCGTTCAAGCCGCGAGCCGTTTCCAAGAACGTAGAGACTTCATTAACACACCTGAATGCACTTCCGGGCCGTGGCAGGCATATCGGCCTCATCGGAAAACCGGATTAGACAATGCTGGCCAGACCAGATGCTAGAGCGAGCCGATGGACGCGAAAAGCTTGCTGATCTAACGCGCGACAACGTGGTGGCCCATAGCCTGCGCGAAGCCGCCCGGCAATGGCGAGCCATGGCCGTGCAGCAGGACTTGCTGGAGCGCGAACCGACCTGTCGCAGATCCGTAACCGCTCTGATTAGAGCAACTTCAAAGGATTGCTGCGCCGAGTTTGCTGAGATAACTTGCCTGTCATCACCGGCCAAGGCCGTGCCGTAGGCGTCGGTGGCTGAGAGACCAATCGTGCTCCCGCCTGCATCTATGCATGGGAGCGACAAATGGATCGCGCCATGGCGCTTCGCCATCTGGCGGAAGCCGAAGAGCACATTTCACTGGCCGACCGACACCTTTCCGAGCAGGAGGTTCGAATTGCGGACCTTGAGCTTTCGGGGCACGACACGAGCTTGGCTCGCGCTATCGGCGAAACATTTCGGCTGACACTGGCGCGGCACCTCGCGCACCGCGATCACATTTTGAGAGAGCTGATACCGTAGCTCTCGGCCCGTGCTTTCGAACATCCCGTCGATCAAAACGCCAACTATGGCGCAGTATGATCTCGCCATCGGCACTAAACAGGGTAGCGCCATTTCAACGCGACGCAGGAATCAGCTTCTGGCCGATCGGCGACTTGCACGACCTCTGATGTTTGTGCCGCCGTCAGTTCAGCTGTCCTGACGCGCCGCTGGCGTTATAGGCCACCTCGCCCTTCCCAGTAGGTTGGCGTTCCATAATACCGGTGAGTTCGCGTTTCCCAGTCTCGATCTTCCCAGGAGTCATCGCTGAACTCAGGCGCATCCCTCAGTTGTTGCTCGGTGATATTGGTTCGGAAACCGTCAAGCGACGTGTCATATTTCAGAGCGCCCCAGGGAATCGGGTAGTGGCTGTGACCCAAGCCCGCAAATCCACCAAAGCTCATGACCGCATAAGCCACGCGGCCTGACACCTTGTCGATGATGAGGTGATCAATCTCGCCGATATTCGTCCCATCTGCTCCATAAACCTCGGTTCCCTCAATGTCCTCGCTTGAGATGCAGTGATGATCCGGATGTGCTGTTGCACGGGCCATGACTTTGCTCCTTGGTAAGGTGGTTTTGCCGGCTTAACTCGGCCATCGCGGAGCCGTTCCTGCCTTAGGAGAACATGTCGCAGCTGCCTGCTGTTGCGCCGCTGTCCCGGATGAGTCGGCATCTGGAGCGTTCAAACCCAGCGCGTGATATCTGAGTACACGCCCTGGCGGCACAGATGTGCTAGGATCGCCTTCGCCGGGTATTCAACGCGGAGCCTGTCATGCGCATCGCAGCCTTGCTGGTCGCTCTCATCATTGTTGCCTGTCATCATTCAGCTTTTGCCGGCGATGTCGCGGCTGCCCAGAGCATCATCCGCGCCCAGGAGCAGGCCTTCGTTCGCGACGATGCTGCGGCGGCTTATTCCTATGCGGCGCCGGCGATCAAGGAGATCTTTCCCGCGCCCGACATCTTCATGTCCATGGTGCAGAACGGCTACGCGCCGGTCTATCGTCACAAGAGCTTCGAATTCGGCGAGAGCAAGAGCGATGGCGGCTGGATCGCCCAGCGCGTCCATATCGTCGATGCCAATGGCGAGGCCTGGGTGGCACTCTACACGCTCGAGCAGCAGGGCGACGGCAGCTACAAGATCACCGGCTGCTCGCTGCTGAAGGCGGGACAGGCGGTTTAGGTGGCAAAGCCCGGGCCGGTCTTGACCGAGCCCGTCCGCGCGCGGATCAAGAGCAGCACGACGATGCCGATGTTCAGCGCATTCCAGGCGACGCCGTTGGCGAACGCTGCGGCATACGAGCCGGTGGCATCGAAGATGACGCCGGACACCCAGCCGCCGAAGGACATGCCGAACACGGACGCAAAGATCACGATGCCGACGCGGGTCGCGGCCTCGCTCGCCGGCATCGCCTCGCGCACGATGATGGCATAGCTCGGCACGATGCCGCCCTGGAACAGGCCAAACATCGCGGAGATCAGATAGAGCGAGGTCAGGCTGTCGAAGAACAGATAGAACACGAGCGCAAAGCCCTGCGCCAGCGATCCCACCAGCAGCGTGTAGATGCCGCCGATCTTGTCGGCGAGGTAGCCCGAGCCGATCCGGCTGACGATGCCGCAGCCCATCATCAAGGACAGCATCTCGGCGCCGCGCGCGACGCCGTAACCTAGATCGCCGCAATAGGCGACGATGTGCACCTGCGGCATCGCCATCGCCACGCAGCAGGAGATGCTGGCGATCGAGAGCAGCACCGTCAGCGTATTCGTCGACAGCCGGAGATCGACCCGCGGCGGCGGCGCGTTGGCATGGTCGTGGACGGTGTCGCGGCCCATCTGCGCGCGCAGGATCAGCACCAGCACCGTCATCAGGCCGGCGCAGACGATGCCGATGCCGATATGGGTGTAGCGCCAGCCGATCTCCTGCGCGCCCCAGCTCACGATCGGCGGCCACATCGCGCCGGCGACATAATTGCCGCTGGCGACGATGGTCACGGCAAGACCGCGATAGCGCTCGAACCAGTGCGAGGCTTCGGCCATCAGCGGCGCGAAGGTGGCGGAGGTGCCGAGCCCGATGAAGAAATAAGCCGCCACGAACTGCCACAGCTGGCCCGACAGGCCCGCGAGCACGTTGGCAACGCCGAGGAAGGCGATGCTGATCGCCATCGCCGGAACGATGCCGAATCGGTCGGTGATCTTGCCGGCGATCACGCCGCCAAGCCCGAACCCGAACATCATGAGGGTGAAAGCCAGCGACACTGCGCCGCGCGTGGCAGCGAACTCGACCTGCACGATCGGAATCACGACCACGACTGCCCACATGCCGACGGCCCCGATCGAGCCGATCAGGAGCGCAATGACGAGCCGCACCCAGGCCTGACGGGAGTCAGGGGTGAAGGCGTCAGGTGTTTGCCCTGGATGATTTGGCGCGTGCACGGCAGGACCATGTTCGCGGGCCGCCGCATGGTCAACCATCTTGCCGCGATATTGGGCATGCGCGGTGCGCTGCGGTAATAAGCTCTTGGCGAATGCGTCTTTTGCCATTAGTTTGCAACAAGCGTGTGCAACATTGCCGCGCGAGGAGCCTATCAGCGGAATGTTGATGCGATTGACGCGATCGATGCGGATCAGGGTGGGGCGGATCATCGCCCTCGCCTATCTGTTCTGCGTGCTCGCGCCGGCCGCAAGCCTCGCCTGGGGCAGTGCTGCGCCCTGCCTCGGCGACGATGCCCAGGCTGACCTCGTTCCGGCGCATCACCATATGGCTGCGAGCCATGATATGGCAGCGAACCCTGGCGATATTCCGCACGAGCACGCGGGAACCCCTTCGGAGACCGCTGCGAAGGACGCACCTGCTCCGAAGCATCACGACGGCAAGGGAACAGCGGGCCCCTGCTGTGCGATGATGTGCGTCAGCGCGCTGCCGGCCGATCTGCCCAGCGTCGCCACGCCGCTCCGGCCGATGTCGACCTGTGCGCCCGAGATCGTGCCCAGCCTGCACAGCGCGGCGCCGCCCCAGCACTACCGTCCCCCCATCGCCTGATCTGACATGACGGCGTCGGTTTCGATGCGCGCTTTTGCGCGCGCGAACCTGTGGTCTCCAGATCAGGAATTAAGACATGGTTGCGCTTTCCGGGGCGAAATCTGCCGCATCCGCGGTGGGTGATCGACACTCACGTTTCACTTGGCTGCTGCTGGCCTTTGCCGGGCCGACGCTGTCCGGCTGCGTGCCGACAACGACGCACATGGCCAGCGCGGATCCCGCAGATCCGGCGGCGAAGGTGGCCCCAATCGGCTATCGCTCGACCATCGCGCCCTATACCAGCCTGCGGCCTGCGACCCCGGCACCCTGGCGTGGCCGCAACGAGGCGGTGACGCCGCAGCCGAAGCAAGAGCGGTAGGAGCGCGCCATGTCACAGCATTTTGCGCGAGGCCTGCTCGTGCTCGCCGCGCTCGGACTTTCCGGCTGCGCCGCGTTCTCGCCCGACAGCGGCATGAGCGCGGTCTCCGATCTGACGAGCCAGGCCATCAACAAGGACGTCGCCTTCGTGCGCTCGGCCGAGGGTGCCGCCGCGGTCGATGCCCGCGTCCGCCAGCTGCTCTCGCGCACGCTCAGCGTCGACGCCGCCGTGCAGATCGCACTACTCAACAACAAGGGACTGGAGGCCGCCTACAACGAGCTGGCGCTGGCGGAGACCGAGCTGGTCGAGCAGAGCCTGCCGGCCAATCCGGTGTTCGCAGTCTCTCGCATCACCGGCAATGGCGCCAGCGAGATCGAACGCCAAGTGGTCGGCGACATCCTCGCGCTCGCCACCCTGCCGTTCCGGTCCGAGATCGCCCGCGAACGCTTCCGTGGTGCGCAGCTGCGCGCCGCGCTGGCGACGCTGCGGCTCGCCTCGGACGTTCGCCGCGCCTATGTCCGTGCGGTTGCCGCCAACGAGATGGTGGGGCTGCTGACCGACGCAAAGGCGACGGCGGAATCGACCGCACAGCTCGCGCTCAAGCTCGGCGAGACCGGCTCGCTCAACAAGCTCGACCAAGCGCGCGAGCAGGTGTTCTATGCCGAGACCACCGCAGACCTCGCCACCGCGCGGCAGATGGCGGGAAGCGCGCGCGAAAGGCTGGCGCGCCTGATGGGGCTCTGGGACGACGGTCTCGACTTCCGCCTGCCCAATCAGCTGCCGCCGTTGCCGCGCCGGCCGCTAACCCTTCCCACGATCGAAGCCGACGCGGTGGCGCATCGGATCGACCTGCAGATCGCGCGGCTGGAGCTGGCCGCGCTGGCGAAGGCGCTGAACCTCACCGAGGCGACGCGCTTCGTGACGCTGCTCGATCTCGCCGGCATCTCCCGTCGCACCCAGGATCCGGAAGGGCCGCCGTTCCGCGAGCGCGGCTTCGACTTGCAGTTCCAGATTCCGATTTTCGACGGCGGCGAGGTGCGCGTGCGCCAAGCCGCCGAGACCTACAACCTCGCCTTCAACCGCCTGACCGAGCGGGCCGTCAATGTGCGGTCCGAGGCGCGCGACGCCTATCGCGTCTACCGCTCCACCTACGACATCGCCGGCCATTACCAGCGCGAGATCATCCCGTTGCGCAAGATCATCACCGAGGAGATGCAGCTGCGCTTCTCCAGCATGCAGGTCGACATCTTCGCGCTGCTCACCGAAGCGCGGCAGCGCCTCGCGGCGCTGCGCGGCGCGATCGACGCCAGGCAGAGATTCTTCCTCGCCCAGGCCGATCTGCAGACCGCGGTCAACGGCGGCGGTCTGCCCGCCGGCGGCGCCGACAATCCAACCACCGTTGCCGCGGCAGCTCCTGCCGAAGGCGGCGGCCACTGAGACGGAGGCCAAGATGTTTTCCCGCCGAGGATTTTTAGGCACCGCCGCGCTTGTCGGCGCATCGGCCATTCAAGGACGCGTCCAGGCCGCGTCGATTCCGGAAGCACCCACCATGGACAAGGTGGTGATGCAGCCGCCGCTGCATCCGAGCAGCGGCCCTGACTACCGACCCGTGGTCACGCTGAACGGCTGGTCGCTGCCGTTCCGCATGAACGGCGACTGGAAGGAATTCCATCTCGTCGCCGAGCCGGTGGTGCGCGAGTTCGCGGAAGGAATGAAGGTGAATTTGTGGGGCTACAACGGGCAATCGCCGGGCCCGACCATCGAGGCCGTCGAGGGCGACAAGGTGCGCATCTTCGTCACCAACCGCTTACCCGAATACACCACGGTGCACTGGCACGGCATGATCATCCCGAGCGGCATGGACGGCGTCGGCGGATTGAACCAGCCGCACATCCAGCCCGGCAAGACCTTCGTCTACGAATTCGAGATGAAAAAGAGCGGAACCTTCATGTACCACCCGCATTCCGACGAGATGGTGCAGATGGCGATGGGCATGATGGGCATGTTCATCGTGCACCCGCGCGACCCGAGTTTCCGCGCCGTCGACCGCGACTTCGTGTTCGTGATGAGCACCTATCGCGTCGACCCCGGCACCTATCTGCCGCACGTCAACGAGATGACGGACTTCAACATGTGGACCTGGAACGCGCGGGTCTTTCCCGGAATCGATCCGCTGCCGGTCAGGCTCGGCGACAAGGTGCGCGTGCGCATCGGCAATCTCAGCATGACCAACCATCCGATTCATTTGCATGGCCACAGCTTCGCGGTGACCTGCACCGATGGCGGCTGGATTCAGGAGAGCGCGCAGATCCCGGAGACGACCACCGACGTCCCGGTCGGCGCCATCAGGGTGTTCGACGTGCTCGCCGACAATCCCGGGGACTGGGCGTTCCATTGCCACAAGTCGCACCACACCATGAATTCGATGGGCCACGACGTGCGCAACCTGATCGGCGTATCACGCAAGGACCTCGCCAAGGCCGTCGGCAAGCTCGCGCCCGACGGCATGGCCATGGGCTCGACCGGCATGGCGATGGGCAACATGGAGATGCCCGCGCCCGACAACACGCTGCCGATGATGACTGGCACCGGCCAGTTCGGGCCGATCGAGATGGGCGGCATGTTCACCGTGATGAAGATCCGCGAAGGCCTCGCGCGCGACGATTACCGCGATCCTGGTCCGTACAAATTCCCGCCAGGCACCGTCGCCTACGAAGTCGCCGCACCCGCCCCGGAGCCGGCGCGGCAGAAAGCCGGCAGTCCGCCGATGAAGCACAAGATGTGAGCGTTTCGATGAACCACCAACCGGAGACTACGATGAAGACCACGATCAAGCTCGCCGTCGCGCTGGCTGCACTTTCGACCGCGCCGGCCTTTGCGCACGACAAGCACGGGCACGGAAACTATTCGGCCGGCGAGCCCGGCGATCCCAAGAAACCCGCACGCACTATCGAAATCCTGATGAACGAGATGGACTACACGCCCGCGAAAATCGAGGTGAAGCGCGGAGAGCAGATCCGATTCGTGCTGCGCAATGTCGGCAAGGAGGACCACGAATTCCTGCTGGCCACGACCAAGGAGAACCTCGCGCATGCGGACCAGATGAAGAAACATCCGCACATGGAGCACGACGAGCCTAATGCGGCGCGGCTTGCCCCAAAGAAGACGACCGAGATCCTCTGGAAGTTCAGCAAACGCGGCACCTTCGAATATTCGTGCCTCATTCCCGACCATCGCGAGTACGGCATGGTCGGCCAGGTCACCGTGAAGTAACACGAAAGGAGATCCACATGAACCGCATCATCCGTATCGCTTCGGCGCTGGCGCTGACCGTCGGCCTTGCGACTGCAACCCTCGCCGCCGAAGGCGCGGCGATCAGCGGCGAGGTGAAGAAGATCGACGAAGGCGCCGGCAAGATCACGCTCAAGCACGGACCGGCGAAGAGCCTCGGCATGGAGGACCCCATGACCATGGTCTATCGGGTCAAGGATCCCGCCATGCTCAAGCAGGTGAAGGTCGGCGACAAGATCACCTTCGAGGCCGAGGAAGCGGCGTCGGGCTACACGGTGACCAAGATGCAGAAGGCGAAGTAGGGCAGCATCGCCTGCCCGTCATTCCGGGGCGCGCCTCTTGGCGCGAGCCCGGAATCCATTTCACCACCATACCTGCGGCCCGATGGATTCCGGGCTCGATGCTCCGCGTCGCCCCGGAATGACAACCCGCCCCCGAAACATCCCGGTC
>NZ_JADYVG010000011.1:0-243945 GCF_020193585.1 Bradyrhizobium sp. IC3195 | reverse complement strand
CGCCAGGGCGCGGGTCCTACGTCGGTGCTCTAGGCACAGGTGGGCAAGGCGGCTCCCGGCGGATCGGCCCGGCGACCAGCCTACACCAACTGACTGGCCTCCGAACGCCAGAAGGGTACAGGGTGGGTTAGCTTCGGGCGGCGCGAAGCGCTGTCCGAAGCGTAACCCACCACTGTTCGTCTCCGGAGACGCCAAAGAGGTGGGTTACGCCCCGCGGATTCGCTGCGCGGATCCGCAGGGCTAACCCACCCTACGGCACCGTCTTCTACCGCATCGTGATCGCAAGCCCGCTGAGATCCGCATTCGCCATCAACCCCACCTGCGTGCCCGACAGCTCCAGCACTGCGCCCTTCTGGTTGGTCAGCACGATGGCGCGGGCGCCGGAGCCGACGGCGATGCCGGCACCGGCGGCGCCGTAGACGCCGGCAACATCGGAGGGACGGTTGATGTTGGAGACGCGGCCGCGCAGCACGGTCTTGGATCCCCCGAACACGAGGCCGTAGTCGAGGCCACCGGTGGAAAGCCCGTAAGAGCGGCCGCGGAAGTTCAGCACGCCCGAGCCGCCCGAGCCGCCGATGATCCAGCCCGCCTTGTAGATCGTCAGCGTCACGAAGCCGCTGTCGGCCTGCGCGGTCGTCGAGAGGCCAGCCAGGGCGACGATGGCGACGCACGCGGCGCGGAGGGTGGATGCGAGCTTCATGGGGGTCTCCGGGGGCTGTTATTTAAAGGAGGATTCGAATCAGACGGAGCGAATGTACCTGATCGATCGCGGCGGCAACATGATCGGCGGGCGTTTCCGCAAGCAAGGCGGCGGCGAGACTCGCGGAAGGTCCTCATGCTCCGTCATTGCGAGCCAACGGGTCCGCGCGAAGCGCGGCCCGATGACAGGCTCCGCGAAGCAATCCAGAATCGCTCCGCGGCGGCAGTCTGGATTGCTTCGTCGCAAGGGCTCCTCGCAATGACGGGTGAATGGCCTGCTCTCTCGCCACGCGCAGGCCGCACGCGGGGAGAGGCGAAGACCACCAACCGCCAGCATGCCATAATGCCCCTGTTTTGCCCGACGGAGCAACCGAATGCTTCGCGTTTGGCGAATTCTGGAAAACATCAATGATTTCCGTGCGGCGCCTACTGTGCATGGGGTTGTTTTCGCACTTTTGTTTTGAGCATCCCCGCGCCAGCCGCTACGCTCCTGCGTCCGCCCCCGTCCTGAGGTGATCCCATGCCGATCCAGCATTTCGCGCCCCCGCCGCATGTCAAGGCGCCGCCGCTGTCCTTTGCGACGCGGGTTGGCGACCTCCTGTTCGTCTCCGGCATTCCCGGCTTCGATGTATCAGGCGCGTTGCCTGATGGCTTCGAGGCGCAGTTCGCCAATGTCGTCGTCAACATCAAGCGCGTGCTGGGCGAGGCCGGCGCCGGCATGCATGATCTCGTCAAGGTCAACGTGCTCCTGACCCGCGCCTCGGACGTCGCCGCGATGAACGCGCTCTATGCCGGCGCCTTCGGCCCGCCGCCGTACCCGGCGCGCACGACTTGCGTGGTGCAGGCGCTGCCCGATCCGAAGATGCTGATCGAGATCGAGGCGGTCGCTTCGCTGGCCAAGTAGGAGCGGATTAAGCTGCGTGTGACCTATCGGGCACGCGTCCAAACCAAATGCGTTGGGCACAGCTGACATGTCCGTGAATGGCGGCCCCCCGGCTTGCAAAGGACCTGCTTTTACCGCACGAATTTTTTCGGTCCCATGTCCCACCACCCATGTCCCACCAGGAGATACTTCATGCGTCGCCTTCTCGCGCTCAGTGCCGTTGCCGGCATCGCTAGTTCCGTGTTCGCCGTGCCCGCCTCCGCGAAGGTCGGCTATTACGTGATCCGCTGGGACAACACCGGCATCTGCCAAGTCTGGAACGAGGACCTGCAGTACAAGCCGTTCCAGTTCGGGGTCTCTACCTACAAGGTCGTCAGCAAGCCGTTCCCGACCTTCCAGCAGGCCTCGGACTTGCAGATCAAGATGCGCACCGAGCGGAAGTGCACGCTCTGAGCCGGGCGCGAGAGTAGCGTTTGGAGGGCGGGTCGCGCGGGCGATCCGCCCTTTTGCTTTGCGTGGCCTGAAGCGCTTCCCCGGCCGCCATCAGACCTGTCCCGCGCAAATTCTTTGAACCTCGGCGGCGGGTGGAACTACTCACATCTTGTCCGGGGCGCATGCCAAGCGCGTCCCGCACCACCCCTCCCCGTCATTGTCGGGAGGCGCATCACATCATTCATTTGAGGAGCTGATCATGCGTCGTATTTCCATGCTGTGCGCTGCCGCCGGTCTTGCCGTCACCGCGTTCGTCGCCGCGAGCCCGGCCGAAGCCAGCTATCATCTGATCCGCTGGCAGGACACCGGCTTCTGCCAGATCTGGGACGAGAGCATCCCGACCACGCCGTGGCCGGCCGGCTATCACCGCGCCAGCGCCAGCGTGCCGACCTTCGTCGATGCACTCGTGGTCAAGGACGCCGCGCTCAAGAGCGGCAGCTGCAAGTGGTAAGGTAATCGATCGGCGGACGAAGAACCGGGCAAGGACGCGGGCGTCCTTGCCCGGTTTGCTTTTCGAGGCCTGAAACGCTCACGCGTCCTTGTGCGCGCCGGGATGGATCAGGATGTCGCGCGCGGCGGCGAGGTCGATGAAGGCTTCGGCGCTGCCGCCCTGGTCGGGATGCAGGCCCTTGGCGGCGCGGCGATAGGCCTGGTTGATGTCCTCGCAAGTGAGCTGCACCGCGAGCGGCAGGCCGAGCACCTTGCGCGCGCGGTCCTCGCTGGAGAGCTTCTTCGGCGCGGCGTTGCGGCGGCCGAAGCGCGGCGCGGTCAGATCGTGCACGACCTCGAGCACCACACTGATACGGCGCTGGGCCGCCAGCGTCACGCTGTGATCGTCGTTGTCGACGGCCTGGCGCAGCACCGGCAGCGCCTGCTCGGCAGCCTGGCGCAGCGTGACGTCGCTGCTCATCCGCGCGATCTCGGCCACCAGCCGGCCGGCCTCGGCCCAGTCAGGCGCTTGCGCCGACCGCAGCCGCTCCAGAGCGAGTTTCCAGGTTTCGAGCCGTTCCATCATGCGCGCAACGTTTACCAATCAGGATCAGTATGCCAAGGCCGCCGTTTCCGACCCCTTAATTTCGCGTTAGCGTTTCGTGAAACTTCGAAACGAAAACGGGAGGAAACTGCCATGGCGCTGCTCGCAAACCACATCGCTGTCGTCACCGGCGCCGGTTCCGGAATCGGCCGGGCGATCGCCACCGGCTATGCGCGGGAGGGCGCGCAGGTCGTGCTGCTCGACGTCAACGCCGAGACGGTGGCGGAGGCGGCGCAGGAGATCCGGCAAGCGGGCGGCAAGGCCGAGAGCTTTGCCCTCGACGTTGTCAGGCGCGAGGATTGCTTCGCGCTCGCCAGGCAGATCGCGGACAAAATCGGGCAGGTCTCGATCCTCGTCAACAATGCCGGCATCACCCGCCGCAACGCCTTCACCGCGGAGACCGAGACGGTGGCGAAGGACTGGAACGACATCATCTCGCTCAACCTCACCGGCGTCTTCAACGTGACGCAGGCGTTCCTCGCGCCCTTGCGCGCCAGCAAAGGCCGCATTGTCAATATCGGCTCGATCCAGTCCTTCGTGCATCTGCGCACGCCGAGCTCGGCGGCCTACACCACCTCGAAACACGGCGTGCTCGGCTTCACCAAGGCGCTCGCGGTCGAGCTCGGCAAGGAAGGCGTGCGCGTCAACGCGATCGGCCCCGGCTTCATCGAGACCAACATCAACGCCAACGTGCGCGCGACCAATCCGGCGCTGGTGCAGGCCTTCATCGATCACACCCCACTGGCGCGCACCGGCAAGCCCGAGGACATCGTCGGCCCCGCGGTGTTCCTCGCCTCCGACCTGTCGGCCTATGTCACCGGAACCATGGTGATGGTGGACGGCGGCTATCGCACGGTGTGAGGGATGCGAGGCTCGCACCAATCGCGGCGGCATCTGGGCATTCTCAAGATCAATTCGGTGCAGCCCCTCCAATTAACCTTTCATTAACCAAACCGGACCACCGTAGATTCACGGCTTGGGGGTCGTTGGTTCTCGATCCGCTTCCGACGATGGAAGCGGGCGTTGATCGGGAGGTGTTTTGATGACCACTGTTCATGTCGCCGCGTCCGGGCCGGACGCACAATTCCTTGCCCCGAACCAGATCGTTCCGCTTCTGATCGGTGCCACCGTCGACGAGGTCGAGCGTGAGCTCGTGCTCCAGACACTGGCGCGCTGCGACGGCAACCGCACGCGCGCCTCGCGCGTGCTCGGCCTTTCGGTGCGCACGCTGCGCAACAAGATCAGGCTCTATGCCGCCTCCGGCATCGACGTGCCCGCCTGTCAGGATTAGCGCACGACATCGGTCGGCCAGCGACAACGCGCTGCGCAGCCACGCGCGATCGATGAGGCGGCCGCTCGCGCCGCCGATTGATGTTGATCAAGCCTGGCACGATGCGCGGGCAGAATTGCTGCTGTCGTCAAACGCCGCTAAGTAGCTTGCTCCAGGTGAAGGGAGCGGTGGCGTGGCAGACGACCAGGGACGACGGCCGGGGCCTCAGGGGCCTCGCGGGCGGCAAGGCGAGCCGGGACGGCCGGGGCCACAGGGGCATCCGGGCCGGCGCGGCCCCGACGGCGCACGCGGCAAGCCCGGGCCGCAGGGCAAGCCGGGCCCGGTCGGAAAGGCCGGGCCGCCCGGCAAGCCCGGTCCGCAAGGCAAACAGGGCGAAGCCGGTCCGCGTGGGCCAGCCGGCGCACCGGGACCTGCCGGGCCGCAGGGACCGGCGGGGCCGCAAGGCCCGCGCGGCGAGCCGGGTCCGCCCGGCCAATTGCCGTCGATCGAGCAGGTGCTGCCCTGGCTCGACCAGCTCTTCGATGCCTGGGACGAACGCCGCCGCCAACGCGAGCGCGAAGCCGCCGAGCGCGAAGCGCTCGAAGCCGCCGTCCAGGAGACCGACGAGGCAATCGTCGATGACGAGGGCGATGACGTCGACGATCACAGGAAGAAAAAGAAAAAGAAGAAGCAGGGCAAGGATAGCCGACGGGTCTAGTCGGGCCGATCCTCGCGCCGCGGCAGCATGCCCATGCGCTCGAATTGCCAGCGCATGGCGCGATACCAGAAATAGCCGACCGCCGCGCCGCACAGGGCGAGGATGATCACGTTCGCGCTCGAGAACGAGCCGCTCCACCACATCATCCACGCGGTCCACAGCAGCGTGAAGACGATGGCACCTGCTTTCAAAGGAAGAAGGGGGTGGCTCATGTCGTGCTCCGGGCGATCAAAACCCCGGCCGCCACCATCGCAAGCCGAGGCAGCAGATACCGTGAGCCAGATCACGGAGCACGCTGCCTGACCTCACGTACCGAAGCGCAGCCGCGAACGCTCTTTCGCCTTTTCCGCTTCAACCTCGCGGTCGCGCGCCGGTGCGTTCGTATGCAGCGAGGTCAGGAGCTTTCGCGCCGCCTCGGAGACCTCGGCCACCGCACGATCGAACGCCGCCTCGTTGGCCTGCGACGGCTTGTTGAAACCCGACAGCTTTCGCACGAATTGCAGCGCGCTGGCGTGGATCTCATCCTCCGTCGCCGGCGGCTCGAAGTTGAACAGCATCTTGATGTTGCGGCACATGCACTTTCTCCCGGCGTTTTCCTTAAGACGAAGGTCCGAGCCGAAATCCTACATCCGCCTTCTCGCTTCTGCGACCAACTTGGTGGGTGCGCATCGCCACAAGCTGATCTCGCAGCGCGAGATAAGCGGGGCGCCGGCATCGCATATTATTTGAGCATGCATTGCAGTGACGGCTCAGGCTTAATCCGTGCCAACGATAGGGAAAGACGCGCAGGACAATCGCGCGCCCATGGCACGATACGCGACGAGGAGGATCGCATGCACAGGCTCGCACTGTGCGTTTGGTTGGTTGCGGCGACAGCGCTGGCAAACGTTGCGTTCGCGCGCGACAATGGCCAATACGACCACGTTCCGCCCGACATCCGCGCCTGGTTCAAGAGCGTGATCGCGCCGAACGGGGTTCCCTGCTGCGACATCTCCGATGGCCATCGCACCGAGTATGACGTGCGCAATGGCGCTTATTGGGTGCCGATCGAGGGACAATGGATCGAGGTGCCCGGACGCGCCATCATCCGCGACCAGGGCAATCCGATCGGCCAGGCCGTGGTGTGGTACGTCCACCACCGCGGCTCCATCATCATCAGCTGCTTCGTGCCGGCGGATGCGGTGTAACGCGCCTTGGTGATTTCCATGGCTGGCGACGGCCCGATCGGGTAGCTTGAAGCCCAGCTGAAGCGGAGGCACGCCGTTGACCAATCTTAGCGCCGAAGACCTCGCCACCATCTATGCCAAGCCGAGCCCGCGCGTGATCGCGAAGGCACGGCCCGCGATCGATGCGCATGCGAAGAAATTCATCGAGATGTCGCCATTCTGCGTGCTCGCGACATCGGGAGCGGACGGCAGCGTCGACGCTTCGCCGCGCGGCGGCGGCATCGGCTTCGTCCGCGTCGCCGGCCCCAACCAGCTGCTGATGCCCGACCGCTCCGGCAACAACCGCATCGACAGTTTCCGCAACGTCGTCGAAGGCTCAGGCTTCGTGCATTTGCTGTTCTTCGTGCCGGGCATCGAGGAGACGCTGCGCGTCGGCGGCCGCGGCACGCTGTCGGCCGACCCGGATCTGCTCGCCTCGATGGTGGAATTCGGCAAGCCGCCGCGCGCGGTGCTGAACGTCGCGGTCAGCGAGGTCTATTTCCATTGCGGCAAGGCGCTGATGCGCTCGAATCTGTGGGGGTCGGAGAAGGTGCAGCGCTCGGTGATGCCGAGCATCGTCACGGTCATTCACGAGCAGACCGGCCTCGGCGAACCGGCGAGCCAGGAGGCCGTGGAAGAGCTCTACAAGACGCAGCTGTAGCCGAGAGCGGTTCCGCAAAACGAAACGACGTGCGGCAACACGTGGATGGCCGGGGTCAAGCCCGGCCATGACGATGGAGGGAGCCGGGCCCGAGCTTAGTGCCCCTCGCCCTCGAGCCCGCCGACATGCTTCTGGGTGTAGAGCTCGAGGCCGATGCGGCCGATCAGATCGAGCTGGGTCTCGAGGAAGTCGATGTGGTGCTCCTCGTCGCTCATCAGCTTCTCGAACAGGTCGCGTGTGACATAGTCCTTGGCGCTGTGACAGTAGGTCGCCGCTTCCTGATAGAGCGCCCGCGCGCTCATCTCGGCGGCGAGATCGCACTCGATGATCTCCTTGACGTTCTGGCCGATGCGCAGGGGATCGAGCACCTGCATGTTCGGAAAGCCGTCGAAGAACAGGATCCGCTCGGTGAGCTTGTCGGCGTGCTCCATCTCCTCGATGGATTCCTTGCGCCAGACCTTGGCCATGTCCAGCAGGCCCCAATTGTCGAGGAAGCGGTAATGCAGCCAGTACTGATTGATCGCAGTCAGCTCGTGACGCAGCGCCTTGTTGAGATAGTCGATGACTTTTGCGTCGCCCTGCATGGTTCACTCCAGCTCTTGCAGTCCAAATCGGTCCCAAACCGAGTTTAGAACGCTTCTAAATCACTTTGCGAGCGAGAGCAACCGGCTACGGGAACCCAGCCGGGGAAAAGCTCAGCCGGAATTGCGGAAGTTTTCAGCAGGCCGCGAGGGCGAACTCGGCGGGTTCGGCGGTCTCGTCGTTGGCGGCCACGGTGTGGCTATGCGGGCAGCCGGCGCAGCAGGACTGCGCACAGGGGCCGAGCGCTTCGTCGATGATACTCTTGATCGTCCGGGCGCAGCGCCCGCATTCGGCGCTGCAGCCGAGACAGCCATAGACCTGTTTGGCATGCCGCACGGCGTCGTCGGACTCGGCGACGGCGGCGCGGATATCATCATCGCTCAGCACGTTACAGGAACAAACGATCATGGAAGCGGCAGGCCCTTCGGTGATGCGCCATCATCGATATTTAACAGGCCGGCCGGATGCAAAAGGAAAAACAGGTATTTGAAGCTATTCCAAACTGGCCTGATCAAAGCCTAGAACGGCTCTAAATCAAGCTCTTGCGCTGGATCAAGATTGTAGCCCACTAGTCGCCGCCACCGCCGCCTCCTCCTCCGCCGTCGCCACCGCCTCCGCAGTCGCCGCCGCTACTGCTGCTATCGCTGCTGGAACAGCTTGCGCCGTCGCCAGAGCTCCCCGAACTGCCGCCGGAAAACCAGCTTCCCAGCGAGAAGCCGTCATTCGTCCCGGAATAGGTGCTCTCCCCGCTACTCCCTCCGTGGCTGCCGGCGGTAGCGCGGGAGCGCCGTGCGCGGTTCTGGAGATGTGCGATCCAGCCGTAGCCGACCGCGAAAACGATCCCGGCCGCAATCAAAGCATTAACCATCGCGTTGCCCATCATCGCCTCCCGGTGGGACCCATACCAATTGGTCGTCTCCGGCAAAGGTGCCGTTCATTGATCATTCAAGCGGAATATGGAACCTTGCGGCCCAAAGGTTCCCGCGTGTTCGTCTGAAAGGTCAAGCAATGAAGAAGTCGCTCCTGGCGGTCGCTGCCGTCGCCATTCTGGCCCTGACGGCCGGAACGCCGGCCCATGCCCAGCGCGGTGTCGCGGCAGGCGTGGCCGCCGGGATCATCGGCGGCGCCATTGTCGGCGGCGCGCTGGCTTCTCCGTATTATTACGGGCCTAGCTATGGCTACTATGGGCCGGGCTACTACCCGCCGCGCTACTACGCCCCGGGTCCAGGCTATGTTGCCGACGACTATTACGACGGCTGCGTCTGGCAGAAGCAGCGCTTCTGGGATGGCTATGCCTGGCGCGTCCGTCGCGTCCGAGTCTGCGGCTGAGGCGCGCCAAGCCGGTTCACTACGGATGCGCCGTTCATCTCAGGGCCTGAAAAAGACCGCTTTTTCTCGTCACAGCTCCGTGTGCGTTTACCGTGGATTGACCATTTGCGCGCTTCCTAGCTGCAAGGCCAATTCTATCAGAGTGTGCGTGAACCTTTGAAACCCGGGCGCCTCTAGCAGGAGGAACCCATCTCCCAGGAGAGCCAAGAGCATGAACAAGACTTTAGTTGCCGCCCTCACGGTCGCGACGGTCGCCGGTTCGCTGGTGACCGCCGCTCCGTCCGCGAAGGCCCATGACGGCGTCGGCGCCGGTATCGCAGCCGGCCTGATCGGCGGCGCCATCGTCGGCGGCGCAATCGCCTCCAGCCGTCCGGCCTATGGCGGCCCCGTTTACATCGCCGAGCCCCCGCCGCCCGCGCCCTGCTACTGGCGCCGCGAGCGCTATTGGGACGGCTACGGCTGGGTCAGCCGCCCGGTTCGCGTCTGCTACTGATCTGATTGCCTGGCGCATGCGCGCCGCGATCGGAAAGCCCGGCCGAGAGCATCGGCCGGGCTTTTTGTTTGCGCACGCTAAAGCGCGATGCGGTTAGGATGAAGCGTCATCGCGCTTTAGGTTATTGTTTGAGCATGATCTTTTCGGAAAACCGCTTCACACTTTTCCGGATCATGCTCTATCGCGCCGCCTGGATCGAACGCAGCACCTCTTCGCTCGGCCAGCAATCGACCTTGAGGCCCGCCGACTTCTGATAGGCGCCAAGCGCCGCACGGGTCTGCATGCCGGCCTTGCCGTCGATCTTGTCCTTGTAGAGCCCGATCCGCGTCAGCTCGCGCTGCATGGTCTCGACGTCCTTGGTGCGCAATTGCTTCGAGGCGGACCAGGGCGTTGCGAACGGCAGCGGGCTCGTCATGCGGTCGCTGAGATGGCCGACGAACAGCACGTAGAGATCGGAGAAATTGTATTCCTTGATGACGAAGTAATTCTTCGTGGTCAGGAATGACGGGCCGTAGATGCCTTCGGGCTGGAGCAGCGAGGCCGGCTGCGCCTGCTCGGCGGCGCTGAGCTTTTGGCCGCGTACCGGGACAAAACCCTCGCGCAGCCATTGGCCGATCGGCTTCGTCACCTCCGGCACGCCCGTCGTGCAATCGACCTTCGCCGGCGCCTGCACCTCGTAAGCCCAGCGCACGCCGCTCTGCCAGCCCTTGTTGACGAGCTGCTGCGCAGCCGAGGCCAGCGCATCCGGCACCGAGTGCCAGATGTCGATGCGGCCATCGCCGTCGAAATCGACGCCATGCTTGTAATATTCGGACGGCAGGAACTGGGTGAGGCCGGTCGCGCCGGCCCAGGACGAGCGCATGTCCTTGCGCGTGACGACGCCTTCATCGAGGATCTTGAGCGCGGCAATGAACTCGTTGCGATACTGATCCTTTCGGCGTCCGACATAGGCCTGCGTCGCCAGTACGCGCACCAGATCGTAGGGCAACGTGTGCCGGCCATAGTCTGTCTCGCGGCCCCAGATGGCGAGCATGACGGTCGCCGGCACGCCGGACTTCTTCTCGATCTCGTTCAGCGAGGTACGATGCTTTTGGAGCAGCCGCTGCCCCTCGCCTGCAAGCCGCGCGATCGAGGCTTCCTTGACGTAGTCGGCCGGCACCTGCACGAACTCGGCCTGCGACGGCGCACCCGTTGCCGGCCGCCCGGGCAAGAGCAGATCGGGCAGCTTGTAATCGGGCTCCAGCCCGCGCGTTTGCGCATCGAACGTTGCACGCGAAACGCCGGCCTGTTGGGCCGCCGGCCACAACGAGGCGATGAACTGGGTGAAGGCGGCGTCGGCAGCACGGACGGGCGACCAGCTGCAGGCGATGACGATCCCCGCAGCGATGAGCGCCCGTCGCATCATGCCGCCATCACCGCGTCAGCTTCTTGTACTTCACGCGGTGCGGGATGATGCTGTCCTGGCCGAGCCGGCGCATCTTGTCCTTCTCGTAATCCTGGAAATTGCCTTCGAACCATTCGACGTGGCTCTCGCCCTCGAAGGCGAGGATGTGCGTCGCGATGCGGTCGAGGAACCAGCGATCGTGGCTGATGATGACGGCGCAGCCGGCGAAGTCCTCCAGCGCCTCTTCGAGCGCGCGCAGCGTGTCGACGTCGAGGTCGTTGGTCGGCTCGTCGAGCAGCAGGACGTTGGCGCCGGACTTCAGCATTTTTGCGAGATGGACGCGGTTGCGTTCACCGCCCGAGAGCGCGCCGACCTTCTTCTGCTGGTCTGCGCCCTTGAAGTTGAACGACGAGCAATAGCCGCGCGAGTTGACTTCCTTCTTGCCGAGCAGGATCAGTTCGTTGCCGCCAGAGATCTCCTCCCACACGGTCTTCTTGCCGTCGAGCGCGTCGCGCGACTGGTCGACGTAGCCGAGATGCACGGTCTCGCCGACCGTGATCGTGCCGGAGTCCGGCTTCTCCTGAGCGGTGATCATCCTGAACAACGTGGTCTTGCCGGCGCCGTTGGGACCGATCACGCCGACGATGCCGCCGGGCGGCAGCTTGAAGGTGAGGTTGTCGATCAGGAGACGATCGCCAAAGCCTTTGCTGAGCCCCTCGAAATCGACCACGTTGGCGCCGAGCCGCTCGGCCACTGGAATGATGATTTGCGCGGTCTGGGTCTGCTTCTCGCTCGCCTTCTTCAGCAGCTCCTCATAGCGCTGGTAGCGCGCCTTCGACTTGGCCTGGCGGGCCTTCGGCGACGAGGCGACCCATTCCTGCTCGCGCGCGAGCGTCTTCTGGTGCGCCGCATCCTCGCGGCCCTCCTGCTCCAGACGCTTCTGCTTCTGCACCAGCCAGGACGAGTAATTGCCCTCGTACGGGATGCCGCGGCCGCGATCGAGCTCGAGGATCCAGCCCGTGACGTTGTCGAGGAAGTAGCGGTCGTGGGTGACGATCAGGATCGCACCGGGATAGTTGCGCAAATGGCCTTCCAGCCACGACACGGATTCCGCGTCGAGATGGTTGGTCGGCTCGTCCAGCAGCAAGAGTTCGGGCTGGTCGAGCAGCAGGCGGCACAGCGCGACGCGGCGGCGCTCACCGCCCGAGAGTTTCGTCACGTCGGCATCGTCGGGCGGACAGCGCAGCGCGTCCATGGCCTGGTCGACCTTGCTGTCGAGATCCCACAGGCCCTGGGCCTCGATCTCGTCCTGCAGCTTGGTCATCTCGTCGGCGGTCTCGTCCGAATAGTTGACCGCGAGCTCGTTGTAACGGTCCAGGATCGCCTTCTGCTTGGCGACGCCCTGCATGACGTTTTCGCGCACGGTCAGCTTGGAATCGAGCTGCGGCTCCTGCTCGAGATAGCCGACGCGGGCGCCCTCGGCGACCCAGGCCTCGCCGGTGTATTCCTTGTCGAGACCGGCCATGATCTTGAGCAGGGTCGACTTACCCGAGCCGTTGACGCCGAGCACGCCGATCTTGGCGTCCGGGTAGAAGCTCAGATGGATGTTATCGAGCACCTTCCGGGTCGGGTAGCTCTTGGTCAGGCCCTGCATGAAATAGATGAACTGGCGCGCCATCGGTCCCGTGAAACCTTCGATTTGAGGAAATTTGCTTCGCCAGCGATGTAGCGATCCCGCCCCCAAAGGGCAACGTTTTCCGTCCGTTCACCACGGATGAATACGGTCAGGAAACCATCCGGCCACCGATCCGGACAATTGAAACCATCTTTTAATAAATCAGGCCAAAGCTCGGTTTCGCGCGGAAACAGCGCCACCCGCTCAGAACGAACGGGGAGCACAGCGAGGCCGCATCATGGCTCTGATCGAGACCCATTCTCTTCCTGTTCCGGCAGGAGCCGGGCGCGACTCCGGGTTCGCCTCGGAGATCAAGGCCTTCTGGAAGCGCTTCTTCGTCACCGCCTTCAATCCCTACCGGCCCGAACTGCATTACATGCGCGGCCCCGGCCCCGCCTGGCGCGCCAAGCACGGCATGGATGCACCGTTCCGCCTGAAGCCCCGCGACGTCTGAGCGACGATCCCTATCGGACTTTTGAAGACGCAGGCTGCTTGCGCGCCGGCGCGATTGCGCGCAAACCATGGCCAGGTTCCGATGACGGCGCCCGCCTGGCGCCTTCACCTCTCGCCATGGATGAACGCTGATGAGCCGGCTGCGCTGCGCAATCCTCGACGACTATTTCAATCTCGCCCTCGACGTCGCCGACTGGCCGAAATTGTCGGATCGCGTCGACGTCACCGTGTTCAGCCATCCCTTCGCCTCCGAGCAGGCCGCAGCCAGTGCGCTCACCGACTTCGAAATCATTTGCGCGATGCGCGAGCGCACGGCGTTTCCCAAGAGCCTGTTCGATCGCCTGCCGAAGCTTAAGCTGCTGCTGACCTCGGGCATGCGCAACGCTGCGATCGACATCGAGGCCGCGAAAGCGCGCGGCATCGCCATCGGCGGCACGCAATATTCCCGCGATCCGACGGCGCCGCTCACGATGGGCCTGATCCTGGAATTGACCCGCGGCATCGGCCGAGAGAACGCGCGCATGCATGCGGGCGAGTCCTGGCAGACATTTGCCGGAGTCGAGATCGAAGGGCTGACGCTCGGCGTCGTCGGGCTCGGCAAGCTCGGCAGCAAGATGGCGGGCATTGCGAAGGCGTTCGGCATGAACGTGATCGCCTGGAGCCCGAACCTCACCGCGGAGAAATGTGCGGCGGCCGGCGTCGGCTACGCCTCCAAGGAGGAGCTGTTCGCCAAGGCCGACATCGTCACCATCCACGTGGTGCTGAGCGAGCGCTCGCGTGGCCTCGTCAGCCGCGCGGATCTTGCGCGGATGAAACCGACGGCCTTCCTGGTCAACACCGCGCGCGGGCCGATCGTGGATGAGCAGGCGCTGCTGGAAGTCTTGCAGCAGCGCAAGATCGCAGGTGCAGGATTGGACGTGTTCTCGGTCGAGCCGCTGCCGGTCGACCATCCCTTCCGCAAGCTCGACAATCTCGTGCTGACGCCGCATCTGGGCTACGCCACCACGGATGGTCTGCGCATCCATTACGGCCAGATGGTCGAGGCGATCGACGCCGTCACCAAAGGCGGCGAGCTGCCGCGGAAGCTGGCCTGAAACGAAAAGGGCGTGCCGACGGCACGCCCTTCGCAATCTCATCGAGTTGAGGCCCTCAGCGCACGGTGACCGGCGCGGGCAGCGGCGGCACAACGGTGGGCTGCGTCCCCGGGACCGGGCCCGCCTGGGCGGACATCGGAGCCGGCCCGGCAGCGCTCTGCGTCGGCGCAGCGGAGGCCGTCGCCGTTCCCGGCGGCGGACCACCCGGCATCACGACAACGCGGGTGCCGACCTTGACGCGCTCGAACAGGTCGGAGACGTCCTCGTTCAGCATGCCGATGCAGCCGGAGGAGACGAACTTGCCGATCGTCGAGGGCTGGTTGGTGCCGTGGATGCGGTAGACGGTCGAACCTAGATACATCGCGCGGGCGCCGAGCGGATTACCCGGGCCGCCGGCCATGAAGCGCGGCAGATAGGGCTGACGCTCGATCATCTCGGTCGGCGGATGCCAATCCGGCCACTCGGCCTTGCGGGTGATCTTCTGCACGCCCGTCCAGGTGAAGCCGTCGCGGCCGACTCGGACGCCGTAGCGGATCGCACGGCCGCCTCCGAGCACGTAATAGAGGTAGGTGTTGGGCGTATCGACCACGAGCGTGCCGGCCGGCTCCTTGGTCTGGAACGCGACCTCCTGACGGCGCAGGTTCGGCGGCAGCTGCACCGGCGCGGCATCGGGCTGCTCCTCGGGCGGCAGCGCGGCCAGGGTCACCGGGCGGCCATCCGTGCCCACGGGCGGCTGTCCGGCCTGGACCGTCCCAGTCGCGGAGGGACCGCCCACAGACTCGGGCGGACGCAGGCCATCGTTGGCGGGCGATTGCTGAGGCGGACGGTCGGCGTAGATCACCGCCGGCGGACCGGCGGGGCGGCCGTAGCGGGGATCGTCGGGCGACATCACGGGGCCCTGCGGCGCGGCCGAATAGACCGGCGGGGCGCCAGCCGGGCGCCCATAGCGCGGATCATCCGGCGACATCACCGGACCTTGCGGCGGGGCGGCCGAATAGACCGGAGGCGCGCCCATCGGACGACCGTAGCGCGGATCGTCGGCCGGACCGGGCGGCGGCAGCGAGGCATGCGGCATCGCCTCGTCGTCTTCGTCGAGCGCGTCGAAATTCGGCATGCGGTCACCGGGCCGATATTCGGCCGGTGCGCCATAGCTTGGCACCTGCTGGATCGGATAGCTCTGAGCCTGAGCGAACGAGGTTCCCGCCGCAGCGACTGTTGCGGCAGCGCATATCGTCAGAAAGTGTTTGATCATCATCGCTCTTGTATAGTCCCCAAGCCCGACCGGACCGTTAACGGCCAGATGACGGAAGATAGCGGCACATTCAAGACATATCAGGCTTATTTGCGCCGGACTTGCCGATTTGTGATCCGCAAGACTACCGTTGCCCCGTTGCATCACGGGGCTGAAATCGTATCGCGCCTTCGATTGGCGCGATGGTCGGCCGCGATTTTAACGGAACGATGCGGAGACGTTGCGATATGGTCGAATCAGCCTGATTCGCCACCTTTTTGAGCTCCGATCCCGCGTGGCGAACGCGGCAAGCAGTACCGTCACCGCGTTCAGATGGCTCTTGAGCCCCGGCTACTTCCGCCGCCGGGGCGGAAATTCGCAATCGCTCAATGCTTCCCGGCTTTCGCTTCCTGTTTGCCGCGATCCTGCTGTCAACCTCCATCCTGGTGTTCGGCCTAGGGGCCGCCGCTCTGCTCCGGGCGACCCATCAGCAATATGTCAACAACCCCGGCTGGCGGAACGGGCCGCAGGAGCAAATGTTTGCGCAGGCGCCCGAGCCGGCCCAGCCGGTGCTCGCGGTGCTGCGGACCGAGCCGGAGCCACCTGCCGAGACCACGCCATCGCTGCGCGACCAGGTGCCGACCATCGCTCTGCCCCTGAGCGAGCCCGAACAGGTTGCTGCACTGACGACCGAGACCGACGTCCGGCCCGAGGCCGCCGCGCCCCTGGCTGAAGTGCCGGCCATCGAAGCAGCCAAGCCCGAACCGACCGTGACGGCCGCAGCGCCGGCTTCCATCGATACGCTGACCCCCGCCGACACCACGGCCGGGATTCCCGAGGCCCAGCCTGCCGCAATCGCCAGCGAGCCGGAACCAGCTGACCCGGCCCTCGCCGCCGCGGCGCTCGATGTCGCCTCCGCAAGGCTCGCTGCGCTGAACGCCGCCACGGCCACGATGGACGCGCCGGCGAAGGTCAAGGCCGAGAGCAGCAAGGCCGAGAGCACCAAGTCGGACAGCAAGGCGACCAAGCGCAAGGCGAAAGCCAAGAAGCGAGCCCGCGTGGTGCGGCGCCCGCCGCCTCAGCAGTTGCAGCAGCAGCTCGATCCGTTCGGTCAGCAGCAGCCGGCCTTCGCGACAACGACGACCGCACGCACGCGGTGATCTTACTTCTTCACCTCTCCCCGCTTGCGGGGAGAGGTCGGAATTTCGCGCGTCGCGCGGATTCCGGGTGAGGGGGTACAGGTCCGTCGATAGTCTCATCGTGTGGAGAGAGGCCCCTCACCCCAACCCTCTCCCCGTAAGAACGGGGCGAGGGAGCGCACCGTCATCGTGGCTGCAACCTCAAGCCGGGCCGGTCGCGATGGCCGGGCCGCCGGCCTGGCCCCATTCCGACCACGAGCCGTCATAGAGCGCGGTGTCGGTGATGCCGAGGCGGTAGAGCGCGAGCGTCAGCACGCCGGCCGAGACGCCGGAGCCGCAGCTCGTCACGATCGGCGCATCCAGCTCGACGCCGGCATTGGTGAAGGCGGCGCGGAGCTCGTCGAGCGGCTTCATCTCGCCGGTCGCGGCGTCGAACAGCAGATTGTAGGGCACGTTGCGGGCGCCGGGGATGTGACCGGAGCGGATGCCCGGGCGCGGCTCGGGCGCGCGGCCTTCGAAGCGATCGGCGGCGCGCGCGTCGATCACCTGCTCGTTGCGGCTTTCGACATTGGCGATCAGTTGCTGCATGCTGCGCACGCGGTTTGCGTCATAGCTCGCCGTGAAGGTCGTCGGCTTCGGCTTGACCTCGCCGCTCTCGGTCGCGCGTCCCTCAGTGCGCCACTTCTTCAGACCGCCATTGAGAATGCGCACGTTGCTGTGGCCATAGGACAGGAACATCCACCACGCACGCGGCGCTGCGACCCAGCCGCCGGCATCATAGAGCACGACGGTGTCCGCGTTGGAGATGCCGAGATTGCCGACGTCGCGGCCGAACTGCTCGGCGCTCGGAAACATGTGCGGCAGCGGGTTGGAATGATCCGACACCGCATCGACGTCGAAGAACACGGCGCCCGGCAGATGCGCGGCGAGATAGTCGTCCTTCGGCAGCGGCAGCACGCCCGGCAGCTTGAAGCTGGCGTCGAGGATCTTGACGTTGGCATCGCCGATGTGAGCGGCGAGCCATTCGGTGGAGACGAGGGGGTCGGTGGCGGTGGTCATTGAAGCATTCTCCGTTGGTCATTCCGGGGCGTGCGAAGCACGAGCCCGGAATCCATCGTGCCTCAGACTCTGTGGATCAATGGATTCCGGGCTCACGCTTCGCGTGCCCCGGAATGACGGGTGGAGAGGGCAAGGCCCTCACCCCTTCTTCTTCGGCTCCCACTTCTCCGTGGGCCCGCCGGCATCGCGCCAGGCGGCGTAGCCGCCGGCGATGTGGGCGACGGGCTTGAGGCCCATGTCCTGCGCGGTCTTGGCGGCGAGCGCGGAGCGTAAGCCCCCGGCGCAGTGGAACACGAACTTCTTGTCTTCCTGGAAGATCGGTTTTGCGTACGGGCTCTGCGGGTCGATCCAGAATTCGAGCATGCCGCGCGTGCAGGCAAAGGCGCCGGGGATGCGGCCGTCGCGCTCGATCTCGCGGGGATCGCGGATGTCGACGATGACGACGTCGCCGTTCCTGGATATCTCGATGGCGTCCTTGGCGGTGAGCGTCTCGATCTCGGCATTGGCCTCGTCGATCAGCGCCTTGATGCCGCGGGTGATGGTCTGGGGCACGTGCTTCTCCCTCTTGTTGTCATTCCGGGGCGCGCGTAGCGCGAGCCCGGAATCTATTCCTCTACATGCACTGCGGCCCGATGGATTCCGGGTTCGCCCTTCGGGCGCCCCGGAATGACGACGGGAGGCATCAATGCGTCAATTCCTTCATCGCAGCTTCCAGCCCCTCGATCGTGATCGGATACATCCGATTGGCGAAGATGCGCTTGATGATGGTGGTGGATTCCGAATAGTCCCAGTGCTTCTGCTGCACCGGGTTCAGCCACACCGTATGCGGATAGGTGCGGATGATGCGGTCGAGCCAGACCGAGCCGGGCTCCTCGTTGACGTGTTCGACCGAGCCGCCGGGCACCATGATCTCGTAAGGCGACATCGAGGCATCGCCGACGAACACGACCTTGTAGTCGTGCGGGTATTTGTGCAGCACGTCCCAGGTCGGCGTGCGGTCGGTGAAGCGGCGCTTGTTCTGCTTCCACACGCCCTCATAGAGGCAATTGTGGAAGTAGAAATACTCCATGTGCTTGAACTCGCTCTTCGCCGCCGAGAACAGCTCCTCGACCTGCTCGATATGCGCATCCATCGAGCCGCCAATGTCGAAGAACACCAAGAGCTTCACTGCATTGCGCCGCTCGGGGCGCATGTGCACGTCGAGGTAGCCGTGATTGGCGGTCTCGCGAATGGTGGTGTCGAGATCGAGCTCATCGGGCGCGCCGGTGCGCGCGAACTTGCGCAGGCGCCGCAGCGCCACCTTGATGTTGCGGATGCCGAGCTCGACATTGCCGTCGAGATCCCGAAACTCGCGCTTGTCCCACACCTTCACGGCGCGGTTGTTGCGGTTCTTCTCCTGGCCGATGCGCACGCCTTCGGGGTTGTAGCCGTGCGCGCCGAACGGCGAGGTGCCGGCGGTGCCGATCCATTTCGAGCCGCCCTGGTGCCGGCCCTTCTGCTCCTCGAGGCGCTTCTTCAAGGTCTCCATGAGCTTGTCCCAGCCCATGGCCTCGATCTGCTTCTTCTCTTCTTCGGTCAGGTATTTCTCGGCGAGCTTCTTCAGCCACTCCTCGGGGATCTCCGCCTTGTCCATGGCCTCGAGCAGGCTTTCCAGCCCCTTGAACACCGTGCCGAAGACGCGATCGAACTTGTCGAGGTTGCGCTCGTCCTTCACCAGCGAGGCGCGCGACAGGTAATAGAAATTCTCGACCGTATAGTCCGCAAGGTCAGCGTCGAGCGCCTCCATCAGCGTGAGGTATTCGCGCAGCGTCACGGGGACCTGCGCATCGCGCAGAGAGGTGAAGAATTGCAGGAACATGGGTAACAGATTGCCCGTCGGGTGGCGAACGTCAAGGGGCGCAGACCGTCGCGGGACGCTGGACCGGCAGGCTTTTTGCTCTAGAATTGGCGACAATGAGGGGTTGTTTGGGGGACGTTTGCAATGGGAATTCTCGCAGCGCTGATCATCGGTGCCATCGCCGGCTGGCTTGCGGGCAAGATTGTCCATGGGGCGGGATTTGGGCTGATCGGCAACATCGTCGTCGGCATCATCGGCGCGCTGGTGGCGAGCTGGGTTCTGCCACAGCTGCACATCCAGCTGGCAACGGGCACAATCGGCGCCATCGTCGATGCCACGATCGGCGCGGTGATTGTGCTCGTCATCCTTTCGCTGATAAAACGGGTCTGAAAGCCTGACCGAACCAGGAACGGCCGCCTCGAGCGGCCGTTCGCTTGTCGTGACCAGGGCATGAAATTGGCGATGCCCGGCGACGACGACCAACAAGGACGAGCAATGAAGTTTACCGGCACCAAGGACTATGTTGCGACCGACGATCTCAAGGTCGCCGTGAATGCGTCGATCGTGCTCGAGCGTCCGCTCCTGGTGAAGGGCGAGCCCGGCACCGGCAAGACGGTGCTGGCGGAGGAAGTGGCGAAGGCGCTGAACGCGCCGCTTCTGACCTGGCACATCAAGTCCACCACCAAGGCGCAGCAGGGCCTCTACGAATACGACGCGGTGTCGCGCCTGCGCGACAGCCAGCTCGGCGATGCGCGCGTATCCGACATCCGGAACTACATCAAGCGCGGCAAGCTGTGGGACGCCTTCACCAGCGAGCAGCGCCCGGTGCTCCTGATCGACGAGATCGACAAGGCCGACATCGAATTCCCCAACGATCTGCTGCTCGAGCTCGACCGCATGGAATTCCATGTCTACGAGACCGGCGAGACGATCAAGGCGAAGCAGCGCCCGATCATGATGATCACCTCCAACAACGAGAAGGAGCTGCCCGACGCGTTCCTGCGCCGCTGCTTCTTCCACTACATCAAGTTCCCCGACGCCGACACGATGGGCCGCATCATCGACGTGCACTTCCCCGGCATCAAGAAGCGCCTGGTCGAGGAAGCGCTGCGCATCTTCTTTGAGGTGCGCGAGGTCCCGGGCCTGAAGAAGAAGCCGTCGACCTCGGAGCTGCTCGACTGGCTCAAGCTGCTGCTCAACGAGGACATGAGCGCCGAGCAGCTGCGCGAACGCGACCCGCGCAAGCTGATTCCACCGCTGCACGGCGCGCTGCTCAAGAACGAGCAGGACGTGCATCTGTTCGAGCGGCTGGCGTTTTTGAGCCGACGGGAAGTGTAGGCTGGGGCTCACTCACGATAACGCTCCGCTGTCGCTCAAAACATTGGTGTCATTCCCCGCGAAGGCGGGGAATCCAGTACGCCGCAGCCTTTCGATTCCATCCCAGCCGCCTCTGGAATACTGGATCGCCCGGTCAAGCCGGGCGATGACAGTGAGAATGTGGCACGCACCTGCTTCCACATCGTCATTGCGAGCGCAGCGAAGCAACCAGAATCCCTCCGCGGAAACAGTCTGGATTGCTTCGCTGCGCTCGCAATGACGGAGCAAGGAGCAACGGCGTCGTTCTCCGCTGGCAATTCAATTTGCAGACACACCTTCGCAGCCTCGCGGCTCATCTCGCCCGAGCTTTGCTTCATTCCGTCGCCCCAAAAGAAAGAGGGCGCAGGGAAGACCGGGTGCCGACGGGCACCCGCGGTCCGCTGCGCGAAAAGCACACGCAGAGAAACCGCACAGCAGCATACAGGTGTCGCCGATCACTCGGCCTTCCCTGCGCGATGGTCGGACGGCTTATGCCGTGCTCTCCCGGGAGCCGAATTCCTTCTGGCCTCCCTCGCCCCGCGAATTGACGATGCCGTCCGCCCGGTTGGGCTCGCGCGCATCTCCGCGGCCAGCTTGACCGTAGCAACGACGGCCAGGACCACACGGTTTTGCCGTACGCAGCTCATCCGGCTTCGCCAAGAGGCTTCGCCGGACTTCAGCGCCGTTCGTCTGCACGCGGCCTCGGGCTCACAGGGACTACCCGCCCTGCCCGCACCCATCGTGCCGACGCTGCCGCGTCCACCGCAACCCGGCCCGCGTTTCGAACGACTCGCGAACCGCCCCTCTTTCGTGAGCCGGGCTGGTTCGATCTATGCCGCAATTCCGAATTTCGGTAAAGCGGAATATTTTATGGAGAGGGGTTGACGGGGTGACGGGGTGTTTTGCCCGACGGGCTACGGGCCGTGAAGCGTCGCCGCCCACTCCAGCGCCGGCAGCACCGTGCCTACGAGCAGACCATATGAGAAGGCCTTTTGAACTGGTGTGGGCCGAGGAAACCATCCTATTCCGCCCATGAAGTACATTATCGCCCAGAGGCCGGCAAGGAGGGTCCAATCGCGCCAGCCCACGCGGAGCAGCAGACCGAGCGGAATAGCGGTGCAGAGAAAGACGATGCCGCAGATGGCAATCTGGCCAACGGATTGCCGCTCAGCGCCGGATTGGGGCATTTGGCGTTTTGCCTATCGGTGAAGCGCGTAGGGCGGATTGGCCGAAGGCGTAACCGCCACGGCTCGTTTTCACATCGAAAGAAACGGTGGGTTACGCCTACGGCCGCGCTTCGCGCCGCCGCTGGCTAACCCACCCTACGAAGATATCACGCCACCGCTGCGTCCGGAATCCTTGCGGCTTCCAGCGGCTGCTTGCCGCGGATGAGGTCGGAGGCGCGGTCGGCGATCATCATCGTCGACGCATTCAAATTCGCCGAGATCATGCGCGGCATCACGGAGGCGTCAATGACGCGGAGGCCTTCGAGGCCGTGGACGCGGAGCTGGTCGTCGACGACCGCCCACGTCGAGTCCGCCGGGCCCATGCGGCAGGTGCAGCCGGGGTGGAAGGTGGTGGTGCCGCGTTGGGTGGCGGCGGCTAGGAATTCGTCGTCGGTGTTGACGTTGGGGCCGGGGAAATCCTCGTAGGCGTAATAGGGCGAGAGCGGCGCACTCTTCAAGAGGCGCCGCGCCAGCTTCATGCCGCCGACGATGACGCGGCGGTCGAGCTCGGCGTCGAGATAATTGGTCTGGATGATCGGCGGCGCGAACGGATCGCTGGAGCGGATCCGGACATAGCCGCGGCTCTCGGGACGCTGCTGCCAGGACGCCACGGTCATGCCGGGCTCGTCCTCGAGCTGGCCCTGCACGCCTTCTTTGTAAGAAGCCGGCGTGAAGGTGAGCTGCAGGTCGGAGCTCTCGGCGCTCTCGCCGGAATGCCAGAAGCAATAGACCATGGTCGGCGACAGCGACAGCAGGCCCTTGCGCTGGGTCGCCCATTTCAACGCCTCGATCCACAGCGAGAAGCCGCGGCGGAGCTCGTTGATGGTCTTGATGTCCTTGACGCGCGCCACCGTGCGCGGGGCGTAATGGTCCTGCAGGCCTTCGCCGACCGGCAGCGCGTGACGCACGGCAATGCCGTGCTGCTGCAATAGGTCCGGCGAGCCGATGCCGGAGAGCTGCAGCAGCTGCGGCGAATTATAGCTGCCGCCGGACAGGATCACCTCCTTGTTGGCGCGCACTTCGACCGGCTGGCCGCCGCGGCCGCCCTTCATGTAGCGCACGCCGACGGCGCGCTTGCCCTCGAAGATGATCTCGGTCGCGTGCGCATGGGTGTGCACATGCACGTTGGGCCGCTTCATCGCCGGCTTGAGGAATGCGGTGGCGCCGGAGACGCGCAGGCCGTTGTTGATGGTGCGCTGGCAGTAGGAGACGCCTTCCTGGGTCTTGCCGTTGTAATCGGGGTTGCGGGGAATGCCGAGCGAGACCGCCCCTTCCATGAAGGCCTCGCAGAGCGGATCGCGCCAGTTCATGGTGGTGACGATGAGGTTGCCGTCGCGGCCGCGATAGGTGTCCTCGCCCTCGCCGATCCGCTTCTCCAGTCGGCGGAAATAGGGCAGCACGTCGGCATAGCCCCAGCCGCGATTGCCCATCTGCGCCCAGGTGTCGAAATCCATGCGCTGGCCGCGATTGTAGATGTGGCCGTTGATCGAGGACGAGCCGCCCAGCGTCTTGCCGCGCGGCGCATAGATGCTGCGCCCGCCGGTCCACGGACCGGGCTCCTGCTGATAGGCCCAGTTGATGCTCTTCATGTGGAAGGTCTTGATGAAGCCGGCCGGCAGATGGATGTAGGGGTGCCAGTCGGACGGGCCCGCCTCGAGCACGCAGACACTGGTGTTCGGATCCTCGCTGAGCCGGCTGGTGAGCACGCAACCGGCGGAGCCCGCGCCGACGATCACATAATCAAATCTATCCATGGTCCCTCGGCCGCCCCTAGCGCGGCTTGTCGTTGAGTTGAAATTCGAGATGCGCCTGCACCGTCGGCCATTCGGCCGCGGTGATGCTGTAAACGACGGTATCGCGCAGCGTGCCGTTCGGCGCGATCTGATGGCTGCGCAGGATACCGTCCTGCTTGGCGCCCAGGCGCTCAATGGCGCGGCGGCTCTGGTGGTTGAAGAAGTGCGTGCGGAACTCGACCGCTATGCAGTTCAGCGTCTCGAAGGCATGGCGCAGCAGCAGCAGCTTGCACTGCGTGTTGAGCGGGCCGCGCTGCGCGCTCTTGCCATACCAGGTCGAGCCGATCTCGACGCGGCGGTTGGCGGCGTCGATGTTCATGTAGGTAGTCATGCCGACGATCCGGCCGCCGGCATCGAACACGGTGAAGGGCAGCATCGAGCCCGCGGCCTGCAGGCCTAAGCGGCGGTCGATCTCCTTGCCCATGTTCTCCGGCAGCGGGATTGCGGTGTACCACAGCTTCGACAGCTCGCCGTCCTTGACCGCCTCGACCAGCCCTTCGCGATGGTCATGCGACAGCGGCTCGAGACGGGCATGCTGTCCGCGCAGGGTGACGGGATCGGGCCAGGGCATTCTGTCGTTCCTTATGATTGTCATTCCGGGGCGGCTTGAAGAGCCGAACCCGGAATCTCGAGATCCCGGGTTCTATGCTCCGCATAGCCCCGGGATGACAATCGCGTTTTACGCGATTGTCACTTGCTCAGAAAATTCAACGGCAATCCGGCGCGCGGCCAGTCCATGGCGATCAGCTCGCCCTTGCCCGACAGCGTGATGTAGGCGGTCTTCAGCTCGGGGCCGCCGAAGGCGATGTTGGTGGTGACGCGGTCGCCGGTCGGAACCTGTTCCACCAGGGTGCCGTCGGGCGCGATCACCGAGATGCAGCCGGAGACGAGCGTGGCGACACAGACATTGCCGTTCGCTTCCACCGCGAGCGAGTCGAACATCTGGTAGCCGCCAAGGCCGCAGATCGGCTGGCCGCGCTCGCCGCGATAGATCGGATCGCGCGGCTTGAGCGTGCCCGGCGCCGAGAGCTCATAGGCCCAAAGCCGCCCGGTCGGCGTCTCCGCGATGTAGACCGTATTCTCGTCCGGCGACAGGCCGATGCCGTTCGCCGGCAATACGCCATGCACGATTTCGACGATCTCGCTCATGCCGGGCTTGAGGTAATACATGCCGCCGACATCCATCTCGCGCGCGCGCCGCTTGCCGAGGTCGGAGAACCAGAGACCGCCGTGCTTGTCGAAGACGAGGTCGTTCGGCCCGCGCAGATCGTGCGCGCCACATTTGGTCACGACGGTCTCGACCTTGCCGGACTGCAGGTCGACGCGCTGGATCGCGCCGCCGAGATAATCGTCCGGCTGCGGGCCGGGCATGATCATCTTGCCGGCCGGAATCCAGGAGAAGCCGCCATTGTTGCAGACGTAGATCTTGCCGTCGGGTCCGAGCGCGGCGCCATTCGGGCCGCCGGGAATCTTCGCCACGATCTCCTTGCGGCCGTCGGGATAGACGCGCGTCAGGCGCTGTCCCCGGATCTCCACCAGCACCACCGAACCGTCCGGCATCACGACCGGCCCTTCGGGAAATTCGAGGTCGGTGGCGAGAACGCGGACGCTGGACATTGGAGACCCTCCCGGCGGCTTGTTATGGCTTGCACGGGATGTCCGGCTCGGGCCCCCGCAGGCAAGATTTGCCTGCGGTTATGGCAAAGTCGCCGGGGCTTGCCAAGCAAGCGGGACGGTATGCCAGCGTTGCGTGTTATTCTCGCACCGGTATCCAGATTTCAAAGCCGCCATGGCCGGTCGCGGGATCGAATTTCTCGTCATAGCGCTCGAAGTTGGGCGCGTCCGCGGCTTTCAGGCCAGACGCTGGCAGCCATTGATTCCAGATCGTGTTGACGGTGCGCCGGATCGAGGCGACGTGATCCTTGTGCGTGAACACCGCATAGCGCTGCTCCGGAATGCGGATGCGACCGAAGCGGCGCGGCAGGTCGGAGAAATCGGCGACCTCGACGCCGGCAATGTAATCGAAATTGCCGGCATCATCGCCGTTGCAGCAGACGCCGTAGGCGACGTGACCGACCCGCGCGGGGATGTCGGCGACCTCCTGATTGAAGCGCTGCCACAGACCAGGGATCATGGCACCGTTGTCGCAGGAGATGCGCTCGGCGGGGCCGGCGACGAGGAAGGCCTTTGCGGTCTCGAAACGCGGTGGGGCAAGATGGTCGAGCATGGTGGAATCCATGAGGATCGGCTCCTGTAGCCTGAGCTGGTTGACGCACGCTGCCGCCCTCACCGCTTCGGGCGTGGTGCCGAATTGGTCGCGGAACGCGCGGGTGAAAGCTTCGTGCGAGCCGTAATCCGCCTCCAGTGCCAGCGACAGGATGTCAGGTGCGCCCTTTGCCAGACTGCGCGCCGCCTCCGTCAGCCGCCGCGCGCGCACGTAGCGCATCACCGGCAGACCGACGGCTGCGGCAAACGCACGCACAATGTGGAACCGCGACACGCCCGAGATCGCAGCGATCTCGTCCAGCGTCATCGGCTCGGCCAGATGGCTCTCGATATACCAGAGCGCGCGCTGGGCTGGATTCATGGCGGTTCAGGCTCTCGTTCGTAGCGCGGTGATGATGCGCCGATCGGCATCACTTTGCTTGATCGGCATTGCTGTCGTTTGCATGAGGATAGCCGGTCAATGGAAGCTGGCAACGCCCCGGTGTTCGTGGCTACACTCGCCGAAACCGCTCACGAGAAAGAGGAACCGGGTCATGGAAATCACCGATGTGCGGGCGCACCATATCCGCATCCCCTATGATGCCGGTGTCGCGAGCTTCCGCCAGGGCGCGTCCGCCATCACCGCACTCGACATGGTCCTCGTCGAGGTCACGACCGATGCCGGGCTGACCGGCTGGGGCGATGCTTTCGCCTATGTCTGCCCGCGCACGACGCGCAGCGCCGTCGAGGAGATGATCGCACCGCAGGCCCGCGGGCTGGAGGTGCCCGATGCGGCCGGCATCCCCGCCGTGATGGAGCAGATCCAGCGCAATTTGCATCTGTTCGGCCGCTACGGCATCACCATGTTCGCGATCTCCGGGCTCGATATCGCATTGTGGGACCTCGCCGCGAAGGTCGCGGGCGTGCCGCTGCACCGCCTGCTGGGCGAGATCAGGCGCACGGCGATCCCGGCTTACGCGAGCCTGCTCCGGATCGGCTCGCCCGACAACATCGCCGCCGAATGCAGGAAGGCGCTCGCGCTCGGCTATGGCGCGATCAAGCTGCACGAGACCACGACGCCTGCGGTGCTTGCCGCGCGCGAAGCGATCGGTCCGAGGATTCCACTGATGGTCGACATGAACTGCCCGCTGACCGGGGACCAGGCGATCGCGTTCGCGGCGACATGCCGCGACGCGCAGCCGATGTTCCTGGAAGAGCCGGTCTGGCCGCCGGAAGACTTCGCCACGCTTGCCGAGGTGCGCAGCAAGAGCGGGCTCGGAATTGCCGCCGGCGAGAATGCCTGCACCGAATATCAATTCCGCCAGATGATGGAGGCGGGCGCGGTCAGCCACGCCCAGCCGTCAGTCATCAAGGTCGGCGGCATCACGGAATTCCTGAAGGTCGCAGGCTTGGCCGACCGGTCCGGCGTCAAGATCGTGCCGCACTCTCCTTACTTTGGCCCGGGCCTGCTGGCGACGCTGCATCTGCTCGCGACACGCGACGACGGGCTGGTCGAGATGTTCTATTTAAAGCGCGAAGCCTGCCTCTGGGGCGGCCGCGCCGATGTCGATGCCAGCGGCCATGTCGCGGTGCCGGCGGGACCCGGACTCGGCTACGAGCCCGATCGTGGCGTGATGGAGCGCTATCGCGTGGCGTGATCGGCGCGCCTATTTCGCAGCATCCTTCGCCGGCGGCGCGTCCTGCTTCTTCTTCAGATCCTCAGTGGTCTTCGCCTGCGCGGCCTGGAGATCGAGAAGCGTCTTCTGCAGGCCGGCGATGGCTGTCTTCAGCGCATCGATCTGGCGATTGGCAACATCCAGCTTTTGCTGATGGTCGAGGCTGAGCTTGGTGATCGTCTTCTGCAGGAAGTCGACATTGCTCTGGAGGCAGCTGGTGCGGCGCTCCATGGTTTTCTCGACCGTGCAGATCTCGATGCCGGGCACGTCCTGCGCGAGCACCGGCAGAGGCGCCAGCGTGGCGAGCAGCAACATTGCGAAACAAATTCCGGCGTTTCGAAGCAGCATGAAAGTTCCTCGGCCAGTCGATCACATCAATGTGCGCTGTTTGCGCGCTGCAGCGTGAGGCTACCACACTCGCACCGCATTCTCGCGTTGAGCTTGGGCCCGTTCCCCTGGGACGGGGAGCAGTGAACCGCATGCGGGAGAAGTGGGCGCTCTCCGCGGCTTTGTTTAGGGGAGATTTTTGGAATGGCAACGCGCGATAGACGTTTGGCGGAATTCGACGGCGCCGGAGAACCACCGCCGGGCCTGCCACTTGAAGTGCTGTGCGAGGATCACAGCGGGACGTATCAACTGCCGTTCGCCTGCCGCTATGTCGAAGGACGCTGGCAAAACCACGAGGCCGGGATTGCGGTGGAAGCAACCGTGATCGGCTGGCGCCTGCCGCGCGTGAAGCAGCGCGGGGCCGCCTGAAGGCGGTGTCTGTTTCAAAACGCGACGGGGCCGCGCTGCGCTTTAACCTTCGGAACGCGGCCCGAACGAATCACGTCCGAATCAGCCGAAACGCCTTGTACGCACCTGTTCACGGCTAGATCTCGCTGCGGTTCGGCAGGCGCGCACAATATCTGCGCAGCCGGCCGGATCGCAGGCGCCTGTCGCCGGGTCCAAAGGTTAATTGTTGCAAGGGCATAGCGCCGCGGTCCGCAGCGGAGGGCCGCCGCCCTCGAAACAGGCACAGCCGTGCAACGCCTGCCTAATATTCGACCTCGAGCTCCTCGATCTCGGCCGGCTCCTCCTTCGCCGCCGCGACCCATTCCTGCATCTCGGGCATGGCCATGATGGTGTCGGCATAGGCCTTGAGCGGCGGTGCGAGCTTGACGTCATAGGTCACGAAGCGCGTTACGACGGGAGCGTACATCGCGTCCGCCATGGTGCGCTTCTCGCCAAACAGGAAGGGACCGCCCGATTTCTCCAGGCAGTCGCGCCAGATGAACCAGACCCGGTCGATATCGGCCTGCGCCCGCGACCAGATCTTGAAGCCGGGAAAGTGCCCCTTCAGGTTGACCGGCAGCGAGGCGCGCAGCGTGGTGAAGCCGGAATGGATTTCGCCCGAGATCGAGCGGCAATGGGCGCGCTGGATGCGGTCGGCCGGCAACAGGTCGGCGTCCGGCATGACCTCGTTGAGATATTCGGCAATCGCCAGCGTGTCCCAGACCACGGCGCTCTCGTGCCGCAGGCACGGCACCAGGATCGAGGACGACAGCAGCAGGATCTCCGCACGCGCCGACGGATCGTCCGGCGCGGTGACGATCTCCTCGAAATCGAGCCCGGAGAATTTCGTCAGCAGCCAGCCACGCAGCGACCAGGACGAGTAGTTCTTGCTGCTGATGGTCAGTGTCGCCTTCGCCATAGAGCCCTTCCCTCACGCCTGGGCAACGCACCGCCGCGCGTGCGTGCCCGTGATCTGTGCCTACCCGACCGGGGCGCAGCAAGCGACGTGCCAATTTTCCGGGCGGTCCGGCTCCCGTCTGGCTTCGATATTGCATCACGACAGGAGGCAAGTGGGCGCTTCAGTATGATGTCGATGTATTATCAGGCTTTTCAGAACCACATGGACCTGACGGCGCCATGGCGCGCGGGGGCTTCGTCCGCACTCAAATTCCTCAATCTGGTGCCTCAGGGCTCATCGGACCAAGTGGTCGGCCGGCTTTCGGCCGCGCTGGAGCTGATCTCGCGCTCCACCCTCACCTATGACCGTCCCGCCTACGGCATCGACAGCGTCATGGTGGGCAACCGCGACGTCGCGGTCAGCGAGGAGATCGCCTACGCGACGCCGTTCGGCTCGCTGCTGCACTTCAGGAAACACGGCGTGGCCGAGCAGCCGCGCATGCTGCTGGTTGCGCCGATGTCCGGACACTTTGCCACGCTCCTGCGCGGCACCGTGAAGACGCTGCTGCAGGACCACGACGTCTACATCACCGACTGGCACAATCCGCGCGACATCCCGCGCAGCGAGGGCCGCTTCGGGCTCGACGACTACACCGAGCACCTGATCGACTTCCTCGGGCAGCTCGGGCCGCGCCCGCACATGGTGGCGATCTGCCAACCGTCCGTCTCCGCGCTCGCGGCCGCCGCGATCATGTGCGAGGACAACCATCCCTCGCGCCCGGCGACGCTGACGCTGATGGCCGGCCCGATCGACACGCGGATCCAGCCGACCAGGGTCAACGAATTCGCCAAGAGCAAGCCGATCGAATGGTTCGAGCGCAATCTGATCAACTACGTGCCGGTGCAGTGCCGCGGCGCTCTGCGCAAGGTGTATCCCGGCTTCGTGCAGCTCACCGCCTTCGTCTCGATGAATCTCGAGCGCCACATCAAGCAGCATCTCGACCTCGCCAACCACATCGCCAAGGGCGAGAAGGAGAAGGCCGCGACCATCAAGACCTTCTACGACGAATATTTCGCCGTGATGGATCTGCCGGCCGAATTCTACATCGAGACCGTGCGCGACGTGTTCCAGGAGCATCTCCTGCCGCAAGGCAAGCTGATGCATCGCGGCCGTCCGGTGAACACCAGGGCGGTCAGCCGCATGGGGCTGATGACGGTCGAGGGCGAGAAGGACGACATCTGCTCGATCGGCCAGACGCTCGCCGCCCAGGACCTCTGCACCGGCGTACGCGCCTATCGCCGCGTCCACCACATGCAGGCCGGCGTCGGCCATTACGGCGTGTTCTCCGGCAAGCGCTGGAACAACGAGATCTATCCGCTGCTGCGGGATTTCGTGCACGTGAATTCGTGAGGCGCACGCCGCGGCGCACGAGAGCTACTCTTCAAGCTCGTATCGCGCTGGGCCACGCGATGACTTGCCCTGACATCACAAGGCGGTTGCGCCCGCTCTCCTTGGCGGCGTAGAGCGCCTTATCCGCGGCCGCTATCAACGACGTGAAATCAGCATTATCGCCGAACGACATATGTGTGGCGCCACCAATACTGAGGGTGACCTGCTTGGATGGCGGGTTGAGCGCGTGCAGGATGCCGAGGTCTTGAATCGCTTGCCGGATTCGCTCGCCGACCTGCTCGCACCCTCCCGTGTCCGTATTTGGTAGCAGCAAGGCGAATTCCTCACCACCATACCGAGCGGCCAAGTCTGCTGGTCGCCGGGCCTGTTCTGCCAGGACCCCGGCGACCGAGCGGAGACATGCATCGCCCGCCTGATGCCCGTACTGATCATTGAAACTCTTGAAATGATCGACATCCATCAGCAACAGTGACAGAGGCCTTCCTTCGCGCCTGGCTCGATCCCATTCCGCCTCTAGCCGCTCGTCGAAGTGTCTGCGGTTTGCCAAGTCCGTCAGGCCATCCGAACTGGCGAGAGCCGCCAACTTATCCTCCAGGTCCTTACGTTCGGTCATGTCGCGCGAGATCGCCACCACGCCGTTGATGTCTCCACTCTGCGCACTCCTGGCGACGCGCAGCGCGGTTTCGATCCAGACCTCGCCTTTCTCGCGATGCCGAGTGCGATAAGTGATTCTCGCCTCCTCGGCTTCGCCGTTCATCAACGCGGAGATCGTCTCCTCAACCCGCGCCAGATCCGCCGGATTTATGCCGGCGAGGGCCGACGTATCCACCAATTCGTTCGGAGCCCAGCCGAGGACTCGCGCGCTGGACGGCGACGTATAGAGAATCCGTCCATCGACCGCTATACGCATGACCATGTCTCCCGACTGCTCCGCGAGGAGACGAAAATCCGCCTCCTTGGCGATCAGAGCAGCGGCCATCTTCTGCCGCATGTGCAACTGGCGCACCAGCCAAACCCCCGCAACAGCGAGCCCTCCTATCAGTCCCAGCACCGCAACCACGCGCGTCAGCGCCGCTTTGCGCCAGGGGGCCAAGACGTCGTCTTCCGATTCCGTCGCAACCACGACAACAGGGTAGCGACTGCTGAGTTGATAAAAGCTCAGACGCCGAACGCCGTCGAGAGGCGACGTGAAGTAGTAGACGTCCGCACTTGGCCGCTCGCGGAAATTCCTAAAAAGCGGTGCATTCGACAGATCGCGACCCGTATATCCGTTGTCCGGGCTACGCGCGAGGACAACGCCCTTCGCGGTCGCCAGTGCAATTGAGCCGTTCTGGCCAACGTCGAATCCGCGATAGAATTGCAAAAAATAGTCGACATCGATCGTGGTAAGAGCCACTCCGGCAAAACTGCCGTCAGGATGATCGAAGCGCCTTGACGCTGTGATGATCCATTGCCCCCCCGATCTGCTCCTCACTGGACCCCCAATGAAGGTTCCTCGCTCAGCCACGGCGCGATGATGCTGGAAATACTCGCGGTCGCTGTTGTTGAGGCCGGCGAAATCCACGGGCTCGCTGGTTGCGAGCCAGCGGCCGGTCTCGTCATAGACGAACACAGCTCGAATCCGGTTCGCGGCTTTGCGCCGGGAAAGAAAGGTCTGAATCTTCGCGATCGCCGCCGGGCTGGTCCCCTCGAGTTCGAGTTGGCCGACCACCACATTGAGAACGGTGTCCGCGAGTTCGAACGTATCGTCCGCGTGTTGCGTCACCGACCGGGCCAGATTGGCCACGTCTGTTTCGGAGCCCTTCAGCAGCGTCTGTCGCTGGGACCACTCCCGCCAGCCGCTGAGCGCGACAATCGCCAAGCAAGCGACCGCCACGAATGCGGAGGCCCAGAGCGTCAGACGCCCCTTCCGAAGATCGCTGCGGTGATCGATCAAGAGATGCTCCCTGCACCCTCAACCCCGTAAACGCCTTGGGCTAAAGGATGGTTGCTCGTTCCGCTTGTGATTTTTTGGGAGAACACCGGAAGGAGATTGACGGCATCGATGAGCGGCTTGACCGTCGATCGATAGCGCATGGACTGGTCCGGCGAGAAGGACAACACAGCAATCAACTCGGCGCGACGGCTTCGATTACTGTGCCGGCCACTCGGCCAAAGCCAGGTTCAGTAAAACTCGTCGGATGCAGGCTTCGAGCTCCGGCAAGAAGTGCAAAATCGTCTGTCCGCGGTTGAGGCCGAATGACCATGCTCTCTGCCGGCAGACGCTCGGTCGGCGAGACCGACGCGGGCTTCGCGCCGCCTGCAACAATGTGGGGCAACGGTGCGGCCATCAACCAGATGTTCTTAAGCATCGCCCTATTCACCGAGCACGCGACGACACCTTTCCGCTTCAGACGGGCGACGGTAAAGAGCTTGCGGATCAGCAGGTCTCGTTCAAGCGACTGCGGCAATTTGAACTGCACCCCGATGAGCCGGCCCCTTTGTTGCGCAATCACCGCATCGACCCATCCGACCTGCATGATGTGCACGCGCAGCGGTTCTCCGGCGCGAGGAAAGTCAATACCGGAGCCAAGCAGAACGCCGGCGCCAGAGAGGGAGATGTTGCTCACGCGTCCAGAAAGCTGCTCGCCGGTCACGGTCTGGATCAAGATAGTTTCGTCGATGTCGAAACGCTCCTCGGTACGTCCCATCCGCGCCTGCAGCGAGGTCATGCAGACGAAGAAAAGCACGACGATGTTCACGACCGACCAGAAGGCGACCATCGGTAGAGCGGCCGGATGATCGATGATGCGCCATTCCGGGATCGTGTTCAGAACCACACCGACAACCGTCAACGCCATCAAGACCGCCGACGGCCAGAATATCTCCGCAGCGTAACTTGCGCGCCGCGCGGCAGCCCCCTTCGGCGTCACCCTGAACGCATGTCCCGCCGGCTTGACGAGAGTCCCCAGCACCGTCGGCAATATCTTGAAGCTCTGGATCGTCGCCGACACCTGAGCGGCGAGCGGAAAATGCACGTGCGGCGCGAACCAGGAGATGCCGCCGTTGAGCGCCAGGATCGCGGGGAACAAGTAGTAGAACACCGATTCGGGGGTGACATCGACGACAGGCGCCAAGCCGGTCCACATGAACACGATCGGAACCACCACGACCATGAGCGCCCGCAAGCCCAATGAGAGCCAATGCGTCGGAAAGAAGAGGAGCCGATGCATCAAGCCCAGTCCGGGGCCGAGCGGACCGGCGGCGAGGTACAGCGTCTGAATCGCGCCACGCGCCCAGCGTTGCCGCTGCACGAAAAAGGCATCAAGGCTTTCCGGCGCCAGTCCAATCGCCAGCGGTTCGCAGAGATAGCGGGTGACGTATCCCTTGCGCAGCAGGACGAGCGTCAGCAGGATGTCTTCCGTAATGGACTGGGTCGGCAAGGCATCGCCTACCGCGCGGAGTGCTGCGCGACGCGTGACGGAGTTGGAACCACAACAAAAGGCACCATCCCAGCCGTCGCGCGCGGGCATGATGGAATCGAAGAAGAACCGTTGCTCGTCCGGCAATCCCCTGTGCAGGCCGAGATTCGCCTGCATCGGGTCCTCATTGTAGAAGGCGTGCGGGATCTGAACGATTCCGACCTTTGGATCAGCGAAGAAGCCCATCGTGCGCATCAGGAAATTGCGCTGCGGCACGAAATCCGCATCAAAGATCGCGAAGAACTCGCCGCTCGTCTTGGTCAGGGCATGATTGATATTGCCGGCCTTGGCATTCAAATTGTCGGCGCGCGTGAGATAGCCGGCGCCCTTTTGCGTGCAGAGTGCCCTGAGCCAAGGCCTGCGACCATCATCCAAGACCCACACCTGGACGTTCGGATAGTCCAGGCACAGCGCGCCGGTGATCGTCTTTTCCAGCACCTCGAATGGCTCGTCGTAGGTCGGAATAAAGACGTCGACCGAGGGCAGCTCATCATCCGGCAGGCTGCGAAGCCGACGCTCGTGCTGATCTGCTTCGCTTCGGCGATCGGTCCTGCGAAGGAACGTCAGATAGAGAATGAACTGATCTGTGAAAGTCAGAAGCTCGACGAACAGACAGAACCAGATCCAGCCGACCTGATACCAGGTCCCGCTTGCCGGGAGCACGGTGCTGAAAATACGCCATTCGAGATAGTGGGCCACCACAAGCCAAACCACAACAAAGACCGCAAGACGCGCCCAAGGGCGCGCGACCGGAAAGGTCGGCGCCAACAGATACATCGCAGCAAAGATGCCCAGCATCGGCGCGAACAGCTGAGAGAGAGGCAGAGTCATGGCTTGCATGGACCATCTCGCTCACAGGGGCGATTGGTCGAGTTCCAGGCGAGCGGTCAGCCATTTCAACTTCGAGCTGACCAATCGTAGCAGGCCGTCGGCTCTGCGCTCGAAGCGCACCTCAGCCAATCGTCCGATATCGCAGGAGCCGTTGCGGTCGGCCGACGTCTCATTGGGCGGAAGCGAAATCTCAATGGTAATGTTGCCCGGATCAGGCCGCGGCACCCGAGCCGCAAGCAGCCGATCATCGCCGTACGCGGCCGATCCGCGGACCTGCCGGATCTGGCCGCTCTTCCATTCGCGACTCCCAATCAGACGGACGGTAGCCGCATCTCCGGCCTTGATCTTCTCGAAATCGCGCTCGGGTAGTTCAACGACGATAAACCGGCGTTTGCAATCTGCGAAATCGAAGACCGACTGCCCTTCCGTGACCATCGAGCCCGGGCTGGCCGCGACCGACCAGACCACATGGGCTGCGGGCAAGGACAGATCGTAGTGATCGAGACGATCAAGTCGAGTGCGTTCCTCTGCAATTTCCGCGGCCAACTGCGCGGCACGTGAGCTGTTCTGCAACAGGTCTGTCTCGAGCTCCTGGCGGCGGAGGACAAGCCGCTCGCGCTGCTGCTGAGAATAGGGCACGTCGTTGGCATCGCCACGAAGATAAATGCCCTTGTCGGCCGCCCCCAATTCCGTCTTGAGGCGCCGCAGGCGTTCATCGGCCATCTGGCACCGCGTTGCGGTTGCCTCCTGCGAGGCCTGGGCCTCACCGGAGCGGATCTGCGAACTGATGCCGAGCTTCACGAGCCTCTCCATCCGGCCCGCGACATCGTTCCGCTGCCGCGCCTCAGCGAGACAGCCGCCTTTTTCAACTTCCGTTTCACCTATCTCGTGGCGCAGGCGCGCTACCATCCCCGAACGATAGTCCTCGCTTCGCTCGCGGAGCTTGCGATCGAGCTCGGCGATTTCCTCGAGTTGCCGGCGTGCGAGCTCGGCGCGTTTGGTGGACATGGCCAGCTGCTGATCAAGGTCCATGAGGTGCCGGCGATCCGGCGAACGCGCCTCGACCAGCGGCACCATCCGGGTGTGCTCGAAATATTCGCCCTTGCGGGGAAGATCTGACGAGAGCTGACCCGCCATCGGCGCAGTCACCCGCATGAGCTCGGCATTGACATAGGCGGAGGGCGCGATTCGGTAGGTCACATACGGCAACAGGGCCCATCCGCTGAGAGCGATGATCCCGAGCGCCAGGGACCGCCGAGCGATCCGGCTGCGAATGAAACGTTCGACATGCAGGCGAACCACGACTGGATCTCCAAATGGGCTTTGGTCGCTCCGCCTGCCCTTGCGAAGGCAAGCCTATCACCGCATGGCCCAGGTGTTGGCATGAAGCCTGCGCCTTGAGACAATGAGCAATCCGACAACAGCTGCTTGCCGAAATCAGGATTCGCCGCCGCAGCAGACTCCCCCTCGCAACCACGAGAAGCATATCTAGCTTTCACCACAGCAGGTTAAGACGTGTCAAAACCGGAGAACTACGGCTCGGGAATCGAGAACAAGATGCCGACCTATTCTGGCTTGAAGTCGGCGCGGCGCTTGTACTGATCGAATGGCGGCGCGGCTAACGCCCATTCCTAAGCAGCTCTTTCGCTTCCGCGAATTCGGGAAGACCATGCTCCGCCTCGAATTGAGCGACCACGGGCGCAAGCACTTCGGATAGCGTACGCGCTCGGCCATTTGTCTTGTACAGGCGTGCAAGTTCAAGAGCGCTGCGCAGCTCAAAGGTCTTGGTCTGCTGATGTTGTGCGATGTCCAGCGCCCGCTTGAGGGCGTCTTCGGCACTGGATTCGTCCGAAGGATTATGGCGCGATAAGAGTTTACCGCGGACACGATGCAGCTCGGCATCAAGCCAATGCTGGCCGGATTGTCCCGTCCCGGCGATCAATTCGTCCAGGATTTCCAGCCCGGTCTCGACGTCGCCTAAATCTGCAATCGCCAGGGCGACATGCATCCCCCAGAACGGTTCGCAGAGGTAGCAATCGTTCTCGTGCAGGAAGGTCCAGCCGTGACGCATGTCCGCCAGTCCGGTCATTCGGTCTCCCGCACGCCACTTGGCGAGGCCGTTCAGGTAGGTGCCGGCGGCCACGTACAGCGGCATCGTGTGGTCGCGCGCGAGACCGAGCGCCAGGATCGTTTCTGTCTGCTGCAACATGCCCCCGCATACTCCGTCGAACACCGCGCGATGAACCAGCGCATTGGCCTGGGACAGCGCCCGTTTTTCTCCCGGAGTACCCACCGCTTCCGCGGCGAGCTTGCGCGCACGAGCGATGTCGCCAAGCGGCCAGAGCACCAAAGCGAGAAATCGCATGATCACGAACGGGAGATCCAGCGCCGAAGCCCTGAAGGTCGCGGGATTCGGTTCGGCCCGATAGATCGCCAGCGCCCGCTCAAGATGCGTACGCGCGTTCAAATACTCGCCGGCGAACCAGCAGGTCACGCCCCCAGTCCAATGGGCCACGACGGCGGCCACCGGCGAGTCCGGCCGTCGCTCAGCGGCGCTCCTGATGGCATCCGCCAGCTCCCGCATCGGAGCAAGTTCGCCATGGGTCAGGCAGGCATTGAAGAGGCCGGAATGGACCGGCGCAAGTTCAACGGGATCATCGATACCGGTTCCGAATTGTCGCGCGCGCGTCCATGCGGCGACCGTTTCCGGAGCACTGTGGCCGAGGCTGCCCCGCAAGGCACGGCCATATGCGATTTGAAGATGCAGCCTGCTCATCATCCGGTGGGGCTCGCCAGGCAATTGATCGGCGATCGCGATGGCCTTGCCGAGATGCGCGATCGCCTCGGAATAGGCCGAGCGTTTCAACGCCTGCTGGCCCGCCTTGCGCCACCATTCGAGGGCGATCTCGCTCAGCCCCGCCTCGGTGAAGTGGTGCGCGAGAACTTCCGGCTCGGTCTCGGCGACGATTGGAAACTTGTCGCGCAGGACATCGCCAATCCGTGTGTGAAGCACCTGCCGTTTGCTCTTGAGCAGGCTCTCGTAGGCCGCTTCTTGAACAAGGGCATGCTTGAAACTGTAATTTGCTTCGGGCGGTGTCCCACGACGCAGCAGCAGTTCGGCCTCTTCAAGTTGTCCCAGCGCCGCGCCCAGCGTCAGATCGTCGCGTCCCGCCACGGTTTTCAGCAGCGCGTACGAGAAGTCGCGGCCAATGGCGGCTCCTATCTGGGCCACCTCCTTGACCGGAGCGAGCCGATCAAGCCGCGCCATCAGCGAATCCTGCAGCGTCGCAGGGATAGCAAGCGGCGGCAGCGGATTATTCAGGCGGTAGCGCCCGGCATCCTCAACGAGCAGCCCGGACTCCAGCACCATCTTGGTCAATTCCTCGACGAATAGCGGAATGCCATCGGTCTTGTCGATGATCTGCTCCATCATCTCGCGTGGCAGCTGGCGACCGACGACAATCTGCTCGACGAGCGCGCGCGTGTCCTGCCGATCGAGCCGGTCGAGCCGCAACAGACTGACGTTGGCAAGGCCCGACCAGGAGGGCTCGAACTCCGGCCGGGACGTCAAGAGCACGAGTATCGGCAGTCCCCTGATCCGATCGACCGCGAGATCGAACAGTTCAAGTGTCGTGGCATCGGCCCAATGCATATCCTCGCAGATGATCAGCAGCGGCTGGCCTCGCGCCAGTCCCTCAAGCTGATCGAGAAGGGCGGCAAAAGTCTGCCGCCGCTGCTGCGCCGGGCTCAAGCCGAGGGGCGGGCAATGGTCGCCGGTGGGAATCGAAAGCAGAGCCGCAATGAGCGGTGTTGCCCGGGCGACCTGCTGGGTTCCTATTGCGAGCATTGCCTCGAGCTTGTCGAGTTTTTGATCCGCCGTGTCGTGCGAGCGAATTCCGGCGGCGCGCTCGAGCTGCGCGACGAAGGGATGAAGCGCACTATTGGTGTGGTAAGGCGAACACTGATATCGCACGCGACGGTGCAACCCCAACGAGGGGCTTTCCGACAGCGTTGCCACAATACGGGACTTGCCGATGCCCGCTTCGCCGGAAATCAATACGAACTGGCGCCGCCCCTGCCATGCCTCCCGCTGGCGCGAGAGGATGAACTCGATCTCGTTCTTGCGGCCGACAAAGCCGATCGAGCGCGCGGCACGGACTGCCTCGAAGCGACTCTCGGATGCGGTCACGCCTTCCACCGCCCAGACCGCGATGGGGTCTGCCATTCCCTTGACCTCCCGACGGCCGAGATTGCGCAGGGAGAACAGATCGCCAAGCAGCCGGCGCGTCGATGAAGCAACGACGACGACCCCCGGCTCCGCCAGGCTCTGGAGCCGGGCGGCGAGGTTTGGTGTGTCGCCGATGGTTGCGTGCTCCTCCGACGCATCTCCGCTGATGAGGTCGCCGACCACCACAAGTCCGGTCGCAATTGCGATCCGCAGTTCAGCTCGTTCGTCGGTCCCTGTCTTGAGCTGGCGTATCGCGGAGATCATGTCGAGGCCGGCGCGCACCGCGCGCTCGGCATCATCTTCGTGGGCGCGCGGATAGCCGAAATAGACGAGTATTCCGTCGCCGACGAATCTGGCTATCCTGCCATCATAAGCAGCAACCACGCTCGCGCAGGCAGCGCGATAGGCCCGGATCACCTCCCACATATCCTCGGGGTCCAGACGCGCCGAGAGCGCAGTCGAGCCGACCAGATCGCAAAACATGACCGTGAGGTGACGCCGCTCGGCGTCCTGAGGACGAGCGGGAGATGCGATCAACGCGGCCGGATCGAGGTCAGCGATAGCACGCAGCATCTTGCGGCGATGGCCGAGCAGGACTCCGAGCTTATCGAAGTCCTCATCCATCAGTTCGGGAAGGACGCCTATGTCGATCCCATTTTGGGCAAAGCGCTCCGCGTATTGCGCAAGCCCCAGCTTCTCGAGCCACTCCGCAATCTGCATTGGCTCCACCGATCGTGTGGTTAGCAGTTAGCAGAAGTTTTGGACCACGGCGCACGGGAACAATATACCAACACCACCATGATGGCACGTCTTGTTTGTTGCGCGATAACCTGGGTTTCTCAATGCCGATATCGCTTTCAAGCGGTGACACTGCTCGATGCGAACGGCTTTGCTACCAAACATCGTTAGCGCGCAGCATTGGACGGCAGAGGTTGCGAAGAGTCGTCGCGCTCGTTTCGAACCGGAACCGAACCAACACTGCGGCTTGTGCCGAGCGGATTGTTATCCGCGACCGGAGCTCCTTCATTGCTCGCTGACAGGCGCTTCATAGCTGCGAGCCATCGTGCCCGCCGCAACCTGGAGCGAAGAACCGATTACCCAGCAGCCGGCAACAAAGCCGATCAGGCCGTTAGGCAGATTTTGATCAAGGACAAGAATGCTGACGGACAGAGTCGCAGCGATTGCCGCACCGAACGTGCCAGCCGCACTCATAATCTCGACCGGCTCGGAACCGTTCCATTCTTCCGAGATGCTCGATGTCGACCTCTGTGCGCCATGGCCAGCCATATCAATTCCGACGTAATAGCCGACAGCTCCGTAGAGCATTGTTATCAGGACGATCCAGCCGCTTTCGAATAGTCCGGCTTTCTGACGTAACAGGGCCGCCCCAACATAGAGGCCGCCAGATGCACCAACGGCGGCCAGCCCGATTCTTTCAAGAAGATGAGCCGATTTGATCAGACTTGAACGGGCGATCCGAAGATTGCCGACGCGCCTTGTTGCAGAAAAGGCGCTGAAAATTGCGCTGCTTATCTTCATAGGAGCTCCTTCTGAGTAAGTAGCAGCCTACCGGCCGACCCCGAACAGAAGCTGCGTGAGTTGCGCGATGCCCTTTCATTCCAATTTCTGAAGAATCTTTGCTGAGTGATGGGACTGGCTTTGCTCGTGAGCGAGACGGAACCAATCCAAAGCTGCGAGCATGTGGCTGCGCAGGCATTGCATCTCACCCGTGTTTCAAATGATCCGGGTGCGGCAATTTTCGTTGCGAGAGTGGTAATTCAGAAAGAGAGCGAGCGCGTATGAAGCGGTTCACACACGGTCCTCCCTGTCGCTCTATTCGGTCACAATTTCCGAAGGACGCATCTCATTTCGCGATAACGGACGGCGAACATGCTGGATCTGCAACGCGCGGTTGGTCAGCACGCTGCCCGCGTCTGGCCGAAATCAAAGATACGCGCTTGGTTTCGTGAAGCTCGCAGCCTCAGGCCGACCATTCCTCGCCCCACATCTGCACGACGTGACCGGGCGACACTTCGCGATAGCGCCGCACGGGGGGCTGATAATCCGGCGCGCGGACCGGGCTTCTGATCTCGTCGTTGGAGGTTGGACGCGGCGTGCCGCGGCGTGACGGATCGGGCACCGGCACGGCGGCCATCAGCTTTTTGGTGTAGGGGTGCTGGGGGTTGCCGAACACCGACGCGCGCGGGCCGATCTCGACGATCTCGCCGAGAAACATCACGGCGACGCGGTGGCTCATGCGCTCGACCACGGCGATGTCGTGGGAAATAAAGAGATAGGCGAGGCCCATGCTGGCCTGGAGGTCGAGCATCAGGTTCACGACCTGCGCCTTCACCGAGACGTCGAGCGCGGAGACAGCTTCGTCGGCGACGATCAGCTTCGGCCCGAGCGCGAGCGCGCGCGCGATGCAGATGCGCTGCCGCTGGCCGCCGGAGAATTCGTGCGGGAAGCGCGCGGCCATGTCAGCGGAGAGGCCGACGCGGACGAGCAGGTCGGCGACCTTGTCGCGCGCCTGCGACGCCGTTGCCAGTCCGTTGGCAAGCAAAGGCGCAGCGATCGCCGTTCCCACCGACATGCGCGGATTGAGGCTCGCGAACGGATCCTGAAACACGATCTGCATGTGCTTGCGGACATCGCGCAAAGCCCGGCCGTTCATGGCCAGCACATCCTGGCCGTCGATCAGGACGGTGCCGCTGTCCGGCTGCGTCAGCTTCAGGATGGAGCGGCCGGTGGTCGACTTGCCGCAGCCGGATTCGCCGACCAGCGCCAGCGTCTCGCCGGCGCGCAAGGTGAAGGAGACGTTCTCGACCGCATGGACGCGGCCCGAGACCTTGCCGAACAGGCCCGAGCGGATCGGAAAGCGCGTCGTGAGGTTTGAGACTTCCAGCAGAGGCCGCTCGGCGGGCGAGACGGTATCGGGCGTCTCGGCCGGCTCGTCCGACGTGCCCGTCACCTTGTCGACGATCGGAAACCGCATCGGCCGCATCCGCCCGTCCATCGAGCCGAGCCGCGGCACCGCCGCGAGCAGCGCGCGCGTATAGGGATCCGCAGGCGCAGCAAAAATGCGCGCGGTGGCGTCCGTCTCCACCGCCTGCCCGCCATACATCACCACGGTGCGGTCCGCGATCTCGGCGACCACGCCCATGTCGTGGGTGATGAAGAGGATCGACATGCCCTCCTCCTGCTGAAGTTCTTTGAGCAGTTCCAGGATCTGGGCCTGGATGGTGACGTCGAGCGCGGTGGTCGGCTCGTCCGCGATCAGAAGCTTCGGCTTGCAGGCCAGCGCCATCGCGATCATCACGCGCTGGCGCATGCCGCCGGAGAAGCGATGCGGGTGCTCGTGGAAGCGCGACGCCGCCGCAGGGATGCGGACGCGATCGAGCAGGCGGACGGTCTCCGCCTCCGCCGCCGCGCGCGACAGGCCGCGATGCTGGATCAGCGCCTCCGCGATCTGGAAGCCGATGGTGAGCACCGGATTGAGGCTCGTCATCGGCTCCTGGAAGATCATGGCGACGTCATTGCCGCGGATATCCTTCATATCAGCCTCGGGCAGCGCGAGCAGATCGCGCCCCGCCAGCATGACGCGGCCCTCGACCCGGCCGATCTCGCTCGGAATGAGCCGCATGATCGACAGCGCGGTGACGCTCTTGCCCGAGCCGGACTCGCCGACGATCGCGACGGTTTCGCGGGCTGCGATGTCGAACGAGACCTTGCGAACGACGGGAATCCATTGCCGCTCGAGCATGAAGGAGGTGGTGAGGCCGGAGACCGAAAGCACGGAGGACTGTGCTTCGGCAACGGCCTGATCAGATCTTCTTCTGTCGATGCTCATGCGATTGCCCTAATAGCCCCGCCTGCGATCGACCAGCCCCGGCAGCTCCTCGCCGCGGCGGTGACGCGCGATGACGTCGAGCACGAAATCGACGGCCGTGTCGGGCGTGGTCATGCTGGCGTTGTGCGGCGTCAGCAGGATACGCGGATGGCTCCAGAACGGGTGGCCTACCGGCAGCGGCTCGGGATCGGTGACGTCGAGCACCGCACCTGATAGCGCGCCGCTGTCGAGGGCTGCGAGGAGATCGGCCTCGACGAGATGCGGGCCGCGTCCGACATTGACGAGCCCTGCCCCGCGCGGCAGGCGCGCGAACAGCTCGGCATTGAGAATGCTGCGCGTTTGATCCGTCAGCGGCAGCAGGCAGACGAGAATGTCGGCCTGCGCCAGAAATTCTGGCAAGGCATCGGCCCCCTCATAGCAGGTGACGCCTTCGATCTCGCGCGGCGAACGATTCCACCCAAGAAGCGGAAAGCCGAACGTCTTGAGCCGTTCCAGCACGGCCTGGCCGAGCTGGCCGAGCCCCATCACGCCGACGTGCCGGCGCCTGGCCGGCGTGATCCGGATCTCGCGCCAGACCTGCTGCCTCTGCTGGCTAATGAAATCGAGGAGATCGCGATGCAGGGCAAGCACGGCCATGGTGACGTATTCGACCATGGTCTCGGCAATGCCGGGCTCCAGCATGCGGACCAGCGGGATGTGCGCCGGGACTGTCGTGGTGTCGAACTGATCGACGCCCGCGCCCACCGAGAAGACCAGCTCGAGATTGGGAAAGGTCGTCGTGATGTCATCCGGCGGCACCCAGGCCACGAGATAACGCACCGCGGCGGGATCGCCGATGTCGGGCCAGAGCCGGAACGGCACATCAGGCGCGCGCTCCGCGAAGAAGCGCGCCCACTCGGCGCCGCGCACCATATTGGCCTTGTAGAGAACCGTCATGCCGCCCTCAGAACGGGCTGACTGGCGCGAGCCGGCGGCCGTCGATCATGCGCTTGTGGCTGTAGGCGGCCGGATCGACAAGCGGCGTCGCGCCGGTCACGAGGTCGGCGGCGAGCTTGCCGGCGGCGGGACCGATGCCGAAACCGTGGCCGGAGAAGCCGGTCGCGAGGAAGAAACCCGGCAGCGCATCGACCGGTGAGATCACCGGTATCGTATCGGGCGTGCAGTCGATGGTGCCGCCCCAGGCTTCGGCGATCTCGATGTCCTTCAATTCCGGATTCGACTTGATCAGCGCCGCCAGCGCCGAGTTGACCAGCGACATGTCGGGCGCCGGATCGCGCACGCGCTCGGCCTCGAACGGCGATAGCTTGTCGAAACTCCAGCTGGTGCCGCGCATGAGCTGATCGAAGAACGACTTGCCGAACGAGAGCTTCAATCCGTTCTTGCGATGCTGATAGGTCGGCCAGAACGTGCGCGCGTAACGGAACAGGTCCGGCGACAGCTCGACCGTGCCGCGGTTGCGCAGCGCCAGCGTGAAGCCGCCGTCGAGGCGGCGGCGGATGCAGTAGAAATCGGTGCCGAGCGCGCCGGAGGTGATCTCCGGTCCCGGCGTGGTCCGGCACGCGGTGGCGTTGACGAGGCCGATCGGCAGCTCGATGCCGTGGCGGCGGCAGAACAGCGATGACCACGCGCCGCCCGCCAGCAGCACGGATTGCGTGCGGATGGTGCCCTTCTCGGTGACGACGGCGCTGACCCTCCCGCCCATCGTCTCCAGCCCGCGCGCGGCGCAGCCCTGGTGGATGGTGACGCCGTGCTTGCGTGCGGCGGTGGCGAGCGCAGGGACGGCCATCGACGGCTCGGCGCGGCCATCGCTCGGCGTGTGCAGGCCGCCGACCCATGTGTCGGCGTTGCCGGGCATGCGCTCGGCGACCTCGGCCGGCGTCAGCACGGTGGAGTGAACCTGCATCTCGCGCGCGACCGCGGCCCAGCGCTCCCAGCTGGCGAGTTCGTCCTTGCTCTTGGTCAGGAACAACACCCCGGTTCGCCGGAAGCCGGCATCGACGCCGGCATCGTTCTGCATGTCCTCCCACAGAAGCAGCGCCTCGCGCGCGAGCGGGATCTCCTCGCGTGCGCGGCCTTGCTGGCGGCACCAGCCCCAATTGCGGCTCGACTGCTCGCCGCCGACATGGCCCTTCTCGACCAGCGCGACGGAGTGCCCCTTCTTCGCCAGATGATAGGCGGCCGAGACGCCGATGACGCCGCCGCCGATGACGACGACATCTACCTGCGCCGGCAGGCGTTCGTCGCTGTTGATGCGGTTGAGCGGCGGGGACATGGGGCACTCCTGGAGTTCAGTTCGAAGTCTTGCGCGTCAGAGGTCTTGCGCGTTACGGGATGTTCATGCGCGGATCGAGCGCGTCGCGCAGGCCGTCACCGAGAAAGTTGAAGCTGGTCACCGCGAGCGTGATGGCGACGCCCGGCGCGATCGCAAGCCAGGGCGCGCTGGTTAGATAGATCTGCGCGTTGTTGAGCATGTTGCCCCAGCTCGCCGCCGGCGGCTGGATGCCGTAGCCGAGATAGCTGACATAGGATTCGAGCAGGATCGCCTTGGCGACGTTGAGCGTCGCGGCAACGACGATCGGTGCGATCGCGTTGGGCACGAGCTCGCGGAACATGATGCGCAGGTTCGAGGAGCCGAACGCGAGCGCGGCCACCGCGAATTCCCGCTCGCGCAACGAGCGCACCTGGGCTTCGACGACGCGCGCGACCGCCATCCAGGCCGTCGCCGCGATCAGCACGGTGGTGGTGACGAGGCCGGGCTCGGTGAGCGCTGCGAGCGCCAGCAGCAGGAAGATGGTCGGAAAGCACAGCACGGCGTCGACGAGCCGCATCAACACCGCGCCGACCGCGCCGCCATAGAACCCGGCAAAGGCGCCGACGACAATGCCGACCGCCATCGCGATCACCATCGCGACGATGCCGATCGAGAGCGAGACCCGCCCGCCCATCATCAACCGTGCCAGCACGTCGCGGCCGAGCTCGTCGGTGCCGAGAATATGCGCGCCGGAGAGCGGCGGCGCGAACCGCTTCATGATGTCGATGTAGGTGTCGTCGAACGGCAGCAGGTAGGGGCCGAACGTCGAACCGAGCACGAGCACGAGGATGATCAAGGCGCCCGCGAGCGCCAACCGATGCCGGCGAAAGCGCCGCCACGCGGCCTGGCCGGGCGCGAGCTGAACGGTGGAGAGGGCTGCGGTCGCCATCGCTTCAGCCCACCCGGATGCGCGGATCGACGACGGCATAGAGGATGTCTGCCAGCAGCGAGCCGATCAGCACCATCGTCGCCGAGAACATCAAGATGCCCATCACCACGGGATAGTCGCGGTAACCAATCGAATCCAGGAACAGGCGGCCCATGCCCGGCCAGGTGAACACGGTCTCCGCCACCAGCGCACCGCCCAGCAGCGTCGGAAACTGCAGGCCGGCGACCGTGATCATCGGCAGCAGCGCGTTGCGAAGCGCGTGCACCGTGAGAATGCGCCATTCCGGCATGCCCTTGGCGCGTGCAGTGCGGATGTAGTCCTGGTTGATGACCTCGAGCATCGAGGAGCGCATGAAACGGCCCCACATCGCGGTCTCGACCAGCGCCAGCACCATGGCCGGCGCGATCAGATGATGCAGCAGGTCGAGGAAGGAGCCGTCGCCAATGGTGTGCCGGTTGCCCGCCGGCAACCAGCCGAGCTTGACCGAGAAGACGTAGATGGTGACGAGGCCGAACCAGAAGGTCGGGATCGACAGCGCGATCATGGCGCCGACGGTGGCAAGCGTATCGAACAGCGAGTAGCGGCGTAGCGCGCCAAGGATGCCGATCCAGCAGCCGAGCAGCACGGCGATGATGGTCGCCGTCGCCATCAGCTCCAGCGTGGCGCCGAGATGCGAGGAGATCACCGACAGCACCGCCTCGCCGTCGCGATACGACTTGCCCCAATCACCCCGCACCATGCGGCCGAACCAGTCGAGATATTGGACCAGCAGCGGACGATCGAGGCCGAGCTGCCTGGTGACGCGGTCGAGATCCTCCTGCGTCATCTGGCTTGAGACGGCAAACTGCGACAGCGGCCCGCCGGGCGCCAGATGCAGGATGGCGAAGCCGATCCCCGAGACGATCACCAGCAGCATGATCGCCTGCGCCAGGCGATTGACGACGTAGCGGGCCATCTCAGGCGATCCGACCAGCCCGAGACATCAGGCCCAATACCATTCGCGGATGTTCCAGCAATTGATGGAGGTGTTGATGTTGGGACGGAAGCCTTGCAGCCCCTCCTTGATGCCCTCGGCGATGAAGCCCTGGAACAGCGGCAGGATGGCGAGGTCGTTGCGGATCAGCTTTTGCAGCTCGCCATAGGTGGCCTTGCGTTGCGCCAGGTCGAATTGCTTGGCGCCTTCAGACAACAGCCGGTCGGCCTGCGCGCTTTGATATTGATAAGTGTTGAAGCCGCGGCCGCCCTTGGCGGGAATGGCGCCGGAGCCGAAGCGCGGCGTCACGTCGGGGTCGCTGCCCAGCATGAAGTTCACGCCGACGATCACTGAATTGAACTTCGATTGCTGCCAGAAGTCGCCCCAGATCACGGCCGCCGGCATGTTGCTGACGCGCATCGCCGCGCCAATGGCCCGCCAGTCCTGGATCAGGAGCTGCTGGCACTGTTCGCGCACGGCACTGCCCGCCGTCGTCGAGTTGGTGAATTCGAGCTTGACGCCGCCCTTCTCGCGAATGCCGCCGGAGCCGCGAACCCAGCCCGCGGCGTCGAGCAGCGCGTTGGCCTTGGCAGGATCGTATTTGTGCTGCGGCAGACCCTGCTGGAACGACCAGGCCTGCTGCGGCACGAAGCTCTCGGTCTGCGTCGGCAGACCGTAATAGAGCGCGTCGATGATCGCCTGCTTGTTGATGCCGAGATAGAGCGCCTCGCGCACGGCACGATCAGTGAAAGGGCCAAAATCCAGGTTCGGCGCGATATGCTCTACCGAGGAGGTCGAAGAGACGAAGATCTTGCGGCCCTTCAGCGTCTTTGCCTCCTGCACGAAGTTCGGCAGGATGCCTTGCAGGCCGGTGTAGTCGACCTGACCGGTGCGGAACTGGGTGTAGAGCACGGTGAGATCAGGGATGTATTTGAAGACCACGCGTTCGAGGTACGGCCCCTTGCCATGATAGCCGGTGTGGGCGTTCAGCTGGATATGGTCGCCGGGCACGCGCTCGCCCCAGCGAAACGGGCCGGTCCCGACAGGCGCATTGTGGAACGGTGAGGCATTCGGATCGGACACCTTCTCCAGGATGTGCTTGGGCACGATGAAGGTGAACGACGCCAGGATCGACATATAGGGCGAATAGGGCGCTTCCATTCGCCAGTGGATCTCGTCGGACGCCACGACGGTGATGTCCTTGACGAGGCTATGGCCGACCCGGCTGCGCGCACGGAATGCGGGATTGTTGATCAGCTCGATGGAGAATTTGACATCCTCCGCCGTGAACGGCGTGCCGTCGTGCCACTTCACGTTATTGCGCAGCTTGATCTTCCAGGTCAGGCCTTCGGCGGAGAGGCCGCCATTCTCGATGGTCGGGACTTCGCGGGCGAGGTCGGGGACGAACTTGCCATCGGGCTCGATGTACCAGAGCGGCGAGAACACCTGCCACCAGATGCCCTGATCGACCTCGATGCCCGGCATCAAGGGATGAAAGACGGTCGGCTCTTGCGACAGCGCCGCAATCACTTGGCCACGCGGCTTGCCCGGCGGATTGGTGGGACGTTCGGTCTGCGCGGAAGCGTTCCCTGAAAGCGTCCAGCCTGCGGCCGCGCCCGCGCCGAGCTGGAAGAATTGACGGCGATTCGGAATGCCGAGATGTCCTGCCCCAACGCCGAACTTGCCGGTGTCGTCCGCCATGACCCACTCTCCGTTTCCGCACGCGGCACCGTCTCCCGCGCCCCCGAGACCCCGGCAAAGGGACAGGAGTGGGCTTTAGTGCTTCTAAATTTTTCTCCCAAAAGTTCATCACGACTAAATACAGCTGTCAATCGCATTGCTAGAATGCGCCAGCTTTTCACTCTGACTGAAGGCGCGGGGCTCGATCCCCGACGCTGAGATGATGCATGGGAGAGCGACATGGATGGTCGCGGCGACACGAACAGTCTGAAGGACGCTCCGACGACCGAGGCCGAAGATGCGGTCGACCAGCGCCTGGGTGAAACAGTGCGGCTGCTGCGTCAGCGCGCCGGCCTCTCGATCCAGGACGTCGCCAACAAGACCGGCCTGTCGACCGGCATGATCAGCCAGCTCGAACGTGCGCGCGCGATGCCGTCGATCCGCACGCTGCGCCTGCTCTCAATCGCGCTCGACGTTCCCATCTCCTATTTCTTCGAGAGCAGCGATCCTGCCGAAGCGCCGCGCTACACCGTGCGCAAGAACGCCAGGCGGCTGCTGCGGCTCACCGCCAGCGGCGTCGTCAAGGAAGCGCTGACGCCGGAAGGCAATGGCCAGCTCGAGCTCTACGAGCTCACGCTCAATCCCGGCGCCTCCTCCGGCACCGACTTCCTGCAGCACACCGGCGAGAAGGCGGGCTACATCCTCTCGGGCAGCCTGCGGCTGTGGCTCGACAACCAGGCCCATGTGCTGGAAGCCGGCGACAGCTTTCGTTTTCCGAGCATCGTGCCGCACATGTTCGACAACCCGACCCAGCAGGTGGCGCGCGTGATCTGGGTGACGACGCTGCGCCAGACCGACTCGCCGGCGGGTTGAGTCCGGCATCAAGGTCTGGCGAGACGGATCTAGCTCATCCTTCGCCGCAGCGTGGCTGACGGCGTCTCGCCGAATTTCTCGCGGTAGGCGCCGGCCATGCGGCCGAGATGGGTGAAGCCGAGATCGAAGGCCATCTCGGTGATGGAAACATCGGGTGCGGCTTGCGCGAGGCGCGCATTGAGGCCGGCGAGGCGCATGTCGAGCAGCATCTGCGAGATCGACACGCCGAAGTGACGGCGGAAGCCGAGCTGCAGCGCGCGGATGCCGATGCCGGAGGCGCAGGCGAGCTGCGCGAGGTCGAGCGGCTCGCCGGCATGGTCGGCAAGGTGGTCGCGCGCGGCGCGAAGGGCACGCGGCAAACGCTCGGCCTGTCCTGAGAAAGTTTCAATCGCATCCGACAGGCCATGCCGCTGCCGGTTGAGCAGATGATCGAGCAGCGCTTCGCGCCAATCGGCCATTGCGGCCGGCGACAGCCGGCCTGATGGTCCGAGACGCTCGGCGAGTGTCATCAGCTCGGCGAGCCTCGTCTGCAGGGCCCGCCCGGACGGCGCATCCAGCTCGATCACCGGATCGAACTCGACCACCCCGGTCGCCCTGCCCGACAAGGCCGCGGCGCGCTGCTCGACCATGCGGCGATCGAGCAGCAGGATCGCCTGCGCACAATCGCTCCACATCATCCGGGTCGGAATTGTCGGCGACAGCAGCGACGCGATCCGGTCCGGGGCCGCATCGAGCTCACGGCGACCGGCACGAATGCGGGCGCTGCCAGCAAGCGGGACCTGCACCAGGAAGAAGCGCTCGAGGCAGCCCGGATGGATGCTGACCGCTCCGCCATAGGCGACGTAGTTGATGGAGAAACCCTCGAACGCCGCGCAATTGTGCCGGGCCGAGAAGCCGGCCGCGCGCGCCTGTGTCGGCTTGAGTTCATGCGGGCAGAAGATGCGCCCGATCTGCTCGGCCGCCTCGTCGACGTCATCAGTGGTGACGCGGGCGAAGGCCGCAAGCCGTTCGGCTGCAGAGGCTGTTGCGCTCATTTCCAGCTCGGCTGCGGACATCGTCGACCATGCTTCGCGCCCGGAATTCCTTTAAGCCTATAATAGTTCCGCGGGGGCGAAAAGGGCCGGAGCTCGCAAATTCGTCGTGCTGCATGGCAATAGGTTCATCCGGATTCGTTTAGCGGATAGACAGGCGGTCCGTCCTCGGACGATGCTCCGTCCCCGCCGGAATCCATGAGGAGCAAGCCATGACTGCACTCGAAAAAGGCATCACCGCGAACGGGAAAGGCTACGGCGGCAAGAGCTGGAACATCCTTGGCCAGGTCTATTTCCCCAAGGCCGTCACCGACTCCACTTTCGCGTTCGAGACCAACAGCGATCCCGGCCAGTTCGTGCCGGTGCATATCCATCCGACCCAGGACGAGTTCATCCTGGTGCAGGAAGGCACGCTCGATCTCAAGCTCGACGGTCAATGGGTCAAGGCCAATGCCGGCGACCTCGTGCGCATGCCACGCGGCATCCCGCACGGCTATTTCAACAAGTCCGACAAGCCGTGCCGCGCGCTGTTCTGGGTCTCACCGATGCAGAAGCTGGAGGCGCTGTTCAACCAGCTGCACAATCTGACCGACCCGGCCGAGGTCGTGCGCATCTCGGCGCTGCATGAGGTCGACTTCCTGCCGCCCGAGGCCAACGACTAGCCGTCGCCGCTTCCTCCGCTTCCATCGGCTTGCAGTCCGGCCGGCCGCGCCTTGCGGCCGAACGCGGCCGCTTGCGCGCAACACATCGAGCAAACCCATGGTCAGCCCAAAACATGTCTGCGTGATCGGCGCCGGCGTCTCCGGCCTTGCCGCCGCGAAAGCATTCTCCACCCGAGGCCACCGCGTCACGATCGTCGAGCGCAGCTCGGATCTCGGCGGCGTCTGGGAGCCGGCGCGCTCCTACCCCGAGGTGCAGACCCAGAGCCCGAAGGAGCTCTACCGCTACACCGACCGTGCCATGCCGGATGCCTATCCGGAATGGCCGACCGGGCCGCAGGTCCACGCCTACCTCGCCGACTATGCCAAGAGTTTTGGCCTCGAGCGCATGCTGCGGCTCAACACCGAGGTCGCCGGCATGGCGCGCCGTGCTGACGGCAGGCGGGGATGGACGCTCGCCTTGAAGGACAAGAACGGCACGACCACGAACGAGGATTTCGATTTCGTTGCGGTCTGCACCGGGCAGTTCAACGAGCCGCGCGAGCTGCATTGCCCCGGCGAGGACGGCTTTCTGGCGCAGGGCGGCCAGATCCTGCACTCGTCGAAATACGGCGATCCGACCCTGGCGAAGGAACGCCGCGTCGTCGTGCTCGGCGGCTCGAAGTCCGCAACTGACATCGCCGTGAATGCGGTGAAGTCAGGCGCGCGCGAGGTCACCATCGTGATGCGTGAGCCGGTCTGGCGCATTCCCTATTTCATCGGCGGTCTCGTGAACTTCAAGCGCATCCTCTACATCCGCGCGCAGGAGGAGATGTTTCCGGGTTGGGGCATCAGCACGATGGGACGGCTCGCGCACCGCCTCGCCGCGCCGCTGGTCTGGGCCAATTGGCGCGGGCTGGAGAGCCTGTTGAAGGCGCAGCTCAAGCTCGGCCGCTGCAACATGGTGCCGAAGGAGCGCATCGAGGACGGCGTCAACTGCTCGGTGCCCATCGCAACGCCGGGCTTCTACCCGATGGTCGCCGACGGCCGCATCAAGGCCGTGTTCGGCACGTTCGACCATTATGAGGGCGACAGCATCGTGATGAGTGGTGGCGAGCGCGTGGGCGCCGACGTCGCCGTGCTCGCGATCGGCTACAAGCTCGGCGTGCCGTTCCTGCCCGAGGCCTACCGGCAGAAACTGGTCGATGCCGACGGGCAGTACCGGCTCTATCGCCTGATCGCCAATCCGGATCTGCCCGAGCTCGGCTTCGTCGGCTTCAACTCCTCGTTCTGCACCGTGCTCTGCGCCGACCTCGCGGCGAACTGGCTGGTGCGTTATGCCGACGGCCAGCTCGCGAACCAGCCGACGGCACAGGCGATGCGCGACAACATCGAGATGATGCTGCACTTCAAGCGCGTCGAGCGGCCGGCCGCGGGCGTCTATGGCGGCCTCTGCGTCGCCCCTTATCACTACCGCCATTTCGACGAGCTGATGGCCGATATCGGCGCGAAGAACCAGAAGACCGGCGGGCTCAAAGGACGCTTCCAACCTCCGGATGCGGATGCTTACGGCAAATTCCTCGCGACGGCGCCGGACTATCGGGCGGCGTGAGAGGAGAATTGCGGCAGCTCGCCTCCGGAGTCTACGATCTCGCTGGCCATCGAATCGACGGGAACCAGCCACAGGATCGGTCATGGGATCGAGACGACTTGCCGCCGCGGCCCTTGCGGCTGTTGCCATCTTCGGCGCGGTGCCCACCGTTGCGCAAAAGGCGGCGCCGACGCCACAGCAATCGGAGGCGCTCGCGGCTTACGAGCGCGCGCTCGGCGACTTCAAATCCATCCTCACTGAGCGGCGGCGCCAGATCGAGGCGAAGGAGCCGCTGCCGAACCTGCCGGGACAGGCGCTCTATCTCGCGCGCGTCGCTGTGATCAGCAGCTACAAGGACCTCACCGACGTCATGCCGTCGCGGATCGGCCGGCCGAACAAGTTCGAGATTCCTCCGGCCTATTTCGATGCCGAGATCGAGCCGCTGGTCGAGGAATACGGCAGGCTGTTCGACCTCATGGAGGCGCCGCCTGCCAACGCGCAGAGCTCGCCGACGCCGTTCGAGGACGTCGTCGATCTTGCGGTCGCGATTGCGCGCGCCAAGGGCCTCGCTCCCGAACACGCCGAAGCTGCCGGGCGGATCAGCCTCGGGCTGTTCTTTGCGGAGACCAACGGCAAGCAGAATGTCCGCAATGCACGCTCGAACACCTATATGGGCAGCTTCCAGACAGGCCCCTCCGAAGACCGCAACGGCCGGCGGAAATGGGAGAAGATCAAGGGCGACGTAGCTGCGATCGACCCGGGCTTGAGCGCGCGAGACGACAAGGAGGAGGCGCGTGCCCGCGGCACCGATCAGCGCTTCAACCACTGGACCAACGTCCGCAACGGGTTGATGAACGCGCACTCCGATCTGTTCCGCGAGATTCCGGGTATCGTCAAGACGCTGCCTGATACGATCGACCAGATGAAGCTTTTCCAGCTGATCCAGATCGTTCCAACCCCGACGCGGTCCGCGCTCAAATCGGGCGATCTCCTGAATTACCGGGTGTCAAGCCCCAGAATCATGGGATACCTGCGCAACAACAGCATCTTTGCCTTCGGACGGGCCGACCGGGCGAAAACCTCGGCAAGCTATCGCGAAATCTTCGCCGCGATGTGGCTGTTCAACCGGAAGTTCGAGAAAGCGATGGCGAAATACGCCGAGATCAGGACACGCTGAGAAAGCGGGTTGCAACTGCCAGCGCAGGTTGTAGTCTCGCGGTGGCATCGACCCCACGGACCATTTCATGCGCATTCTCGTTCTCGGCGGCAGCCAGTTTCTCGGCCGGGCGATCGCAAGCCATGCCTCCGCTGGCGGGCATGACGTGACCTGCGCGGCCCGCGGCCTTGCGGGGCCGATTGCCGCCGGCGCCCGCTTCCTGCGGATCGACCGCGACGTGGCCGACGGACTTGCGCCGCTCGCGGGTGAGACATTCGACGCCGTGGTCGATGTCTCGCGTCATCCCGGCCAGGTCCGTCGCGCAGTCGCCGCGCTGAAGCGGCCGGGCGTGCATTGGACCTTCGTCTCGACGATCAGCGTCTACGCCGACAACCGCATCCCGGGGCAACGCGCCGACTCCGCGCCGCTGCGCGAGCCTGTTGCGGGAGAGATCGAGCACAGCACCGAGGCGATCTACGGCGCAGCCAAGGTCGCCTGCGAACAGGCGGTCGGCGATGATGCCTTCATCTGCCGCGCCGGACTGATCGCAGGCCCCGAGGACCCGACCGGACGGTTCGCCTATTGGCCGGCGCGGCTTGCGCGCGGCGGCGAGGTGCTGGCGCCGGGATCGCCGGAGGATGCGGTCCAGTTCATCGACGTGCGCGATCTCGCGCCATGGATCGTGCATGCGGCAGAGAGCGGTCTCGTCGGCATCTATGACGGGATTGGGCCGATCCGCACGCGCGGCGGATTCCTGAGCGAATGCGCTTCCGCGCTGAACGCGTCCTGCACCTTCACCTGGATCGATCGCGCCTTTCTGGAAGCGCATGACGTCAGGCGTTGGGCGGGCCCGCGGTCCTTACCGATGTGGCTGCCATTGCCGGACTACGCCGGCTTCCTGACGCGCGATACCTCGCCGGCACGCGCGGCCGGATTGACCTCGCGACCGCCGGGAGACACCGCGCGCGATACGCTTGATTGGCTCAACGCCGTCAACGGGCCCGTCGTCGGTCTCACTGCCGAAGACGAGAAGGATGTGCTCGCGGCGTGGCATGCGCGCCAGCTCTAGGTGCGGACGGGCCAATCGTTCGCAAAGCGCCTTGTCGTGACAAATCTGTCAAAGGCCACACTGCCGTTTTCGGTGCAAGACCCGTGACCGCCATGGCTATGGTGTTCCACGACTGCCCGTTTGTTGGTAGCCTGCCGCACCGACAGACAGCAATCGGGGACCACCGAATGAGCCGCGCAAATCCCGCATCTCCCGCACGACGCAATGGAGCAGCGAGGAAACATATCGGTCGGGCACTCGCCGCAACCGCGGCATTGGCTGTGCTCGCCGGCTGCGAGGACAAGAACACGTTCGTGGCGCCGCCGCCGCCCAAGGTCGACGTCGCGACGCCGGTGCAGCGTCCGGTGACGCGCTACATCGAGGCGACCGGCAACACGGCACCGATCAAGAGCGTCGATCTCGTCGCGCGCGTGCAAGGCTTTCTGCAAACGATCGACTATCAGGACGGCACATTCGTGAAGCAGGGCACCCAGCTGTTCACGATCGAGCCTGAGACCTACAAGCTCAAGCTCGAGCAGGCGCAGGCGGCCGAAGTCGGCGCGCAGGCCTCGCTCCGGCAGGCGGAGGCCGACTACAAGCGACAGGCCGAGCTGGTGCAGCGCCAGGCGGTCTCGCAAGCCACGCTCGACACCTCGACCTCGAACCGCGACAACGCCCAGGCCAATCTGCAGCAGGCCCAGGCCAACACCAAGCTCGCCGAAGTCAATTACGGCTACACCAAGGTCACGGCACCGTTCGACGGCATCGTCAGCGCGCACATGGTCTCGATCGGCGAGCTCGTCGGCGTCTCCTCGCCGACCCAGCTCGCCACCATCGTGGCGATGGACCCGATCTATGTGAACTTCACCGTCAACGAGCAGGACGTGCTGCGCATCCGCGCCGAGGCGACCCGTCGCGGACTGACGCCCGCGGACATGAAGCACTTCCCGATTCAAGTGGGGCTGCAGACCGATACCGGCTACCCTCATGAGGGCAAGCTCGACTACGTCTCGCCGACCCTCAACCAGTCGACCGGCACGCTGGCCGTGCGCGGCCTCGTTCCCAACGACAAGCGGGTGCTGCTGCCTGGCTATTTCGTCCGGGTCCGCGTGCCCTTCGACCAGGAGAAGAGCGCCCTGCTCGTTCCCGACACCGCGCTCGGCAGCGACCAGGGCGGCCGCTATCTCCTCGTCGTCAACAGCGACAACGTCGTCGAGCAGCGCAAGGTACAGATCGGCCCGGTCGACAACGGCCTGCGCGTGATCGAGAGCGGCCTGAAGCCAGAGGATCGCGTCGTGACCGCGGGGCTCTTGCGCGTCATCCCGGGCCAGAAGATCGACCCGCAGGTGACGAAGATCGAGCAGACGCAGGCCTCGAGCAAGTAGGGGCTGCCAGCCATGATCTCAAAGTTCTTCATCGAGCGGCCGGTCCTCTCGAACGTCATCGCGCTGTTGATGATCCTGATCGGCGGCGTCGCGCTGTTCAATCTCGCCATCGCGCAATATCCCGACGTGGTGCCACCGACCGTGCAGGTCACCACGCGCTATCCCGGCGCCAGCGCCAAGACCGTGATCGATACCGTGGCGCTGCCGATCGAGCAGCAGGTCAACGGCGTCGAGGACATGCTCTACATGCAGTCCTACAGCGGCTCCGACGGCACCTACACGCTGACCGTGACCTTCAAGATCGGCACCGACCTCAACTTCGCGCAGGTGCTGGTGCAGAACCGCGTCTCCAGCGCATTGTCGCAATTGCCGCAAGCCGTGCAGAACCAGGGCGTCACCGTGCAGAAGCGGTCGACCTCGATCCTGCTGTTCGTGACGCTCACCTCGCCGGATGCGAGGTACGACAGCCTCTACTTGAGCAACTACGCCACCATCAACATCCGCGACGAGCTCTCGCGCCTGCCCGGCGTCGGCAACGTCACCGTATTCGGCGCCGGGCAATACTCGATGCGGATCTGGCTCGATCCCAACAAGCTGCAGGTGCGTGGCCTGGTGCCGCAGGACGTGATCCAGGCAATCCAGCAGCAGAGCCAGCAGGTCGCCGCCGGTCAGGTCGGCGCGCCGCCGACGCCGCCGGGACAAGCGTTCCAGTACACGCTGAACGTCAACGGACGGCTCGACGATTCCGGCCAGTTCGAGAACATTATCGTCAAGACGGGCACGAGCGGCGACGTCACGCGGGTGCGCGACGTCGGCTGGGTCGAACTCGGCGCGCAGACCTACAGCCAGATCTTCTCGCTCAACAAGCAGCCCGCGGTCGGCATCGGCGTGTTCCAGTCGCCGGGCGCCAACGCGCTGCAGGTCGAGCAGGCCGTCGAGAAGAAGATGGCGGAGCTCGCCAAGCGCTTCCCCGAAGGCATCAAGTACGACACGCCGTTCGACACCACCAAGTTCGTCGAAGCCTCGGTGCACGAGGTCTATATGACCCTGATCGAGGCCGGCCTGCTGGTGCTGGTCGTGATCCTCATCTTCCTGCAGGACTGGCGCGCGATGCTGGTGCCGGCGACGACCGTGCCTGTCACCATCATCGGCGCCTTCGCCGCGATGGCGGCACTCGGCTTCACCATCAACATGTCGACGCTGTTTGCGATCGTGCTCGCGATCGGCATCGTGGTCGACGACGCCATCGTCGTGGTCGAGGGCGCCGCCCACAACATCGAACAGGGCATGAACGGCCACGACGCCGCGATCCGCGCGATGGACCAGCTGTTCGCGCCGATCGTCGGCATCACGCTGGTGCTGATCTCGGTGTTCCTGCCCGCTTCGTTCCTCGCCGGACTGACCGGGCGCATCTACTCGCAATTCGCGCTGGTGATCGCCGCGACCGCCCTGCTCTCCGCCATCAACGCCGCGACCTTGAAGCCGACGCAATGCGCGCTGTGGCTGCGGCCGGCCGTGCCGCCGGAGCAGCGCAATTTCTTCTATCGGGGCTTCAATGCGGTCTACAACCGCGTCGAGCGCGGCTACACAAGGCTGATCACGTTCCTCGTGAAGCACGCCACCATCTCGGTCGCGTTCGCACTGCTGATCATCGCCGCCAGCGGCTATGGCCTGTCGCGGGTGCCGACCGGCTTCCTGCCGATCGAGGACCAGGGCTATCTGATCGCCGCGGTGCAGCTGCCCGACGGCGCCGCGCTGGAGCGGACGCAGGCCGTGCTCGACAAAGCGAGCGGGCTGATCAAGGACACGCCCGGCGTGGCGCAGGTCATCACCATCGCCGGCATCTCCGCGCTCGACAACAGCGCCAGCCTCGCCAATGCCGGTGTCGCCTACATCATCCTGAAGGATTGGGACGCGCGTAAAGGGCCCGGTGAGGATCTGCGCTCGCTGGTCTTTGGCCTGAACGACAAGCTCGCTGATATCATGGAGGCGCGCACCATCGTGTTGCCGCCGCCGCCGATCCAGGGCATCGGCAACGCCGCCGGCTTCTCGATGCAGGTCGAGCTGCGCGACGGCAACAGCGATTTCGCCAAGCTGCAGGCCATCACCGGCGCGATGGTCACCAACGCTCAAAGCCAGAGCGCGCTGCAGCGCGTGCAGTCCTCGTTCCGCTCCTCGGTGCCGCAATTCAACGTCGAGATCGACCGCGTCAAGACTCAGACGCTTCATGTCACCACGGATCAGGTGTTCTCGGCGCTGTCGACCTATCTCGGCTCATCCTATGTCAACCAGTTCAACAAGTTCGGCCGCGTGTTCCAGGTCTACACCCAAGCCGATCCCGCGTTCCGCGTCACCGAGCGCGACATCGCCAACATGCAGGTGCGCAACTCGAACGGCGACATGATCCCGCTCGGCACCGTCGCCAAGATCACGCCGGCCACGGGGCCGTCGCTGATCAGCCTCTACAATCTCTATCCGTCGTCGACCGTGATCGGCCTGCCGGCGCAGGGCTATTCGTCGGGCCAATCGCTGAAGCTGATGGAGGAGATCGCGGACAAGACGTTGCCGCCGGGCACCGGCTATGAATGGACCGCGATGTCGTATCAGGAGAAGGCGGTCTCGAACCAGATCTACTGGGTGTTCGGGCTCGCCATGCTGCTGGTCTATCTCGTGCTCGCCGGCCAGTACGAGAGCTGGTACGCGCCGATCTCGGTGATTCTCGCCGTGCCGCTGTCGCTGCTCGGGCCGATGCTGATCCTCTCCGCCCTCAAGATCGACAACAACCTCTATTGCCAGATCGGCCTGATCCTCCTGATCGCGCTGTCGGCCAAGAACGCCATCCTGATCGTCGAGGTGGGGCTCGAGCTGCACGGCCGCGACGGCAAGCCGATCATCGAATCCGCGATCGAGGCCGCGCGCGCCCGCTTCCGGCCGATCCTGATGACCTCGTTCGCCTTCATCCTCGGCGTCGTCCCGCTGGTGCTCGCCACCGGCGCCGGCGCCAGCGCGCGCAAGTCGATCGGCATCACGGTATTCTCGGGCATGCTGGCCTCGACCTGCCTTGCGGTGCTGTTCGTGCCGGCCTTCTTCGTCGTGGTGCAGCGTTTCGAGAACTGGCGGTCGTCGAAGAAGAAGCCGCAGGCGGTGGCGGAGGTGAAGCCCTAACCCTGCTCCGCCGGCGCCTGCCGCGCCTCGCCGCTCGAGACCAGGAGCACCGAGACCTTCGACTGTCGCAGCACTGCATCGGCGACGCCGCCGAAGGAGAGATGGTCGGCCTGGATCCGGTCAACGCCCATGACGACGAGGTCGACGTCGGTGGTGTCGATCTCGCGCAGAATCGCCGCCTCCGGCGCGCGGTTCACGCGCAGGGTCGTGGTGATGTCGACGTCGTAGCGGGCGGCGAGATCGCTGGTGTCCTTGAGGATGCCTGTCTCCTGGCTCAACCCGCGCGAGCTACCGCGCTGCGCACCCTTGTCGCGCGTCGTCGCTACATAGACCACCCGAAGAGAACCTGAGCCGGCCTGCGCCAGCGCCACGGCGACCTCGGCACCGCGCTTGGAGACGGCGCTGCCGGACACGGGAACGAGGATGTTGAGCGCCTCGGGCATCGGCTGTTTCAGGTGCTTGCCCTTGGCGGCCACGATCGCAAGCGGTCCTTCGAACTTCGCGGCAATATCCTCGACCTTGCGATCGAAACGGTCCTTGGTGGCGGCGACCTTGGCGATGCCGACGACCAGGAGATCGAAGCCCTTGCGCGCCTCGTCGGCAATGGTCTCGCCAAGCTCCGCGCGCCTGGTGCGGCTGATGACATCGACGCTGCCGGCATCGTTGTCGCTGTTGGCGGAGACGGTTTCGGCCGCCTTCTTCACCACGGCTTCGTGGCTCACTTCCTCGCCGCGCCCCTTCTCTTGTTCCTCGGCGCGCTTGCCGATATGCAGCACCGTGATCGGCAGGCCGCGCATGCCGGCGATCAGTCCGGCGACATGCGCGGCGAAGGTGGCGTTGACGCTCTCGTCCACGGCGAGCAAGGGACGTTCGAGATTGGCGACGAAGCCGCGCCTCTCGAACTCCTCGCGCTCCAACCGCTCCTTCTCCTCCGCGCTCATCGGCAGCCTGGCCAGCGCCGCGCGCAGCATCGGCGGCATCGCCATCGTGGTCACGATCGCCATCGTCACGATCATCGTGAACAGGTTCTGGCTGAGCACGCCGATCGACAGGCCAATGGTCGCGATGATGACCTCGGTCGAGCCGCGCGCGTTCATGCCGCTGGCGAGGGCCAGCGACTCCCTCCCGTTCAACCCGCCCACGGTGCCGCCGACGAACGCGCCACCGAACTTGCCGACGCTGGCGATCACGACGAGCAGGCCGGTGAGCATCAGGAGGTTGGGATCGCGCAGCACCGTGAGATCGGCGCTTAGCCCGGCGAGACCGAAGAACACCGGCATGAAGAAGCTTGAGATCAGCCCGCGCAGGCGCTCGTCGATCTGCCGCGTCAGGATCGGCGATTCCCCGACCAGGATGCCGGCGACGAAGGCACCTAATACGGTGTGGACGCCGATCAGATGCGTGATCATCGCCATGACGCTCATCAGCAGCAGGATCACGGAGATGACCGCGGCCGCGCTGACGAGATTGTCGTTGGCCCAGCGGATCAGCTGGAACACCAGGCGGCGGCCGATGGTGAAGCTGACCGCGAGGAAGGCGAGCGTTCCCAGCACCGACTTGGTCACGGAAGCGATGTCGAGCGAGCCTTGCGAAGCGAGGCTGAAAATGACGGCGATGATGATCCAGCCGATGGTGTCGTCGATCACGGCGGTCGCGACGATGATCTGCCCAACGTTGCGGCGCATGAAGTTCATCTCGCGCACGACGACCGCGACGATCTTCACCGAGGAGATCGACAGCGCCGTGCCCATGAACAGCGACGCCACCAGGCGCTCCTGCGGATTGGGCAGCAGCGCATCCGGCAGGAACTCGCCGAGTGCGAAGCCGCAGGCGAACGGCACGACGATGCCAGCGATCGAGATCGCGATCGCGGCCCTGCCCACCTTCCGGACCAGCTTGAGGTCGGTTTCCATGCCGGTCAGCAGCAAAAGCAGCAGGATGCCGAACTGGGCGATGCCGGCGATCATCGCCTTCTGCTCGGGCGTGTTGGGAAAGATCGCGGCTTGCGCCTCGGGCCAAATCCAGCCGAGCAATGACGGCCCCAGGATGATGCCGGCGAGCAGCTCGCCGATCACTGAGGGTTGGCCGACGCGCATCATGATCTCGCCGAGGCCGCGACCCACCGCGATCAGCAGGACGATCTGCGCCACCAGCAGGAATTCGGACGGGCCGGCCGATTTGCCCGCTTCGGCGCCGGCCGCAATGGTGGTGAGGATGAGCGCCGCGGGGACGAGGCCGACCGGCCGGAGCAAGGTCCACAGCATGCAGGCGTCATTTCCCCTTTACCCGGCCCCGCTGTCGGGGCCACGGGGATAGAACCCGCGGGAGGCGGCGGGAGTTCCTGCCGCGCACGACGGGACGGAGGGGGCAAAAACGCCAAACGCGAAAACAACCCCATGCACAGTAGGGATGCCGTTGAAAACTTTCAAAAAGTTCGGCTTTGCCGAAACGGCTTGCTCCGTCGGGCAAAACACTGGCAGAATGGCATCGTGGGTGGCATGGCGAGGGTGCCTCCTCATTCTCCGTCATTCCGAGCGCAGCGACTTGTCCGCCGAAGCCTTGGCGAAGGCGGAAGCAATCCAGAATTTTTCCGCGGCGGCAATTTGGATTGCTTCGTCGCAAGGGCTTCTCGCAATGCGGTGGAGAGAGTCTCCCTCACACCACCTGCGGCGTGCGGATCTCGCGCGGCAGGATCAGCGCGGCGGCGATGGCGAGCAGGCAGAGGGCGGCGAAGGCGTGCAGCATGGTGACGAATCCGCCCCGCTCATAGAGCCAGGCGACCAGACCGACGGAGGCGCCGGCCGCGGTGAAACCGACGAAATAGCGCACGGCATAGGCGCGCGAACGCCACTCTTCCGTGGTGTATTTGCCGACCATGGCGTCGTTGACCGTCACCTGCCCGAACGCACCCATGACGATGCCGATCGAAACGACGATCAGCGGCAGGTTGGACAGGCTCGCGGCCAGATACAGGAATGGCGCCAGCATGAAGGAAAGTGGCAGCGCCACCGTCTTCAGGGAGTAGCGGTCGAGCAGCCGGCCGATCGTGTACTGCGTCATCGCGCCGAACACGTAGACGCCGGCGGCGATGACCCCGAGCAGCGCCGGGCTTTTGGTCAGGTCCGCAAGCCGCTCGGCGAACAGCTTTGGCAGCGCCACGGTGACGGCGTTGAAGGTCGTGGAGATCGCGATCACCACGATCAGCAGCGCCAGGATCACGCGCCACATGTCCCGTTTGGCCACCCGCGCCTGCGCCGCCGCTTGCTTCGAGCCCTTGCGGTCCTCATGTACGATGGTCAGCGCGAAGGCGATGCCGATCAGGACCGTAACCGCGCCAGGAACGATGAACGCAAAACGCCAGCCGAGATATTGGCCGATCACGCCGGTGACCAGGGCCGACGACGCCACGCCGAGATTGCCCCAGACGCCGTTGATGCCCATCTCGCGGCCGAGCCGATCGGCGTAGGACACGATCATGGCGGTGCCGACGGGATGATAGATCGACGCAAAGATGCCGATCGCAAGCAGCGCGGCGCCGAGCTGCACGGGGGTCTGCAGGAAGCCGACCGCGATCATCGAAAGGCCGATGCCGACGAAGAAGATCAGCATCATGTGCCGGCGGCTCCAGCGATCGCCCAACCAGCCGGTGAGCAGCGAGCCGGCGCCGAAGGCGACGAAGCCCGGCGTCGCGTAGGGCAAAAGTTCCGAATAAGCCATGCCGAGCGCCGGGCCCATGATGATGACAGCGGCGGCGAAGATCAGCATCGAATAATGGTCGATGAAATGACCTGCGTTGACGAAACCGATGACCCGACTGGGGCTGTTCATTCCCGAATCCTCTCCTGCTCCGAAATGAGTTATATGTCCTCCCCATGACGGGATGCTGCCAATGACTGTCTTGGAAACGCCAATCCTGCGGGAGGTCCGGAGCAACCACCGCTCGCCCGCGGGCGTGCACCTGGTCGCCCGCGACTATCCCAAGGGGATGCGGATCGATCTGCACATGCACCGCGAGGCGCAGCTGATCTATGCGGCAAAGGGCACGATGCAGGTGACGACGCCCGCCGGACGCTGGCTGGTGCCGCCGGACCGCGCGGTCTGGGTGCCGGCCGGGCTCGAGCATGCCATCGACCTGCTGGCCGACATCGAGATGCGCACGCTGTATTTCGACCTGTCCTGGCTGAAGCGCGAGCAGCGCTATGACGGCCTGACCAGGGAATTCGTAGTGCGGGTGTCGCCGCTGCTCAATCAGGCGATTCTCGCGCTGTTCGACGGGCGCAACACCGAAGAGCGCACCGAGCTCCTGGTGCGCCTGGTGATGCTGGAATTGCACCAGGCCGAGGATTCCGCGACCTTCGTGCCGCTGCCGCGCGAAGCGCGCTGCCGCCGCGCGGCGATGATCGTGCTCGACGATCCCACCGGCCTGCACGACATCGACACGCTGGCGCGCGCGGTCGGAACCTCCGCGCGTACGCTGTCGCGGCTGTTTTCGAGCGAGACGCAGCTGAGCTTCAAGAGCTGGTGCCAGCGCGCGAGGATTGCGGCGGCGATCGAGCGGATATCGACGGATGCGAGCGTGTCGGTGAAGCAGCTCGCGACCCAGCTCGGCTATGCCAGCGTGCCGGCGTTCTCGGCCGCATTCCGCCAGGTGACGGGTCGGACGCCGACGGAGTTTGCAGCACACGCGGTGTCGTCGCCCGGCTTGACCGGGCGACCCAGTACGCCGAGACGGCTCGGCTAGAATCGAGAAGCTGCGGCGTACTGGATGCCCCGGTCAAGCCGGGGCATGACAGCGCGTTGGAATGAGCACTGCCCGGCACATCATCGACCCGTTCCGGCATGCCCTCATTCTCCAAACGCACGGCGGAGCGAAAGATGCCGCATTCGCCTGCTTGATTGTGATCGGCTTGCACCCAAATCCCGTGTAAGCTTGCCGCATCGCACAGACCTGATACGAAAGCCCCGATGGCCAACGCCTTCTTCTCCGACCTGCTTGCCACCATCTCCGAGCGCGGCCGCACGTTGCTTCGCCGGGGGGACGCCGCCGATACCAAGCATGATGCCGACGGACTGCTCGAGCTCTGCGATGCGCTGCTGTCGGGCCGGGGCGAAGCCTCGGGCACGGCGATGGCGCGCGAGGTGCTCGACATCTACCGGGAGCTGGACGCTGCGGGACGCCGCGCCTTCTTCGAGGGATTGGTGCGCGATTTCGGTCCCGACCGGGAGCGCCTGTCCAAGGCGATCGAGACATGGCGGGCCGCGCCCAGCGACGAGGACGCAAGCTCGCTGCACTTCGCTTCCGAGCCGCGCCGGCAGGAGCTGATCCGGCGGCTCAACCGCGCGCCCGGCGGTACCGGCGATCTCGTCAACATGCGCGCCGATCTGCTCGGCATGATGAACGGGCACACCGATCTCGCCGCGCTCGACCGCGACGTCTCGCATCTTCTTTCTTCGTGGTTCAATAGGGGGTTTCTCGTGCTGCGCAGGATCGACTGGTCGACGCCGGCCAACATCCTCGAAAAGATCATCCGTTATGAGGCCGTGCACGAGATCTCGGACTGGGATGATCTGCGCCGCCGCATCGATCCGGTCGACCGGCGCTGCTACGCCTTCTTCCATCCTGCGATGGTGGACGAGCCCTTGATCTTCGTCGAGGTGGCGCTGACCGAGACGATCCCCGGCGCGATCCAGCCCCTGCTCGCAGTCGACCGCCAGCACCTGCCGATCGAGCGCGCGCGCACCGCCGTGTTCTATTCGATCTCCAACACCCAGCGCGGCCTGGGCGGCATCTCCTTCGGCAGCTTCCTGATCAAGCAGGTGGTGGAAGAGCTGCGCCGCGAGTTGCCGAAGCTCGACACCTTCGTCACGCTGTCGCCGGTGCCGGGCTTCATGGCCTGGGTTAAGCAGGACAAGGATCTGCCGCTGTCGGACGAGGACCGCGAGGTGCTGAGGCGCCTCGACGATCCCAGATGGTTCGAGAGCCCGGAGACGGCGGCGCTGCTCCGCGCCGTGCTGGAGCCGCTCGCGGCGCACTATTTCCTCAAGGCGCGCACGCCGAAGGGCAAGCTGATCGATTCCGTCGCCCGCTTCCATCTCGGCAACGGCGCTCGGCTGGAGCGCATCAACTGGCTGGGCGACCTCTCGCCCAAGGGAATGCGCGAGTCCGCCGGCGTCATGGTCAACTACCTCTACCGCCTCGACGACATCGAGAAGAACCACGAGGCCTATGCCAATGACGGCGAGGTCGTGGCGTCGAATGCGGTGAAGAAGCTGCTGAAGGGCGAAGGGCGAAGGCTGCTGGATATGAGGCTGTCGTAGGGGGCGGACGCTTACCACATCGTCATTGCGAGCACAGCGAAGCAATGCCGCCGTGGAAAGATTCTGGATTGCTTCGCTGCGCTCGCAATGACGGAGTGTGGGGCGACAGCTTGCGAAACCCAACGACCGCCCGCTGCAGGCTCGGACGACGACCGGATGACTTCCGCTCCCTCCCCGTCGTTGCGAGGAGCCCTTGCGACGAAGCAATCCAGACTGCCTCCGGGGAGAGATCCTGGATTGCTTCGCTACGCTCGCAATGACGGAGGACGTGGCAGCGGCTCGCCGAGTAGCCGCAGATCTCCTGCCGGTCAGATCAGCGTCTCGTACAAATCGTCCCAATTCGGATTGAGGCTCTCAATGAGCGCAAGCTTCTTCGCCCGGCTGCCACCTTTGATCTGCTTCTCGCGCACAATCGCGTCGGACATGGTCGCGTTCAGCTCGTACCAGACGAGGAGCTTGCAGCCGTACTTCGATGAAAAACCCTTTACCAGTCCTTCGCGATGCTCGAACGCGCGGCGCGGCGGATTGGAGGTGACGCCCGTGTAGATCGTTCCGTTGCGACGATTGGCGAACATGTACACGCAGGGTTGCTTCATAATCGTACTCGGCTGAGGACAGCTTCTACAATAGCACAACCAGGAGATGACTACGAGGCTTTCGCCAGCGTCATTGCGAGGAGCCGTTGCGACGAAAGCAATCCAGACTGCCGAAGCGGAAAGACCCTGGATTGCTTCGCTGCGCTCGCAATGACGGAGTGTGTGGCGACAGCTCGCGCAATTCGGCACATTGGGCTGCGGGCCAGACGCCCGCGAGCGGCAGTGGCCCCTCCACCGTCATTGCGAGGAGCTCTTGCGACGAAGCAATCCAGACTGCCTCCGCGGAAAGATTCTGGATTGCTTCGCTGCGCTCGCAATGACGGAGTGTGTGGCGCGGACGTCGCGCTCCAACGATACTCCTACTCCGCCAGCGCCTGCATCTCCTTGTAGAGATCGGACTTGCCTTCGAAGCCGATGCCTGCAAGCTCGGGCATGGTGATGTGGCCGTTCTCGACGCGGACGCCGTCGGGGAAGCCGCCATAGGGCTGGAACAGGTCGGGATAGCTTTCGTTGCCGCCTAAGCCGAGGCCGGCGGCGATGTTGAGCGACATCTGGTGGCCGCCGTGCGGGATGCAGCGGCTCGGCGACCAGCCGTGGGTCTTCAGCACCTCCAGCGTGCGCTGGTATTCGCACAGGCCATAGGACAAGGCGCAATCGAATTGCAGCCAGTCGCGGTCGGGGCGCATGCCGCCGTAGCGGATCAGATTGCGGGCGTCCTGATGGCTGAACAGGTTCTCGCCCGTCGCCATCGGGCCCGGATAGAATTCGGCGAGCGCGGCCTGCAGCGCGTAGTCGAGAGGATCGCCGGCTTCCTCGTACCAGAACAAGGGATAGTCACGCAGCATCTTGGCGTAGGCGATGGCGGTCTCCAGGTTGAAGCGGCCGTTAGCATCGACGGCGAGCTGCGCGTCCTTGCCGATTTCCTTCAGCACTGCCTCGATGCGCCTGCGGTCCTCGTCGATATCAGCGCCGCCGATCTTCATCTTGACGACATTGTAGCCACGATCGAGATAGCCGCGCATCTCGGCCCGCAGCATCGAGAGATCCTTGCCGGGATAATAGTAGCCGCCCGCGGCGTAGACGAAGACGCGCGGATTGGCTTTGACGCCGTGGCGTTCGGCGAGCAGACGGAACAGCGGCTTGCCCGCGATCTTCGCCACCGCGTCCCACACCGCCATGTCGATGGTGCCGACCGCCACCGAGCGCTCGCCATGGCCGCCCGGCTTCTCGTTGGTCATCATCGCGGCCCAGACCTTGTCGGGGTCGAGATTATCGCCTGATACGTTCAGCAGCGACTTGGGATCAGCTTCCGTGATGCGGGCGGCAAAGCGCTCGCGGATCAGGCCGCCCTGCCCGTAGCGGCCGTTGGAATTGAAGCCGTAGCCGACGACGCGCTTGCCATCGCGGACGACGTCGGTGACGACGGCGACGAGGCTGGTCGTCATCTTCGTGAAGTCGATATAGGCGTTGCGGATCGGCGAGGAGATCGGTTTTGTAATTTCGCGGACGTCGACGATGCGGACGGACATGGGGTGGGCCTTCAGTGGTTTTGCGAGGAGCGAAGCGACGAAGCAATCCAGACTGCCTCGGCGGAAAGATCCTGGATTGCTTCGCTGCGCTCGCAATGACGAGGAGAGAGTGCGCGCTCCTCGCAATGACGAGGAGCGAACGGCGCGCGCTCAGGTCAAGCCTATTTCTTATCCCTGAAATACGGCTCCACCGGACCGTGCACCTTGATGGTCAGCGGGTTGCCGTGGCGGTCCTTGGCGTTCCCTGCGGTGACGCGGACCCAGCCTTCGCTGATGCAGTACTCCTCGACATTGGTCTTCTCGATGCCCTTGAAGCGGATGCCGACGTCGCGCGACAGGATCTCCGCGTTGTAATAGGGGCTGTTCGGGTCGACCGACAGGCGGTCCGGAAATTCGTCGCTCATGATTGTCTCGCTCACAACAGTGTTTCGATTTGATTGCGCAATCCTTCGGGCCGGGCGGTCGGCGCGTAGCGCGCGACCACGCGGCCCTCACGGTTCACCAGGAATTTGGTGAAATTCCATTTGATGGCGGCGCCGAGAAGCCCGGATTGCTGGCGTTTCAGGTACTCGTACAGAGGATGCGCCTTCGGCCCGTTGACGTCGATCTTCTCGAACAGGGGGAAGGTGACGTCGTAATGGGTCGAGCAGAATTCCTGGATCTCGCTCGCCTGCCCTGGCTCCTGCGCGCCGAACTGGTTGCAGGGAAAGCCGAGCACCGAGAAGCCGCGGGGAGAGAGGTCGCGATGGAGATCCTCGAGGCCGCGATATTGCGGCGTGAAACCGCATTTGCTCGCGGTGTTGACGATCAAGAGCACCTGCCCCTCGAAACGCCGCAGGGCGACCTCCTCGCCGGCCAGCGAGTTGGCCTTGAAGTCGTAGATGGCGGTCATCGCTAGCCCACGGGATCGATCGGCGATGGCGGCACGCCGCCGGCCTCGATCGCTTCGCCGGCGAGCAGGCACAGATCCTCGCGATAGCGGCCAGAGACGATGTGCACGCCGACCGGCGCCCTGCCGACGAGACCTGTGGAGACCACGAGGCCCGGCAATCCCATGAAGGGAATCGCGATCTGCGGCAGCTGCGCTTCCCAGACCCGCTTGAAGGAATCCTCGTCCTTGCGGTCGAGATGGTCGGGGAACGGCAATTCGCCGGAGACCGGCGTCAGCAGCACGGCGTATTTTTCGAAGAACAGCATCCAGTCGCGGGTCAGCGTGGCTCGCCGGGTCAGCGCCTTGGCGTAATTGGCCTGATCCATCGGCGTGACCCTGGCGCGGTTGCCGCGCAGGCAGGCCAGTGCGCCGGGATCGCCCTCGCGCTCGGCCATCTCCAGCTGCGCCTCATAGCCGTCACCGAGCCAGAGCTTGATCTGCCATTCCACCGCTTCGCGCATCGGCGGCGTGTCCTCGATCACATCGACGGTCCAGCCCGCACGCTCCAGCCGCTTGCCGGCATCGCTCACCGCGGCCTTCACCTCCGGTGCGGTGGCAAGGCCACTCGGATTGAGGCACAGCGCAGCGCGCTTGTCCCGTGCGGGTCCTTGCAGCGGCACCGGCGCGAACCAGGGATCGCGGATGTCGCGGGCCGACATCGCTTCAAGCGAGATGCGCAAATCGTTGACCGTGCGCGCCAGCGGGCCCGAGACCGCCATGATCTGCGGACCGATCGGGCGCTCCGGCAGCGCCGGGTTGAAGGCGGGAATGCGTCCGAGCGTCGGGCGCAGACCGTGCACGCCGCAGGCATAGGCGGGATAACGGATCGAGCCGGCGATGTCGGTGCCGTGCGCGATGTGGCCGATGCCGGCCGCGACCGCCGAGCCGGCGCCGCCGGACGAGCCGCCCGGCGTCAGCGAAGCGTCGCGGGGGTTCTTGGTGTCGCCGTGGATGAGATTGGTGGTGAACCAGCGGTAGGAGAAGGCCGGGCAATTGGTGCGGCCGAGCAGGATGGCGCCCGATTTCCGGAAATTGGCGACCACCGGATTGTCCTCGCGCGCGATCAGGTCGCGCTGCAGCTTGAGGCCGTTGGTGGTGGCAAAGCCTTCCTGGTCGACATTGGCCTTGATGGTGACGGGCACGCCCGCGAGGACGCCGGGGTCCTCGCCCCGGCTAATTGCGGCATCGACGGCATCGGCCTGCTTGAGCACGTCATCCGGCCGGTGGTCGATCACCGCGTTGAGCTGGGGATTGACGGCATCGAGCCGCGCGAGACCGGCCTTGGCGGCCTCCCTGGCGGAGACTTTTTTGGACCTGACGAGGGTGGCGAGGTCGGCGGCCGACAGGCGCCAGAGATCTTGCATGGCTTGCTCCGTATGACAGGCGTCTTTTAGCGCCGGGAACGCGGCAAAGCCATGCGGATTTCGGGGGGTGAAAGGCGGGTTTTGCGCCGGGCGTTGCCTCATTCTCCGTCATTGCGAGGAGCCCTTGCGACGAAGCAATCCAGGCTGCCTCCGGGGGAGGGATTCTGGATTGCTTCGCTACGCTCGCAATGACGTGGAGAGAGCGGTGAGCCCGTTACCCTACCGCGTCCGGCTAATGCCTCGTCGCGGACTGGTCCGGCATGTCGAGCAGCGCTTCGGTGAAGGGAAACTCCAGCACGATCTCGCCGTCGGCGTCGGTGACCTCGATGACGGCCTCCAGCAGCGCCGGCTGGGTTCCTTCCGACTTCACGACCTCAAGGATCATCTGGCGCGCGACCTCCCAGGCGCGATCGGGGTTGCGCAGGTCCTCGCCGTCAGGATCCACGATCAGTTCGTCGCCGATGCGGGTGTTGAAGAAATATCTGGGCATGCCTGATCCAATGGGGTCGTCTGTCGCCGATGAGAAGCCGGTCCTTACTCACAACTGGTTTATCCCGACAGGGATCACGACCTATCGGCAATTTTGCGTATCTGATCCGCTCATCTTTGCGGCCGCAATACGCCATCTTTGCAGTGCAACAATTCCCGCAGCCTACTACCTAGGTCGGGAAAATTTCACTGGCGAACTTTGCCGTCCGCACTAATTTGTCCAATGGGCGGATACGTCCGAATTCGCGAAAATGGAGAGCCAAATGGCCTGGAAAGCCCCTAAGATCGTCGAAGTGCCCTGCGGCATGGAAATCAATATGTATGTGAGCGCCACCCGCAAGTAAGCGGCTGGTGGAAACGCGTTCTGCGCAGGTGGTTCTTTCCGTCACGATACGTTTCCGGCAGAGAGAAACCTTGTCCGAAACTGTCTCGGCCTGAGATCCACCTCGCCAATTCGCCTCCAGGAGACGGATCATGCTTCGCGTCGTCGTCCTGGGCGCCGGGGCCGGCGGCGGAGTTCCGCAGTGGAATTGCGGCTGCGAAGGCTGCCGCGCGGCTCGTGCGAAGGGACAAGAGCTGTTTCGAACCCAGGCTTCTGTCGCCTTCAGCGGCGACGGCGAGCACTGGTTCCTGATCAACGCCTCACCCGATCTTCGCCAGCAATTGAACGCCACGCCGCAGCTGCACCCAAAGGCGGGCGCGCTGCGCCACACGCCGATTGCGGGCGTGATCTTGACCAACAGCGAAGTCGATGCCGTGGCCGGCCTGCTGTCGATGCGCGAAGGTTCGCCCTTCACGATCTATGCGCACGAGAAGGTGCTGGCGATCCTCAGCTCCAACAGCATCTTCAACGTGCTGAACGAGAAGAACGTGCGACGCCAGCCGATTGCTCTCCGCGAGCCGTTCGAGCCGCGGCTGCCCGACGGTGCGCGCTCAGGGCTCGAGGTGCTGCCCTTTGCCGTGCCGGGCAAGTCGGCGTGGTATCTCGAAGGCAAGGCGCATCCGGGCGGCGAGAGCGGCGACGGCGACACGCTGGGCCTGAAGATCACCGACAAGGCCACGGGCAAGTTCTTCTACTTCATCGCGGCCTGCGCCGAGGTGACCGACGCGCTCAAGGCCGAGATCGACGGCGCTTCACTGGTGTTCTTCGACGGCACCGTCTGGCGCGACGACGAGATGATCAGGGCTGGCCTCGGCCACAAGACCGGCAAGAGCATGGGCCATGTCGCCATGTCCGGCGAGGACGGCGCCATCGCCCGGCTGGCCGATCTCAATATCGACAGGAAGCTGTTTCTGCATATCAATAACTCGAATCCGGCGCTGCTGCCCGGCTCGCCCGAGCGCAAGCTCACTGAGGAGGCGGGCTGGCAGATACCCGCGGATGGAACGGAGATCGTGCTGTGAACGCCGCATCACTGACTGGAATGACCGCACTCTCGATCGGCAAGGACTTGAAGCTCAACTCCGCCGAGGAGCTGGAGGCAACGCTGCGCCACATCGGCGCCACGCGTTATCACAGCCTGCACCCGTTCCATAAGCTGCTGCATGGCGGCAAGCTGAACAAGGGCCAGGTGCAGGCCTGGGCGCTCAACCGCTACTATTACCAGAGCACCATTCCGATCAAGGACGCGGTGGTGATCTCCCGCTTCCGCGACCGCGCCACGCGGCTGGAATGGCGCCATCGCATCGAAGACCATGACGGCGATGTCGACAGCGAGGGCGGCATCGAGCGCTGGATCAAGCTGACCGAAGGGCTCGGGCTCGACACCGCTTACGTCGAATCCACCGAAGGCATTTTGCCGGCGACGCGCTTCGCGGTGGAAGCCTATGTGCACTTCTGCCGCGAAAAAAGCCCGCTGGAGGCGATCGCCTCCTCACTGACCGAGCTGTTCGCGCCCAACCTGCATGAGGAGCGCATCGCCGGCATGTTGGAGCACTACGACTTCGTCAACCCGGATATCATGAGCTACTTCAAGCGCCGCCTGACCCAGGCGCCGCGCGACGCCAATTTCGCGCTCGATTATGTCAAGAGGCACGCCACGACGCCGGAGCAGCGCGCGCAGGTCTGCAACGCGCTGATCTTCAAGACCAACGTGCTGTGGGTGCAGCTGGATGCGCTCCAGCACGCCTATGTCGAGGGCCACATTCCGCCGGGCGCGTTCGTGCCCAAAGCGAGCTAAGGATTAAAAGCAATGGCCGGGCCGCGGAACATCAGCGTCAGCGAGGCGAGCCGCCCCGTGCTGCCGCGGCATGCCAAGCTCAGATATGACGAGACCCGCAAGGTCTGGGTGATCCTGGCGCCGGAGCGCGTGCTGGCGCCGGACGAGATTGCGGTCGAGGTCTTGCAACTCTGCAACGGCGAGCGCAATGTCGGCGACGTCGCCGATCAGCTCGCCGCAAAGTACGCAGCGCCGCGCGAGGCGATCCTGGCCGACGTCATCGCCATGCTGCAGGATCTCGCCGACAAGGGCTTTCTCACCGAGATCAGGGAGAAGACGTCATGAGCGACGTGACCATCCCGCCCAGCGACAGCCTCGCGGTGCTTGAGAAGCAGCGCTCGACGGCGGAGACGTTCGGCATTCCGCTCGCCGTGCTGCTCGAGATCACCCATCGCTGCCCGCTGCAATGTCCCTATTGCTCCAACCCGGTCGAGCTCGACCGCTCCGGCAAGGAGCTGACGACCGAGGAATGGAAGAAGGTCTTGAGCGAGCTCGCCGAGATCGGCGTGCTCCAGGTGCATTTCTCCGGTGGCGAGCCGACGGCACGGAAAGATCTCGTCGAGCTGGTCAAGCATGCCAGCGACGCCGGGCTCTATACCAATCTCATCACCTCGGCCGTGCTGCTGACGCGCGAGAGGCTCAGCGATCTCGCAGATGCCGGGCTCTGCCATGTGCAGATCTCGTTCCAGGGCATCGAGGACGGCCTCGCAGATCGCGTTGCCGGCTACAAAGGCGGCCACCGCAAGAAGCTCGAAGTCGCGAAATGGACGCGCGAGCTCGACCTGCCGCTCACCGTGAACGCGGTGATGCACCGGCAGAACCTGCACCAGCTGCCCGACATCATCCAGATGGCGCTCGATCTCGATGCCGACCGGCTCGAGGTCGCCAATGTGCAATATTACGGCTGGGCGCTGAAGAATCGCGCCGCGCTAATGCCGACCGTGGCGCAGCTCGATGAGTGTACCCGCCTCGTTGAGGAGGCGCGCGAGCGGCTGAAGGGCCGACTGACGATCGACTACGTGGTGCCGGATTATTACGCGCTGCGGCCGAAGAAGTGCATGGGCGGCTGGGGCCGGCAGTTCTTCAACATCTCGCCCGCCGGCAAGGTGCTGCCCTGCCATGCCGCCGAGAGCATCACCGGGCTCGATTTCGAATCGGTGCGCTCCAACCATTCGATCGCCTGGATCTGGCAGAACTCGGAGGCCTTCAACCGCTATCGCGGCACCGGCTGGATGAAGGAGCCGTGCAAGTCTTGCGAGTTCCGCGAGATCGATTTCGGCGGCTGCCGCTGCCAGGCCTTTGCACTGACCGGAGACGCCGCCAATACCGACCCGGCCTGCGCGCTGTCGCCGCTGCACGAGACCATCTTCAAGCAGGCGGAAGCCGAAGCCGAGGGCGAGACCAGCCGCTTCCTCTATCGCAACTTTGCCGGCGGCACCCTGGAATCCGAGAATGACGCCTGACGCCGACGCGGGCACAGCGGCCAAACGCACTGATCCCTTTGCGCCGCTGACCTCCGATATGCTCGACGTCGGCGACGGCCATGAGCTCTATGTCGAGAGCGTCGGCCGCAGCGACGGCATCCCCGCGGTCTATCTGCATGGCGGGCCCGGCAGCGGCTGCCAGCCCGACCATCGCCGGCTGTTCGATCCCGACCGCTTCTGCGCCGTGCTGTTCGACCAGCGCGGCTGCGGCCGCAGCCGGCCCAAGGGATCACGCGAGCACAACACCACACAGCATCTGATCGCGGACATGGAAACGATCCGCGAAAAGTTTGGCTTCGAACGCTGGATGGTGGTCGGCGGCTCCTGGGGCGCGACGCTGGCGCTGGCTTATGCAGAGGCGCATCCCGAGCACGTCTCGGGCATTGCGCTGCGCGCGACGTTTCTCGGCACGCGAGCAGAAGTCGAGACGGCCTTCACCTCGCGCCTGTCGCAATTCCATCCGGCGCTGTACGAGGATTTCCTCAGCGTGCTGCCGCCAGAGGAGCGCGACCGGCCGGTGGATGCCTATTGGCGCCGCATCCTCGATAGCGACCCTGCCGTGCATGGCCCGGCGGCGAAGGCCTGGCACGACACCGAGCGCGTCTTGTCCGAGCACAAGCCGGCACGGACGCGGCTCGACCTCGCCGGGCTGAACGTCTGGCGCACATTGCCGGCGACGCCGTTCATGGAAGCGCATTATTTCATCAACGACAGCTTCATGAACGAGGACCAGCTGCTGCGGAACGCGGGCCGGCTCGACGGCATTCCCGGCATGATCGTGCAGGGGCGCTATGATCTGTTGTGTGCTCCCGCGACAGCGCAGGCCCTTGCGAAAGTATGGCCCGGTTCCGAGCTTCGCATCGTGGAAGAAGCCGGGCATTCGCTCTATGATGGCGGCGTGAGGGACGCGGTCATGAAGTCGATCGCGGACCTTGCGTCGAAGATCGGGCGATGAGAGGACAAGAAGAATGCCGCTCGCCGGAAAGGGCATGCTGCTGACGTCGATGAACATCGACGCTGCGGACGAGGCCGATTTCAACCGCTGGTACGATCGCGAGCATCTGGAAGAGCGTGTCGCAATCGACGGATTTCTCGAAGCGCGGCGCTATGTCGCGCATGCCGCCAACCCCAAATATCTCTCGCTGTACTCGACCGAAACGCTCGGCGTGCTCGACAGCCCCGCCTACCGGGCACGCCTCGCCGACCAGACCGAATGGTCGCGGCGATCCATGGCGCGCTTCAGGGACATGCTGCGCGTGGTCGCGCGCATCACGATCAGCAAGGGTACTGGCCGCGGCGCGTCGCTCGGCCTGGTGCGGCTGCGGCCGACGCCCGACAACGCCGGTGCGTGGCGTGATGCGCTGCAAGAAAAGCTGGCGCCGCAGGACCGCGACGGCATCATCTCGATGCACCTGCTCGAAAGCGAGCCGGAATTGTCGGGCGCAACGGCGGGAATTCCGGCGGTGCGCAACGAGGGCGCGCGCGACTGGTTCGTGCTGATCGACGGCACGCATGTCAATGCGGTCTCCGCCGTCATCGCAGAGCGCTTCACCGGCCCGGCTGCGGCGCCCTTCCCGCTCCCCATCTCCGTCGGCACCTACTGCCTGATGTGGGACCTCGCCAAGAGCGATATCTCGCGCGGCTGAACGGCATCCGCATCGCAGCATATTGCACCGCACGCATTTCGTGCGCCGCGCGTTAATGCCGTGCACGCGTAGCTCCCATGAAAGCGGTGACGCGCGCAAATTTGCCGTTGTACTTCGGAACGGTTCTAATAAGCTAACCCAATGACGTCATTCAGAAACCAGATCGAAGCGCGTTAAGCGCTCGCCAAGCTCAAACAAAAAAGGCCGCGGGGTCTTCGGGCCTGCGCGGACAGGGTAGGAATGAAACCGACCGACATCGCGGCCCCCGACTACTTTCACAAAGTGGTCGATTGCCAATGGGCCTGTCCTGCGCACACCCCGGTTCCCGAATACATCCGATTGATCGCCCAAGGCCGCTACAGCGATGCCTACATGATCAATTGGAAATCGAACGTATTTCCCGGCATTCTGGGACGCACCTGCGATCGTCCCTGCGAGCCGGCGTGCCGGCGCGGACGCGTCGAGGAAAACCCTGTCGCGATCTGCCGCCTCAAGCGCGTCGCCGCGGATTTCAAGGACGACATCAGGCAGCGGCTGCCGAAGCCCGGGCCGAAGAACGGCAAGCGCGTCGCGCTGGTCGGCGGCGGTCCCGCTTCGCTGACGGTGGCGCGCGATCTCGCGCCGCTCGGCTATCACTGCACCGTATTCGATGCCGACCCGGAAGCCGGCGGCATGATGCGCACGCAGATCCCGAAATTCCGCCTGCCCAATTCGGTGATCGACGAGGAGACCGGCTACATCCTGGGTCTCGGCGTCGAGTTCAAAGGCGGCCACCGCATCGACAGCATGAAGGCGCTGCTTGCCGAGAAATACGACGCCATCTTCGTCGGCTCCGGCGCGCCGCGCGGCCGCGAGCTCGAGCTTCCCGGCCGGAAAGAGGCCGCCGCCAACATCCATATCGGCATCGAATGGCTGGCCAACGTGTCGTTCGGCCATGTCGACAAGATAGGCAAGCGCGTCATCGTGCTCGGCGGCGGCAACACCGCGATGGATTGCTGCCGCACCGCGCGCCGGCTCGGCGGCGAGAAAGTCACGGTGGTCGTGCGTTCCGGCTTCGACGAGATGAAGGCCTCGCCCTGGGAGAAGGAAGACGCGATCCACGAGGATATCCCGATCCTCAACTACATGGTCCCGGTGGCCTTCAAGCATGTCGCCGGCAAGCTGATCGGCGTCACCTTCCAGCACGTCAAAGCCGAATACGACGCCAAAGGCCGCCGCAATCTGGTGCCTTCGGGCGATCCCGATCAGACCATTCCCTGCGACGACGTGCTGGTCGCGGTCGGTCAGGAGAACGCCTTCCCCTGGATCGAGCAGGATTGCGGCATCGAGTTCGACAAATGGCACATGCCGAAGGTCGATCCGAAGACCTTCGCCTCGACCAATCCGAAAGTGTTCTTCGGCGGCGATGCCGCGTTCGGCCCGAAGAACATCATCTGGGCGGTCGCGCACGGCCATGACGCCGCGCTGTCGATCCACAAGATGCTCTCGGGCGAAGCGGTCGACGAACGGCCGCTGCCGGAGGTGCAGATCTCCTCGCAGAAGATGGGCATCCACGAATGGAGCTATGACAACGACATCTCGCCCGACAAGCGCTATAAGGTACCGCATCGCGACAAGGTCGTTGCGCTGAAGGACATCCGCGCCGAGGTCGAGCTCGGCTATGATGTCAAGCTGGCGCTCGGCGAAGCGCATCGCTGCCTGAACTGCGACGTGCAGACCGTGTTCTCGACCTCGCTCTGCATCGAGTGCGACGCCTGCGCCGACATCTGCCCGATGGATTGCATCACCTTCACCGCCAACGGCGAGGAAAGCGATCTGCGCCAGCGCCTGAAGGCGCCCTCCGCGCATCCGGACCAGGACCTCTACGTCTCCTCGGACCTGAAGACCGGGCGGGTGATGGTGAAGGACGAGGATGTCTGCCTGCATTGCGGGCTGTGCGCCGAGCGCTGTCCCACCGGCGCCTGGGACATGCAGAAATATTTCATCGAGATGACCCACGCAGGTTCGACATGTCCGACAAAAAGCCGATCAGCAGCGTAAACGACTTCGTCGTCCGCTTCGCCAACGTCAACGGCTCGGGCTCGGCCAGCGCCAACGAGATGTTCGCGCGCGCGATCCTGCGCCACGGCGTGCCTGTCAGCCCACGCAACATCTTCCCCTCCAACATCCAGGGCCTGCCGACCTGGTACGAGGTGCGCGTGACGGAAGCCGGCCATCTCGGCGCACGCGGCGGCGTCGACATGATGGTGGCGATGAATCCGCAGACCTGGGACAAGGACGTCGCCGGCATCGAGCCCGGCGGCTACCTGTTCTACGATTCCACCAAGCCGATGCCGTCGACCAAATTCCGCGACGACATCACAGTGATCGGCGTGCCGCTGACTGCGATCACCAACTCGACCTATACCGATCCGCGTCAGCGACAGCTGTTCAAGAACATCATCTATTTGGGCGCGCTCAGCGCGTTGCTCGACATGGACCCCAAGCTGATCGAGCAGCTGATCGGCGAGCAGTACAAAGGCAAGGAGAAGCTGCTCTCCTCCAACGTCCATGCGCTGCATCTCGGCCGCGACTGGGCGCTGCAGAACCTGAAATGTCCGATTGGGCTGCGCGTGAAGAAGTCCGACAAGGTCGGCGACCGCATCTTCATCGAGGGCAACAGCGCCGCCGCGCTCGGCGCGGTCTATGGTGGCGCCACCGTGTGTGCCTGGTATCCGATCACGCCGTCCTCGTCGGTGGCCGAGGCTTTCACCGCCCATTGCAAGAAGTACCGGCACGATCCTGAAACGGGCAAGGCGAAATACGCGATCGTGCAGGGCGAGGACGAGCTCGCGTCGATCGGCATCGTGATCGGCGCGTCCTGGAACGGCGCCCGCGCCTTCACGGCGACCTCCGGCCCCGGCATCTCACTGATGACGGAGTTCATCGGCCTCTCGTACTTTGCCGAGATTCCGGCCGTGATCATGAACATCCAGCGCGCCGGCCCCTCCACGGGCATGCCGACCCGCACCCAGCAATGCGACATCATCGCCTGCGCCTATGCCTCGCATGGCGACACCAAGCATGTGCTGCTGTTCCCCGAGGACCCGGCCGAGGCCTTCGAGTTCGCGGCCGCCGCCTTCGATCTCGCCGAGCGGCTGCAGACGACGATCTTCCTGATGCTCGATCTCGACATCGGCATGAACCACCGGCTCTGCCGCCCGCTGAAGTGGGACGATGCCAGGCAATATGACCGCGGCAAGGTGATGACGGCGGCGATGCTGGAGGAAGGCCGCGACTTCGGCCGCTATCTCGACGTCGACGGCGACGGCATTCCCTACCGCACCTATCCCGGCACGCATCCGACCAAGGGCTCCTACTTCACCCGCGGCACGTCGCGGGACCGCTATGCGCGCTACTCCGAGGAAGGCACGGTCTACGCCGACAACATGCAGCGCCTGATGCGCAAGTTCGAGACCGCGCAGGACCTGGTGCCGCGTCCGCTGCAGGCCAATGCGGAACGGCCGACCAAATATGGCGTGATATATTTCGGCTCGACCTCGCCGGCGATGGACGAGGCGATCGGACTTCTGGAAGCGCGCGGGCATCAGCTCGACCGTCTGCGCATCCGCGCCTTCCCGTTCCACTCCAGCGTGGCGAGCTTCCTCGCCGAGCACGATTTCGTCTACGTCGTCGAGCAGAATCGCGACAGCCAGCTGCGCCAGCTCATCGTCAACGAGAACGGCATCGATCCCGTCCGGCTGGTGCCGATCGTGCATTACGACGGCACGCCGATCACCGCCCGTTTCATCGCCAAGGCCATTGGCGACCACCAGGACCACCTCAAGGTGACCCCGCTCCGCAAGGCCGTGTCATGACCTACATCGCAAAACCGAAATTCCATCATCCGGGGCTGAAGAAGAACGCGCTCGGCTACACGCATCGGGACTACGAGGGCAAGATCTCGACGCTGTGCGCGGGCTGCGGCCACGATTCGATCACGGCCTCGATTATCGAGGCCTGCTACGAGCTCTCGATCGAGCCGCACCGGGTGGCGAAGATCTCCGGCATCGGCTGCTCGTCAAAGACGCCGGACTATTTCCTCGGCAATTCGCACGGCTTCAATTCCGTGCACGGCCGCATGCCATCCGTGCTGACAGGCGCCAATCTCGCCAACCGCGATCTGATCTATCTCGGCGTCTCCGGCGACGGCGATTCCGCCTCGATCGGCTTCGGCCAGTTCGCGCATTCGATTCGGCGCGGCGTCAACATGACCTACATCGTCGAGAACAACGGCGTTTACGGCCTGACCAAGGGTCAGTTCTCGGCCACCGCCGACCGCGGCTCGAAGAGCAAGAAGGGCGTCACCAACACTGACAACGCCATCGACCTCGTCGCGATCGCGCTGCAGTTAGGGGCCACCTTCGTGGCGCGCTCGTTCTCCGGCGACAAGAGCCAGCTGGTGCCGCTGATCGCAGCCGCGATCGGCCACAAGGGCGCGTCCTTCATCGACGTCATCAGCCCCTGTATCGCCTTCAACAACCATGCCGGCTCGACCAAGAGTTTCGACTATGTCCGCGAGCACAACGATGCCGTGAACCGGCTCGACGTGCTGGTCGGCCGCGATCCCATTGCGGTGGACTATGCGCCCGGCACGGTGCAGGTGGTCGAGCAGCACGACGGCAGCAAGATCGCGCTGCGCAAGATCGACGCCGATTACGATCCGCACGACCGGCTGGGCGCCCAGACCTTCCTCGCAAGGCACGCCGCCAAGGGCCAGATCGTCACCGGTCTTCTGTACGTCGATCCTGAGGCCGAAGACCTGCACGAGCATCTCAACACGGTCGAAACCCCGCTCAACGCGCTGGAAGCGGATACGCTCTGCCCGGGCTCCGCGGTCCTGGACAAGATCAACGCCAGCCTGCGGTGATCATCTTCGCGCTGATGCCGCCGGCCTGACGCGTATCGTGATCTTCTCCGACACGACGGGTGGTTCGAACGGATAGTGCTTGGCGTCGCCAAGCACCAGTTGCAGCGTGTGCGTGCCCGGCGGAAGCTCGAGGAACGTTTCGGTTTGTCCGGCTCCGAAATGCAGATGGGACTTGTCCTGCGGAATCGGCTCCTTGACATCGATGGGGTCTTTCACATCGATCAACAGATGATGGTGGCCGGCATTGTGGTAGTCGTCACCGGCATGCGTCACGCCCATGTTGCGCAGGCCGAAACGGACCCAAAACCCACCACGTATCTTCTGGCCGTCATACGGCGAGATGAAATAGAGCTTGGCGTCCTTTGGCGCAGTTTTGCCTTGCGGATAGGCCGCGCCGGGGAGCAATGCGATGGCGGCCGCCAGCGCGATACAGGAAACGATCTTCATCAAATTGACTCCAGTACCTACGGACTGAGCGCGATCCGGAATCCATGCGTGGGGTAACGAACACCGGTGTCGTATCCACCGCGGTTTGACGGCCGCACATATCTCGCATCGTTCTTCCAGGAGCCTGAGCGCAGGACATGAGAGCCGCAGTCAGGGCTAGTCCACGCCGAGCCGTCGCTGGGCGCTCCCTGATACGTCCGGTGCCAGCAGTCTGCGACCCACTGATCGATGCCGCCGCCCATGTCGTAAAGCCCGAATGGATTGGGCTTGAAACTGCCGACCTTGGCCGGCTGCTCGGCCGCAAGTTCACCGCAATCCTTGCAGCCCGCCATGCCCGGCTGGAGCTTGTCGCCCCACCAATATTTGGTCTGTGTCCCGCCGCGTGCCGCATATTCCCATTCGGCTTCGCTGGGAAGCCGGTAGGGCTTCTTCGTCGCTTGCGCGAGCCAGGCGACATATTGCTGCGCATCGGTCCAGCTCACATTGCTGACCGGAGCATCGTCCTTGCCGGTGGCCGTGAATCCGCACGCCTTGGCGGCAGCGCATTCGTTCCACTCCTGCACCGTCACCGGATATTTTCCGATCGAGAACGGCTTGATCGTGACCTGATGGACGGGTCGTTCGGTCGGATCGTCATTGCTTCCCATCGCGAAGCTGCCGCCACGAATGGCGATCATTTCGGGTTCCCGGACCGGCGTCACCGATGGACTGGATGCCGGAGACGGTGAAGGCGATGCTGCGGGCGGTGGCACCGTTGTGGGCAACGGAGAAGCCGCGGGTGCGGCTTGTGGCGCCGGTGCTGCCGGGCTCGGTAACGACGGAACGGACTGCGGCGTCGGCGAAGCCAACGGCGCCGCGATCGGGGGAGCGGCAGCCTGTTGCCCCACCTGGCTGCGGTGCTGCACCAGCACGTACCAAAGCACGTAGCCGGCAATCACCAGCAATGCCGTGATCAGAAGAAAGAGCAGGACGTTCTCGCGCCGGCTTCGTGTCTTGCCGACGGCATCCGCGTCCGGCAGCACGCGATACACGCGCACGGGATCGGTAATGTTCTTGACCTTGCGGTCGCCGAGTGACTCATAACCGCACACGATCTTGTGCTTGATCTGCTCGTAGATCGCGCCGGATATGTAGACCTGCCCCGGCTGCGCGATGCCCTCGATACGCGTGGCGATATTGACGCCGTCACCATAGATGTCGTCCGGCTCCACGATGACGTCGCCGAGATTGACGCCAATCCGATATTCGAGCCGGGAATGCTTGGGAATCGAGGCGTTGCGGCCGACGAGATTCTGCTGGATGACGATGCTGCATCGAACGGCTTCCACGGGACTGTCGAAAACGGCGATGAAGCCGTCGCCGGTCGTCTTCACCAGACTTCCATGGTGCTCGATGATGCTGGGCTGGATGATGTCGCGCTCGATCCGCTTGACGCGGGCGTGCGTGCCTTCCTCGTCGGCCTGCATCATGCGGCTGTACGAGGCGATGTCACCGACGATGATCGCGGCGAGGCGACGAGGCATTCCGCTGTGCGGCGGCGGCTCGTCGTGATTTCCGGGTCTGAAGTTGCGAATTTCGCCCATGCGGGGGACTCCACAAACTTGCAAGGCAGCCCCAGCCTACGAGCGCCAAAGGCGGTCGTCTGTGAAGGCTACCACATTGACGAACCGAGACAATGTCGCGGCACGCACCGACGTTCGGGTTCCCGGCAATCAAGTCGTCACACCCCTTGAACCTTCTTGATCGGAGCAGTGACTAAGTCCCGCCGTGTCCGCTGCCCGACAACGAGCGACGTGCGACGGTTGAACGCGCTCCACTTCGCCTGCGACCAATTGGCAGACCAGCCCGCGGATGGCGGGCGGATGCCCATCAGGCGCTCGGTGCGACCATGAAGCTTGCCCTTGTTCTTCCACTTGTTCTTCCCCTTGCCTTGGCTGCATTGACCGGCGCTGCCCGGGCCGATGACGGCGATGATATTCGTGAGGCCAGCAAGGCCGAGGCCGAGACCTTCAATACGCGGATGTATGCGAAGCCTCCCGGCGACAAGGCCTATGCCTGCTTCGTCCGCCGCTACGATGCCGACCATCTGGCGCGGCATCCGAAGCAGAAGGTTGCCGCGATGAAGCTGCTGATCTCCGCGGAGTTCGACAAGGAGGACAAGGAGCTGCACCACTCGTTCCGCCTCGGCTTCAGGTACCGTCACCGCAGCGGCGATTTCGACTCCAGCGGCTCGTGCAACCACGCCGTATTCACAAGGAGCGGCGACGAGGTGCGCCTCGGCTGCGGCGTCGACTGCGATGGCGGCGGCATCGGCGTTGCGCTCTCCAAGGACGACAGATCGGCGATCGTGCGGCTCGAACGTGTCAGGGTCTGGCAGAACAACAAGCCGGACGATGACGCCGAGCATTCGCTGACCGCCGGCGCCGACGACAAGATTTTTCGCCTCGACCGCGCCGACAATCGCGAGTGCGCCTCACTGGTGACCGACCGCAAGGAACTCGCGGCGCTGCGCCACAAGTGATATGCCTGAGGCAATGTCAGGCAATCCAGGGAGAATGCCATGAACCGCCGCAGCATCTTGTGGAGCGCCGTCTCGGCTTTGGGTGCGGCGCTTGGCGCCTCCAGCGCGAAAGCCACGACCGCCACCGCGCCGTCGAACAAGCTCAAGGTGGTCTATCACCTCAGCGACGCCGAGAAGGTCCATTTCGTGCTCGGCAACATCCAGAACCACTTCGACGGCGTCGGCGGCCCAGAACATGTGACGATCGCGCTGGTGATCCACGGCCCGGCACTGAAGGCGTTTCACTCGGCGCAGGCCAACCCCGACGTCAGCAAGCGGATCAGTGATTTCTCCAAGGGCGGCTTCGAGCTCGCGGCCTGCGGCAACACGATGAAGGCGCAGAACGTGACGCTGAGCGAGCTGCTGCCAGGCTTCGTCAACGCAGAGAACGGCGGCGTGGTCCGGCTGGCCGAGCTGCAGTCGCAGGGGTATCTGTATTTGCGGCCGTAGCGTTTCGCGGGGCGCCTCCACATTCTCCGTCATTGCGAGGAGCCCTTGCGACGGAGCAATCCAGACTGTCTCCGAGGAGGGATTCTGGATTGCTTCGCTGCGCTCGCAATGACGGCGGAGGACGTTGCGCGAGCGACAGCCATTTCCCTCCAAGTCCACTTGACTCACCCATAACTCTACAGTTATGAGTTAATTCATAACTTCACAGTTATGGATCCTTCATGCCTCCCACCCCCGACCTTCTGTTCAGGACGCTCGCCGACCCGACCCGGCGGGCGATCTTCGAGCGGCTGTGCCGTGAGGGGGAGCAGACGGTCGGGGCGCTCACGGCGCGATCCGGCGTATCGCAGCCGGCGGTGTCGAAACATCTTGGCGCCCTGAAGCACGCGGGCCTGGTTCGCGACCGGCACGAAGGACGGCAGACCCATTACAGCGCGCAGCCCGGTGCGCTCAATCCGCTGATCGACTGGACCGGCCAGATGGCCGGGTTCTGGCAGAAAAGGTTAGATGCCCTCGACGATCTCCTGAAGAGGATGGACCAATGAACGCCCCCGCCGAGACGCGCTCCGTCGTGATCGAGCGCGAATTTGCCTATCCCGCCGAGCGGCTCTGGCGCGCGTTGACGCAGCCGCATCTGATCGAGGAATGGCTGATGAAGAACGACTTCAAGCCGGTCGTCGGCCATCGCTTCAATCTGCGCGGCGAATGGGGCGGCGTGCTGGACTGCGAGGTGCTCACCATCGAGCCGCAGAGGACGCTGGCCTACACCTGGAATTTCTCGCATGAGGACGCCGCCTTCGACCTCAAGAGCATCGTCACCTTCACGCTGACGCCGACGAGCGCGGGCACGCATCTGCGCGTCGAGCAGGCGGGCTTCCGCCCGACGCAGAAACAGGCGTTCGGCGGCGCGCATGCCGGCTGGAAGCAGTTTTTGGCCAAGCTGGACGATTTGCTGGCGCGGGCGAGCTAGCTCCACCACCCATTCCGATCATTCTCAAAGGAGGTCCCAATGAGCACGCCTATGTGGATTCGGCAGATTCATCGCTGGCTGTCGATGGCTTTCACGCTTGCCGTCATCGCCAACATCGTGGCGATGACGATGCAAGTCGAGGCCGTGTGGATCGGCTTCCTGGCGCTGGTGCCGCTGATTCCGCTGCTCGCGACCGGGCTCTATCTGTTCGCGCTGCCTTATCGCGGCCGCAGCAACGCGTGAACGAGGCGGTGATGAAGAAGCCCGTGACGGCGAAGACGAGCAGCGCGAAGCAAGCAGGTACCGCCTCGCCATCCAAGCTGATCGACGGCCGGATCAAGGAGCTCGGCGACTGGCGCGGCGAGATGCTGGGGCGGGTTCGCGCGCTGATCAAGGAGGCCGACCCTGATGTCGTCGAAGAGTGGAAATGGCGCGGTGTTCCCGTCTGGGAGCACGACGGCATCATCTGCACCGGCGAGACCTACAAGGAGGTCGTGAAGCTGACCTTCGCCAAGGGCGCCGCGCTGGCGGATCCCGCAGGTCTCTTCAATTCCAGCCTCGACGGCAATGTGCGCCGCGCGATCGATATTCGCGAGGGCGAAACGATCAACGAGAATGCGTTGAAGGCGCTGATCCGCGCGGCGGTCGAGCTGAATGCGAGCAAGAAGAAGCCGGGGAAGCGATCAGCCTCGTAGACGCGATGGGCCGCCACAAGTGCCTTCCTTCTCCCCTTGCGGGAGAAGGTGGCGCGAAGCGCCGGATGAGGGGTCTCCATCGGCATGGGAGAGTGCGGAGAGATACCCCTCACCCCAGTGAGCTTATGTCTGCCGGCGTCGCTGCCCTCTCCCGCAAGGGGCGAGGGCACATCAATGCGCATCTCGCGTGGTGCCCCATGTAGGCAGCCCCCGTCACGCCACCGCCGCCGCGATCGGGCGCGGGCTGACGACGTATTCGCGCAGGACCTTGTCGTTGGCGTCAACCTCGATCAGTGCGACGTCGTAGGTCCAGAGATCGGCCAGGTGCTGGAGCACGCGCTTGGCGTCGGTCTCGTTGAGCTGCGAGCCCTTGATGACGTGGTGATGCAGGATCAGGCGGCGGTCGCCGGAGAGATCGACGTCGACCACCTCGATATTGGCATCGATGAAGCCGACATCGTGCTGCCGCGCCAGCTCGCGGCGGACGCGGCGGAAGCCGCGCTCGTCGTGGATTGCGTCGACCCGGATGCCGGCGCGCTCCTCGGGATCGTCGTGCAGGTGGAACATGCGGAAGTGCCGCATCAATTTCGGGCTCAGGAATTGGCCGATGAAGCTCTCATCGCGGTAATTGGCCCAGACGTCGCGCAGCACGCCCATGACGTCGCCCTTGCCGGCGATGTCGGGAAACCACTCGCGGTCCTCGTCTTCGGGATTGGCGACGATGCGCTCGATGTCCTGCATCACCGCGAAGCCGAGCGCGTAGGGGTTGAAGCCGGAGAAACGCGGGTCGTCGAATTCGGGCTGGAACACCACATTGGTGTGCGACCCCAGAAATTCGAGGAAGTTGCCGTCGCTGATGCGACCCTGCTCGTGCAGCTTGGTCATGATGCGATAATGGACGTAGGTCGCCGTCCCCTCGTTCATGACCTTGGTCTGGCTCTGCGGATAGAAATATTGCGCGATGTGGCGAACGATGCGGAGCAGCTCGCGCTGCCAGGGCGCCAGCCGCGGCGCGCTCTTCTCCAGGAAATAGAGCAAATTCTCCTGCGGCAGGCCGAGCAGCTTGCGGCGGCGCTCGATGCTGAGCGTGGAGCGGCTCTTGGCGGCGCCCTTCGGCACGGTGCGCCAGAGATCGTTGAAGACCTCCTCCTCGTGCTGGCGGCGACGCCCTGCCCGCTTCTCCTCGGCGCGCAGATCGAGCTTCTTCTTGCCGGGATAACGGTCGATGCCGTGCGACATCAGCGCGTGCGCGGCGTCGAGCGTGCGCTCGACCTCGATGCGGCCGTAGCGATCCTCGCACTGCATGACGTAGTTCTTGGCGAAGTCGAGATAGTCCAGGATGCCGTCGGCATCGGTCCACTGCTTGAACAGATAATTGTTCTTGAAGAAATGGTTGTGGCCGAAGGCGGCGTGCGCGATCACCAGCGTCTGCATCGTCGCCGTGTTCTCCTCCATCAGATAGGAGATGCAGGGCGAGGAGTTGATGACGATCTCGTAGGCCAGCCCCATCAGGCCCTTGCGGTAGGACGCCTCATGGAACGCGAAGTGCTTGCCGAACGACCAGTGCTTGTAGAACAGGGGCATGCCGACCGACGAATAGGCGTCCAGCATCTGCTCGGCGGTGATGACCTCGATCTGGTTCGGATAGACGTCGAGGCCGAGATCCTTCAGCGCCACCTCCTCGCAGGCATCGGTGATGCGCTGCAAGGTGTGGAAATCCCAATCGGCGCCTTCGAACAAACGTTCCTTCATGGAGCGGCCTTCTCCTGGGCAGTGTCGCGGCGCTGGAACAGATCGTGGAATACCGGGAAGATCTCGCTGCGCTCCGAGACCTTGCGCATCGAGAGCGGGGCGCCGCTGTTGCGCAGGCGTTCGTAGAGGCTCCAGAGCGAGGAGTCGGAGAGATCGAAGGCGCTGCCGCCGGCCTCGCCGACCTCGAGATAGGCGAAGAACTGGCAGACCGGCAGGATCTTCTCGGTCAAGAGGAGCCCCGTGAGCTCGCCGTCGGAATAGGAATTGTCGCCGTCGGAAGCCTGCGCGGCGTAGATGTTCCAATCCGACGGGTTGAAGCGCTCGCGCACGATCTCGTGCATCGCCTGCAGCGCACTGGAGACCAGCGTGCCGCCCGAGGCCGGACCGTAGAAGAAAGTCTGCTCATCGACCTCCTCGGCGCGGTCGGTGTGGCGGATGAAGACGATCTCGACGTGCTTGTAGCGCCGCTTCAGGAACACGTAGAGCAGCATGTAGAAGCGTTTCGCCAGGTCCTTCATGTGCTCGGACATCGAGCCGGAGACGTCCATCAGGCAGAACATCACGGCCTGCGCGACGGGCTTGGGCACCGTCTCGAAGCGCCGGTAGCGGATGTCGAGCGGATCGATGAAGGGGATGCGCTTGGACTTCGCCTTCAGCGTTTCGAGCCGGGCCACGAGAGCCGCACGCTCGTCCTCGTCCGTGCAGGCTTCGATCGCGGCTTCCAGCTCCTCGATCTCGTCCTTGCGCGGACGCTTGAGCGCGATGCGGCGGGCGAGCGCGAGCTTCACCGTCCGGCTCACCGAGATGTTGGCGGGCGAGCCGGTCATGGTGTAGCCGGCGCGCTGGATGCCTTCGCTCTCGGTCTGTGCGATCTTGCGCTTGGCGAGATCCGGAAGCTCGAGGTCGTCGAGGAATAGATCGACGAACTCGTCACGGCTCAACACGAAACGGAAGGCATCCTCGCTGTCGCCTTCGCCGGGACCGGAATCCTTGGCGCTGCCCTGCCCGGAGCGCTGGAGATAGTCGCCTTCGATGAACTTCTTGTTGCCGGGCAGGACCATGTCGCGCGTCCCGCCTTCACGGCGGAAACGCGGCTCGTGCATGCCGTCGAGTGGAATCGTGACCTCACCACCCTCCAGGACGTCCTTGATGTCGCGTTCCTGCGAGGTCTTCTTGACGGCGCCCTGCACCAGGGATTTGGCCCGACGCAAGAACCGCTGGCGGTTCTCAAGACTCTTGCCGCCTGGATTCAGGCGCCTGTCAATAATGTGAATGGGCACTTTACCATTCGCCTCCCATCCGCCTCAACCGGCCTGCTTCACGCGCATGTACCATTCGACGAGCCGGCGAACCTGACGTTCGGTATAGCCGCGCTCAACCATGCGTGCGACGAACTCGCCGTGCTTCTTCTCCGTCTCGCCGTCCTTCTTCGACCCGAAGGAGATGACCGGAAGCAGGTCCTCGACCTGGGAGAATATCCGCTTTTCGATCACATCGCGAATCTTCTCGTAGGAGGTCCAGGTCGGGTTTTTGCCGCCGTTCTGGGCCCGGGAGCGTAACGAGAATTTGACGACCTCGTTGCGGAAATCCTTGGGGTTGGCGATGCCCGCCGGCTTCTCGATTTTCGTCAGCTCCTGGTTCAAAAGCTCGCGATCGAGCAGCTGGCCGGTATCGGGATCCTTGAAGTCCTGGTCCTCGATCCAGGCGTCGGCATAGTCGACGTAGCGATCGAACAGGTTCTGCCCATAATCCGAGTAGGATTCGAGATAAGCCTTCTGGATCTCGTTGCCGATGAACTCGGCGTAGCGCGGTGCGAGCTCGGCCTTGATGAACTCGAGATAGCGTTTCTCGGTCTCCTCAGGCAGCTGCTCGCGGCGGATCGCCTGCTCCAGCGCGTACATCAGATGCACGGCGTCGGCGGCCACCTCCTGCGGATCGTGGTTGAACGTCGCAGCCAGGATCTTGAAGGCGAAGCGGGTCGAGGCGCCATCCATGCCTTCGTCGACGCCGGCGGCGTCGCGATATTCCTGGACGCTGCGCGCCTTCGGATCGGATTCCTTCAGGCTCTCGCCGTCGTAGACCCGCATCTTGGCGAACAGGGTGGAGTTCTCGTGCTTGCGCAGGCGCGACATCACCGAGAACCGCGCCAGCGTCTCCAGCGTCGACGGCGCGCAAGGAGCCGAGGCGAGCTCGGAGCCCTGGATCAGCTTCTCGTAGATCTTCTGCTCCTCGGTGACCCTGAGGCAGTAGGGCACCTTGATGACGCAGATGCGGTCGATGAAGGCTTCGTTGTTCTTGTTGGCCTTGAAGCTCGCCCACTCGGCCTCGTTCGAGTGCGCCAGGATGATGCCGGTGAACGGGATCGCGCCGATATTCTCGGTGCCGATATAGTTGCCTTCCTGGGTTGCGGTCAGCAACGGATGCAGCATCTTGATCGGCGCCTTGAACATCTCGACGAACTCGAGCACGCCCTGGTTGGCGCGGTTGAGGCCGCCGGAATAGCTGTAGGCGTCGGGATCGTTCTGGGCGTAGGTCTCGAGCTTGCGGATGTCGACCTTGCCGACCAGCGAGGAGATGTCCTGGTTGTTCTCGTCACCGGGCTCGGTCTTGGCGATCGCGATCTGGCGCAGCCGCGACGGCTGGATCTTGGCGACCCGAAACTGGGAAATGTCGCCGCCGAACGCTTCCAGCCGCTTGTAGCACCACGGGCTCATCAGGCCGGTGAGGCGACGGCGCGGAATGCCGTACTTCTCCTCCAGCATCGGACCGAGCTGATCGGGATCGAACAGGCTGAGCGGGCTCTCGAACACGGGCGAGAGCTCGTCGCCGGCCTTGAGCACGTAGATCGGCTGCACTTCCATCAGCGACTTGAGCCGCTCGGCGAGCGAGGACTTGCCGCCGCCGACCGGGCCGAGCAAATAGAGGATCTGCTTGCGCTCTTCGAGACCTTGCGCCGCATGGCGGAAGAAACCGACGATGCGCTCGATGGTTTCTTCCATGCCGTAGAAGCCGGCGAAGGCTGGATAGGTGCGGATGGTGCGGTTCAAAAAAATACGGCCAAGGCGTGGGTCCTTGGCCGTGTCAATCGTCTGAGGCTCACCGATCGCCGCTAGCAGTCGTTCAGCCGCGTTCGCGTATTTCATGGGATCGCTTCGACACGATTCCAGATATTCCGCCATCGACATGTCGTGCTGGCTTCTCGCCTCGAACGACCGAGCGAAAGCGTTGAATAGAGAATCGTTGTACATGATCCCTCTCCGCGTGAGTTCCGCTACAAGCTGAAACGAAAGCAGTTACCGGACCGTTCCTCAGGCCGTTTCGAATCAGCGTGAGCACATGACAATCATTGGACACCCGGGTGGCGACTCGACGCAACGCACAACGTAGGCACTCCATGAGTTACGAACAGGCACCTGCCTGTAATTTGTGCGAATCTCTGTCTATTCTGGCTCATTTCCAGAAAATGTCACTCGGTCGCCACATCCGGGCGTTCCCGGGGATGGCCCCATCCGGCGGTGCAGCATAGCGATCGGGGAGCGGCGATCTTATGACGCTTGTACGGCGAAGCCTTGCGGTCCCCGTTCATCTTCCTGCTGCAATGCGGTGTGCTGGCGGCCTGTACGTCGCGGCAACGCGCAGCACCGTGTCACAGTCGCTGCCAGGCCAGGCCCACCCCGACGGATGACAACGCGATCGTTCTGTGCGTAACGGCCAGCTTGGGATGCTGCGGAGCTCTTCGCATGTCCGGCGTTGGCCTCAGCACGATCATTTCGTGACCGCGGCAATCTTCGAGCAAGATTTCCGCTATCGAACCCCGTGGCAGAAATTCATTGTCGATACGGAGAGCGCGGATGCGAAGGAGTGGATGACGACGACATGCCCGCTGGACAGCGAGGCGCTAAGATCGGCCGGATGGTGAACGACCTTTACGCAACAGCAAGCTGCCCGTCTGGATCGCCATGATCGCGACGGAGTTACACTGGAGGGTATGACTCCTGCACCCTTGATTGGTTCCCTCCCGGGTGCATGTAGGCTAGAGGATAGCGCGTCAGACCTTCGCGAAAACCCCTCGTCCGCAGGCTTGGAGATAATAAGCATCATGAATCCCGTCAAAGAACTGGAAAAGCACGGACAGGCGGTCTGGCTCGACTTCCTGGCCCGCGGCTTCATCGCCAAGGGCGACCTGAAGCGGCTGATCGACACCGACGGCGTCAAGGGCGTCACCTCCAACCCGTCGATCTTCGAGAAGGCGATCGGCAGCTCGGACGAGTATGACGCCCCGATTGGCAAGGCGCTGAAGCGCGGCGACCGCACCGTGGCCGACCTGTTCGAGGCCGTTGCGATCGAGGACATCCAGAACGCCGCCGACGTGCTGCGCCCGGTCTACGACCGCCTCAAGGGCGGCGACGGCTATGTCAGCCTGGAGGTCTCGCCCTATCTCGCCATGGACACATCGGGCACGATCGCGGAGGCGCGGCGGCTCTGGAAGGACGTCGGTCGCAAGAACCTGATGGTGAAGGTGCCGGCGACGCCGGAGGGCCTGCCGGCGATCGAGCAGCTGATCAGCGAGGGCATCAGCATCAACATCACGCTACTGTTCTCCAAGGCCGTCTATCTCGAGGTGGCCGAGGCCTACATCGCCGGTCTCGAGACCTACGTCGCCGGCGGCGGCGATCCGTCGCATGTGGCCAGCGTCGCCAGCTTCTTCGTCAGCCGGATCGATTCGGTGGTCGACAAGCAGCTGGACGAGAAGATCGCCCGCGCCAACGATCCGTCCGAGAAGGAACGTCTCGCCGCGCTCAAGGGCAAGGTGGCGATCGCCAACGCCAAGCTCGCCTACCAGGACTACAAGCGCCTGTTCGCAGGCCCGCGCTGGGAGAAGCTCGCCGCCAAGGGCGCCAAGCCGCAGCGCATGCTGTGGGCCTCCACCGGCACCAAGAACAAGGATTACAGCGACGTCCTCTATGTCGAGGAGCTGATCGGCCCAGACACCATCAACACCGTGCCGCCTGCAACGCTGGATGCGTTCCGCGACCACGGCAAGCCGCGCGACAGCCTGGAGGAGAACGTCGAGGACGCGAAGCGCGTGCTGGACGAGCTGGAGCGCTCCGGCATCTCGCTCGATGCGATCGCCGAGGAGCTGGTCAAGGACGGCGTCAAGCTGTTTGCGGATGCCGCCGACAAGCTTTACGGCGCCGTCGCCCACAAGCGCGCCGTCGTGCTCGGGCCCGCACTCGACCGCCAGCAGCTCTCGCTGGGCGACGGGCTCGGCAAGGCGCTGGCCAAGACCGCGGAGGAATGGCGGGCGTCGGCCAAGATCCGCAGGCTGTGGCAGCGCGACAAGTCGGTCTGGACCGGTGCGGACGAGGACAAATGGCTCGGCTGGCTCGACAGCCCGCACCAGGCCGACATTGCCGATTACGAGGACTATGCGGGCCGCGTGAAGGGCCAGAAATTCTCCGACGCCGTCGTGCTCGGCATGGGCGGTTCCAGCCTCGGCCCCGAGGTGCTGGCGGAGACCTTCGGCAAGAAGCCCGGCTTCCCCAAGCTGCACGTGCTCGACTCCACCGATCCGGCACAGGTGCGGGCGATGGAGGCGAAGATCGACATCGCCAACACCGTCTTCATCGTCTCCAGCAAGTCCGGCGGCACCACCGAGCCGAACGCGATGAAGGACTATTTCCACGAGCAGGTTGCCAAGGCGGTGGGTGCAAAGGTGAAGACCGGGCATCGCTTCATCGCGGTGACCGACCCCGGCTCGTCGCTGGAGAAGGCGGCGAAGCAGCTGAACTACGCCCGCATCTTCCATGGCGAGCCCTCGATCGGCGGACGCTATTCGGTGCTCTCGCCCTTCGGCTTGGTGCCGGCGGCAACCGCGGGCATCGACGTCAAGAGCTTCGTCAAGCATGCGCTGGCGATGGCCCGCTCCTGTGGCCCCGATGTGCCGCCGTCCGAAAACCCGGGCGTGCAGCTCGGCCTTGCCATAGGTCTCGCGGGACTCGAAGGCCGCGACAAGGTGACGATCCTGGCGTCGAAGAAGATCGCCGATTTCGGCGCCTGGGCCGAGCAGCTGATCGCGGAATCGACCGGCAAGGAGGGCAAGGGCCTGATCCCGATCGAGGGCGAGCCGCTGGGCGATCCCTCCGTCTACGGCAACGACCGTTTCTTCATCGACATCCGCGTCGAAGGCGAAGCGGACGCAGCACACGATTCCCAGCTTGCAGCGATCGAGGCGGCGGGTCACCCCGTGGTGCGCATCGTCATGAAGTCGATCGAGCATCTCGGCCAGGAATTCTTCCGCTTCGAGATGGCAACCGCCGTGGCCGGCAGCATTCTCGGCATTAACCCGTTCGACCAGCCGGACGTCGAAGCGGCCAAGATCAAGACCCGCGAGCTCACCGCCGCGTTCGAGAAGACCGGCAAGCTGCCGGCGGAAGAGCCGGTGGTCAGCACCAAGGAAGCCGATCTCTACACCGACGAGGCCAATGCCACGGCGCTACGCGCCGCCGGCGCCAATGGCGATCTCGGCTCCTGGCTGAAGGCGCATCTGTCGCGATCCAGCGACGGAGACTACGTCGCCCTGCTCGGCTACATCGCGCGCGACAAGGCCACGATCGACGCGCTTCAGGCCATGCGCCTCGAGGTGCGCGAGAAGCGGCATGTCGCAACCTGCGCCGAGTTCGGCCCGCGCTTCCTGCATTCGACGGGACAGGCCTACAAGGGCGGGCCCGACAGCGGCGTCTTCCTCCAGATCACCGCCGATGACGCCAAGGACCTGCCTGTGCCGGGCCAGAAGGCGAGCTTCGGCGTGATCAAGGCGGCGCAGGCGCGCGGCGATTTCGACGTGCTGACGGAACGCGGCCGGCGTGCGCTGCGGGTGCACCTGAAGGGTGGGCTCAAGAAAGGCCTTGCCGCGCTCAATGCAGCGCTCAACGACGCGCTGAACTAAAGGAATAATGCAGATGCAACTCGGCATGATCGGCCTCGGCCGAATGGGCGGCAACATCGTTCGCCGCCTGATGCGGCACGGGCATTCGACCGTGGTCTACGACAAGGACGCCAAGGCCGTCGCGGGCCTTGCCGCCGACGGCGCGGTCGGCTCGGCGACGCTGGAAGAGTTCGTCGCCAAGCTGGAGCGGCCGCGCACGGCCTGGGTGATGCTGCCGGCAGGACGCATCACCGAGACCACGATCGAGACGATCGCCGGCGTGATGCAGGAAGGCGACGTCATCATCGACGGCGGCAACACCTTCTGGCAGGACGACGTCCGCCGCGGCAAGGCGCTGAAGGCGCGCGGCATCCATTACGTCGATGTCGGCACGTCAGGCGGCGTCTGGGGGCTCGACCGCGGCTATTGCATGATGATCGGCGGTGAGAAGCAGGTGGTCGACCGGCTCGATCCGATCTTCGCGGCGCTCGCGCCGGGCGCCGGCGACATTCCGCGCACCCCGGGGCGCGAGGGCCGCGATCCCCGCGTCGAGCAAGGCTACATCCACGCCGGGCCCGTCGGCGCCGGCCATTTCGTCAAGATGATCCACAACGGCATCGAATACGGCCTGATGCAGGCCTATGCCGAAGGTTTCGACATCCTCAGGAATGCCAATATCGAGGCTTTGCCGGCGGATCATCGCTACGATTTCGATCTCGCCGACATCGCTGAAGTGTGGCGGCGTGGCAGCGTGATTCCGTCCTGGCTGCTCGACCTCACCTCGACCGCCCTCGCCGACAGTCCGCAACTGTCGGAATATTCCGGCTTCGTGGAGGATTCCGGCGAAGGCCGCTGGACCGTGAATGCGGCGGTCGACGAGGCCGTGCCGGCCGAGGTTTTGACCGCGGCGCTCTACACACGTTTCCGTTCCCGCAAGGAACACACCTTCGCCGAAAAAATTCTTTCGGCGATGCGTGCAGGGTTCGGCGGGCACAAGGAGCCGACGCAGCCGGGCGCGGCGAAGCCGAAGTAACGAGTAACCAAGCGAAGGCCGACCATTCGTGACAAAAGACCCGCAGCCAAAGCGCAAGCCGGAAAATTGCGCCTTCGTCATCTTCGGCGTCACCGGCGATCTCACCCATCGCCTGGTGATGCCCTCGCTCTACAACCTGGCCGCCGAGCATCTTCTGCCGGAGAAATTCTGCGTCGTCGGCGTCGCCCGCAGGGGCCAGTCGGATGAGGAGCTGCGCGACAGCCTGCTGAAGGGCTTGCGGCAATTCGCGACGCGCCCGGTGGACGACGACATCGCGACGAGGCTTTTGGAATGCGTGACCTTCGTCGAGGCCGACGCAAAGGATCCGCCCTCCTTCGACCGCCTGCGCCAGCATCTGGATTCGCTGGAATGCGCGCAGGACACCGGCGGCAACCGGCTGTTCTATCTGGCAACGCCGCCGGCCGCGTTCGCGCCGACCGCGCGGGAGCTCGGCCGCACCGGCATGATGAGGGAGAACGGCGCCTGGCGGCGGCTCGTGATCGAAAAGCCGTTCGGCACCGATCTGGCCTCGGCCCGCGCGCTGAATGCCGAACTCTTGAAGATCATGGACGAGCACCAGATCTACCGGATTGATCATTATCTCGGCAAGGAAACGGTGCAGAACATCCTGGTGCTGCGCTTTGCCAACGGCATGTTCGAGCCCATCTGGAATCGCAACCACATCGACCACATCCAGATCACCGTGGAAGAGAAGCTCGGGGTCGGCCACCGCGGCGGCTTCTATGATGCCACCGGCGCGCTGCGCGACATGGTGCCGAACCACCTGTTCCAGCTGATGTCGCTGGTCGCGATGGAGCCTCCCGCCCGCTTCGACGCACATTCCGTACGCTCCGAGAAGGCGGACGTGCTGACATCGATCCAGCTGCCCAGCCGGGAGGACGCACTGAAGAATTCGGTGCGCGCGCAATATCTCGCGGGCCGCAGCGGCGACGACGAGATCACGGACTATCGCAAGACCGCGGACGTCAAGCCCGACAGCACCACCGAGACCTTTGTCGCGCTCAAGCTGATGATCGACAATTGGCGCTGGGCCGGCGTCCCGTTCTACTTGCGCACCGGCAAGGCGCTCGGCCACAAGCGCACCGAAGTCGCGATCAAGTTCAAGCAGGCGCCGCTGTCGATGTTCTCAGGGACGGACGTCGACCGGCTGTCGCAGAACTTCCTCACCATCGGCATCGCGCCGACTGAGACCATCGAGCTGCAGTTCAACGCCAAGATCCCGGGGCCGAGCATCACCATCGACGGCGTCGAGATGAAGTTCCGCTATGGCGACTATTTCCGCGCCGATCCCTCGACCGGCTATGAGACGCTGATCTACGACTGCATGATCGGCGACAACATCCTGTTCCAGCGCGCCGACGGCATCGAGGCCGGCTGGCAGGCCGTGCAGCCGTTCCTGGATGCCTGGAAGGGCGCGGGCAGCAACGGCATCGAAACCTATGAAGCCGGCAGCGACGGCCCTGCCTGCGCCGACGAGCTGCTCCGGCGCGACGGGCGAAGCTGGCGGAAGTTCTCGTGATGGCTCAGGCCGAGCAGCCGAAGCTGATCGTCGAGGCCGATGCCGAAGCTCTCGCCCGCGCCGCGGCCGAACGCGTGCTGGCGCGGATCGCGGCCAATCCGGGCCGGATTGCGATCTGCCTCACCGGCGGCTCCAGCCCGAGGACGCTGTATCAGTTGCTCGGCAGCGAGGCCGGGCGCGGCAGGATTCCGTGGGAGCGCGTGCATTGGTTCATCGGCGACGAGCGTTTCGTGCCCGACAGCGATCCCCTCAACAACATGGCGGTCGCCCGCGCGACCTTTCTCGATCGCCACGCGCCCGCCGGCCATATTCACCCGATCCCGACCACAGCCGACAATCCCGATGCCGCTGCGGAAGCCTACGCGCGTGAGCTGCAGGCCTTCTATGGCGGAGACCAGCTCGATCCCGCACGTCCGCTGTTCGATCTCGTCCTGATGGGCGCAGGACCGGACGGCCACACCGCCTCGCTGTTTCCCGGTTACCCCGAGATCGAGGAGACCCGACGCTGGGTCGTCGGCGTTCCCAAGGCGAACGTTGCGCCGTTCGTGCCGCGGGTCTCGCTCACCCTGCCCGCTTTGGCCTCCTGCCGCGAGATGCTGTTCGAGATTGCCGGGCACGACAAGCGGCCGATCTTGACGCGCCTCTGCAATGGCGAGAATCTGCCGGCCTTGCGCGCGCGCTCGAACGGCGAGACCGTCTGGCTGGTCGACAAGGCCGCGCTTCCGGAGGACATTCGTGGGCCGCGCTGAAGCACCCTGTGCATTGATCGTGATGGGCGTGTCGGGCTCGGGCAAGAGCACGGTCGCGAAGGCGCTCGGCGAGCGCCTCGGCTGGCGGTTCGAGGACGGCGACAGCTTCCATCCCGCCAGCAATGTCGAGAAGATGCGGGCCGGACATCCCCTCACCGACGAAGACCGCTGGCCCTGGCTGAATGCCATCGCCGACGAAATCGCGCGGGTCTGCGGCCGCGGCGAGCACGTCATCATCGCCTGCTCGGCGCTGAAGCACGCCTATCGAGACGTGCTGCTGCGCGGACGCGATGACGTCCGCTTCGTGTTCCTGAAGGGCACCAAGGAGCTGATCGCCGAACGGCTCGCGCAGCGCAAAGGGCACTTCATGCCGCCCGGACTGCTCGCCAGCCAGTTCGAGACGCTGGAGCCGCCGGAGCCGGGCGAGCACGTCATCACCGTCTCGATCGACGAGACCGTCGAGGCGATCGTGGACGGCATCGTGCGGCAGCTCAAACTCGGCGCAACACCCAAGGTCCTGCCATGACCCAAATCTCACTCGTGGTCTCCGACGTCGACGGCACGCTGCTGACCAAGGACAAGACGCTGACGGAGCGCGCGAAGAACGCCGTGCAGCGGCTGCACCAGGCTGGCATCGGTTTCACCATCACCTCCAGCCGTCCGGCGATCGGCATGCGCTTCTTGATCGAGCCGCTGGCGCTGTGGCTGCCGGTTGGGCCGTTCAACGGCTCCTCGATCGTCGATCCCGAGATGCGGCCGGTCGAGCAGCACCTGATTCCCGCGCGTGCGGCCGAGCGCACCTGGCAGATCCTCCGCGACTACGGCGCCGACGTCTGGCTGTTCACCACCGACAAATGGCTGATCGACAATCCCAGCGGCAGCTACGTCGCGCACGAGCGGCACACGATCCGCTCCGATCCGACGATCGTGACTGACTTCACGCCCTACCTTGCCAGCGCCTGCAAGATCGTCGGCGCCAGCGCCGACGCGGCCCGGCTCGAGGCGTGCGAGAAGGTGATGCAGGAAGCCCTCGGCAGCGCGGCGACCGCGGTGCGCTCGCAGACCTATTATCTCGACATCACCCCGCCGGGCTTCAACAAGGGCACATTCGTGCAAGCGATGGCCAGGCGCCTCGGCATCTCCACCGACGCGGTCGCCACCATCGGCGACATGCAGAACGACCTCGCCATGTTCCGCGTCAGCGGCACCTCGATCGCCATGGGCAACGCCGCCGACAACGTCAAGGACGAGGCGACGCACGTCACTGCGACCAACGAGCAGGACGGCTTTGCCGAGGCGATGGAGATGATCTTGACGCGGAATGGGGTGGGCTAAAGCGGAATGGCTTAGATTGACTCGATTGCCACGGGCTCGGTGCAACCTCTCCCGCTCGCGGGAGAGGTCGCGCCGAAGGCGCGGGTGAGGGCTTTCTCCTCTAGGGGGCTATCCCATTGCGGAGACACCCTCTCCCCAACCCTCTCCCGCAAGCGGGAGAGGGAGTGCACCGTGCTCGTGGGGGCAAAAGCGCCTGACGGCTCTTCCTACTACTTCGACCGCTGCACCGCCGGCTTCTCGCTGCCTTGCCTTGCCGCCGACAAATTGTGCGCCGTGTTGATCAGCGCGATGTGGGTCAGCGCCTGCGGGAAATTGCCGGTCTGGCGGCGGGCCACGGAATCGTATTCTTCGGCCAGTAGCCCGACGTCGTTGGCGATGCCGACCACGCGGTCAAGCAGAACTTGCGCCTTGTCGAGATCGCCCGACAGCACATAGGCATCGGCGAGCCATAGAGTACAGGCCAGGAAGGCGCCTTCGAGCGGCGGCTGGTCCGGGGGCAGCTCGCGCGGGTCGTGCCGCAGCACGAAACCGTCGCGCATCAGGCATTTTTCGGCCGCGGCGATGGTGCCGCGGATGCGCGGGTCGTCCGCCGGCAGGAAGCCGACGGCGGGCAGCAGCAGCACGCTGGCGTCGAGCATCTTCGAGCCGTAGGACTCGACGAACGCATTTTCCTCCGCATCGAATCCCCTGTTGCAGACATCGCGATGGATGGCTTCGCGTAGCGCTCGCCAGTGCAGCAGCGGCGCCTTGAAGCCGAAGGTCTCGGCGCTCTTGATGCCGCGGTCGAAGGCGACCCAGGTCATCACCTTGGAGAAGACGTAGTGCTTGGGCTGGCCGCGCCGCTCCCAGATGCCGTGGTCGGGCCGGTCCCAGACTTCGGCCAGATGATTGAGCACGGCGCATTCCAGCGCCCAGGTCGTCTCGTCGTCGAGCTTGAGCCTCGCCATGCGCGACTGGTGGAAGGCGTCGATCAATTCGCCGTAGACATCGAGCTGGAGCTGCGCGTGGGCGGCATTGCCGACGCGCACCGGCTGCGCGCCCTCATAACCGTTGAGCCAGCCCGCCTCCCATTCCAGGAGGCGCCGCTGGCCCCAGATGCCGTACATGATCTGCATGTTCGCCGGGGAGCCGGCGGCCGCGCGCAGCAGCCAATTGTGCCAGGCCAGGGCTTCCTCGGTGTAACCCGAGTTCATCAGCGCCAGCAGCGTGAAGGTGGCATCGCGCAGCCAGCAGAAGCGATAGTCCCAGTTCCTGCTGCCTCCGAGCTTCTCCGGCAAGGAGGTGGTGGGTGCCGCGACGATGCCGCCGGTCGGCGCGAAGGTCAGCGCCTTCAGCGTGATCAGCGAGCGCAGGACCAGCTCCTGATAGTCGCCGTCACGGGTGCAATGGCCGCACCAGTCCTCCCAGAATTTTTCGGTCTCCTGGAGCGCCAGCTCCGCATCGATCGGCGCAGGCGGGGCGAGATGCGAGGGACCGTAAGTCAGCACGAATGGCACGGTCTCGCCTTCCTTCACCTCGAAGTCCGAGACGGTGGTCAGATCCTCGCCGCGGGTCTCGACCGGCGTGCGCAGCACCGTCATGTCCTGGCCGGCGATGGCCATCAAGGAATGGTCGATCCGCCGCACCCAGGGAATATCCGCGCCGAAGCCGAAGCGGATGACGAGCTCCATCCGCATCTTCACGGTGCCACGGATGCCGCGGACCAGCCGCACGATGTCGGACGCCTTGCCGCGTAGCGGCATGAAATCGATCAGCGCGACGGTGCCTTTCTTCGTCTCGAACCGCGTTTCGAGGATGAGGGTGTTGCCGAGATAGCGCCGCGAGATGGAGGTTGCGGCCTCGCTCGGCGCGACCAGCCAGCGGCCGTTTTTGTGGGTACCGAGGATGGCGGCGAAGCAGGCGTCGGAATCGAAGGCCGGCCAGCACAGCCAGTCGATCGAGCCGTTGCGCCCGACCAGCGCCGCGGTCTCGCAATCGCCGATCAGCGCATAGTCCTCGATCCTCTGAGCCAATGTCGTGCGAGCCTGGCAAGTCCCGGCGGCTCAATTCCCGCCGGGCAATGAACGTTCCCGTGTCGCAGCCTTCAAAGCTGCGAGATCGATCTTGGACGCGATCTTGTCGAGCGCGACCGGCAGGCGCTGGCGCCAGTTCGGATGCTCGTCGATCGTGCCGGGAATGTTGGGCTGGTCGATCACGCCGAGCAGATCCTCCATCGACACCGCGAGCAGCCGCGACGGCGTGCGCGACAGGAAGGCCAGCACAGAGTAGAGATCGTTGGCGCTGATGCCGTTCTGGCGCAGGATCTCGTCGAGCCTGCCGAGCGCATCCCAGCGCGCCTGGTCGTTCTCGCCGGGATCGAGCCCGAGCGAGCGCTTCATCTTGAGATCGCTGAAGGAGCGCCAGCCGGCATAGGTCGACAGGTCATGCGTGTTCAGCGTCACCAGCGCATTGGGCCGGTAATGGTCGACATTGCGGAAATGGCCGGCATCGTCGCGCTCGAACATCATGACGAGATAGGACCAGATGCCGAAATCCTGCATCATCTCGCGGAAACCTTCCGGCACGGTGCCGAGGTCCTCGCCGATCACGATGCATTTGTGGGCTGCGCTCTCGCGCGCTACGGCGGCCAATAGCGCCTCGAACGGCATCTGCACATAGGCGCCGTTGTCGGGCTTGAAGCCGCGCGGCACGAGATAGAGCCGTTTCAGGCCGAGCACGTGATCGAGCCTGATGGCGCCGGCATGGCGCATCGACGCCGCGAGCATGTCGGCGAACGGGACGAAGGATTGCGCTTCCAGCCCACCGGCATTGAAGCCGGCAAGGCCCCAATCCTGGCCGATCGTGTTGAGCACGTCGGGCGGCGCACCGACCGCGAGATGACGCGAGATCGCCGTCTGCTCGTTCCAGGCATCGAAGCCGTTGGACTGCACGCCGACGGCGACATCGAGATAGAGCCCGACCCGCATGCCGAGCTGGCTGGCCAGCTCCTTGGCCGCATGCAGCTGGCTGTCGGCGGTCCATTGCACGAATTCGACGAACTCGACCTCGCGCTTGTCGGGGCCGTTGCGCAGCTCGGCGAATTTCGCCTCGTCCGGCTGCTGCCATTCTTGCGGCCATTCCCACCAGGGTCCGGTGAAACGATGCCGCATCACCTCGAAACAGGCAAAGCGGGACAACAGCGGCGCGCGCTCCGCACGGAAGGCGTCAAACGCCTTGCGACGCGCCTCGCTCGCGCTTGTCACGAAGCTGTTAAAGGCGGCGCGCAGGCCCAGCCATTTCAGCGCCGCCATGTCGGTATAAGGGACGCGGTCGCCCTCGCGCAGACGGGCGGCCGTTGCGGCCGCGTCGGGCACGAGGTCGGCCGAAAATTCAGGGATCGCCTCGACGTCGATATAGAGCGGGTTGAGGAAAAGCCGGCTGTTCGGCGAATAGGGGCTGCAATCGGCCGGGTGATCGTCGAACAGGACATGCAGCGGATTGAGCCCGACGCCGTCGGCCCCGAGCTGCTTGGCGAGCCGGAAGAGGCCGGCGAGATCGGTGAAATCGCCGATGCCCCAATTGCGGTCGGAGCGGACGCTGTAGAGCTGCACGGCGAGCAGCCAGCCGCGGTCGAAATCGCCGCCGAAACAGCGCTCGGGCGCCACGATCATCGGCACGTCTTCGCTCGCACCTTCGGCATCGGTCAGCGTCAGGCGGTGATACCCGAGCGCTAGGCCCGCGGGCCAGGCGATCACGGGCTCCCGCGTCTCGCCTGCCGCGATCACATTGCCGTTGCCGGCGATTTTCCATTGCAGCGGCGGCGCGCCAACCGACGCCAATTCCGTGCGCGGGCGTCCGAGCGCACGGACCACGACCGGCCCGCTGACGAAGCGATAGACCCGCTTCTCCGGCAGGGCGTCGAGGATGGATTTGAGGGCCTCGGGCGCGGTGACCCGCAGCTTGCCGAGGGCATCGATGAATTCGGATTGAACGCCCTTGATCCGGGCTTGAGCTAAAAGATCCATTCGGCACGCAGCTTGCAGGCCATTGTTTGGCCAGGGGCATCGAGAATAACGAGATCGCGGAAGAGGTTAGTCAGGGGTAACTCGCAAACTGCGCTTGCCGTTCCCAAGGGAACCAATGACACACAAGCGGCTTTCTATCATGGTACCAAGCGTGGGTTCCCGACAAGGGAAACGGGCTCCTGCTTTCTTGTCAATGGCATCACCGTGAACAAGACAATTCAAACTGTCGAGAGTGCCGCGGCCGGCAGCGCTTTCCTGATCGAGGACGTCTATCCCGCTATCGACGGCGGCCGTTTCGCCGTGAAGCGGATCGCGGGCGAGCCGGTCGAGGTCTGGGCCGACATCTACCGCGATGGCGAGGCCGTGATCTCAGCCGCGCTGATCTGGCGAGGAGAGCAGGAGCGCGAATGGCGGAGCGAGCCGATGACCCATCACGGCAATGACCGCTGGTCCGGCGCGTTCACGCCCCCCGAGCCCGGCCAATATGTCTACGCGATCGAAGCCTGGACCGACGAGTTCGCTACATGGTCGCACGCCGCCGCGCGAAAGCGGCGCACCGGGGCCGATGTCAGCCTCGATGCGATCGAGGGCGCCGGCCTTTTGACCAAGGCGCATGGCGCGCGGCAGGACGCCGCAGCTATCATCATCAGGCAGTGCGAAGATTACCTGAGGAACGGCGACATCACCTCGCTGCTCGCGACCGAGCTCGGCGAAGCCATGGCCGAGAGCCAGTCGCGGCCGGACCTGACGCGTTCGCCATTCTTCCCGCTGACTGCCGACCGCGACAAGGCCCGCTTCAGCACCTGGTATCAGATGATGCCGCGCAGCCAGAGCGCATTGCCGGGCCGGCATGGCACGCTGCGCGACTGCATCGCGCGCGTGCCTGACATCGCCGCGATGGGCTTCGACGTGCTCTACTTCACGCCGATCCACCCGATCGGCAAGACCAGCCGCAAGGGGCGCAACAATGCGCCGGTGGCCCGTGAAGGCGATCCCGGCTCGCCCTATGCGATCGGCTCGGCCGAGGGCGGCCACGATGCGCTGCATCCGGAGCTCGGCACGATCGAGGACTTCCGCGCGTTGGTCGCCACATGTCTTGAATACGGGCTCGAGCTTGCGCTGGACTTCGCGGTGCAGTGCTCGCCGGATCATCCCTGGCTGACGCAGCATCCGGAATGGTTCAAATGGCGGCCCGACCGCTCGGTGAAGACGGCGGACGGCCCCTATTCCGACATCGTTATCCCCGACTTCAATTCGGTCGATCGCGTCGGGCTGTGGAATGCGTTTCGCGACGCCATGCTGTTCTGGATCGACAAGGGTGTAACCATCTTCGCCATCGACAATCACGACACCGCGCCGCTCGCGTTCTGGGAGTGGCTGATCCGCGACATAAGCCGCCGTCATCCCGACGTGATCCTGTTCTCCAAGACGTATGCACGGCCAAAGCTGATGAAGGGCCTCGCCAAGCTCGGCTTTTCGCAGTCCTTCACATACTTTCCCTGGCGCACGGAAAAGTGGGAGCTGGAGCAATATCTCGGCGAGCTGACGCGCTATCCCGAACGCGATTTCTACCGTCCGAACATGTTCGTCAACACGCCTGACCTGTTGCCCTTTCACCTGCAGAGCGGAGAGGCCTGGGCCTTCAAGTCGCGGATCGCACTGGCTGCAACGCTCTCGGGCAATTACGGCATCTACAGCGGATTCGAGCTGCTGGAGCACGACGCCGTTCCCGGCCGCGAAGAATATCTGGATTCCGAGAAGTACCAGATCAGGCAGCGCGACTGGGACAGATCGGGCAACATCAAACCCTACATCGCCGCGCTCAACCGCATCCGCAACGAGAACGCGGCGCTCCAGCAGACCGCGAATTTGCGCTTTCTCGCCATCGAGGACGGCCAGACGATCGCCTTCGCCAAGGAGGCGGCCGATCCGGCCAGCATTGTCGTCGTCGTGATCGCGCTGTCGGGCCACGTGCGGGAATGCTGGCTGCCGCTCGGCGATCTCACAGTTGACGCCGGCGGACGGCGTCACCATGTGACGACACTCGAAAACCTCCTCACCGGCGAACAGTCCCGCATCGAATGGGGCGGCATCAAGTTGCGTATCGATCCCGACCGCGATCCGGCACTTCTGTTCCGCTGCCTGGCGTAAGGGGTCACGCCATGAATGTTCTGTCTTCCGTCGATACCAAGAAGGCTGAGGCTGCCGAGGTCGTAGATGAGCTCTGGTACAAGGACGCCATCATCTACCAGCTCCACGTCAAAGCCTTCGCCGACAGCAACAATGACGGCATCGGCGACTTCGCCGGGCTGACCGAGCGACTGCCCTATCTGCAGGAGCTCGGCGTCACCGCGCTGTGGCTGCTGCCGTTCTACCCCTCGCCCGGCCGCGACGACGGCTACGACATCGGCGATTACGGCACGGTCAATCCCGATTTCGGGACGATGAAGGACTTCAAGCGGTTCATCCAGGAAGCGCAGAAGCGGGGCTTGCGCGTCATCACCGAGCTCGTCGTCAACCACACCTCGGACCAGCACAAATGGTTCAAGCGCGCGCGGCGCAGCCATCCGGGCTCGAGCGCGCGCAACTGGTATGTCTGGAGCGACACGGACCAGAAGTACCAGGGCACGCGGATCATCTTCACCGACACCGAGAAGTCGAACTGGACCTGGGATCCGGAGGCCGGCGCGTTCTACTGGCACCGCTTCTTCTCGCACCAGCCCGATCTCAATTTCGACAATCCGCGCGTTGTCAGCGCCATCATCCAGGTGATGAAGCGCTGGCTCGATGCCGGTGTCGACGGCTTCCGCCTCGATGCCATTCCCTATCTGTGCGAGCGCGAGGGCACCTCGAACGAGAACCTGCCCGAGACGCATGCGATCATCAAGCGCCTGCGCCAGGAGCTGGACGCGTATTCCAAGGGCAAGCTGCTGCTGGCCGAGGCCAATCAATGGCCGGAGGACGTGCAGGAATATTTCGGCCGTGGCGACGAGTGCCACATGGCCTATCACTTCCCGCTGATGCCGCGCATCTACATGGCGATCGCCCAGGAAGACCGCTTCCCGATCACCGACATCCTGCGCCAGACGCCGGATATCCCGGCGAGCTGCCAATGGGCGCTGTTCCTGCGCAATCACGACGAGCTCACGCTGGAGATGGTCACCGACGTCGAGCGCGACTATCTGTGGACCACCTACGCCAACGATCCCCGCGCGCGCATCAATGTCGGCATCCGCCGGCGCCTTGCGCCGCTGATGGACAACGACCGGCGCAAGATCGAGCTGATGAACTCGCTGCTGCTGTCGTTCCCGGGCACGCCGATCATCTATTACGGCGACGAGATCGGGATGGGCGACAACATCTATCTCGGCGACCGCAACGGCGTCCGCACGCCGATGCAGTGGAGCCCGGACCGCAACGGCGGCTTCTCGCGCTGCGACCCCGCCCGCCTCTACGCGCCGCTGATCATGGATCCCGTTTACGGCTATGAATCCGTCAACGTGGAGGCGCAGTCGCGCAGCCTGTCCTCGCTGCTCAGCGCCACCAAGCGGCTGATCTCGGTGCGGAAGTCGACGCTCGCCTTCGGCCGCGGCACCATGACCTTCATCCGCCCGGCCAACCGCGCCGTGCTCGCCTATGTCCGCCAATACCGCGACGAGGTGATCCTCTGCGTCGCCAATCTGTCGCGCGCCGCGCAGGCCACCGAGCTCGACCTGTCGCCGTGGAAGGACCGCATCCCGCAGGAGATGCTCGGCCGCACGCGCTTTCCCGCGATCGGCGAATTGCCCTACATGATCACGCTGGGGCCCTACGGCTTCTACTGGTTCCAGCTTCAGGAGCGCGACAAGTCCGAGCCGGTTGTGCCGCGCGCGGTGCCGGAATTCGAGACGCTGGTCGTGCCGGTGAACTCGAACTGGGTCTCGCTCGCCCGCGAGCGCGGCGTGTTCGAGCGCGACGTGCTGCCGGGCTTCCTGTCACGGACGCGCTGGTATCCCGAGAACAATCCCAAGCACATCCGGACCACGCTGACCTCCGCGGTACCGTTCAGCGACATCGGCGACAACAGACCCTGGATCGCGTTCTTCGAGACGACGCGGGACGAGGTGACGACGCGGTACGTGATGCCCATGCAGATCGAATGGGTGCGTTTCGACCGCGAGCGCTTCAACCCGAAGGCGCTCGCCGCCGTCCGCCAGGGCGCACGCGAAGGCACGCTCCTCGACGTCGCGACCGAGCAGATCTTCATCGGTCTGTTCTTACGAGGGCTGTCGCAAAACCTGGTCGTGGACGAGAACAATCTGCGGCTCGAGTTCAAAGCGACCAGCCGTTTCGCCGACTACACCATCAAGGAGCCCGAACGCATCCGCGCCATCGAACAGTCGAACAGCACCGCGCTGGTCGACAACAAGTACGTTGCCAAGATCTATCGGCGGCTGGAGAGCGGCATCAGCCCCGAGATCGAGATCGGCTACTATCTCACCGAGGTCGCCCGCTTTGCCAACACGCCGGCACTGCTCGGCAGCGTCGAGCTGGTCGACGGCAACCAGCGCAGCGCGCTCGGCGTGCTGCATGCCTATGTCGAGAACCAGGGCGACGGCTGGACCGTGACGACCGGATATCTCGACCGCTATATCGACGAGCAGCGCGTGGCGCCCGCCGATGAGATGCCGCGCGAAACCCAGGAGCAGGCGCCCTATCTGCATTTCATCGCGCAGATCGGCCGGCGGCTCGCCGAGCTGCATGTCGCTCTCACCGCGGCAGAGCCCGCCGATCTCGCCCCGGAGCCGATCGACTCCGCCCAGATCAAGGCTGCGCTCTCCGACCTCAAGGCGCGTGCCGAGCGGATTCTCGAGCTGCTTGCCGACAGCCGCGACGGGCTGCGGGAGATGGACCGGCCCCTGATCGACCGGCTCATCGCTGCACGCGCGGACCTGTTCGACCGCCTCAATGCGCTCTTGCCATCCGAGATCGGCGGGTTGAACATCCGTCATCATGGCGACTTCCGGCTCGGGCAAACTCTGATCGTGAAGGACGATATCTTCATCATCGACTTCGACGGCGATCCGCGTGTGCCGCTGGCCAACAAGCGCCGCAAGGCGCCGGCCGCGCGCGACGTCGCCGGCCTGATCCATTCCATCGACCTTTCTGTGAACGTGGCGCTGAGCCGCGCGCTCACGGGTGCTTCCGACGAGCAGGACCGGCTCGCGGCCGCCCTCGACGAATGGCGCGAGCGCGCCACCGCGACCTTCCTGTCCGCCTACCGCGAAGCCATGACCGATCGGAGGCTGTGGCCGGACGATCGGTCCTGCGCGGAAGGCCTGTTGAGATTTTTCCTGCTGGATCGAGCGTTCCACGACGTAGAGTACGAGCTGTCCCGCCGGCCTGAGGGACTCCATGCGCCGCTGACCGGACTGCTTCGCATTCTGTCAAGTGCCGAGAGCGAAGCCCATGCCTAAACTGCCTGCAGAAGCCTACGCGATCATCGAAGGCCGCCACTCCGACCCCTTCCACTATCTCGGGCTGCATCCTGAGGGCGGAAAGAGCGTTGTCCGCGCGTTTCTGCCCGAGGCCACCAATGTCGAGGCGGTCGGCGACCACGGCGAGGTCGCGCCGCTCGACCGCGTCCACGATTCCGGCCTGTTCATTGGCGCCCTGCCCAACGGTTCGAAGCACTACCAGCTGCGCGCGAAGTTCGGCAACGACGTGGTCGAGTTCGAGGATGCCTACCGTTTTCCGCCGATCCTGACCGATTTCGACCTCTATTTGCTCGGCGAAGGCACCCATCAGCGCCTCTATGACAAGCTCGGCGCGCATCCGATGCGGCTCGAGGGCGTCGATGGCATCGGCTTCGTCGTGCTGGCGCCGAACGCGCGGCGCGTCTCCGTGGTCGGCGACTTCAACTACTGGGACGGGCGGCGCCATCCGATGCGGGTGCGCGGCAACGGCTATTGGGAATTGTTCATCCCGCATGCGAAGGCCGGCGATCACTACAAGTTCGAAATCGTCGGACCGCATGGTCATCTGCTGCCGCTGAAATCCGATCCGATGGCATTTGCCAGCGAGCTGCGGCCGAAAACGGCCTCGATCGTGTTCGACGAGGCGCGCCTGCCGCGGCCGCGCCCGGCGCCTGAAGGCATCAACGCATTGTCGGCGCCGATGTCGATCTACGAGGTGCATCTCGGCTCGTGGCGGCGCAAGGACAACAATGAATGGCTGACCTATCGCGAGCTGGCCGAGCAGCTGCCGGCCTATGCCCGCGACATGGGCTTCACTCATCTCGAATTCCTGCCCGTGAACGAGCATCCGTTCGATGGCTCCTGGGGCTATCAGCCGACCGGCCTCTATGCGCCGACCAGCCGTTTCGGCGGCCCCGAGGATTTTGCGGCGCTGATCGATGCCTGCCACCGCGAAGGCATCGGCGTGCTGCTCGACTGGGTGCCGGGTCACTTCCCCGACGATCCGCACGGGCTCGGCCATTTCGACGGCACCGCGCTCTATGAGCACGCCAACCCGCTCCAGGGCCGCCACCTCGACTGGGGCACGCTGATCTACAATTACGGCCGCACCGAAGTGACGAACTTCCTGGTGTCGAATGCGCTGTTCTGGATGGAGCGTTACGCCATCGACGGTCTGCGCGTCGATGCGGTCGCCTCCATGCTCTATCTCGACTACAGCCGGCCGCCCGACGCCTGGATCCCGAACCAATATGGCGGGCGGGAGAACATCGAGGCGATCAACTTCCTGCGCCGCTTCAACACGGAAGTGTTCGCCCGCTTCCCGCAGGCAACCACCGCCGCCGAGGAGTCCACCGCCTGGCCCCAAGTCTCGCGCCCGGTCGAGTTCGGCGGGCTCGGCTTCGGCTACAAGTGGAACATGGGCTGGATGCACGACACGCTGAACTACATCAGCAAGGATCCGATCCACCGCAAGCATCACCACGGCGAGATCCTGTTCGGCCTGCACTATGCGTTCTCGGAGAACTTCATCCTGCCGCTGTCGCATGATGAGGTCGTGCACGGCAAGCGCTCGATCCTCGGCCGCATGCCCGGCGACGAGTGGCAGCGCTTTGCCAATTTGCGCGCCTATTACAGCTTCATGTTCGGCCATCCCGGCAAGAAGCTCTTGTTCATGGGCGCCGAGATCGCGCAGAGCCGCGAATGGAATCACGACCAGTCGCTCGACTGGCACCTGCTCGAATACAAGGTCCATTCCGGCGTCCAGGCCTTGATCCGCGACCTCAATCGGCTCTATCGCGCGGTTCCGGCGCTGCACCAGATGGATTGCGAGCAGGCCGGCTTCGAATGGCTGATCACCGATGATGCCAACCGCAACGTCTTCGCCTGGCTGCGCAAGGGATTCGACGAGCACGCGCGGTGTCTCGTCATCGTCAACTTCTCGCCTAACGTCTACCAGAACTATCGCGTTCGCGTGCCCTTCGGCGGCAAGTGGAAGGAAGTTCTCAACTCCGATTCCGCCCATTACGGCGGCAGCAATGTCGGCAATGTCGGCGAGGTCCATGCCGAGGGCGGCGAGCTGCGCCTCACCATTCCGCCGCTGGCTGCGATCTTTCTCGTTCCGGAAAGCTGATCGATGCGCCTGACTGCCGGATCGCCCGCACGGCTCGGCGCAAGCTGGGACGGACGCGGTACCAATTTCGCGCTGTTCTCCGCCAACGCGCAGAAGGTCGAGCTCTGCCTGTTCGACACCCAAGGCCGCCGCGAGCTCGAGCGCATCGAGCTGCCCGAGAAGACGGAGGATGTCTGGCACGGCTATCTCAACGACGTCGCGCCGGGCCAGCTCTACGGCTTTCGCGTGCACGGCCCCTACGAGCCCGAGCACGGCCATCGCTTCAACGCCAACAAGCTGCTGCTCGACCCCTACGCCAAGCGGCTTGCCGGGCGCCTGGTCTGGAGCGATGCGCATTTCGCCTACCGCACGGGAAGCCCGCGCGAGGACCTGTCCTTCGACCGGCGCGACAATGCGCGCGGCATGCCCAAGGCCGTCGTGGTCGACGAGACCTTCAACTGGGGCCGCCGCGAGATCCGGCCGAATATTCCCTGGGAAGACACGATCATCTACGAGGCCCACGTCAAGGGCCTGACGCAGAAGCGCGAGGACGTTCCGCCGAATCTGCGCGGCACCTATGGCGGCCTGTCATCGCCCGCGATGATCGAGCACCTCAAGAAGCTCGGCGTCACCACGGTCGAGCTGCTGCCGGTGCACAGCTTCGTCGACGACCGCATCCTGGTGGAAAAGAAGCTCGCCAATTACTGGGGCTACAACACGCTGTCGTTCTTTGCGCCTGAGCCACGCTACGCCCAGGACAACGCACTCGATTCCTTCCGCACCACGGTGGCGCGGCTGCACGATGCCGGCATCGAGGTGATGCTCGACGTCGTCTACAACCACACCGCCGAGGGAAATCATCTCGGTCCGACGCTGTGCTATCGCGGCATCGACAACGCCTCCTATTATTGGTTGAACCGCGAGAACCCGCGCTATTACGACGACTTCACCGGATGCGGCTCGTCGGTGAACCTCGCCCATCCGCGCGTGCTGCAGATGGTGATGGATTCCCTGCGCTACTGGGTCGAGGTCTGCCATGTCGACGGCTTCCGCTTCGACCTCGCCACCACGCTGGCGCGCGGGCCGAACGGTTTTGACCGCGGCAGCTCGTTCCTCACCGCGATCCGGCAGGATCCGGTGCTGGCTGCCGTCAAGCTCGTCGCCGAGCCGTGGGACCTCGGCCTCGGCGGCTACCAGGTCGGAGCCTTTCCCTCGCAATGGTCGGAATGGAACGACCGCTATCGCAGCGCCATGCGCCGCTACTGGAGCGGTGAAGGCAGCCTGATCGGCGACATCTCCAGCCGAATGACCGCATCCTCCGACTTGTTCAACCACGACGGACGGCGGCCGCGCGCCAGCATCAACCACATCACCGTCCACGACGGCTTCACGCTCGCCGACCTCTTCAGCTACAACGAGAAGCACAACGAGGCCAACGGCGAGGACAATCGCGACGGCTCCAACGACAATCACAGCAACAATTGCGGCGTCGAGGGCCCGACCGATGATCCTGGCATCATCAACCTGCGCCGCCAGCTGCGCAAGAACGTGCTGGCCTGCCTGATGCTGGCCCAGGGCGTTCCGCTGATCCTCGCCGGCGACGAGGTCGGCAACTCGCAATCCGGCAACAACAACGCCTATTGCCAGGACAACGAGGTCGGCTGGGTCGGCTGGGACAATCTCGGCAAGGACGGCGACGACATGATCGACTTCGTTGCCCATCTCGCCGACATCCGCCGCCGTTTCTCACAGTTGCGCAGCCATCGCTGGCTCGACGGCCGCCCCAAGGACGGCGTCTCCTACGGCGCATTGTGGCTGACGCCCGCCGGCAACGAGATGACGGAGAGTGACTGGACATTCCCGGATGGGCGGTTTCTCTCCTATGTGATGGGCCCGATGGAACCGGGTGGGGCTGCGATCTTTATCGTACTGAACGCCGCTCCCGAAGAGATCGCATTCAAATTGCCCAAAATGACCGAATACAAGAGCTGGCAGCAGCTGCTGAACACGACCGATGCCAAGCTGAATACGATCGACTTCCTGCCCGGGAGCGACAGCAAGGCGCCGCCACGCTCCGTGCTCGCCTTCGCAGGCGCGCTATGAGGCCATCCTTCGGGGCGAGGCCGACCAAGGACGGCGTGTCGTTCCGGCTGTGGGCGCCGGCCGCGCGCCGCGTCGATCTCCTGCTCGACCGCAGGCACGCGATGCAGCGCCGGCAGGATGGCTGGTTCGTCGCCGAGATCGCCGGCTTGTCATCTGGCAGCAAGTACAAGTTCAGGATCGACGACGACATCGACGTGCCGGATCCCGCTTCGGCCTTCCAGCCCGACGACGTGTTCGGCCCGAGCGAGGTGATCGATCACGATGCCTTCGTCTGGCGCGCACGCGATTGGCGCGGCCGTCCCTGGGAAGAGACGGTGCTGGTCGAGACCCATGTCGGCACCTTCACGTCCGAAGGCAGCTATCGCGCCATGATCGACAAGCTCGATCACCTCGCCGCGACCGGCATCAATGCGCTGGAATTGATGCCGCTCGCCGATTTCGCAGGCCGCCGCGGCTGGGGCTATGACGGCGTGCTGTGGTACGCGCCGGACAGCGCCTATGGCCGGCCCGAAGACCTGAAGACGCTGATCGACGAGGCGCATCTGCGCGGGCTGATGGTGTTCCTCGACGTCGTCTACAATCATTTCGGACCGGAAGGAAACTACCTCGGCCGTTACGCGCCGACCTTCTTCACCGATGCGCACACGCCGTGGGGCAGCGCGATCGATTATCGCGTGCCGCAGGTGCGAGCCTTCGCCGTGGAGAACGCGCTGTCCTGGCTCGGTGACTACCGCTTCGACGGCCTCAGGCTCGACGCCGCCAACCACATCATGGCTGTCCCGGGCGAGCAGTCCATGCTGCAGGACCTCAGCGTTGCCACCGGCGAGCTCGCCAAGGCCACGGGACGTCACATCCATCTCGTGCTGGAGAACGGCGACAACCTCGCCAGCCTGCTCGATGCCGCGCAGGATCCGCCGAACGGCAAATATCGCGGGCAGTGGAACGACGACTATCATCACGTCTGGCACGTGATGCTGACCGGCGAGCATGCCGGCTACTATGGCGATTACCAGACGCCGCGCATGGATCTGGCGCGCGCGCTCGCCTCCGGCTTCGTCTATCAGGGCGAGATCTCGGAATTCTGGGGCAAGAAGCCGCGCGGCGAGCCGAGCGGCCAGCTGCCGCCGGCGACCTTCGTCAATTTCCTGCAGAACCACGACCAGATCGGCAATCGCCCGCTGGGCGAGCGGCTGGAAAGCCTGGCATCGCCACAGCAGATCGAGGCCGCGCTCGCGGTCACCCTGCTCGCGCCGATGGTGCCGATGCTGTTTCAGGGCGAGGAATGGGGCTCGACGGCCCCCTTCCCGTTCTTTTGCGATTTCCAGGGCGAACTCGCCGATGCCGTGCGCAAGGGACGCAAGCGCGAATATGCCTGGGCTTACGAGAAATACGGCGAGGAGGTGCCCGATCCGCTCGATCCGGCAACGCTGCAATCGGCCGTGCTCGACTGGACCGGCCGCACGCCGCAACAGGATGCGCGGCTCGCGCTGGTGCGGGAGTTGCTCGGCGTCCGTCGCAAGCAGATCGTGCCGCGCCTGAAGGGCGCAAGCTTCGGTGATGCCGAGGCGGCGGACAACGGCATCGTCACCGCACATTGGCGCATGGGCGACGGCACCACGTTGCGTCTTGTCGCCAATCTGTCGGATCACGAGATCACCTCCAGCGTCAGCGCGGGCACGCCGATCTGGGGCGGCGGCGCCGGCGAGCGGCTCACGCCCTGGTCGGTGGTCTGGCGCCTCGGAGGTTAGAATGCCTCCCGCCATTCCGCTCGCGACCTACCGGCTCCAGCTCACCGCGGATTTCGATTTCGACAAGGCCGCCGCGGTCGTTCCGTATCTCAAGGCGCTGGGCATCACGCATCTTTACGCCTCGCCGGTGATGAAGGCCCGCAAAGGCTCGACCCATGGCTACGACACGGTCGATCACGGCCAGTTCAATCCCGAGCTCGGCGGCGAGGCCGGCTTTACGCGGCTGAGCCAGGCGCTTCAACAGCACGATCTCGGGCTGATCATCGATTTCGTCCCCAACCATGTCGGCGTGCATTTTGCCGACAATCCGTGGTGGCTCGACGTGCTGGAATGGGGCCAGGCCTCGCCGCACGCGGCGTCCTTCGACATCGACTGGGACCAGCTGGCCTACCGCGCCCGCGGCGGCGTGCTGCTGCCGATCCTCGGCGCGTCCTACGGCGAGGCGCTGGAGCGCGGCGATATCGAGCTGCGCTACGACCCGGACGAAGGGACTTTTTCCGCCTGGTATTTCGAGCACCGCTTACCGATCGCGCCGGAGCGCTATGGCGAGATGCTGCGGATCGTCGTCAAGGAGGCGGACGCGGCGGAAACGGAGCCCGGCAAGCGCCTGCTGTCGCTCGCGACCCGCTACACGGGGCTGCGGCGCCCCAATCGCAAGGAAGCTCCCGGCTTCAAGTCCGAGCTCAAGGAGATCGCAGGCGCCGCCGACATCATCAAGCGCGGCCTTGCCGCCTATCGCGCCGGCAAGGACCGCCCGGCACAGACGTTGACGCTGCATCATCTCCTCGAGCGCCAGCACTACAAGCTCGGGCACTGGCGGCTTGCTTCCAGCGACATCAATTATCGCCGCTTCTTCGACGTCAACGGCCTCGCCGGCCTGCGCGTCGAGGACGCGAGCACGTTTGCCGCCACGCACCGGCTGGTGAAGCAGCTCATCGCCGACGGCAAAATGCAGGGAATCCGGCTCGATCACATCGACGGCCTGCGTGACCCGGCCCAATATTGCCAGCGATTGCGCCGCCTGGTGCGCGACGCGCAGGGCAACGCAAAGCCCTTCTATACCGTGATCGAAAAAATCCTATGCGAGCACGAGCGCCTGCCGCATTTCGCCGGCGTCCAGGGTACCACCGGCTACGAGTGGATGAACGTCATCACCCACGTGCTGGTCGATCCCAGGGGACTGGAGGCGCTGGACGAGACCTGGCGGCAGATCAGCAACCGGTCGCCGCGGCTTGTGCCTTACGTCAAGGACGCCAAGCGGCGCGTGTTGGAGACGCTGCTCACCAGCGAATTCACCGTGCTGACGCGCCTGCTTGCGCGCATCGCCAACGGCCATTATTCGACGCGCGACTTCTCGGCCGACAGCCTGCGGCAGGCGCTCGAACTCTATGTGTTGCATTTCCCGGTCTATCGCACCTACCTGACGCATAGTGGCCCGACCGCAGCGGACCGCAAGCTGATCGACGACACCATTGCGCGCGCCCGCCGCGACTGGTTCGCCGCCGACGAAGGCATTTTCGACTTCCTGCGCGATGCCTTGACCATGGACCTGCTCAAGCCGGGCCGTCCGCCGCACAGCGCCCCGCGCGTGCGCCGCTTCGCGCTGAAGGTGCAGCAATTCACCGGCCCGATGATGGCAAAGTCGCTGGAGGACACCGCGTTCTATCAATTCCACCGGCTGCTGGCGCTGAACGAGGTCGGCGGCGACCCCGCCAGCACCGGCCTCAGCATTCCCGCCTTCCACCAGGCCATGCTGGCCCGCGCCAGGGAATGGCCGCAAGGCATGACCGCAACCGCCACCCACGACACCAAGCGTGGTGAGGATGCGCGCACGCGCATCGCATCGCTCAGCGAGATTCCCGGTGAATGGACCAGCGCAGTGGCGCGCTGGAAGGTGCTGAACGCGCCGCACCTCACGCTGCACGGCAATTTCCGCGCGCCGTCGGCAACGTTCGAATACATGCTCTACCAGACCCTGCTCGGTGTCTGGCCGGTTCAAGCGCCGGCCGATGCTGGCTTCATCGAGCGCATCCAGGCCTATGCCCTCAAGGCCGCGCGCGAAGGCAAGGAGGAGACGAGCTGGCTCAACCCTCATGAAGCGTATGAGAACGGGATCCGCCATTTCATCGCGAAGATCCTCGACCCCGACCAGTCCGCGGAATTCCTTCAGGCCTTGCAGACGCTGGCGCGCCGCGTCGCGCTGCTCGGCACGCTGAACTCGCTGAGCCAGCTCACGCTCAAGGCGACGCTGCCGGGCGTGCCGGACTTCTATCAAGGCACCGAATTCTGGGACCTGTCGCTGGTCGATCCCGACAACCGCCGCCCGGTCGACTTCGCCGCACGCCACGCGGCGCTGACATCACTGGAAGCGCCGGACTGGAGCGGCCTGATCAAGAGCTGGCCGGACGGCAAGCTCAAGCTGGCCTGGACGCGGCATCTGCTCAAGCTGCGCAACGAGCTGGCCGACGTCTTCGCGCAGGGCGACTACCAGCCGCTTGAGGTACGGGGCGCCCATGCCGACCATGTCATCGCCTTCGCGCGTCGTCATGGCCGCGCCGCCGCGATCGTCGTCGTCGGCCGTCATTTCGCGCCGTTCACCCAAGCCGGCCGGGAATGGCCCGCACCCGAAGCTATCGACGCCACCATCGACATCACGGGCTATGCCGTGCCCGGCCTTGCCGGCAACGACTTGCCGCTCGCGCAGGCCTTCCGTGACTGTCCTGCCTTGGTCATCGCGGCCCGAACGGCGAACGCCGTCAGGGCGCCGCGGCAACGCGTGCGCGCCTGAAGTTACTTCTCCCCGTCCTTGGTCAGCAGCAATTGGCCGCGCTTCCTGATCGTGGCCTGCGCCATCTCGGCGAACCGCTGCAGCAGCCAGGGCAGCACCACCTCGACCCGGACCTGATCGTCGCCGACATCGACCTGCCCCGTCGCGACCTGGCCGAGCGCGCGGATGCGGAAGGCCATAGTGTCGCCGCTCCAGCGTTCCTCCTCGACCTGCATCACCGGAATGCTCGCCGCGGCGCGGCCGAGCCCCGTCTTGAGCCGGCGCACCGCCTCCTCACGGCCGAGACGATGCGGAATCGAGACGACGAGCGGTGCTGACATGGTCCTGCCTCTTCTGACTGACGTCACATAATCATGCCGGGTCGACCATCAAAGGTTCCATGCAAGTTGATCCCCCGGCCGTGTTTCAAGGCCGGAACTTTACAACCTACGGCAAGTTGCTCCCGCACAACGGGACAGGTTTGCAATGACCCTTCTTACGAAGGGCTGGAGGAGATTCGTATGTCAATCGGCACGATCATTCTGATCATCTTGATCATCGCCCTGCTCGGCGGCTTCAGCGGCATCGGCGGCGGGCCGTTCTACGGCACCGGTTATTACGGCGGCGGCGGCCTCGGGCTCGTCATCGTCATTCTGCTGATCCTGATCCTGATGGGAAGGATCTAGATGCAGACTTCGTAGGATGGGCAAAGGCGCAACGCGCCGTGCCCACCTCTTCGTTCGAACGAAAGAAGGTGGTGGGCACGCTTCGCTTTGCCCACCCTACGAGACCTGCCTTCGCCGCAACAGCGGCAGGCCTACTTCACCTTCCCCGCCAGCTTCTTGATCGCGGCCTTGATCGACACGGCTGCATCCTCATACCCCTCCCACGCCTTTGATCGCGCCAGCAGGGCCGGCACGCTGCGCAGCGTGTAGCGCTTGGGATCGAGGTCGCTCTTCACCTGCGCCCAGGTCACCGGCATCGACACGGTCGCGCCGGCGCGCGCGCGCGGCGACAACGGGGCCACCGCCGTCGACATGCGGTCGTTGCGCAGATAATCCAGGAAGATCTTTCCCCTGCGCAGCTTCTTCGACATGTTGAGCAGATAGCGTTCGGGCTCGTCGTCAGCCATCCACTGGCAGACGCCTTGCGCAAACGCCTTGGCCTCCTTCCAGTTCACCTTGTCGCGCGCGCCGTGGAGCAGCGGCACCACGACGTGAAGGCCCTTGCCGCCCGTGGTCTTGCAGAAGCTGTCCATGCCGATATCGGCGAGCCGCTGCCGCATCTCCTTGGCCGCCTCGACCACGTCGGGAAAGTCCACGTCAGGCGCGGGATCGAGATCGAACACCAGGCGGCCCGGGGTATCGTAGGCATAGGGCGCGCAGTTCCAGGGATGCAGCTCGACGCCGCCGATCTGCGCCACCGCGGCGAGCCCTTCGATCCGGTCGATCTGAAGATACGGCTTGCGGTCACCGGAGACCCGCGCGAGCTCAAGAAGGTTCGACGTTCCCTGCATCGCATGGCGCTGGAAGAAGCATTCGCCCTTGATTCCGTCGGGCGCGCGGATCAGCGAACAGGGCCGGCCCTTGAGATGCACGATCATCCATTCGCCGACGGCTTCGAGGTAGCGGGCAAGATCCAGCTTGGTGACGGCACCACCATCGCCGTCATCCGGCCAGAGCTCCTTGTCCGGCTTGGAGATGACGACACCCATGACCTCGGCATTTTGAGCGGCCTGCTTCGAGCGCCCGCCCGCCTTGGTGCGCGCCGTCTTCCTGGCCCGGGGCTCGGCGAGCTCGGTGTCGACGGGCGTCTCGGCCTCGACCTCATCCGCCGCCTTGTCCTGCCGCAAGCCCTTGAAGGCCGCCTGGCGAATATTGCCGTCGGCCGTGAAGCCCGCGAACTCGATTTCGGCGACGAGCTCCGGCTTCAGCCAATGCACGTCCCGCGTCTTCTTCGGCGCGTTCTTGCCGCCGAACGGGCTTTCCTTGCTCTCAATCGCCTTCAGCGCCGGCATGATGCGCTTGACTTTATCAGCGCCAAAGCCGGTACCGACCATGCCGACGAAGGCGAGATGATCGCCGCGCTGCACGCCTGCCATCAGCGAGCGGAATTTGCCGTTGGTGGTCTTGTAGCCGCCGATCACCACCTCGTGGCCGGCGCGGCATTTCGACTTGACCCAGCTCTCGGTGCGCCCGGAACGATACGGCGCGTTCAGCTTCTTCGACACCACCCCTTCGAGCTCGAGCTTGCAGGCCGATTGCAGCACCGCATCGCCGCCGCTCTCGAAATGCTCGACATAGCGGATCTGAGTCGATTTCCGCTTGCGCGCTTCCAGCAGCTTCTTGAGCTGCGCCTTGCGCTCCCCAAGCGGCAGCCGACGGTAGTCCTGCCCTTCCGCGAAGAGCAGATCGAAGGCGAAGAAGATCAGGTCGTCGGTCTTGCCATCGGACAGCGCAGCTTGCAGCGAGGAGAAGTTCGGCGCGCCGTTATGGTCGAGCGCGACGATCTCGCCGTCGATCATCACGTCCGGCAGCGCGGCGGCTTCCTCGGCGATGGAGGCGAACTTGCTGGTCCAGTCGAGACCCTTGCGCGTCTTCAGCGCCGCCTCGCCGTCCTCGACCCGGAGCTGGACGCGATAGCCGTCGAATTTGATTTCGTGGCACCAGCCCTCGTCTCCGGGCGGCCGCTCGACCAGCGTGCAGAGCTGCGGCGCAACGAAATCCGGCATCTCAGACACCGTCTTAGCCCTCGTCGCGGTCGCGGCAGTTTTCTTCGCCGCTTTGCCGCCCTTCAACGCGGTGCGCGGCGACGGCTTCACCGTCCGCCCTTTCGTCTCTTCCGCGCGGTTGGACTGCCAGACCGCGTCGGCCTTGCCCTTGGTCCCCTTCGCCAGCATGAACGGCTTCGGCGCGCGGCCCTTTCCCTCCGCGATCTGTTCCATCGCCCGGCCCGAGGCGACGGACTTGTCCTGCTCGAGAATATCGTTGTCCGCGCCTTCGCGGACATACTCGTCACGATGCTTGATCAAGAGCCAGTTGGTCCGCTTCTCGCCGCCGCGGTTGCGCATCCGCACCAAGACCCAGCTTCCCTGCAGCTTGTCGCCATGGAGCGTGAACTTCAGGTCGCCTTTCTTGAAGCCGGCTTCCGGATCGTCCGATTCCCAGGTGCCGCGGTCCCACAACATCACGGTGCCGCCGCCGTACTGGCCTTCCGGAATCGTGCCTTCGAAATCGCCGTAATCGAGCGGATGGTCCTCGACTTCGACGGCCAGCCGCTTGTCGTGGGGATCAAGCGAAGGCCCCTTCGTCACCGCCCAGGACTTGAACACGCCGTCGAATTCGAGCCGGAGGTCGTAGTGCAGCCGGGTCGCATCATGCTTCTGGATGACGAAGCGCCGCTGTTTCGATGGCGCCACGGCGGTCTTGCCCGAAGGCTCCGGCGTCTTCTCGAAGTCCCGCTTCTGTCGGTAGGTGGAGAGTTTCTGCAGCACGTCCAGTCCCGCTTCTCGTTCGGCACTTGAAGCCTATCACGGCGAAAGTCCCGCCCGGAACCAAAACCCGATGGGACGGTTGGGGTTCCAAAACGCCTTGAAAACGTTGGAGAATGGAATGGCCCCGCGCGCCTACTGGAAGGGAACGTTGAAGCTGTCGCTGGTCAGTTGCCCGGTCGTGCTCTATCCGGCGACCACCGCGGCCGAGAAGACGCGGTTTCACCTGATCAACCGCGAGACCGGGAACCGGCTCAAGCAGCAGATGATCGATTCCGAGACCGGCGACGTCGTCGAGAGCGACCAGAAGGGCCGCGGCTACGAAGTGCGCAAGGGCAAATACGTCGAGATCGAACCGGAGGAGCTCGAGGCAGTCCAGATCGAGAGCAATCACACCATCGACATCGAGAGCTTCGTGCCGCGCGAGGAGATCGACCAGCGCTTCCTCAACCACCCCTACTACATCGCCCCCGACGGCAAGGCCGCGGTCGACGCCTTCGCGGTGATCCGCGACGCGATGAAGGACCAGGAGCGCGTGGCGCTCGCTAAGATCGTTCTGACCAATCGCGAGCACGTCATGGCGATCGAGCCGCGCGGCAAGGGCCTGCTCGGCACCACGCTGCGCTTCCCTTACGAGCTGCGCGAGGAGGACCAGTTCTTCGACGACATCAAGAGCCCGAAGATCACCAAGGACATGGTCGAGCTCGCCGGCCACATCCTGCAGACCAAGGCGGCGCATTTCGATCCCAGCAAGTTCAAGGACGAATACGAGGACGCGTTGAAGGCCCTGGTGAAGCGCAAGGCCAGCGGCAAGAAGATCGAGCTGCCCGAGCCCGAGGAACGGCCGAGCAACGTCGTCAGCCTGATGGACGCACTGAAGCAGAGCCTGAAGGGACGCGGCGGGAAGAAGTCGGCGGCGAAGTCGCACGCGCGGCGCGCGACCGGACGGCACCGCAGCGCGAAGAAGGCGCACCGGTCGACGGCAAGGCACAGGAAGGCGGGTTAGTTCGTCATTCCGGGGCGATGCGAAGCATCGAGCCCGGAATCCATCGTGCCAAGCGCGACGGGCAGAGAAATGGATTCCGGACCCGCGCCAACGGGCGCGTCCCGGAATGACAGCCGGGGTCTATTCCCCCGCCTTCAGCCGATACCCGATCCCCGTCTCCGTCAGCACGTATTGCGGCTGCTCCGGATCGGCTTCGATCTTCTGGCGAAGCTGGCGGACATAGACGCGCAGATATTGCGCGTCGGTCAATTCGTCCCACAGCTCCTTCAGCAGGAAGCGGTGGGTGAGCACCTTGCCGGCGTGCTGCACCAGCACCCGCAACAGATCGTATTCCTTCGGCGAGAGCTTCACCTCGCGATCCCCGACCTTGACGATGCGACGAACGAGATCGACCGAGAGATCGCCGGTGCGGAACACCGGACGCTCGCCCTTGACCTGAAGCTGGTGACGCAGCGCGGCGCGCAGGCGCGCCAGCAGCTCCTCCATGCCGAACGGCTTGGTGAGATAATCGTCGGCGCCGAGATCGAGCGCCTGGACCTTGCCGGCTTCGTCGCCGCGGCTCGACAGCACCACGATCGGCACGCCGTCGTTGCGGGCGCGGATGGTGCGGAGCAGCTCATGGCCTTGAACGTCGGGCAGGCCGAGATCGAGAATGATCAGCGCCGGCTCCTCGCCAAGTTTCTCCAGCGCCGTCTTGCCGTTCGGCGCTTCCAGGATTTCGTAGCCCTGGGTCGTCAGCCCCATTCGCAGCAATTTGCGGATCGGCGGCTCGTCGTCGATGACCAGGACCTTGATCGGAGCAGCGCTCATGCGGCGGTATCCAATGCGTGGCTCTCTGCCGGAACCGGCAGGCGAATGGTGAGGACCGCGCCGCTCCGCTCGCTGCGATTGGCGGCGGAGATCGTGCCGCGCATCGCCTCGACGAAGCCGCGCGAGATGGCAAGCCCGAGCCCGGTGCCGGGACGGACGTGATCGCCCTTCTGCACGCGATAGAACTTGTCGAACACGCTCTCGAGCTCGTCCGGTGGAATGCCGGCGCCCTCGTCGGCGACCTCGAGCACGACATGAGCGCTGTCGCGCCGGCCGCGGATCGAGATCGTGGTTTCGGGGGGCGCGTATTTCGCGGCATTGTCAAGCAGGTTGAACAGCACCTGCTCGAACAGCACGGCGTCGAGCTGGAGCATCGGCAGATCGGCGGCCAGCACCAGCTCGACCTTGTGGCGGCTGAGGATCTTACTGGCGCGCCGGAGCGCGCTGCCGACGATCTCGCTGAGATCGTGCAGCGCTGTGTTGGGCACGATGGCGCCGGATTCGAGCTTGGTCATGTCGAGCAGATTGGCGATGAAGCGGTTGAGCCGCTCGGATTCGTCGATCACGGTGGCGAGCAAATCGCGCTTCTCGGTGTCCGAGAGCGCGCCGGCGAGATCGCGCATGGTGGAGGCCGCGCCGAGCACCGAGGCGAGCGGCGTCTTCAGATCGTGCGAGATCGAGGTCAACAGCGCCGAGCGCAGCCGCTCGGATTCGACGGTGCGCTTGACGCGGTCCATGTCCTCGACCAGCAGCACACGCTCGATCGCGAGCGCGCCCTGGTCGACCAGCGCATCGAGTAGCCGCCGCTGGTCCGGCGTCAGCAGCGGGCCGGTGCGATCGTTGTCGATGCCGATCACACCGATTGGGCCCCGCCCGGTGCGCATCGGCAGGAACAGCCGTTTTGCGCCGGGCAAGGTGTCCGAGCCGCGGCCGGCGGGGCGATCGTTGCTCCAGGCCCAGTTGGCGGCGGCAAGATCGGCCTGGTCGAGCTCGTCCTCGGGCGGATAGCCTGATTTCACCGTGAGCAGGCCTTCATCCGGCAACAGCAGCACCACGCGGACCTTCAGCATCAATGCGGTCTGGTAGGCACTGGCCCACAAGACGTCGTCCAGCGTGGCGGTGCCGGCGAGCTTGCGGCTGAAGGCATAGAGCTGCTCGGTCATCCTGATCCGGCCGATCGCGGTGTCGGCCTGGATGCGCACGCGCGCCGCGACATTGGAGACGATCATCGCCACCACCATGAACAGCACGAAAGCGGCGACATTGGTCGGGTCGGTGATCGTGAAGGTGTAGATCGGCGGGATGAAGAAGAAATTGTAGCAGAGCGAAGCCGCCACCGTGGCCAGCAGCGAGGGCCACAGGCCGTAGCGCACGGCAACCGCGACGACCGAGGTCAGCAGCACGAGATCGACGTTCTCGATGCCGAAATAGGGCTGGATCAGCTTGGCAGCGCCGAGACCCACAAGCACGATCCCAAGCGCCTTGAGAAAAGGCAAGGGATCGAACGGCTCGGATCGTGCGGCGGTCTGCACCGCCATCTTGGGCGCGGCCTCTCCGGAAAGCTCGCTGCCGGGAATGACGTGAACGCTGATATTGCCCGCACGCCGTACCAGGTCGTGCACGACCGAGCCGCGCGTCATCTCGAACCAGCGCGAGCGCGTCGACTTGCCGATCACGATCTGGGTGACGTTGTTGCCTTGCGCAAAACTGACGACGTCGTCGGCGATGCGGCGGCCGACGGCGGGAATGGTCAAGGCTTCGCCGCCGAGCGATTCCGCGAGCCGCAGCGTATCGGCCAGCCGATCGCGCTCCTCGTCGGACAATTGCAGCGATCGCCGCGTCTCGATCGAAATCGCGGTGAACGGCGCATGCAGCCGGTCGGCCAATCGCTTGGTGTAGCGCACGAGGCCGGCCGCGCGCGGGTCCTCGCTGACGCAGACCAGGATGCGCTCACCCGCGGCCCAGGGCCCCGGAATCGCATTCGCCTGCATGTGGTTGAGCAGCTGCTCGTCGACCCGCTCGGCGGTGCGCCGCAGTGCGAGCTCGCGCAGCGCCGTGAGATTGCCTGGCGAGAAATAATGCTCCAGCGCCCGCTCGGCCTGCTTGGGCACATAGACCTTGCCCTCCTTCAGGCGCTGGATCAGGTCGTCGGGCGTGAGGTCGATCAGCTCGATCGCGTCGGCGCGGTCGAACACCGAATCCGGCACGGTCTCGCGCACCCGGACATGGGTGATCTGGGCAACGACGTCGTTCAGGCTCTCGATGTGCTGGATGTTGACGGCGGTATCGACGTCGATGCCGTGCGAGAGCAGCTCCTCGACGTCGAGATAGCGCTTGGGATGGCGGCTTCCGGACGCATTGGTGTGGGCGAGCTCGTCGACCAGCGCAATCTGCGGCCGCCGCGCGATCACCGCGTCGAGGTCCATCTCCTCGACGATCTGGCCGCGGTAGTCCAGCCTCTTGCGCGGGACCACTTCGAGGCCGCGCACCAGCGCCTCGGTCTCGGCGCGGCCATGAGTCTCGACGAAGCCGACCACGACATCGATGCCGGCCTTGCGCTTGGCCTGGGCGCTTTGCAGCATCTCGTAGGTCTTGCCGACGCCGGGAGCGGCGCCGACGAAGATCTTCAGCCTGCCGCTCGCACCCTCCTCCCGGCGCGCCGCTTCCAGCAGGGCCTCCGGTGACGGACGTTGTTCGGGATCGCGACGCTCTCGGACCATCTTGCCAGTATAATCACCCGTCCACTGCGAGCCTAGACGGCTACTTCGCGGCCATGCGATCGAGCGCGAGATTCAATGCCAGAACGTTGACCCTGGGTTCGCCGAGCAGGCCGAGCAGGCGGCCTTCGGTGCTGGCGGACACGAGCTGCTTGACCTGATCCTCGGGCAGATTGCGCGCCTTCGCCACGCGCGGCACCTGGAATTGCGCCGCTTCCGGCGAGATGTTCGGGTCGAGGCCGCTGGCCGACGTCGTCACCAGGTCGACCGGCACCGAGGCGTTCGGATTCTCGCGCCTGAGCTTGTCCACATCTTCCTTCAGCCGGTCGGCCAGCGCCCTGCTGGTCGGACCGAGATTGGAGCCGCCCGAATTGGCGGCGTTGTAGGGCGCGGGCACCGTCTTGGTCGAATCGTTCGGGTCCGGCGCCAGCGTCGCCGAGCGGCGGCCGTGGAAGTACTTGTCGTCCTTGAACTCCTGCCCGATCAGGGCGGAGCCAATCACCTTGCCGTCTTTCTCGATCAGGCTGCCTTGCGCCTGCACGGGAAACAGCGCGCCGGCAATGCCGGTCATGGCGAGCGGATAGGCAAGGCCCGTGATGGCGGTGAGCGCCAGCAAGAGGACGATGGCGGGGCGGATTTCTCTGAGCATGTGCGTTCTCCAATTTCTCCCGTCATTGCGAGGAGCGAAGCGACGAAGCAATCCAGGCTATCAACTGCTGAGATATTTCTGGATTGCTTCGCTTCGCTCGCAATGACGAATTCAAGCCAAATGCAAGGCGGTCACCGCGAGATCGATCGCTTTGATGCCGATGAAGGGAATGACGATGCCGCCGAGCCCGTATATCAGGAGGTTGCGGCGGAGCAGTGCGCCGGCACCGACGGCGCGATAGGCGACGCCCTTCAGCGCGAGCGGGATCAGCGCGATGATGACGAGCGCGTTGAAGATGATCGCCGACAGGATGGCGCTCTGCGGGCTCGACAGGTTCATGACGTTGAGGACGTTGAGCTGAGGGTAGAACGCCAGGAACATCGCCGGGATGATCGCAAAATATTTGGCGACGTCGTTGGCGATCGAGAACGTCGTCAGCGCACCGCGCGTCATCAGGAGCTGCTTGCCGATCTCCACCACCTCGATCAGCTTGGTCGGGTTGGAGTCGAGATCGACCATGTTGCCGGCCTCGCGGGCGGCCTGAGTGCCGGTGTTCATGGCGACGCCGACGTCGGCCTGGGCGAGCGCCGGCGCGTCGTTGGTGCCGTCGCCGCACATCGCCACCAGCTTGCCCTTGGCCTGCTCGTCGCGGATCAGCTTCAGCTTGTCCTCTGGCGTTGCCTGCGCCAGGAAGTCGTCGACGCCGGCTTCGGCGGCGATGGCCGCCGCAGTCATCGGGTTGTCGCCGGTGATCATGATGGTGCGGATGCCCATTCGGCGGAGCTCGGCGAATCGCTCGCGAATGCCGCCCTTGACGATGTCCTTGAGCTGGACGATGCCGAGCAGCCTGCCGTCCCTGGCGACAGCCAGCGGCGTGCCGCCCGATTTGGCGACCTCGTCGGCAATGGCGCTGATCTCGCGGCCCGCCTCGGACAGTGCCGCAGGCTGCATCCCCCGTGCCGTATTGCCGGAGGCGATCCTGGTCGGCGCCCCGCCGCCGATATAGTTGAGGATGGCATCGACCGCGCCCTTTCGAACCGACGAGCCGCCGGCGTCGACGCCGCTCATGCGGGTCTGCGCCGTGAACGGAACGAAGGTCGCGCCAAGCTCGGCCATATCGCGGCCGCGGATGCCGTACTTCTCCTTGGCCAGCACGACAATGGAGCGGCCTTCCGGCGTCTCGTCCGCCAGCGAGGCGAGCTGGGCGGCATCCGCCAAGTCCTGCTCGGCGACGCCGCGCACGGGACGGAAGGCGGTCGCCTGCCGGTTGCCGAGGGTGATGGTGCCGGTCTTGTCGAGCAGCAGCGTGTCGACGTCGCCGGCGGCCTCGACCGCGCGGCCCGACATCGCCAGCACATTGAAGCGCACCAGGCGGTCCATGCCGGCGATGCCGATCGCCGACAACAGCGCACCGATCGTGGTCGGGATCAGCGTCACGAACAGGGCCACCAGCACGACCACCGAGATCGAGCCGCCGGCATAGGCGGCGTAGCTCGGGATCGTCACGGTGGCGAACACGAAGATGATGGTGAGGCCGGCGAGCAGGATGTTGAGCGCGATCTCGTTCGGCGTCTTCTGCCGCTCGGCGCCCTCGACCAGCTTGATCATGCGGTCGATGAAGGTCGATCCCTGCGCGGCGGTGATGCGCACCCGGATCCAGTCCGACAGCACCTGCGTGCCGCCCGTCACCGCCGAACGGTCGCCGCCGGATTCGCGGATCACGGGCGCGGACTCGCCGGTGATGGCGGCCTCGTTGACGGAGGCGACGCCCTCGACCACCTCGCCGTCCGAGGGGATGGTGTCGCCGGCCTCGACCAACACGAGATCGCCGACCTTCAGGCTCGTGCCTGACACGAGCTTGTAGTCCCGGCCCGCGCCGCTCAGGAGCTTGGCCTGGCTCTCGGTGCGGGTCTTGCGCAGTGTCTCGGCCTGCGCCTTGCCACGGCCCTCGGCCACGGCTTCGGCGAGATTGGCGAACAGCACGGTGAACCACAGCCAGAGGATGATCTGGAAGGTGAAGCCGAGATTCTCCCCGCCGGTGACGAGGTCGCGCAGGAAGATCACGGTCGTGAGCGCGGCCACGATCTCGACCACGAACATCACAGGGTTCTTGATCATGGCGCGCGGATCGAGCTTGGTGAAGGCAGCGCCGATCGCCGGCACGACGATTTTGGGATCCAGCATCGCCGAGACCGGCGTGCGCTTGTGGGATTTGTGGACAGGTTCCATGGAGGTCACTCCGAAAAGCGAAAATCAGAAGACGTTGCCGGCGTTCATTGCGAGATGCTCGACGATGGGGCCGAGTGCGAGCGCCGGGAAGAAGGTCAGGCCGCCCATGATCAGGATGACGCCGACGACGAGGCCGACGAACAGGCCTCCGGTGGTCGGGAAAGTGCCCATCGACGGCGGGATCGATTTCTTGGCCGCGAGCGAGCCTGCGATCGCCATCGCCGGCACGATCATGAAGAAGCGGCCGACGAACATCGCGGATGCGCCCGTCAGGTTGTAGAACGGGGTGTTGCCGGTCAGGCCGGCGAAGGCGGAGCCGTTGTTGGCGGTCTGCGACGTATAGGCGTAGAGCACTTCCGAGAAGCCGTGCGGGCCCGCATTCGCCATCGAGGCAACGCCGGTGGGAAGCACGACCGCGACGGCCGACCAGCCCAGGATCATCAGCGGCAGGATCAGGATCGCGAGCATCGCCATCTTGACCTCGCGGGCCTCGATCTTCTTGCCGACATATTCCGGCGTACGGCCGACCATCAGGCCTGCGACGAAGATCGCGAGAACGACGAACAGCAGCATGCCGTATAGGCCGGCGCCGACGCCGCCGACGATGATCTCCCCTAACTCCATGTTGATCAGCGGGATCATGCCGCCGAGCGCGGTGAAGCTGTCGTGCATGGCGTTCACGGCGCCGCAGGACGCGGCGGTGGTGATCACCGCGAACAGCGAGGACGCAACGATGCCGAAGCGGACTTCCTTGCCCTCCATGTTGCCGCCGGTCAGGCCGAGTGCATGCAGGGTCGTGGTGCCGTTGGCTTCCGCCCAATAGCAAACGGCGACGCCGGCGACGAACAGCACGCCCATCACGGCGAGGATCGCCCAGCCCTGGCGCTGGTTGCCGACCATGCGGCCGAACACATTGGTGAGCGCCGCGCCGAGCGCGAAAATCGACAGCATCTGCACGAAGTTCGACAGCGCGGTCGGGTTCTCGAAGGGGTGAGCGGCATTGGCATTGAAGAAGCCGCCGCCATTGGTCCCTAGCATCTTGATTGCGACCTGCGAGGCGACCGGGCCGACCGCGATGGTCTGCTTGGCGCCCTCGAGCGTGGTCGCTTCGACGTAGTCGCCAAGCGTTTGCGGGATGCCCTGCCAGACCAGAAACAGCGTGAACACGACACAGATCGGCAGCAGGATGTAGAGCGTGCAGCGGGTCACATCGACCCAGAAGTTACCGATTGTGCGCATGGACGCGCGGGCAAAGCCGCGGATCAGGGCAACCGCGAGCACGATGCCGGTAGCCGCCGACAGGAAATTCTGGTGCGTCAGGCCGACCATCTGGGTCAGATAGGACAGCGTGCTCTCGCCGCCGTAGTTCTGCCAGTTGGTATTGGTGATGAAGGAGATCGCGGTGTTGAAGGACAGATCCTCGGCGACCGCGGATTGGCCGGCTGGATTGAACGGCAGCACGGCCTGCAGCCGCATCAGGCCGTAGATGATGAGGAAGCCGCCGACATGAAACAGCAGCATCGCGACCGTGTAGGTCAGCCAGTGCTGCTCGCGCTTCTCGTCGACGCCGGATATCCAGTAGATGCCGGCCTCGATCGGGCGCAGGACGGGCGACAGGAAGGTGCGCTCGCCGTTGAACACGCGCGTCATGTACCAGCCCAGCGGCTTGGTCAGCGCGACGATAGTCGCACAATAGAGAATGATCTGGAACCAACCGATCATAGTCATGGCATTAACCCTTCAGGCTTTTGGTCCGGCGCAAAAGCGGCAGGAGCAGCGCGAGCAGGCCCGCGACGAGCGCAGCCTCGGCCAGCAGCAATTTTGCGAGCAGCAGCACGGCGTCAGAACCGCTCGGGCCGCAGCAGTGCATAGGTGAGATAGATCAGGAGGCCGAACGAGACGGCGCCGGCGAGCGCATAATCGAAGATCATGGTCCGCTCCCTCACAGCCGTTCGCAGGCGTAGGTGTAGCCGATCGCGAGGGCAAAGAAGAAGAAGCCCAGCGCCAGCATCAAAAGGTCCATCATGGCGATACTCCTTGGTACGACACGATCGCCGGCCGAGTTCAATGCAAGCGCATCGCCAGCCGGAAACTTCACCGCTGACGTGCCACTGCGCGCATAGCTTTTCGAGGTGAAGGCTATGGTAACGTTATAGGAATCTCATAAAGGCCGGCGGGAGCCAGCGGCTATGCGCACCCGCAATGCGTCCCCCGCGGTCGCTCCGGACGGGGCGGAGGCCTGGTGGTGCCCGGCCTCGGCGTCTAGCTCCTCACCTCCGCCTCGATCAGTCGCGCCAGCTCCGACGCGGTGACCTCGATCGGCCGGCCGCTGCGCTCGACGCGGGCCTGGATCAGCGCGCCCTGGAGCGCCGACGTGCAGAGCACCGCCAGCGCCTCCGCCCGCGGCCTGGCAAACCCATCGGCGACGAGCTTGTCACGCAGGATCGATAGCCGTGCCGCATAGGCCTTGCGACCGGCCTCCGACACGGCGCGCTCGCGCGGCGCCAGCTCGAGCAGCACGGTCGTGATCGGGCAGCCATTGCGGAAGCCGGAGCCCTGCATCCAGCCTGCCAGCAGTCTGGCGTGGGCGCGCAAGAGCTCGCCGGTCGAGCCGCACTCTGCCGCGAGCTCGGCGACCGTCGCCGCGACGCGGCGGCCCGCCTCCTCCACCGCCGCCACCGCGATCGAGGATTTTCCGTCCGGAAAGTAATGATAGAGCGACCCCTTCGGCGCGCCGCTGACGTCGACGATGTCGTTGAGGCCGGTGCGGGCAAATCCCTGGCGGCGGAATAGCGTCACCGCGGCATTGATGATGGGCTGACGGTGCTTCGGCACGGCCGGCATGGCACTCTCCTCCGCTCGGAAATTATATTGATTGGTCTACATCAGCCTCCGACAGTCAAGGCATGACAATGACGGAGAGAGGTAGATGCCTGAGAGAGTGACCTATGAACTGAACGACGGCGTGGCGCGGATCGGGCTCGACGACGGCAAGGTCAACGTGATGTCGGCCGCGATGCTGGGCGAGATCGGCGCCGCCTTCGACCGCGCCGAGACGGAGGCGGAGATCGTGGTGCTGCGCTCGGGCCGGCCAGGCATCTTTTCCGCGGGCTTCGGTCTGAAAGTGTTCGCCTCGGGCGATGCTGCCAAGAGCCTGGAGATGGTCCGGGCCGGCGCCGAGCTTGCGCTGCGGCTGATGTCGTTTCCACATCCGACCATCGGCGTGATGGAGGGCCATGCTTACCCGATGGGAACGTTCCTGCTGCTCGCCTGCGACGTCAGGCTGGGCGCGCGCGGACCGCACCGCATGGGGCTGAACGAGGTGGCGATCGGCATCGCGCCTCCCAGCTTTGCCATCGAGCTCGCGCGCAGCCGGCTGCATCCGGCCTGGCTCAGCCGTACCGTCACGCTTGGCGAGATGTACGAACCCGGGGAGGCGCAGACGGCCGGCTTTCTCGATCGCGTGGTTACACCTGAGATGGTCGACGCCACGATCGAGACGATCATCACCGGCCTGCGCGCCATCCACAAGCCGTCGCATGCCACGGCAAAGCGGCGCCTGCGCCGGGGAGCCATGGACGCCATGCGCGCGGCGATCGATCGCGAGCTGACCATGGCTGCCTATGAGGCAAGCAACCGCGCGCGCAGCGCAGTCGCGCTGCCCGGTTGAGGTCGGCTATCCCGCGGAAAAGGCGTTGCCTAAAACTACCTGGCCGATCTGGCGCAGTTTCACGGAACCGTGTAGAGCGGTTTCATGAGCACAGGCAATGTCAACGTCGTCGCCCACCCCCTGGTCCAGCACAAGCTCTCCCTGATGCGGGAGAAGGACCGCTCGACCAAGAGCTTTCGCGAGATCCTGAACGAGATCGGGATGCTGCTGGCCTACGAGGTGACGCGCGACCTGCCGCTGGAGCTGGTGGACATCGAGACGCCGATCGCGCCGATGCAGGCACCCAAGATCGCCGGCAAGAAGCTCACGCTGGCGCCGATCCTGCGCGCCGGCGTCGGCTTTCTCGACGGCATGCTGGCGCTGATGCCTTCGGCGCGCATCGCCCATATCGGGCTCTACCGCGACCCCGAGACGTTGCAGGCCGTGGAATATTACTTCAAGGCGCCGCAGGACCTGTCCGACCGCACCGTGATCCTGATGGATCCGATGCTGGCGACCGGCAATTCCGCCTGCGCCGGCGCGTCCCTGCTCAAGGCTCGCGGCGCCCGCGACATCCGCTTCGTCTGCCTCCTGGCCGCGCCCGAGGGCATCGCCAAGTTCCAGAGCGAGCATCCCGACGTGCCGATCTGGACCGCCGCGATCGACGAGCGGCTCAACGACCACGGCTATATCGTGCCAGGCCTGGGCGACGCCGGCGACCGGATGTTCGGCACCAAGTAGACAGGTTTGCACGACCGGGTTAGTCCGATGGCCATGAGTGCCAACGATTTTTCGCTGCAATCGCTGCTCCGGATCAAGACCGCCGCCGACCCTGCCCTGGTATTCGACGGCAAGGCCGTCTCTCGCGCGGAATTCTCGGCGAAGATCGAGCAGAGCGCCGCCTGGCTAGCCGCGCAAGGCATCGGCAAGGGCGACGTCGTCGCAGTCTGGCTGGTCAACCGGGTCGAATGGCTCGCGCTGCTGTTCGCCGCGGCGCGGCTCGGCGCGGTCATCGCCGCCGTCAATACGCGCTATCGCAGCGCAGAAGTCGCGCACCTGCTCAAGCTATCAGGCGCGAAGCTCATGGTGGTCGAGGCGGCATTCCGCGCGATCGACTTTGCCACCATCCTCGCCGACGTCGCCGAGGCCGAGGTGCCCGCGCTCCAACGGCTGGCCGTGGTCGGCGCGGATGCGATCCCCGCACACTGGCCCTGCGTGCGGTTCGATGCGTTCGAGACGCCCTACCCGCTGGCTCCGCCGCGCCAGGATGATGTCGACCTGCCCGTGCTGCTCTACACCACGTCGGGCACGACCAAGGGGCCGAAGCTCGTCGCGCATTCGCAAGCGACGCTGGCGACGCACGCCGCCTCCGTCGCCGACGCGCTCCAGCTCGATCACCACCGTCATTCGCTCCTGGCGATGCTGCCGTTCTGCGGCACCTTCGGCATGACGAGCCTGCTCGGCTTCCTCGCGGCCGGCGCGACCATTCATGTGCTCGATGCCTTCGAAGCAGCGCCGGCGCTGGAGATCCTCAGCACGGAGCGCATCACGCATTCCTTCGGTTCGGACGAGATGTTCCGGCGCATCCTCGCCCTCACCGATGCGCCACACCCGTTTCCGCATCTCGAAGTCTGCGGCTTCGCCGCGTTCCAGCCCGGCTGGCGCGAGCTGGCTGTGGAAGCCGAAGCGCGCGGCATGAAGCTGTATGGCCTCTACGGATCGAGCGAGGTGCAGGCGCTGTTCTCGATCGGCGGCCCCAGTGATGCCTTTGCCGATCGGATCGAGGGCGGCGGCTGGCCGATGTCGCCGGAGGCGAAAGTCCGCGTGCGCGATGTCGAGACCGGAGAACACGTGGCCAGCGGCGTCTCCGGCGAGATCGAGATCAGCGCGCCTTCGCGCTTCCTCGGCTACTTCAACAATCCGGAGGCGACGCGCGAGGCGATCACCGCCGACGGCTTCTTCCGGACCGGCGACATCGGCCGGCTGCGCGGCGACGGGTCGTTCGTCTACGAGACTCGCGCCGGCGATGCGATGCGCCTCGGTGGCTTCCTGGTCGCGCCCGGTGAGATCGAGGACGAGCTCAAATCCTGCACCGGTGTCGCCGACGCCCAGGTCGTCGCCATCGATCTCAAGGGGCAGGCGCGCTGCGTCGCCTTCGTGATCCCGACAACGGAGCCGCCCATCCAGGAGACGCTGATCGCGCATCTGCGCGAGCGGCTCGCCGGCTACAAGGTGCCAGCGCGGATCTATGTCGTGGAGGCCTTCCCGGTGACCGACAGTGCCAATGGCGTGAAGATCCAGCGGGCCAGGCTTCGCGCCATGGCAATGGAGCGGATCGCCGCCGAATAGATTCGCTCAGTACGACTTGTTCAGTACGATTTGGCGAGCCCCAGCACCTTTTCCGCGATGAAGCTGAGGGCGAGCTGCGGGCTGACCGGCGCGATGCGCGGGATCAGCACCTCCCGCAAATAGCGCTCGACATGGAATTCCTTGGCGTAGCCGAAGCCGCCATGGGTCATCACCGCCTGCTCGCAGGCCGAGAAGCCCGCTTCGCCCGCCAGATATTTTGCGGCATTGGCCGCGGCGCCGCAGGGCATGCCCTTGTCGTATTGCCAGGCCGCCGACATCACCATCAGCCAGGCCGCCTCGAGCTCGACCCAGTTCACCGCAAGCGGATGCTGGATGCCTTGATTCTTGCCGATCGGACGATTGAACACGACACGCGTCTTGGCGTATTCGGTCGCGCGCGACAGCGCGAGCTTGCCGAGACCGACCGCCTCGGCCGCGATGAGAATGCGCTCCGGATTCATGCCTTCGAGGATGTACTCGAAGCCTTTGCCCTCCTCGCCGATGCGGTCCTCCATCGGGATCTCGAAGTCCTCGAAGAACAGCTCGTTGGAATCGACGATCTTGCGGCCCATCTTTTCGATCTCGTGGACCTTGATCCTGTTGCGGTCGAAATCGGTGTAGAACAGACTGAGACCGTGGGTGGGCGAGCGCACCTCTTCCAGCGGCGTGGTGCGCGCCAGCAGCAAAATCTTGTGCGCGACCTGCGCGGTCGAGATCCACACCTTCTGGCCATTGACGATGTAGCGGTCGTTCTTGGCGACCGCACGGGTCTTGAGCTGGGTGGTGTTGAGGCCGGTGTTGGGCTCGGTGACGGCGAAGCACGCCTTCTCGCGGCCCTCGACCATCGGCGGCAGCATGCGCCTGCGCTGCTCCTCGGTGCCGAACACGACGACGGGGTTGAGCCCGAACACGTTGATGTGCACCGCCGAGGCACCGGACATGCCGGCGCCCGACTCGGCGATGGTGCGCATCATGATCGCGGCTTCCGTGATGCCAAGCCCGGAGCCGCCATACTCTTCCGGCACGCAAATGCCGAGCCAGCCGGCGTCCGCCAGCGCCTTGTGGAAATCGTGCGGGAAACCGCCGTCGTGGTCCTTCTTCAGCCAATAGGCGTCGGGAAAGCCTTCGCAGATCTTGGCGATGGCGTCGCGAATGGCTTCCTGCTGATCGGTGAGCGCGAAATCCATGGTCTTGATCTCCCTTCGCCAAGCGTTCTTTAGCTCGAAAAACTGCATGCAGATACGTGAATTTGCCCGCGAAGTGTGCCTACCATGCATGGGGTCATGCGGCGCGACGTGACGCGCGCGCCGTTATTTCGCAGGGAGGAAACCGCGATGGCCGGACTATATTTCGAGGACTTTTCCGTGGGCCAGGAGTTCAGGCATCCGCTGACCCGGACCGTCACGGAGATGGACAACACCATGTTCAGCCTGCTGACGCTGAACCCGCAGCCGCTGCACATCGACGCGCATTTCGCCGAGAAGACCGAGTTCGGCCAGCGCATTTTCAACAGTCTTTACACCCTCGGCATCATGATCGGCATGACGGTCTATGATACGACCCTGGGCACCACCGTCGCCAATCTCGGCATGACCGACGTCACCTTTCCGAAGCCGGTCTTCCATGGCGACACGTTGCGGGCCACGACAAAGGTGCTCTCGGTGCGGGAATCCAGATCGCGGCCCAAGGCCGGTATCGTCGAGTTCGAGCACCATGCCCTGAACCAGAACGACGAGATTGTCGGCAAATGCCGCCGCATGGCGATGATGCACAAGAGGCCGGTCTGATGCGTTCGATGCTGTTCGTGCCGGGCGATTCCCCGCGCAAATTCGAGAAGGCGAGCGAAGGCAAGGCCGACGCGCTGATCATCGATCTCGAGGATTCCGTCGTCACCGAGAAGAAGGCGGAAGCGCGTGAGCTGACGCTTTCGATGTTGAAGAGCCGCCCCGGCCCGCATCAGCTCTATGTCCGCGTCAACGCGCTCGACACCGGCATGACGCTGGCCGATCTCGCCGCGGTGATGCCGGGCAGGCCTGACGGCATCGTGCTGCCGAAATCGCAAGGCGGCGACGACGTGCGTCAGGTCGCGACCTGGCTCGAAGCTTTGGAAGCCGCCTCCGGCATCGCGATCGGCGCGACCCGCATCGTCTGCGTCGCGACGGAGACCGCCGGCTCGATCTTCTGGCTCGGCAGCTACAAGGGCTGCTCCCCTCGCCTCGCCGGCCTGATGTGGGGCGCGGAAGATCTCTCCGCCTCGCTCGGCGCTACCGAGAAGGCGAGCGGCGGCGTGTTCCACAGCCCCTATCGCCTGGCGCGGGATCTCTGCCTGATGGCGGCGGCAGCCGCCGAGGTCGCGCCGATCGACACGGTTTACACCGACATCGACAACCTTGCCGGCCTCGAAGCCGAAACCCGCGCCGCGCGGCGCGACGGTTTTTCGGCCAAGGCGCTGATCCACCCCAAGCATGTCGACATCGTCAACGCGGCCTTTGCGCCGACGGAGGCCGAGCGCGCCTGGGCGGAGAAGGTGATCGCGGCGTTCGCGAGCAATCCCAATTCCGGCACGCTGCGGCTCGACGGTCAGATGATCGACAAGCCGCACCTTCGCGCGGCGATGAAGATTCTCGGCCAGTCCTAGAGCGGGACGCAAGCCGGGCCGGCTGCCGGCCTCAGTCGAACCCCTGAACGGGCGGTGCCGAGGAATGCGCCGGCGCGGCAGGCGCGGCTTGAACCGGCGGAGCCTGGACCGGCGGGGCCGGATTGCCGGCAGCTCTCATCTGGCCGTTGGCGGCCATTGCCTCGCGCGTGCGCGACGGGCTACCGGTCGCGGCGGCGCGACGCGGCGGCGGCTGCCGGTGCCTGGCCGACTGCGAGCCTCTCAGGCCCCAGGACCGGGCGATCGAAGGTCCGGCCGTGTAGCCGATCAAGGCGCCGGCGACCGCACCCACCGGCCCAAGCACGACCGCACCCGAGACCGCGCCGAGCGCCGCGTCGCCTGCGCGCTCCTGCGCGAGCGCGCCCGCGGGCACGCAGGCCAGCATTGCGACAGCAGTGATCAGTGCCTTGTTCATCGGAGCGCCTCCCTCGCGACAGATCACTCCTGCTCAAATATGGCCACACGAGGTTCGCTTGCCGGCCAACAAAAGGCAATCGCGCCCGGAACCCGGGCGTCCGGACAGCTCGATTGGCCGACCATCGATCTCCAGGAGCCAGCGACACGGACAGGCGCGCCAACATCTTGACACCGCTCACCCGCTGAATATTTTTTTTTGCCGAGAAGAGATCTTCTCATCCTCGCAAACCAAAGGATCTAACGCGACCGTCTGGAGAGACGACGATGCTCGATGAGAATTTGGCCCGCATTCGTGCGCACCGCAACAACATCCACCGCTACCGGCGCCTGCTGAAGACCAGGCTGTCGCAGCTCGAGCGCCAATTCATCGAGAGGCGACTTGCCGAAGAGCGATCGGCGCTCGATGGCCTGACCGCCAGCACCTTTCCCGTCGGCTTCCGCGCCGCCGAAGCGCCGGCGAACGCGTTGGGGATGGCCCAATGAACAGCCAACGCGATCTGCTGATCCGCGGCAGCGAGAAGGTCATCGGCCATTACGAGCTGCTTCTTGCCAGCGCCAAGAGCGAGCATGAGCGCGAGCTCTATCGCCAGCGCATCGAACGCGAGCGGCGGCTGATCCGGGACCTGCAAGGCGAATGGGATCACCGCGCGGCCTGAGCTGGGAGATCACGCCTCCCCGGCACCGTCGCAGGGAGGGCTATCGCATTTGAGAGCTCTCCCCTGCGGCCATCCTTCGAGACGCCCGCTTGAGGCGGGCTCCTCAGGATGAGGACGGAGTGTGTGGCTGCAGTTTCAAGAGGCACTGACGCTGATGAGCCTCATCCTGAGGAGGCGCGTAAGCGCCGTCTCGAAGGACGAGGCGTGCGCAACGACCGCCATCACAAGTCATATGCCATAGCCCTGCCGTCGCAGGGACGAACCGCTCCCGCGGTTCGTCCCTGTGCATTCGTTTCAGCGGACGAGGCGGTTGGGGCCTGCGAGTGCGCTGCTCGTGCCGGCTGCGGGCGCCACTCTCACCGTGGCGGTGAACGGCGCACCGTTGCGCAGCAGCGTGAGCTTCACGTCCTCGCCGATCCGCGCCAGGCCGATCGTGTTGCGGAGCTGGGCGGCAGTGCGGATCGGGCGGTCGTCGGCGCCGGTCACGACATCGCCCTTGCGCAGGCCGGCCTTCTCTGCGGGCGAATCCGCCGCGATCTCGGCGATGACGGCGCCCTGATTCAATCCCTTGTTGACCGACGGATGCAGGTCCTTCAGCGAAATGCCGATGCGGCCGCGCTCGACCCGGCCGCTCACGATGATCTGCTCCATCACCTTGCGCGCCATGTTGACCGGAATGGCAAAGCCGATGCCGACGTTGCCGCCCGCGGGCGAGATGATCGCCGAGTTGATGCCGACGAGCTCGCCACGCAGGCTGACCAGCGCGCCGCCGGAATTGCCGGGATTGATCGCCGCGTCGGTCTGGATGAAATCCTCATAGCCCTGCTTGCCGAGGCCGGTGCGGCCCAGCGCGCTGACGAGCCCCGAGGTCACGGTCTGGCCGAGGCCGAAGGGATTGCCGATCGCGAGGACGAAATCGCCGACATCGAGCCCGTCGCTGTCGCCGAAGGCAAGCGCCTTGAGCCCGACCGGGTTCTGGACCTGGAGCACTGCGACATCCGTGGGCGGATCACGGCCGATGACCTTGGCGGAAAACTGCCGGCCGTCCTTGGTCGTGATCTGAACGGCGGATGTGCCCTCGACCACGTGATTGTTGGTCAGCACATAGCCGCGCTGGGCGTCGACGATCACCCCGGAGCCGGTCGCATTGACCTCCTTCTCGATCTGCCGGGGAACGTCGAAGAACTCGCGAAACAGCGGATCGCGATAGAGCGGGTTGTCCTCGCGCACGCGGCCATGCACGGAGATGTTGACCACCGCGGGCGTCACCTGGCGCACCAGCGGCGCCAGGGTCGGCACCGGACCGCCGGTCTTCAGATCCGGAATCTGGCCGGCGGCAGGCTGCGACGCCGTGAGCGTCAGCATCAGTAAGGCCAGGAACAGCAGACGCACAGCATTCGTCATCGTCACCCTGCCACGTTGTGTTGTGAGGATAGTCGGAACCTTGGTGCTTCAGCCTTCGTCGCCTGACGCGACGATCCAGCCCTGCAAGGCCAAAAGCGGGACGGTCCAGGCTGCCGCGGCCTGGCCGAGCAGCACGAGGGCGAGGACGGTGGGCGTGACCATCATACCGCCTGCCCTTCTGCGGCGGCCCATGGCCGCCGCAGCCGCATCGGCACGCCGCCGCCCCGCGGCGGATCATCATTGTCATTGTCGCCGTCGAGCTTGCGCAAGGCGGCCAGAATGTCGGCGAGCTGGACCGTGTGGCTCATGCCGGGAATCTCGCGCAAGGCGGGACAGGATTCGACCGCATACATGTCCGATGCCCAGGACGACAGGATGACGCGCTTCTCGGGCGACGAGAGCTCCTCGGCATTCAGGACGTCGGCAGGCGAGTCGTAGTGGGCGGCGGGATGAAACAGCGGATTGAGAGTGCCGGAATTGGTATTCACGTTGGTCATCGATGGGTCTCCCACATGCTCCTTTCCAGGGGGACGGCGTGTTGACAGGAGACGGCGGCGCCACATCGCCGCCGTCCCGCTTGACTAGTGTGTGTTGATCGCGATGCGCTTGACGCCTTCGCGTGCCTTCTCCGACTTCGGCAGCGACACGGTCAGGACGCCGTTCTTGAACGACGCCTCTGCCTTGTCCTCCTCGACGCCATCGAGCGGAATCTGCCGTTCGAACGCACCATAATAGCGCTCGGTGAAGTACCTGCCTTCGCCGTTGCGCTCCGCCTTCTTCTCGCCGCGGACGGTCAGCACGCCATTGGCGATCTCGACCTGAACGTCCTTCTCCGTCAGGCCGGGAAGCTCGGCCGAGACGGTCAGCGTCTTGTCGGTCTCGCTGAGCTCGACCTTCGGCCAGCCGAAACGGCCCTCCATCAGCGGCGACAGGCTGGTCGCCCCGAAGCCGCGGAAGACATCGTCGAACAGACGGTTCATCTCGCGGTGAAGCGTCAGGAACGGATCGAAATTGTCGCGCGCCGGCGCAAGCTCCTGGTTCTTCGACCAGGGAATGAGATCACGAAAAGCCATGGTACCCTCCTTCATGCATCGGAAAGCGCGGCCCGCGCACGCGCGCGCCGCGTTCCGCTACCTGTTCGATCGAGCGCTCAGGCTGCTTTCTTCTGCTCGATCTGCGTTGCCGCAGGAGCGCCGCCCGCGATCGGAATGCGGCGCGGCTTCATGGCTTCCGGAACCTCGCGGACGAGGTCGATGATCAGGAGCCCGTCCTGGAACGAGGCCTGCTTCACCTGGACATAGTCGGCGAGGTTGAACACGCGCCGGAACGGACGCGCGGCGATGCCCTGGTACAAATATTCCCGCGCGGCGGTCTCGGGCTTCCTGCCCTCGATGGTGAGCGCGTTCTGTTCGGCCGTCACGGTGATGTCGCTGACGCCGAAGCCTGCCACCGCAAGGCTGATCCGGTAGTGGTCTTCGCCGGAACGCTCGATGTTGTAGGGGGGATAATTGTCCTCGGTCGCCTGGCGCAGCGTGCTGTCGACGAGGTCGGCCAGGTGGTCGAAGCCGATGGTGGAGCGCCACAGCGGCGCAAAGTCAAAGCTGGTCCTCATAACCAAGTCCTCCAAAGAGCAAGATGGATACGAAGGAGCGCAAGGCGGGATTTCAGACGGGTCCGAAAGACCAACCCGGCGCCCGTGCCGGACCCGGTTGGCATCCGACACACCGCTCTCGCGGCGAAAAACGACTTAGAAAACCGCAAACCGGTTTCAAGAGGGGCCAACGGATTTTTTTTCGACCCCATCGATGGTCCGCCGAGCCCGGACGCACTCGGCGGCAACGGCAAGGTAAAAAAGGGGTAAAATGGGCGGGTCGAGGGTAAGGCCAGGTTGCCTCCGCGCGTCTGGCCCCGGGGCAACGCGCATGACGAACCAGGCGGCAGCACACCGCAGACCAGGGACCCGACCGCGTCCGGCCGGTCGCACGGCCGGCGCGATTGCCCTGCTGGCCGCCGCAACCACCTTTGCGGCGCAGGCCGACGACATTGCCATCTCGCCTGCCGGGCTAAAGACGCTCGGAACGATCGATGCGCGCTTTCAATCCTACAACATCGAGATGGTGGAGGTGACCGGCGGACGGTTCTGGAAGCCTTATCCGCGAACCGCACGTGCCTTCGACGAACGGGATCGTTACAGCGCGCGGCCGCCGATCGATCTTGCCAATGCGCGACTGCGCCTGCTCGCCGCGGCGTTGTCGCCGGCCTATCTTCGCGTGAGCGGCACCTGGGCCAATGCGACGTTCTTTGCCGAGGCGCCGGGAGCCCCACCGCCGGGATTCAACACGGTGCTCAGCCGAGCGCAGTGGCGCGGCGTCGTGGAGTTCGCGCATGCGGTCGATGCGGAGATCGTCACCTCCTTTGCGATCAGTCCCGGCAGCCGCGATGACCACGGCATATGGAAGCCGGATCAGGCGCAGCAGCTGGTCGACACCACGCGCGCTCTGGGTGGGCGCATCGCCGCCGCCGAATTCATGAACGAGCCGACGCTCGCAGCGACGGGCGGTGCACCGGCGGGCTATGACGCGGCCGCGTATGGCCGCGACTTCAAGGTCTTTCGCGAGTGGATGCGGCGCGCCGCACCGGAGACGCTGATCCTCGGTCCCGGCTCGGTCGGCGATGCACCATCGCCGTCCGGAGCGGGGCTCACCACGCGGGACCTGCTTGCCGCATCCGGTCCCGGCGTCGATCGGTTCTCTTATCACCATTACAACACGATCTCACCGCGATGCGGCGGGCACGACGATCCGGCGCAGGCCCTCTCGGAGCAATGGCTGGGCCGCACGGATACGACACTCCGGACCTACCAGGCGCTGCGCGACGCATTCGAGCCGGGCAAGCCGATCTGGCTGACCGAGACGGCTGATGCCGCCTGCGGCGGCGGCTTATGGGACAGGACTTTTCTGGACACGTTCCGCTATCTCGACCAGCTCGGACGCCTGGCGAGGGCCGGCGTCCAAGTGGTGATGCACAACACGCTGGCTGCCAGCGATTACGGCCTGCTCGACGAAACAACGTTCCGGCCGCGGCCGAGCTATTGGGCCGCGCTGCTCTGGCGCCGGCTGATGGGAACGATCGTGCTCGACGCAGGCAAGCCTGCTGCGCGCGATCTCCATCTTTACGCGCATTGCCACCCAGCCACGACAGGTGCGGTGTCGCTGCTCGCAATCAACACGTCGCGCGGCACATCGCGCACGTTATCGCTGCCGGATTCCGCCGAGCGGTACACGCTGCACGCAGCGCAGTTGCAGGGTAAGATTGTGCAGTTGAACGGCAAGAGGCTCACGCTGACCGCTGAGGGCCAGCTGCCCCGGCTCGAGGCACGCGCAGCACCGCCGGGAACGGTCAGGCTTGCGCCGACGACCATCACCTTCCTGGTGTTTCAGAACGCTGCAAATCCGGCTTGCTTGTCCCGACGCTCAGGATCTTAGCGAGTCCCGCGCCGTCTCCGGCGCCAGCAGCGTCGCGACGATCGTGATGACCGACAGCGCGACGATGTAGACCGACACCGCCCAGTACGATCCGGCCCAGGCCAGCAGCGCCGCCGCGATCAGCGGCGAGAAGCCGCCGCTGAGCGCCGCCGCGACGTTGGCGCCGAGCGAGGCGCCGCTGTAGCGCACCTGGGTGCGAAACAGCTCCGGCATGAACGCGGCCTTCGGCCCGAACAGCAGCGCATGGGTGAGCGTCATCGTGACGACGAGCGCAAGCGTGATCAGCGCCGGCTCCCTGGTATCGAGGAACCAGAACAGCGGAAACGCCAACGCCACCGAGAACACGCCGCCGGCCAGATACAGCGCCTTGCGTCCGAAGATGTCGGACAGCCAGCCGGCCAGCGGCAGCGTCGCGAACTCGACGATCGCGGCATAGACCACCGCATCCAGGATCACCTGCCGGGGCAGGCCGAGCTTGGTCGTCGCGTAAACCACCGTGAACACGGTGAGGAGATAAGCGAGCCCGACCTCCGACACCGTGATGCCGATCGCGAGCAGAAAGCTGCGCCAGTCGCGGCGCAGCACTTCGAGGGCCGGCTGCGCCAGCACCTCCTTGCGCTCGACGATCTCCTTGAAGTGAGGCGTCTCGGCGAGCTTGAGCCGCACGATGAAGCCGACGCCGACCAGCAGAATGCTGATCAGGAACGGCACGCGCCAGCCCCAGCTGAGGAAGTCCGCCTCGGGCAGCTTCGTCATCAGGGCGAAGATGCCGGTGGAGGCGGCGATGCCGACGGGGAAGCCGACCTGCACCAGGCTGCCGTAGAAGCCGCGGCGATTGCCGGCGTGCTCGATCACCATCACGACCGCGCCGCTCCACTCGCCCCCGAGCCCGATGCCCTGAACGAAACGGAGGATCACGAGCAGGATCGGGGCCCAGACGCCGATCTGATCGTAGGTCGGCAGGCAGCCGATCAGGAAGGTGCCGAGCCCCATCGCGATCATGGTCGCAACCAGCATGGTCTTGCGGCCGAGCCGGTCGCCGTAATGCCCGATGATGGCGCCGCCGATCGGCCGCGCGACGAAACCGACCGCATAGGTCGAGAATGCCGCGAGCGTGCCGACGAAGGGATCGAAGCTCGGGAAGAATAGCTTGTTGAAGACCAGCGCCGCCGCCGTGCCGTAGATCAGGAAATCGTACCACTCGATCGCGGTGCCGAGCGCACTCGCCCACACCACATGCGCCGTCGTCGATCTTTCCGCGGAAGCGGAGACCCCCGTTGCTGTCGTCATGCCCTGCCCCAAAGGATTCCGGTGGGCATCATGGCCAAACGTTGTGACGGTTGCAATCTGTGGAGGTGTTGCCTCCTCACTGGATTTGCGGCGCGGGATTTTGTGCGCAGGTGGCGCAACACCCGTCATTGCGAGGAGCCCTTGCGACGAAGCAATCCAGACCGCCTCCGCGGAAAGACTCTGGATTGCTTCGCCGAGCCTGTCATCGGGCCGCGCTTCGCGCGGACCCGGTGGCTCGCAATGACGGGTGTTGAGGCAGGAGCGCTCCTTAAGGGGCATCACCCGGCCATCGTGGAACCAGCCCGACAGCCGTTATTCGCCATTGACAAACTAATTCGCCATTATCTAATTTCCCTTACAACGACCCTGCCGCACCAAGCGGCCAAAAAGAGAGGAAACGATAATGAGAGGGCTTCTGGCCTGCGCCGTGCTCGCGGCCATGACTTCGGCTGCCATGACCACAGGTGCCAGCGCGCAAGTGTCCGACGACGCGGTGCGGATCGGCGTGCTGACGGATTTGTCGAGCTGGGGCCGCGACAACTCTGGGCCGGGCTCGGTCGAGGCCGCAAAGATGGCCGTGGAGGAATTCGGGCCGACCGTGCTCGGCAAGCCGATCGAGATCATCAGCGCCGATCACCAGATGAAGACGGACGTCGGCGTGCAGATCGTCCGCGGCTGGTTCGACAACGGCAAGGTCGACGCCGTGGTCGACATCCCCAATTCCGGCATCGCCATCGCCGTGCACAACATGGTGCGCGAGCGCGGCAAAGTCGCCCTGCTCTCCGGCCCCGGCGCGAGCTCGCTGACCGACGAGCTGTGCAGCCCGAACACCGTACATTTCACCTACGACACCTATGCGCTCTCGAAGGTGACGGCCTCCGCCGTGATCCGGGAAGGCGGCAGATCCTGGTACTTCATCACGGCCGATTATGCCTTCGGCCATCAGCTCGAGAAGGACGCCACCCGCTTCATCAACGAGATGGGCGGCAAGGTGCTCGGCGGCGTCAAGCATCCAACCAACACCGCCGACTTCTCCTCCTTCGCGCTGCAGGCGCAGAGCTCGAAATCCGATGTGGTCGCCTTCGCCAATGCCGGCCAGGACACCGATAACGCCATCAAGCAGTCCGGCGAGTTCGGCCTGGTCCAGGGCGGTCAGAAGCTGGTCGGCCTCTTGATGTTCGACACCGACGTGCACGCCATCGGCCTGAAGGCCGCGCAGGGCACCTATATGACCACCGCGTCCTACTGGGCCATGGACGAGGCCACCCGCGCCTGGTCGAAAAAGTTCTACGAGCGCACCAAGGTGATGCCGACCATGATCCAGACCGGCGTCTACGGCGCGGTGCTGCACTATCTCAAGGCGATCAAGGCGGCCGGCACCGACGATTCCGCCAAGGTGATGGCGAAGATGCGCGAGCTGCCGATCGAGGATATCTTCGTCCATGGCGGCAAGTTGCGCGAGGACGGCCGTGTCATCCGCGACATGTATCTCGCCAAGGTGAAGACCCCCGCGCAGTCCAAGGAGCCGTGGGATTATCTGGACATCGTCAAGACCGTGAAGGGCGATGACGCCTTCCGCCCGGTCTCCGAATCCAAGTGTCCGCTCCTGAAGAAGTGAGGCCCGATATGGCTGGCAACGAGCATGGCACCATGGAGACGTACGAGTGCGACGTGCTCGTCGCCGGATCGGGTTGCTCCGGCATGTCGGCCGCGATCACCGCGCGTCATCGCGGGCTCGACGTGCTGATCGTCGAGAAGGAGCCGCGCTTCGGCGGCACCACGGCCCGCTCCGGCGGCTGGCTCTGGATTCCCGGCACGTCGCTGGCAAAGGCATATGGCATCGAGGAAACGCCGGAACAGGCCCGCACGTATTTGCGGCATGAGGCGGGCAACAATTACGACGCAGCACGCGTCGATGCCTTTCTGAGCGCCGGCCCCGAGGCGGTCGATTTCTTCACCACCAAGACGGCGCTGCGCTTCGACATGCCGCTGGTGTTTCCCGATTATCACGCGGAAGCGCCCGGCGGTGCCCAGGGCGGCCGCTCCATGGTGACGCGCCCGTTCGACGGCCGCGAGCTCGGCAATCTCATCAAATCGCTCGGCATGCCGCTGCCCGAGCTCACCGTGTTCGGCATGATGTTGGGAAGCGGCAAGGAGATCATCCACTTCATGCGGGTGACGAAGTCGCTGACCTCGGCGGTCTATGTCGCGAAGCGCCTGACGCGGCATTTCATGGACGTGCTGCGCTATGGCCGCGGCATGACGCTCACCAACGGCAATGCGCTCGCAGGCCGCCTCGCAAAGTCAGCGCTCGACCTGAAGATTCCGATGTGGCTGTCCTCGCCGGTGCGCGAGCTGACGGTCGAGAACGGCGCCGTGACCGGCGCCATCGTCTCGCGCGAGGGACGCGAGGTGCGCGTTCGTGCACGACAGGGCGTTGTGCTCGCCTGCGGCGGCTTTCCGCATGACGTCGGGCGGCGCAGGAAGATGTTCCCGCATGCGCCGACCGGCGTTGAGCATTATTCGCCCGGGCCTACGGGCAATACCGGCGACGGCTTGCGCCTTGCAGAAGGCGCCGGCGGCCGCATCGAGGACCGCCTGCCGAACGCGGCGGCCTGGGTGCCGGTATCGCTGACCACGCGCAAGGACGGCTCCAAGGGAGTGATGCCGCACTTCATCGATCGCGCCAAGCCCGGCGTGATCGCGGTGATGCGCGACGGCAGGCGTTTCGCCAATGAGGGCAATTCCTATCACGACTTCGTCCAGGCCATGATCAAGGCCGCCAAGCCCGGCGAGGAGATCGCCGCATTTCTCGTCTGCGATCACAAGACGCTGCGGAAATACGGCCTCGGCTGCGTGCCGCCGTTTCCGATGCCGCTGGGTCATCATTTGAAGACCGGCTATCTCATGCGCGGCGACACGTTGGAAGCGCTGGCGGCGAAAGCCGGGATCGATTCCAAGGCGTTCGCCGAGACGGTCAGGCAGTTCAATGAGACGGCGCCGCTGGGACGCGACGCCGCTTTCGGCAAGGGCTCAAAGGCCTATAACCGCTACCAGGGCGATGCGTTGCACGGCCCCAACCCCTGCGTCGCACCGATCGAGAACGGCCCGTTCTACGCCATCAAGATGGTGATCGGCGATCTCGGCACCTATGCCGGCATCGTCACCGACGCGAACGCACGGGCGCTCGATGCCGAGGGCCGCGTGATCCCCGGCCTCTATGCCGCCGGCAACGACATGGCGAGCATCATGGGCGGCAATTATCCGGGCGCCGGCATCACGCTTGGGCCGGCGCTGACCTTCGGCTACATTGCCGGCAGACATCTTGCCGACAGCGCCGCCAAGCGCGACGCGGCGTAGAGCATGATCCGGAAAAGTGTGCAGCGGTTTTCCGAAGAGATCATGCTCAAACAACGACCCAAGCGCATCGGAGGCGCATGAAGAGAGAGAGCCGCGGCATCCAGTCGATCGAGGTCGGCGGCGAATTGCTCCGCGCGCTCGCCCGCAGCGGCGAGCCGATGATGCTGCGCGATCTCGCCCGCGAGGCCGGCATGACACCGGCCAAGGCGCATCCCTATCTCGCCAGCTTCTCCCGCATCGGCCTGATCGAGCAGGACGAGAGCACCGGCCGTTACGAGATCGGCGCGCTGGCGCTGGAGCTCGGCCTGATCAGCCTGCGCCGCCTCTCCGGCGTGAGCATCGCGCGTCCCAAGATCGCGGGCCTCGCGAGCCAGATCGGCCACGCCGTCTCGCTCGCGGTCTGGGGCACGCACGGCCCGACCGTGGTGCAGCTCGAAGAGCCGGCCCAGCCGGTGCATATCGTGATGCGCGTCGGCTCGGTGATGGCGCTGCTGGAGACCGCCACGGGCCGCGCGTTTGCGGCGTTCCTGCCGGAGAAGACGATCAGCGCCGCGCTCGACAGCGGCCTCGACCGTTATGGCGTCGGCTACAACCCGAAGCGCGCCGTGAAGGGGGCGAAGTTCGCCGACATGCTGACCGAGGTGCGCAAGCACGGCCTCGCCCGTGCGCTCGGCGATCCCCTGCCCGGCGTCAACGCGTTCTCCGCGCCGGTGTTCGATCATTTCGGACACGTCGCGCTGGTCATCACCGCGATGGGCCCGGAAGGCACTTTTGACGCCCGCTGGGACAGCCCGATCGCGCATGCGCTGCGCGACTGCGCCGGGGGCGTCTCGAAGCGGCTGGGTTACGGGTTGACGGTCGCGGCGGAGTAAGAGGCAGACTGCCTGCCTCACGACGACTGTCATTCCCCGCGAAAGCGGGGAATCCAGTACGCCGCGGCCCATCGATTCAATCACTGCTGCCTCGGAGTACTGGATCGCCCGGTCAAGCCGGGCGATGACAGCGAGAGTGGGGCGACAACGCCCCTACTTCTCCTTCACCGGCACCGTGTAGTTCAGGACCAGCCGGCCGCCGTCGGGATAGATTGTCTGCCCCGTGATATAGGACGCATCGTCGCTGGCAAGGAAGGCTACGACGGAGGCCACCTCGCTCGGCTCGCCGCCACGGCCAGCGGGCGTGCGCGACAGCACGGTCTTGCGCGCGTCCTCGGACGTGTAGATCGCGGAGGCCACCATGTCGGTCAGGATCGTGCCGGGTCCGACCGCGACGACGCGGATGTTGTGCGGAGCGAGCGCGACGGCGGCAACCGAGGTCAGCTGCTTCATGCCGCCCTTCGACATCGCGTAGGTCGCAAGCGAAGGGATCGCCAGCAGCGCGTTCACCGAAGACATGTTGATGACGACCCCGCCGCCGCCTTGCGCGATCATCTGCTTCGCCGCCGCCTGCACGCCGAAGAACGCGCCTTTCAGATTGATGCCGAGGATCTCGTCGAACTCCTCCTCGGTGATGTCGAGAATGTCGCGATTGCGGGCGACGCCGGCATTGTTGACCATGATGTCGAGCCGGCCGAACTCCTTCACCGCGGTCGCGACCAGTTGATCCACGTCCGCGCGCTTGGCGACATTGCCGACGGCAGTGCGCAGGGAATCCGGCCGCCCGAGCTCGGCGGCCGTGGCCGCCAAGCCCTCGGCATCGACGTCGGAGATGACGACCTTGACGCCGTCGTCCAAAAACCTCTTTGCGCAGGCCTTGCCGATGCCGCGCGCCGCGCCGGTGATGGCCGCGACCTTGCCCGATAGTTTCATGGGTTCACTCCTGCAACTTGTAACGATCTCTCGGACGCATTCACGCAAAGACGCGCGGGCGCAGCCCGGCATGAAACCAGGTGATCATGGAATAGATGTCGTAGACGGGCAATCCGACCTCAGCCTGAAGCGCGGCGGCATAAGGCGGCATGTTGGTGCATTCGAGCACGATGGCGCCGACATCCGGATGCTTGGCAACGAGCTCCTTGCCGGCCTCGACCACGTCGCGCTCGGCTTGCGCGATGTCCATGTCGTCCTTCTCGGCCTTGATCAGGACGCGGAAGAACTCCTTGCCGCTCTCGGTGCCGACCAGCGGCGTGTCGAGCGGCACGCCGGCGCCTTCGAGATGGGCCGGTGTCAAGGTCGAGCCCGACACCGTGACGAGGCCGACGCGCTTGCCGGGCGGCAGGGTCGCCTGCACCCACGGCACCTGCATCAGCGAGGAAGTCGCGACGGGAACGCCGACGGCCGCCGCGATCTCCTTCTGGAACAGCGAGAGGAAGCCGCAATTGGTGGTGATGGCCTCCGCTCCCAGCCGCACCAGATCCTTGGCCGCATCGATGAAGTCGGGCAAGAGGCCGGCCGCGCCCTTCAGCACTACCTTTTCCGGCGAGGCGCCGCTCACCACGCGATAGAGCACCGGGAATGGCCAGGTCGTGCCGTTGCCCATGTCGCCGGGAATGCGGGGAAAGCGCGCCTCCAGCATCAGGATGCCGAGCGGCGCGCCGTAGATGGCCTTGCCGCCACGGGCGATGCGGGAGGACGAGCTGGCTGAGGTGGTCATGGGTAGGCTCTCAGAGGAAACGATCGGGCGCGAACGGCGCGAGCGGAATTTCCGGCGCCTTGCCGCTCACGAGCTGGGCGACGAGACGGCCGGTGCGGGCCGAGCCAACCAGGCCGACATGGCCGTGGCCGAAAGCATAGACGATATCGCGCGAGGCGCGCGAATAGCCGATGCAGGGCCGTCCGTCCGGCATGCTCGGGCGATGGCCGAACCACGTCTTGACGCGCGAGGCCGGAATGTCCTTCGGCAGTTTCGGAAACATGCTGACGAGGTGGTTGCGCAGGATCTCGGCGCGCTTCCAGTTCGGAGCGGCCTCGAGGCCGGCGATCTCGACCGTGCCGGCGGCACGCAGGCCCTTGTTGGTCCAGTTCACCACCAGCTTGGCGTCGGAGGCCATCATCGAGCTGCGCGGACCTGTTTCCGGATTCTCGATCACGACATGATAGCCGCGCTCGGTCTCGAGCGGCAGCGGATCGCCGACCGACGCGGCGAGCTGCTTCGAGCGGGCACCGGCCGCGACCACCGCGGCATCGCAGGCAATCTCGCCGGTCTCGGTGACGACGGCGACGAGCTTGTCGCCGTTGAGCTTCAACCCGGTCGCCTTGGCGCGCACGTGCTTGGCGCCGCTGGCAATCGCATGATTGGCGAGCGCAGCAACATAAGCGCCGGGATCGCGGCAGCGTCCGGCCTCCTCCACCACGACGCCAAAGGTGTAGCGCGGATCCAGGTCCGGCTCACGCTGGCGCATTTCGTCGGCATTGAGCTCCAGCCATTCGACGCCGACCTTCCTGCGCAGGCGCCAGCCGAGATCATTGTCGAAATTGCCGCGCGAGGTGAACACGTGCATCACGCCGTTGCGCTCGATCAGGTCGGGGACGCCGGCTTCTTCCGCGAGCTTCCTGTGCAGCAGCGGCGCGTCCTTCAGGAGATCGCGCAGCGCGAACGCCGTGGTCTCGACCCGCGCCGCGGTCCAGCCCGAGAGCAGATATTTGATCAGCCAGGGCAGCGCCTTCGGCAGGTAAGACCAGCGGATCGCAAGCGGGCCGAGCGGGTCCAGGAGATAGCCAGGCACCTTCTTCCAGACGCCCGGCTCCGCCGGCGGGATCACCGAATGCGACGACAGCCAGCCGGCATTGCCGTAGCTCGCCGCCTGTTCGCCGCCGGGCTCGCCCGGATCGATCAGCGTGACGCGATGGCCCTCGCGCAGCGCCTCGATCGCGCTGATCACGCCGACCGCGCCGGCTCCGATGATGGCGACGTGGCGGCCGTCCGGCATCGCCCTAAGCCTTCACTGCGGGCGTAAAATCCTTGCCGACCGAGATCGCCCTGGGATCGATGATGCAATGGAGGATCGACGGCTTGCCCGAGGCGAGCGCGCGCTCGAAAGCCGGTGCGAACTCTTCGGTGCGCTCGACGCGCTCGCCATGGCCGCCGAACGCCTTCGCATACATCGCGAAATCCGGGTTCTTGAGCTGGGTGCCGACGACGCGGCCGGGATAGTCGCGCTCCTGGTGCATGCGGATGGTGCCGTATTGCGAATTGTCGATGATGATGACGACGAGCGGCGCGTCATACTGCACGGCGGTGGCGAATTCCTGGCCGTTCATCAGGAAGCAGCCGTCGCCCGCAAACGCGACCACGACCCGATCCGGATATTGCCGCTTGGCCAGCACGCCCGCCGGCACGCCGTAACCCATCGAGCCCGAGGTCGGCGCGAGCTGGGCGGCAAAGCTGTGGAAGCGGTGATGGCGATGGATCCAGCCGGCGTAGTTGCCGGCGCCGTTGCAGACGATCGCGTCCTTCGGCAGGCGGTCGCGCAGCCAGGTCATCACCTCGCCGTATTGGAACGTGCCCGGCAGCTCGCGCGCCTTCCCGGTCCAGGCCAGATAATCGGCATGCGCCTTGGCGGCCTCGCCCTTCCACGCCACCGCACCTGACGGCTTCAACGTCTCGACGGCGGCGGCGAAGGCGGACGGCGTCGCCTGGATCGCCAGTTCAGGCTGATAGATGCGGCCGAGCTCTTCGGAGCCCGGATGCACATGGATCAGCTTCTGCTTCGGATTGGGAATGTCGAGCAGCGTATAGGACGATGACGGCATCTCCGACATGCGGCCGCCGATGAGCAGGAGGACGTCGGCATTGTCGATGCGCGCCTTCAGGCCCGGGCTCGGCCCGATGCCGAGGTCGCCGGCATAATGCGAATGGTCGGCGTCGATCAGCGAAGCCCGGCGGAACGAGGTCGCGACCGGCAGGTCGAACCGCTCGGCGAACCGCGCGATGCTCTTGGTCGCCTCGTCGGTCCAGCGCGAGCCGCCGAGAATGACGAGTGGTGCCCTGGCGCCGGCCAGCATGGCGCCGAGCTTTTCGATATCGGCCGGCGCCGGCCAGCTCACGGCGGGCTCGATGCGCATGGCGTCCGCTACCGCCGCCGTCTCGGTCAGCATGTTCTCCGGCAGCGCGATCACCACGGGACCGGGGCGGCCCTGCATGGCGACGCGAAAGGCGCGCGCGACCAGCTCCGGAATGCGGTCGGGGCGGTCGATCTCGACCGCCCATTTCGCCATCGAGCCGAACACCGCCTTGTAGTCGAGCTCCTGGAACGCCTCGCGCTCGCGCATGCCGGTGTCGACCTGGCCGACGAACAGGACCATCGGGGTCGAATCCTGCATCGCGATGTGAACGCCGTGGCTGGCATTGGTGGCACCGGGGCCGCGTGTGACGAAGCAGATTCCGGGCCGCCCCGTGAGCTTGCCATAGGCCTCCGCCATCATCGCCGCACCGCCTTCGGCGCGGCAGATCACGACGTCGATCGGGCTGTCATGCAACGCATCGAGCGCCGCCAGATAGCTCTCGCCCGGCACGCAGGTGACGCGCTCGACGCCCTGGGCGACGAGCTGATCGATCAGGATCTGGCCCCCGGTGCGGGTGTTGCGAATGGTCATGTCGGCTCCCTCAAGACTTCGGCGATACGCACTTGTTCGGGAACTGGCCTAAGACAGGCCGAGAGCGTGTGCAAGGTCGAAAGGCTTCTCGCAGCCTGCGCAGGCGTCATGCCCGTCCCTGCCGTTTGCACTACAGGCCCTGCCGCGGCCATGATGGCGAGGTTCGGCATCTTCGTCTACGATCCCTCTGAATCACTGTTCGGGAGCACCGGAATGCAAACCATTGGCCTGATCGGCGGCATGAGCTGGGAGAGCACCGCGCTTTACTACAAGCTCGTCAACGAGCGGGTCCGCGACCGCATGGGCAAGCTGCATTCGGCCCCGCTTCTGATGTATTCCTACGATTTCGAGCAGATCAAGCAGATGCAATATGCCGGCCGCTGGCAGGAGGCGGCGGCGAGCCTGGCGGAGGTCGCGCGGTTGCTCGAAAGCGCCGGCGCGCGGGCGATCGTGTTGTGCACGAACACGATGCATAAATTGGCGCCTGAGATCATATCCAGCGTGAGCGTTCCGTTCATCCACATCGGCGATGCGACGGCCGAGCGGATTCGGGGCAAGGGATATCGGCGCGTCGGGTTGCTCGGCACCAAGTTCACGATGGAGGAAGACTTCTACATCGACCGATTGCGCGCGCACGGTCTCGACGTCATGGTCCCTCCCGCGGACGAGCGCGCCGAGGTGAACCGCATCATCTACGACGAGCTGTGCCTCGGCAACGTCGCCGCGCCCTCGCGCCGCCGCTACCAGGAGGTGATGGCGGCGCTCGTCGCCGGCAGCGCCGAGTGCATCATCCTCGGCTGCACCGAGATCACCATGCTGGTCGGCCCTAATGACACGTCGGTCGAGACATTCGACACCACGGCCATTCACGCCGAGACGGCCGCCGATTTCGCGATCGGGTGAATTGATCTCGTCAATTTCAGCCCCGCTATCCTCACCCGCTCCGCTTCTGTCGCGCGCTCGCCAGCAGCACCAGCATGAATGAGGCCGCCGTCATCAAGGTCGAGATCGCGGCGATGGTCGGATCGATCTCGTCGCGCAGCGCGGTGAACATGCGCTTGGTCAACGGCTGATACTGGCCGCCGGAAATGAACAGCGCGACGATGGTCTCGTCCATCGCCGAGATGAAGGCGAAGATTCCGCCCGCAACCACGCTGGACTTGATCTGCGGCAGCGTCACCGCGAAGAAGCTGCGCAGGCGGTTCATGCCGAGGCTGCGCGCCACCATCTCCTGCGCGGGATCGAAACTCTGCAGGCCCGCGAGCACCGAGATGACGACATAGGGCAGGCCCAGCATCACGTTCGCCAGCACGAGGCCGGGCATGGTCGCGACCAGACCGACTTTGGCATAGACGAAGAAGATGCCGACGGCGGTGATGATGATCGGCACCACCAGCGGCAACAGCAGCGCCAAGTGGATCAGCCTCATGATGCGTAGCTTCGACTGGCTGATGGCATAGGCAGCGGCCACCCCGAACGGGGTCGCGATCACGACGGTAAGGAGGGCGACCGTCAGCGTCACCTGCGTCGCCTGCATCCAGGCCGGATTTGAGAAATATTGCTGGTACCAGCGCAGCGAAAAGGAGGGCGGCGGAAAGGTGAGAAAGCGCGCGCTGGAGAACGAGATCGGCGCGATAATCAGAACGGGGAGGATCAGATAGACCAGCACCAGCGCGCTGACCACGTAGAGGGCGATCCGTGCGGGCGAGGCGCGCATCATTTCTGCCCCAACACGCGGTCGAGCGAGATGAAGCGGCTGACGACGAAGAAGATCACGAGCACACTGATGAGCAGCACCACCGCGACCGCGCTCGCCGCCCCGAACTGGTTGTAGAGCTCGACATTGCGGCTCACCAGCATCGACACCATCACGGTGCGGCCGCCGCCGAGTAGCTCCGGCGTGATGTAGAAGCCGAGGCAGAGCACGAACACCATGGTGCAGCCGGCGAGCACGCCCGGCAGCGACAGCGGCAGGAACACGCGCATGAAGGTGAGCGACGGGCTCGCGCCCAGGCTGGCGCCGGCCTGCATGAGATCGTTGGGAATCTTCTGCATGGTGGCGTAGAGCGGCAACACCATGAAGGGCAGCAGGATGTGCACGGTCGCAACCACCGTGCCAAAGGTGTTGTGGACCAGCGCGAGCGGCTCGGAGATCACATCGAGATAGCGCAGGAACTGGTTGATCACGCCAGTGCGCTGCAGCAGCGCCAGCCAGGCATAGGCGCGGACCAGCACGCTGGTCCAGAACGGCAGCACGACCAGCGAGAGGATGACGATGCTCCACCCTTTCGGCACCGAATTGGCAAGGTAGGCCACGGGATAGCCGAGCAGCAGCGCGATTGCCGTGACCGCGAGGCTGATCTCGAAGGTCAGCGCAAAGCTGCGCCAGTAGACGTCTTCGGTGAAGACGCGGCGATAATTCTCCAGCGTGAAGCCGTCATGGTAGATCGACTGCCAGGCCAGCCAGCCGACCGGCAGCACGATCAGAGCCAGGATCACCAGCAGCGCCGGCGACACCAGTGCCAGCATCAGGCCGTGCTCACGGCGCTGATGTTTTTGGGAGGGATCTGGCACTGAAGTCGTCAACGTTGCCTCGCTCACTTCTGCATGAAGGACGCCCAGCGCTTCTCGGCGGCTTCGCCCGCCGGCGAGGACCACCAGGCGTAGGACATCAGCGCCTGCTTGGCCGCATTGGCCGGCTCGCTCGGCAATTGCGCGGCGCGCTCGGGCTTGATCACGCCCGTCTCGAACGCCTTGGGATTGCCCGGACCATAGTCGATGTGGAGCGGCAGGTTGGCCTGGTGCACGGGATCAACGGCCTCGTTGAGGAATTTTATCGCGGTGGCGAGATTCGGCGCGCCCTTGAGGATGCAGAGCGAGGTACTCTGCAGGATGCCCTGGTTGTAGGTAAAGGCGACCTTCGCGCCTTCCTTGGCGACGGCACTGACGCGGCCATTCCAGGCCATCTCCATGTCGACCTCGCCGTCATTGAGCAACTGCGCCGACTGTGCGCCCGAGGTCCACCACACCGTGATGTGCGGCTTGATCTCCTCCAGCTTCTTGAAGGCGCGGTCGACGTCGAGCGGATAAAGCTTGTCCGGTGCGACGCCGTCGGCCATCAGCGCCGCCTCTAACGTTGCAAACGGATGGTTGCGCAGCGCGCGGCGGCCGGGGAATTTCTTCACGTCCCAGAAATCGGCCCAGCTGTTCGGCGCGTCCTTCGGGAATTTCTTCTGGCTGTAGGCAAGTACGCTCGAATAGAACTCGTAGGACACTGAATAGGGGCTGCGATAGGCCTCCGGCATCGCCGCGCCGTTTGGAATCTTCGAGAAGTCGAGCTTCTCCATCAGCCCCTGTTCGCCGCCGCGCAGGCAGTTACCGGTCGGGGTGTCGACGACGTCCCAGATCGGCTTGCCGCTGCCGACCTGCGTCTTGATCGCGGGCCAGGCATCGGGAATGGAGTCCTGGTTGATGGTGATGCCGAGCTTCTTGGCGGAGGGATCGAGGATCGCCACCGTCTGCGCCTGCTGATAGGCGCCGCCCTGCGAGACGAAGGTGATCTGCTCGGCGGCATCAGCCGCGCTGGTCAGTCCGATTGCGCCCAGCAGCGCGCAGCCCAATCCAAATTTCTGCTTCATCGTCATCCTCACCTCCTCCAAATGATCTCACCGACCGATCGCATCGAGAAACTGGTACCAGCCGGCGACCATGCGCACGGCGGGCTCCCGCAGCGGATAGAACGGAATCGCCTTCATGCGCCGCGCGTCGAGCAGGCCGACGTCGGGCGTCTCGCCGCGCACGAAGGCGGCGAGATAGCTGCCCATCAGGCTCGACATCGCAACGCCTGCGCCGTTGTAGCCGACCGAGAAGAGCGTGCGGTCATCGAGCCGGCCGATATGCGGGACCGAGTCCAGCGTCATCGCGACCAGGCCCGACCATTTGTATGCGAGCGGGACATCGGCGAGATCGGGGAAGATGCCGACCATCGCCTTGCGCAAGGCATCGAATGCGGCCTGCGAATCCTGCTTGCCGAAGGCGCCGCGGCCGCCGAAGATGACGCGGTTGTCGACCATGCGGAACCAGCGCATCATGCGCTTGGTCTCGGTGTAAGTGCGCCCCGTCGGCATCAGTTTTCCCGCGAGATTGCCGGGAAGCCGCTCGGTTGCGACCATGGCGCTGCGGAACGGGATCAGCGTGCGCTGCAGATGCGCGGTGGCACCGGTCAGATCCGAATAGCTGTTGGTGGCAATGATCGCCTGCCTGGCGCGCACCGCGCCTTGCGGTGTCTCGGCAACGATGCCGTCCTTCTCGCGCCGGAGCTTGACGACCGGCGACTCCTGGAAAATCCGAACGCCGCGGCTTGCAACGCCATTTGCGAGGCCGCGCAGATAGTTCAGCGGATGGATCCCGCCCGAACCGGGATTGAGCACACCGCCGACAAAGATGTCGGAGCCGGTCTCCTCACGCACCTGTCCCTTGTCGAGAATGCGGACCGCGGCGGAGCCCATCTCGCGCGTCATCCAGTTGGCTTCGTCGATCGCGGCCTTGAGCGTCGTCTCATTGTGCGCGGCCTTGACCTGGCCGGTGCGCACAAGGTTCGCGCTGGTGATGCCGAATTCGGAGACGAGCTCCTCGACCATGTCGGTCGATTCATGCGCGATCTCGTACATGCGCCGCGCCATGGCGCGGCCGTGTGCGGCATCGATTTCACGGAACGAGAGGCGGAATTTTGCGGTGATCACGCCGCCATTGCGCCCGCTCGCGCCCCAGCCGGGACGGTTGGCCTCGAGCACGACGGGGCTGAGCCCGCTCCTGGCAATGTGGTGCGCGGCGGAGAGGCCAGTGTAGCCTGCGCCGATGATCACCACATCCGCCTGTTGCTCGCCCGACAGCACGGGAAACGCGCGCGCCGGCTCCGCCGTGGCTTCCCACAGCGAATTGACGGAAGGCAGCGCGCGCCAGTCCCGTGTCATGCCACAGCTCTCCGTTACGTCGCCGGCCCGATGGCCGCGTCGGCAAGCGCCTTCAACGTCGGATAATGGAAGTCCGGCTTGGTCAGCGTCTCCACCGCCGGCGTGCCGCCGAATCCGGCGATGCCCTGGCGGCGCTCGATCCAGCACACCTTGTAGCCGAGCTTCCGCGCGATCCCGATGTCGTGATATTGGCTCTGCGCGACGTGCAGGATGTCGGACTGCTTGTACCCGAAGGCGGACTGGCGGCCCTTGTTGTAGGCGAAGAATTCCGGGTTCGGTTTTGCAACGCCGGTGTCGTCGGCGCAGACGGTGTCATCGAAGGGATTACCGAGCGCATGCGCGTAGCATGAGAGTGCCACGCGGTCGGCATTGGTCATCGCGACCAGGCGGAATTTTGTGCGCAGGCGCTTCAGCGCCTCGACCGAGTCCGAGAACGGCCCCCAGCGCAGCACGGCAAGCTGGAAGACGTCACAGGAGGCATCGTCCGCCGGCAGCCCGAGCTCCTTGGCGAGATAGCGGTAGACGTAGAACATCACCTCGCTGGAGCGCTCATAATGCTTGTCGCGGCCTCGCTTGTAGGATTCGAAGATCTGCTCGTCGCTGAGCTCGGCCGCCTTCTTGCCTCCGATCTTGCGCACCGCTTCAAGTACGCCGGTCTCGAAATCGATCAGGGTGCCGACGACGTCGAAGGTGAGGACCTTGAAATTGCTGAACGCGGCTTGGGTCGACATATCGCTTCTTCTCTCGGTTGAACAAGGCTGGATTCAGTCCACCCTGGGCACGACAATGGTGTCCTCGGGGTGGAGCGTAACGGTGAGGCTGCCGCCGAGCGGCGGGATGCGGTGATAGGCCTGGTGATAGCTCGGTTGGCGCAGGCTGAGCGCGATGCCATCGGCGAGCGCGAGGAAAATGCGCAGGCTCTCGCCCTGATAGACGATGTCGGTGACGGTCCCGGTCAGCCGGTTGCAAGCGGCATCCTGCGCGCCATCATCGATCAGCAGCTTCTCGCTGTGCACGGCCAGCATCAGGGCATCGCCATCGGGAATGGCGCGCGCGCTGCGCAGCAAGACGTTGCCGAGCGCGACGCTGGCGGCATCGACGCGGCGAACCGGCAGCATCGTGGCTTCGCCGATGAAGCTGGCGACGAAGGAATCGGCGGGGTGATCGTGCAGCCGCGCCGGCTCGTCGATCTGAACCAGCCGGCCGTCCTTCATGACGGCGACGCGGTCGCTCATGGTCAGCGCCTCGCGCTGGTCATGGGTGACGTAGATGATGGTCGCGCCGATGCGCTTGTGCAACGCGCGCAGCTCGATCTGCATGGATTCGCGCAGCTGCTTGTCGAGCGCGGAAAGCGGCTCGTCCATCAGGATCAGGCGCGGCTCGAAGATCATGGCGCGCGCCAACGCCACGCGCTGGCGCTGACCGCCGGAGAGCTGCGCGATGCCGCGCTCTTCATAGCCGGCAAGCCCGACCATGCTGAGCGCTGCGCGCACCTTGTCCGGCCAGATGGATTTCGGCAGGCGTCGCGCGCGCAAGGGAAAGGCGACGTTCTCGCCGACGCTCATGTGCGGAAACAGCGCGTAATTCTGGAACACCACGCCGATGTCGCGCTTGTGCGGCGGCATGTAGGTGACGTCACGGCCTCCGAATAGAATCGTGCCTGAGGTCGGCAGGATGAAGCCGCCCAAAATGCCGAGCAGCGTGGTCTTGCCGGAGCCGGACGGGCCAAGCAGTGAGACGAATTCACCGGCGCTGACATTGAGCGAAACGTCGTCGAGGGCGCGAACGGCGCCATAGGCCTTGCTGGCGGACCTGATCTCGACGCTCTCCGCGCGCTTGTCCAACGATCGACCTCGCGATGTCCCTCAGCCGGCGTGCCTCACTGCGCGCCATAAGCCTGCTTTATAGACAGGGATTTGGAGCACTCACGGCAAAGCGTGCGCTGCACCAAATCCTCTCTCGAAGGGCCTGTCTTTAAGCTGTCATGCTGATGACACCAGACTTGGCAAAATCCGGCAATTGCCAAATTCTCACCGCGCCCATAACATGACGTTATGCCAGAGCTCCGTCGCATGCTGCCGTCCAGCAACGCCCTGTTCGTCTTCGACGCGGCGGCGCGCAATGGCAGCTTCACGGCTGCGGCCGCCGAGCTGAACGTCACGCAGCCGGCGGTGAGCCGGATGCTCGGCCAGTTCGAGGAGCATCTCGGCGTTCGCCTGTTCGATCGCAAGGCGGGCCGCGCGGTGCTCACCGAAGAAGGCGAGCTGCTCTATCGCCGAGTGCTCGAAGGCTTTCGCAGCATCGAGAGCGGGCTCGTCGAGATCGAGCGGCGGCGCAAGGGCACCGAGACGGTGACGCTGTCGGTCTCCTCCGCCTTCACCACGCACTGGCTGATGCCGCGCATCGACAAGCTGCAGAAGCAGTTTCCGCAAGTCGATCTGCGCTTCCAGTTGATTTCCGGCGCGCTGCGCGGGCCGGTGGAGAATGTCGATCTCGGCATGCGCTTCCGCGATCGCGACGAGCCGCCCTCCGGCGGCACGCTGGTGATGAAGGAAGTGATGCTGCCGATGTGCAGCCCCACCTATCTCGGCGAGACCGATCCCACCGAGGGCAACACCATCATTCGCCTCGCCGAGACGCCGGGCGACTGGGCCGCGGATTACGCTTCGCTCCTCACCGGCCGCCGCGGCGCGGCCAAGGCGCTGAGCTTCACCGACTATGCCGTCGTGGTGCAGGCCGCGCTGCTCGGCCAGGGCATTGCGCTCGGCTGGCTGACGGTCGCCTCGCACTGGCTGCTCACCGGCGCGCTGGTGCCGGCCTCCGACCGGCTCACCACCACGCGCCGCATCTGCGAATTCCTGCCGCCGCGCAACCGCGCGATGCGCCCGATCGCCGCCGAGATCCGCGACTGGATCATCGCGCAGATGAAAAGCGAGATCGCCGCGATCGACCGGCTCTATCCGAAGCTCGGCGCCATGGCGGCGTGCTATTGAGCCTGGAGCGAGCTTCACAAGAAGCCGTCATGCCCGGGCTTGTCCCGGGCATCCACGTTCGCCGTGCCACGTGGTAAGGCGTGGATGGCCGGGACAAGCCCGGCCATGACGCTGTGGAGGCGTCGCCCCCCTCCCTCCACGTCATTGCGAGCGCAGCGAAGCAATCCAGAGTCTTTCCGCGGAGGGATTCTGGATTGCTTCGTCGCAAGAGCTCCTCGCAATGACAGTGTGGAGAGAGGTTTGCCCGCTACCGATGCTCGATCGCCCTGATCGCACCGCGCAACTCTGCGAGGCCGCGCAGGCGGCCGATGGCGGTGTAGCCGGGATTGGTGCGCTTGGTGGCGGCGAGATCGTCGAGCATGCGGTGGCCGTGATCGGGACGGAACACGATTCTCTTGTCCGGTGCGCGCCGCGCGTTCTCCTTCAACAGCGCCTTGAGCACCGCGATCATGTCGACGTCACCGTCGAGATGGTCGGACTCGTAGAACGACAGGACGTCCGCCTCGCGCTTGGTCGCGCGCAGATGGGCGAACGCGATGCGCGGGCCGAAGCGCTCGGCCATATCAGGGAGATTGTTCTCCGCGCGCACGCCGAGCGAGCCGGTGCAGAAGCAGATGCCGTTGGCCTTGGACGGCACGGCATCGAACAGCGCCTGATAATCGTCGGCGCTGGAAGCAATGCGCGGCAGGCCGAACAGCGGCCGCGGCGGATCGTCCGGATGCAGCGTCAAGGAGACATCGAGCTGCTCGGCCACCGGCGTTACGCGCGCGAGGAATTCCGCGAGATGCTGCCGCAATATCTTTGGCGTGATGTCGCGATAGGTGTCCAGCCGATCGCGGAATTGCGGGATCGTCATCGGCTCGGTGGTCGAGCCCGGCAGCGCGCTGGCAATGACCATGACGAGATAGTCGATATCCGCCTGGCTCATCTGCTCGAACAGCTTTTTAGCGCGCGCCTGCTGCTCGGGGGTATACTCTTGAGCAGCCGCCGGGCGCTTCAGGATGTGCAGCTCGAATGCCGCAAAGCGGTCCTGGTCGAAGCGCATGGCACGGGCGCCGTTCGGCAGCTCCCATTCCAGATCGGTGCGGCACCAGTCCACCACGGGCATGAAGTTATAGCAGATGATCTTGATGCCGGACGCGGCGACCGCCTCCAGGCTCGCGATCCACGCCTCGATCGACTTGGTCGCATTTCCGCCGAGGCGCTTGACGTCGTCAGGGATCGGAATCGATTCCACCACCGACCAGGTCAGCTGCGAGCGGCCGGGCTGGCCGTTCTCGATGAAGTTCTTGCGCTCCTCGACCGCCTTGCGCGTCCAGGCCTCTCCGATCGGCACCTGATGCAGCGCCGAGACGATCTGGCTCGCCCCGGCCTGCCTGACATCATCGAGCGAGACCGGATCATCCGGTCCGTACCAGCGCCATCCCTCCAGCATCATGTGCTGCCTCCCAAAGCGTTTTCGAGCGAAGTGGGTACCGGTTCGCGTGAAGAAAACGCGTCAAAACAAAAGTCAGTTCGCGGTCAGCACGACCTTGACGCTCTGCGAACGGTCGAGCGCCAGCCGCAGCGCGTCGGGCGCGGTCGAGAGCGGCCGCTCGGCGGTGACCAGCGACAGCACATCGACGCTGCCGTTGCCGATCAGTTCCACCGCATTCATGAACTCGAAGCCGAAGCGGAACGAGCCGCGCAGGTCGATCTCCTTGGCCATCACCGCATTCGACGGCGTCGGGATCTGGCCGCCCGGCAGGTTGCCGATCTGCACCACGACGCCGCCGCGCCTGACGATGCCGATCGCGCTGGCAAGGCCCGCGGCCGTGCCCGAGACCTCGAACGCGACGTCATAGGGGCGCGACGCAGCCTGCGCCTTCAACCCTTCCTCGCCGGCAGAGACGTTCTCGACGTGGGAGGCGCCGAGCTTGGTCGCAAAGGCCAGCGGCGCCGGCGCGATGTCGGCCACGGTGATGTCAGCCATGCCGGCGCGGTGCGCCGCGAGCATGGTCAGAAGCCCGATCGGGCCGGCACCGAAGATGATGCCGCGCTTGTCCTCGATCTTGCCGGCGCGCGCCACCGCGTGCAGGCACACCGCGAGCGGTTCGGCCAGCGCGGCCGCCTGGTAGGACACGTGATCGGGAATCTTCACGCACTGCGCAGGGATCGCATCGAAGTAGTTGGCGAAGCCGCCCTGCATGTGCGGCGTCTTCGAAGCCGAGCCCATGAAATAGATGTTCTCGCACAGGTTCGGCCGGCCTTCGCGGCAGGCGACGCAATGGCCGCACCAGCGCGACGGGTTGACCGCGACGCGGTCGCCGACCTTCAGGTTCGCAGCCGCGCCGGATATCTCGACGACCTCGCCGGAGATCTCATGGCCCAGCACCAGCGGCGACTTCACCACGAAGTCTCCGGTGCGGGCATGACGGAAATAGTGCATGTCCGAGCCGCAGATGCCGCCGGCGCCGAAGCGGATGCGCACCATGCCGTCAGCGAGCTTGTCGAGCGGATGCTCGATCATGCGCAGGTCTTCGGGGCCGAACAGGGTCGCGGCGAGAGCAGTCGAGGTCATTTGGAGAGTCCCATGTATTTTGGCAGCCAGAGGGTCAGGTCGGGAATGAAGGTGATCGCGATCAGCGCCAGCATCAGAGGCACCAGCCAGGGCAGGATCGCCACCGTCGTACGCTCGACGGAGAGCTTGGCGACGCGGGCGAGCACGAACAGCACCATGCCGAGCGGCGGATGCAGCAGGCCGATCATCAGGTTCAGCGTCATGATCAGGCCGAAATGAATGGGGTCGATGCCGAGCTTGAGCACGATCGGCAGCAGGATCGGCACCAAAATGGTGATCGCCGCTGTGGTGTCGATGAAGCATCCGACGAACAGGATCAGCACGTTGGCGAGCGCCAGGAACACCCATTTGTTCTGGGTGATGCTAAGCATCCAGTCCGAGAGCATCTGCGCCGCCTGCGACACCGTCAGCAGCCAGGCGAAGATCGAGGCGGCCGTGACGATGAACAGCACCGAGGCCGTGGTCTCGATGGTGTCGAAGGTCGCCTTGGCGACGGTTTGGAACGTCATGGTGCGGTAGCGCACGAGGCCGAGGAACAGCGACCAGATCACCGCGGCGACGGCGGCTTCCGTCGGCGTGAACCAGCCGAGCGTCATGCCGCCGATCAGGATCACCGGCGCCATCAGCGCCATCACCGCCGAGAAGTCGAAATACCAGTCGATCAGGAGCAGCGTGCCGAGGCCGATGACGACGGCCATGTTGACCGAGAGGCCGGCGAGGACCATCAGCCAGATCGCCATCGGGAACGACAGCACGATCAATATCTCGAGCCCGGCCGAGCCGAGCTGCGGCCAAGAGAACGGCGTGTCGCTGCCCCATTTGTTCTTGTGCGCGAAATAGGTGACCGTCACCATCATGAACAGCGTCAGCACGACGCCGGGAATGACGCCGCCCAGGAACAGCGCGCCGATCGAGACGTTCGCCATCATGCCGTAGATCACGAACGGCAGCGACGGCGGGATGATCGGCCCGAGCGTTGCCGAGGCCGCGGTGACGCCGACCGAGAACTCGGTGGAGTAACCGTGGTCCTTCATCGCCTTGATCTCGATGGTGCCGAGACCGGCGGCGTCCGCGATCGCGGTGCCGGACATGCCGGAGAAGATCACCGAGCCGATGATGTTGACGTGGCCGAGGCCGCCGCGCATCCACCCCACCAGCGCGACGGCGAATTTGTAAATGCGCCCGGTGACGCCGGCGATGTTCATGAGATTGCCGGCCAGGATGAAGAAGGGCACGGCGAGCAGCGGGAAGCTCTCGACGCCGGCGATCATGCGCTGCGCCAGCGTGACGTCGGGCGTCACGCCGCTGACCAGAATGTAGAGCAGCGACGACACCGCCATGGCGATCGCCACGGGAACGCCGAGCAGCATGAGAACGAGAAAGCCTCCGAGCAACAGCAGCATGGTTTTATCCTTCCGATCCGTCGTAGGCACCGGGACGTTCGAGGACCGAGTAACCCTGCCGCCAGTTCTGGATTGCCACCTGCACGGAGCGTGCGAACATCAGCACGAACCCGAGCAGCACGGCGTAATAGACATAGTCCTTGGGAAGATTGATGGTGGTCATCTGCTCGTCGCCGATGATCCTGATGTAGACCCAGACCAGCTTGATGGCGTAGCCGAAGAAGGCGATCCGGATCAGGTCGATCGCGGTCGACAGCACGCGTCCTACGGCATGCGGCAGGTAGCGATAGACAAGGTCGACCTGGATATGCCGCGACAGCCGTACGCACATCGACGAGCCGATGAAGACCACGCCGATCAGGCAATAGGTCGCGATCTCCTCGGTCCAGGCGTAGCTGTCGTTGAGCACGTAACGGGTGAAGAACTGCAGGAAGACGGCGAGCGCCATCACCCAGAAAATCGCCAGCGCCACCCAGTCCTCGAAGGCGTAGACGCCGAGATCGACTTTCGGCGTCGCCTCCTCCTCGAAGGTGTGCGCGATCTCGTCGGCGGTGATCTGCCGGTGGATTTCGGCGGTGGACATGTTACCTCTCTCCAAATCGTCGTTCCGGGGCTCGCGAAGCGAGAACCCGGAATGACGTCTTTGTTCTACTGTCTCACGCTTGCTCCGCTCCTCATCCTGAGGAGCTTGCGAAGCAAGCGTCTCGAAGGATGCCCCCGGGGCACACCGGGGCCCTCATGGTTCGAGATGCGCTTCGCGCTCCTCACCATGAGGGTCTTATGGCGGGGCAAGCGGCGGTCACTTCACCGCCTGGATCTTCTCCCAATCCGCCTTGCGGTAGCCGAAGGTCTCGAACGCGACGTTCTTCAGCACGGTGTCGCGGAACTCGTTCTTGTCGACCTCGGTCACGGTCAGCCCCTTGTCCTTGAAGAAGGCGACCAGCTTGGCCTCGTTCTGCTTGATCTCGCCCGTTGCCTTGGCAGCCGCCTCCTGCGCCACGTCGGTGAAGATCTTCTTGTCCTCGTCGCTGAGCTTCTTCCACAGCGCGCCGGCGATCACCGTGTTGAGATGGTCGACGATGTGGCCGGTCAGCACGATGTGCTTCTGCACCTCGTAGAACTTCTTGGCCTCGATCGTGGTCAGCGGATTTTCCTGCGCCTCCACGGTGCCGTTCTGGAGCGCGAGATAGACCTCGGCGAACGCGATCGGCGCGGTGTTGGCGCCGCAGGCGCGCGGCATCGCCAGATAGGCCGGAACGTCGGGCACGCGGATCTTCAGGCCCTTCATGTCCGCGCAGGTCTTGATCGGCTTGTTGGACGAGGTCTGGCGCACGCCGTAATAGGTCACCGCGACGATGTGGTGGCCGCTCTTGTCCTCATAGCCCTTGGCGAGCTCCTTGAAGATGTCGCTCTTGGTGTAGGCGAGCAGATGATCGGCATCGCGGAAGGTGTAGGGATAATAGGTCACGCCGATCGGCGCGAAGCTCTTGGCCGCGAAGCTCGATCCGGAGATGATGATGTCGACCGAACCGAGCGACAGGCCCTGGTTGATGTCGGTCTCCTTGCCGAGCTGCGAGGCCGGATAGACCTCGATCTGGTAGCGCCCGTTGGTGCGCTTATTGATCTCCTGCGCGGCCCAGACCGACGCCGTGTGGAACGGCTCCGAGGGCTCGTAGACATGAGCCCATTTGAGCTTGGTCTGCGCCATGCTGGCGCTGGTCGCCGCCAACAGCGTGGCGGCGGAAATCGCTGCTGCAATCGTCATCTTCTTTAACATCGACTTTTCCTCCATCGTTCAAGTCTGCTTGTTCGCCCGCCCCGGCATGGATGCGGGCCGCCTAATCTCATCGCCGCCGCGAGCTGCCGCTCTTGGCCTGTTTCTTCGATGGTCGTTTTGATTTCGCCGGCTGAACCCCGGACGGCGCCGCTCGCCTCCGTGCAGCCGGCGCCCCTGCTGATGTCTCGGCACCAAAATTCTGTGCAAAGCGCTCCTGCGAATGCGCGAGGTGATCGCGCATGGCGTCATGGGCCGTCAGCGGCCGGCGCGCAGCGATGGCGTCGCGCACGGCCCGGTGCTCATCGAGCGCGGTTCGCCACGTGGTGGGATTCTCGAAATAATGCGCTAGCTGCGCGAAATAGGGATTGAGGCGCTGGTCGAACAACTCGCCGACAACCCGCACCAGCACGGCATTGCCGAGACATCCTGCCACGGCGATATGGAAGGCGCGGTCATGAACCATCGAGGCTTCGCCAGGATGGTCGACATTCTCCATCGCGACGAGCGCGGCGTCGATGCGGTCGATGTCATCTTTGGTCGCCACGCGCGCGGCCTGTTCGGCGATGGCGCTCTCCAGGAATTCGCGGGCGCGCAAGAGTTCGAACGGGCCTTCGATGACGGCAGTAGCTGTCGGCGCGGCCACGGCGGCGGGCTCGATCACATAGATGCCGGATCCGACGCGGATGCGCAGGCGCCCTTCGACCTCGAGCGCAATCAAGGCTTCGCGCACCGTGGGCCTCGACACCTTGAGCTGTTCCGCGAGGTCGCGCTCGGTCGGCAAGCGGCTGCCGACCGCGTACTCGCCGCTGTCGATCAGGCTTCGCAATTGATCGGCGACCTGGCGATAGAGCCGTCTCGCCTCCACAGCTTCCAGCGGCACGCTGGTCCTCCCGAAAAGGTCTCGCGCGGCGCCTCCGGCGCCCGCGACCCGCCAATTTTGGAAAATTGGTCTTACCAATTGACCGGAGCATTGACCTGATACGGACGCCATGTCAAGCAGCGGCAAAGCAAGGGGAGACGTCCATGCGCCAGAGCTCGATGCGCCTTGGTCGCGCCAATCTCGACCGGCTGGCACCTGCCATCCGCCGTCCGGCCTATGACCGATCGCGCGTCACGCCCGGCATCGTGCATCTCGGGCTCGGGGCGTTTCATCGTGCCCATCAGGCCGTCGTCATCGACGATAGCCTTGCTAGGGGCAGCATGTCCTGGGGCATCATCGGCGCGAGCCTGCGCAGCCCGGAGACGCGCGACGCCCTCGCCCCGCAGGACCATCTCTACACCGTCGCTGTGCGCGCCGCCGAAGGTACCGAGCACCGCGTGATCGGCGCCCTGCTCGACAGCGTCGTCGCGCGCGAGAAGCCGGCAGCCCTGGTGGAGCGGATGGCCGATCCCGCCATCCGCATCGTCTCGCTCACGGTGACCGAGAAGGGCTATTGCCACACGCCGCAGACCGGCGATCTCGACGAGCGGCATCCTGATGTCGTGCACGACCTCAACAATTTCGACGCGCCGCGCTCGGCGCCGGGCTTCATCGTCGCCGCGCTGGCACGCCGGCGGGCGCAGGGTCTTTCGCCCTTCACCGTGCTGTGCTGCGACAACCTCGCCGCCAACGGCCACACCGTGCAGCGGATCGTCACGCAGTTCGCCGCGCTGCGGTCCAGGGAACTTGGCAAGTGGATCGCCGACACGGTTGCTTTCCCCTCGACCATGGTCGACCGCATCGTGCCGGAGACGACGGATGCCGACCGCGATGCGGTCGCATCGGCGCTGGGCATGCGCGACGCCTGGCCTGTCATGACCGAGCCGTTCACGCAATGGGTGGTCGAGGACCGCTTCACCGCGGGCCGGCCGGACCTTGCCGCAGCGGGTGTCGAGCTCGTCGGCGACGTCAAGCCGTTCGAGCTGATGAAGCTGCGGCTGCTCAACGCCAGCCATTCCGCGCTGGCCTATCTCGGCTATCTCTCCGGCTACGAGACCATCGCCGACACGATGCAGGATCCGCATTTTGCGCGCCTCGCCGCGCAGGTGATGGAAGAGGCCGCGGTGACGCTGACCATGCCATCAGGCACGGATCTCGCCGCCTATCGCGCCTCGCTGCTCAAGCGCTTCGCCAATCCGGCGCTGCACCATCGCACTTGGCAGATTGCCATGGACGGCTCGCAAAAGCTGCCGCAGCGGCTGCTCGGCGCGATGCAGGATCGCCTTGCCAGAGGCCTGCCCATCGCAACGCATGCGCTGGCGGTGGCCGGCTGGATCCGCTACGTCAGCGGCGTCGACGAGCAGGGACGGCCGATCGACGTGCGCGATCCATTCGCCGCCGAGTTCGCCGCGCTGGCGCGCGAGGCAGGACCCGTTGCCGAGCGCCTCGCGCCGGCACTGCTCGGGGTGGCGAAGGTGTTCGGGCCGCTCGGCGCCGAGCCGCGCCTGCGCGAGGCTGTCACCGCGGCGCTCGGCCGCCTCTATGCCGACGGCGCGCGGCGGGCCGTGGCAACGCACGTTTCAGCGTGACCACGACGCGGGCAGCATCCTGAATGCTGCACTGCGGCCAAAGTCGACGGAAAGTCGCGCTTGATTTTTGCCTGTCCTTGCCCCACCCGAGAGCGATGGGAAACGACACCAAGGTCATCGCCGCCAACGCGGCCTTTTACGCGGCATTCTCGACCGGCGACTTCGCCGGCATGGAACGGATGTGGGCGGATGACGACGGCATCTCCTGCATCCATCCCGGCTGGCCGGCCATCATCGGCCGCGCCACCGTGATCGGAAGCTGGCGCGACATCCTGCAAAACCCGCAGCGGCCGCAGATCGTCTGCGCCGAGCCGCAGGCCATCGTCGACGGCGACAGCGCCCGCGTGCTCTGCATCGAGATCGTCGACGGCACCGCGCTGGCTGCGGCGAACCATTTTCGCCGCGTCGGCGACGACTGGCGCCTGGTGCATCATCAGTCCAGTCCGATCGCACAGATTGTCGAGCAGGCCGAGGACGATAGAGCCATTCACCGCGTCCACTGAGCACGGCGATCACGGCGCCGTGATCTACTGTGCATGGGGTTGTTTTTCAGCTTTTGTTTGGCGGGCCGAAAGTTCCGACAGATCGTCGAGCACGACATGCGCGCCGGTGAAGTCGTCGTCCCCGAAGAACGTGCTGCGGGTGATCAGAACCGGGACGCCGGCGCGCGAGGCCGCGATCAGACCGTTGGCGGAATCCTCAATCGCAACGCAATCGGACGCCTCGAGCTTCAGCCGCGCCAGAATCTCGAGATAGACGTCGGGCGCCGGCTTCTTGTGCCTGACGTCGTCGCCGGCGACGATCGCATCGAAATCCGCGGCCCAGCGTTTGCCCAGCGCCTGCGACAGCAGCGCATCGATATTGCCGTGCGATGTGGTGGTCGCAATCGCAAGCCGCTGGCCGCGCGCCTTCGCGGCCCTGAGCAAATCCGTCACGCCTGGCCGCAAGGGACAGCGGCCGGCCTCGACCAATTCGGCATAATGCGCGGTCTTGATGCGGTGAAGTTCTGCGATGTCCCCGTCCGACAAGGGCGGAGCGGTCACTAGCCTCTCGTGGTAGGCGCGCATGCGCTCCTTGCCGCCCGTCACCCGCAACAGGTCCTTGTAGACGGCGCGGTCCCACTGCCAGTCGAGACCGAGGCGGGCGAAGGCCAGATTGAAGGCCTGCCGATGCAGCTCCTCGGTTTCGGCCACGGTGCCGTCGACGTCGAAGATCAGCGCGGCCGCGCCCCGGATCAGTTCGGCGGCGTCTGCTGGCGCCTGAACCAACGCTTCGGCCTGCATGATCGATGCCTCCCTTCCGACGCCGCCTGAAGCGAGCATCGACCGAGCCGAAGGGCGAGTAAAATCGCAATATCTTTTGCCGGACCCAAAAATCTCTTATGAGCGAACGGCGCGCGACGGCGCGAACGGGAACTTTCGATCTGCACAGGAGACGCATGCGGCTCTTCATCCTCGGCCTCGGCTACAGCGCGCGGCAGTTCGTCCGCCAGCACGGCGGCAGCTTCTCGCATGTCGCCGGCACCGTGCGCGATCCCGCGCAGCGGAATGACCTTGCCGGGATCGAGGTGCATCCGTTTTCCGGTAGTCTTCCGTCGCCCGAGACGGTTGAACGGGTTCGCGACGCCGACGTCCTCCTGGTGTCGATCCCGCCCTGCAGCACCGGCGATCCCGCGATCGCGGCGTTTGGCGGCGTGCTGCAGGGAAGCCGCCGCAAGGTCGTCTATCTCTCGACCATCGGCGTGTATGGCGATCACGCAGGCAGCTGGGTCGACGAGAGCACGCCGCCGCAGGCCATCCTCGACCGCACGCGGATGCGGATCGCGGCGGAGCAGGCCTGGACGGATGCGACGGCCGGCGATGCGGCGATCCTGCGGCTTGCCGGCATCTACGGTCCCGGCCGCAACGCGCTGTTAACGCTGCGCGCGGGAACCGCGAGGCGCATCATCAAGCCGGGACAGGTGTTCAACCGCATCCACGTCGACGACATCGCGAGCGCGATCATGGCCGCTCTTCGTCACCAGGGCGGCGGCGTTTGGAACGTCTGCGACGATGAGCCGGCGCCGCCGCAGGACGTGATCGGCTATGCCGCGCAGCTGATGGGCGTGGCGCCGCCGCCGGAAGAAGCGTTCGCCACCGCCGAGATGTCGGCGATGGCGCGCAGCTTCTATGCCGGCAGCGCCCGCGTCTCCAACGAGAAACTGAAGCGCGAGCTCGGCGTCACGCTGGCCTGCCCCACCTATCGGCACGGCCTCGACGCTCTCTGGCGCGCAGGCGAAGGACGTTAGGGTTCCTGCGCTTCGATGCGTCCCAGACATGCCGCCCCCGCGCTTGACTTCGTCCCTGTGCGGTCATGATCTAGGCATCGAGCGAGCCACCGCACAACGAGCTCGCCTCTTGGGAGAATGCAATGAACAAGACGATCGCCATGATCGCGGCAACGATTGCTGTCGTCACGCTCGGCGCCGCGCGCGCTGCGCCGCTGCCCGAAGCCAATCCCGACGATGTCGGATTTTCGAAGCAAGGCCTTGCACGCCTCGATAATTTCTTCGCGCGCGAGATCGCGGCCAAGCGCGTTCCCGGCGCAGTGGTCGCCATCGCGCGCGACGGCAAGCTCGTCCACTACAAGGCCTATGGCCTGCTCGATCCGGCCAAGGGCACGCCGATGCCGGTCGATGCGATCTTCGCGCTGGCCTCGATGACCAAGCCGATGGCCGCGGTCGCCGGCCTGACGCTGATGGAACAGGGACGGCTGCCGCTCCAGGCCAAGCTGTCCGAATACTACCCGCCGACATGAAGGTCGGCGTGCCTCAGGCGGATGGATCACTCAAGCTCGAACCGCAGGCCTCGCCGATCTTCATCCACGATCTCTACCGGCATACGTCGGGGTTGATGTATGGCGGCCGCCCGGACTCATCGAGCCCCGTGGCGCGGCAATATCCCGATGGCATTGCGCCGGCGATCGAAGGCGACACCCAGGCTTTCATCGATCGCATCACCAAGCTGCCGCTGGCGCAGCAGCCCTCGACCGCGTTCGAATACGGCTTTTCAATCGATGTGCTCGGCGCTGTCGTCGAGAAGGTGAGCGAGCAGAAGCTTGGCGACTATCTCGCTGCCAATGTCTGGCAGCCGCTCGGCATGAAGGATGCGACTTTCCATCCGACCGAGGCGCAGCGCCCGCGCCTCGCCCGCCCCTTCCCGAACGATCCGCTGACGGGCAAGCCGCAGGCCATCAAGCTCCTGGACACTCCAACCAAGTTCGACTGCGGCGGCGCCTGCTCCTTCGCGACGGTCGGCGACTACATCCGCTTCGGACAGATGTTGCTCAACGGCGGCGAGCTCGACGGCCAGCGCATCCTCGGTCCGAAGACCGTCCGTCACATGACGGCGAACCATCTCGGCCCCGAGATCAAGAACAACGTCGCCAATGTCGAGCCGCATCGCGGCGGCTTCGGCTTCGGCCTTTCGGTGGCGGTCCGGACCAGCGAAGGATTGTCGTCGGTCCCCGGCAATCCGGGCGAGTTCACCTGGAACGGAGCCTACGGGACGCAGTTCTTCTGCGATCCCAAGGAGCGTCTCGTCGTCGTGGTGGGAACGGCGGCACCGGGTGAGCTCAGGAAGTATTATCGCGAGCAGGTCCAGGACATCGTCTACGGCGCGATGACGAGGTGAGACCGTGACATGAAAGAGAAAGGGCGGCCACTTGGGCCGCCCTCTTGATTGACCGTCAGCTCAACACGCCGTGTTTCTTGAACCAGGCCTCTGCCTGCTTCCAGGCATCTTCCGCGGCGTCCTTGCGGTAGCTGCCGCGATAGTCGGCATGGAAGCCGTGCGGCGCTTCGGGGTAGATCTTGAAGTCGGCCGTCTTCTTGCTCTGCTCGAGCGCGGCCTTCATCTGCTCGACCTGCGCGACGGGAATGCCGGTATCGGCGCCACCATAGAGGCCGAGCACCGGCGCCTTCATCTCGGGCGCGAGCTGCAGCGGGCTCTTCGGCCACAACGGGTTGGCTGGATCGACCAAGGTCCCGTAGAAGGCAACGCCCGCCTTGAGCGCACCGCTGTGGGCGGCATACTCCCAGACCGTGCGGCCACCCCGGCAAAAGCCGATGATGCCGAGCCTCGTCGTGTCGCCGCCTTGCGATCCTGCCCAGGCGACCGTCGCGTCCAGATCCGACAACAGCTCTGCGTCCGGCTTCGCATTCACCACCGGCAGCAGCTCCTTGATATCCGTGACCTTGGTCAGGTCGATGCCCTTGCGGAAATAATAGTCGGGCGCCACCGCGAACGCGCCGAGCTTGGCAAGGCGGCGCGTCACGTCCCGGATGTATTCGTGCAGCCCAAAGATTTCCATCGCCACGATGACCACCGGCGCCTTGGCGTTGCCGGCCGGGCGGGCGAAATAGGCGGGCATTTCCTCAGAGCCGACCTTGATCTTGGCATCGCCGGCCTGGAGGCCACTGGTATCCGTCGTGATGATGTCGGCCCGGACCGGACCGGCCGCGAGCGTGTAGCCAGCGGCGACGGCCGCGGTCGCGCTCATGAATCCGCGGCGCGAGAGCGGGGCGACTTTCGTCAGTCCAACGACGTCGGATGTCATGGTGGTTTCAAAGCTCATCGATCTTCCCATTCCTGATTCCCATGCTGATGCCCCTCGGGCGCCGCATTCGCCAGTAACTGCCGGACAAACGCAAGTCACCAGCCTGCGAGCACGCGGCTCACCACTTCATCCCTTCGTTAGCGAGCGCCGGTGTCCGCCGCCCGCCGGAGCGTGGGCCGTGTGCCGTGTGCCGGGACTTAACCGTCTGGCTGCACTGCACCGCAACATCCATTAACCGAAAAGAATCGTTCTTTGCCTGCCGGCCAGGCCGCTTGTCGCTGCACAGAATGCGCCTGAGCGCACACCCGACAGGCTCTGCCGCAACAAATAGCAATCGCAGCGACGATGGTGACACATCATGTTGCTTACGCATCGCTCATCATCACCAAATCACGTGCGAACCGCCCTCATTTGATTGAAATTTTCGGAGGATCTTGGCCGCGCGATTTACCCGGTCTTTCTTTGTGACACCCTAGTTCCACGGCCGGAAGTTCCATCTTCGGAAACGCAGAGGCTTCTTCCCGCGACGCGCGATGCTCGCCCGCAACGGACGGCGGAGCGCGAGCGGGTCTCATTCTCGCCCGCCCCGATTGCGCTACCCGAGGCCCAATTGAATAAACGTTTATGCGACCTGGAACTGAAATGAATTTGGCTCGTGAATCGATTGAACTGTTGGAGCAGGCCGCACGCATCCTGTGGTTCGAAGGCACCAAGCACGGTTTGCGCGACCGCGAATGGATGGCGCTGCGCTTCCTCTCCCGCGCCAACCGATTTTCCCGAACCCCCTCGGCGCTGGCGAGCTACGTCGGCACCACGCGCGGCACCGCCTCGTTCATCATCGGCGAGCTCGAGCGGCTCGGTTATCTCGAGCGGAAGCGCTCGGCCACGGACAAGCGTTCGGTGACGTTGAGCGTGACCCAGCAGGGCAAGAAGTTCCTGGTGCGCGATCCCGTCAACGTCCTCATCGAAGCGATTGGCGTTCTGGACGACGAGGTCAAGATCCGCTTCCGCGACACGTTCCGGCACGTGCTGGACCACTCCGATGCCGCCGAGCAGCGGCACCACACCGACGTCTGCAAGCGGTGCATCTTCCTGCGGGAGGATCGCGCCAATACCGACAGCAAGACGACGGCCGAGTTCAGCTGCCGCCTGTTTCGCGCACCGATCGCCGAAGCGGAGGTCGATCTGCTGTGCACCAGCTTCGAGCATCACCGCCAATAAAAGGCGGCTCGTTCAGGGCGTTGCCTTGCGCGACGAATAGATGACGCCGCCGCTTGATTCCACCACCAGGCGCCCGTTCTCGTTCCTGATCTCTTCGATGCGGCCAAGACCGGGCACCTGTTGTCCCAGCACGGCTTCGATGACACCGTTCGGGCCCTGCAGGATCGCAATTCCCTCATAGGCCTGGCGGACCGACCAGCCCTTGATCGCCTTGCGCGGCGCCAATGCACGCTCGGGTGCAGGCACCGATCCCGTGAATTCGGGCGCGGCGACCGCGGCCATCATCGGCCCTTGCGCTGACACCGGCTGCGTCTGCACCGTCGCCGGCGCGGGAGCTTGGGCTTGGGCTTGCACCTGAGCGAGCTTGTCGAGCTTCACCGTAGAGGACGAGCTCACCCGCTCGATCCGGTCGAGATTCTCGGCAAACCGGCCGAAGCGATCGTTCGTGACCTTGCTGGATTGATCGACCGCGGTCCGCAAGCCATCGAGGTTTTCAGACACGCCCGACACTTGCTTGCGCAGTTGTGCGACGGTCTCGCGCAGAATCCTGATCTCTGCATTGGCCGCAACGTTGTTTGGCGCGGGCTGGGTGGTGAGATAGGCGATCACGCCGGTGCAGGCGCAGACCACCAGCATGGCAGCGACCGCCAGAGTTGCGAGCGGCGCGACCCAGGTCGGACGGGGTGGCGGCGGCTTCGCCACGATCACGGCCGGCTTGATCACGACCGGCGCCGGCTTCGGGATCGCCATCTTGTCGAGGCGGGCCTTGGCACGAATCCGCTTCAAGCCGTCGAGTGCCTCCTTTGCGAGAGCCTCGTCGCTCGCCGTCGCCGATACGCGCTTTGCACTCGCGGCAGGCTTGGTCGTCCGCGCCGCGTTGTCCATTGAATCGCTCGCCTCTGGCGCTGGCTTCGCCGCCGCGGAAGCGTCCGCGGTCGCGTTGGGACGAGCTTGTCCATCGGACAACATATGAAAATGCTCCGTTCGGTTCGGTCTGTCGAGCGACGACGTTATCTGTCGAAGCTTGCCTGAAACGTGCGGGTCGAAAGCCGTTCACCGCGCGTGATGCGACGTCGCATGAGTCGATTGCGCCATACACGTGGCGATAGTGCGACTCGAAAGACACACACTCGCCAAGATTTCATCAAGATGGAGGCGCGGCGCAGACGTGAGTCGAACCTCCGCATGCGGAAAAGCGAGTTCCAGAGTCAATCCGGGGTTGAAAACCCATCAATGTGCGTGCCTCGGAGCACCACCCGAAATAGCTGTAATTGTACGGGGATGCGGAACTATACAACCATCACAATGCAAAACTAGTTCAGTATCAAAATCAACTGATACGTTTGGATGCATCAAGAAACAACCAAAAACAAATCAACAGCATCAAGTGCGTGTAGCAATCGCTTTCTTTCGCACGCTTGATCGGGAATCGGCAATCGCTACGGTTCTACTCAAGTGATTCTCGCCAGTTGGCGAGGAGATCGACATGGTTCAGCAGTGTTCGGACGCGATGAGCAACTTGGCGCAACTGTTCTAGGTCGTTTCTCAATCTGCTCCGCGAGGTGATCAGTAAGACACCCGCCGAGCCTCACGCAGTAAGCGTTTCAGTATCGAGTTGAAGTAACAGGCCTGCGAGACGCAGGCACTGAACGCGTAGGGCTGCCCGCGAATATCGAAACCACAACAACGGTTCGCGGGATGGAATGTCGTCAAACAGCATCGTTGCCGAGCCGGAGCATCACAACAACCAACCGGCCGCAACAAGTGCGAAACAGGGGCGAAAGACTGATGTATATTATCGTTGATGATCGTGAGAGCGTCGCGAACAGCTATGTCGGAGGGCTCGTTCGCGAAGGCGTATCGTCGATCGGGTTCTCCTCCGGAGAATTCTGGGACTGGCTGCAATCTGCGAGCGAATCCGATCTGGCGGCGGTGGACGCTTTTCTCCTCGGCGATTGCGATGCCCGCGGAAGCCTGCCGCGGGCGATGCGGAAGCGCTCCTCGGCTCCCATCATTGCCATGAGCGGCCAGAAGATGCTCAAGAACACGCTGGAGCTGTTCGAATCGGGGGTGGACGACGTCGTGCACGTGCCGATCCATCTGCGCGAGATCCTGGCACGAACGGCCGCGATCGCGCGCCGCCGGGTGGGCGAGCTGCCGAGGCCCTGCGAGAGCAGGATCCAGGTCTTCTTCAACGGCCGTGATCCCGAAATCGCGGGCCACGCCCTCACCCTGCCCCGCCGCGAACTGCGCATTCTCGAATATATGGTGGCCAATCACGGCAAGTGGATCACCAAGACGCAGATCTTCAATGCGGTCTACGGCATCTTCGAGTCCACCTTCGACGAGAGCGTGATCGAGAGCCACGTCAGCAAGCTGCGCAAGAAGCTCCGCGACCGCCTCGGCTTCGACGCGATCGTGGCAAGGCGTTACGTCGGCTACCGCCTCAACATCCCGGCGGGCGAAACTCTCGACGAGCCGGTGCAGGAGCTCGAGGACGTCGGCATCCTCTTGAACCGGGCGCAGGCCGCCCCCGCGGCATACCCGGCCGGAAACTGACAAGGGCGCAAGCCTGGCACGAACCGACAACGGCCTCCGCACTTCGCGGAGGCCGTTGCACGTTCAGCGGGAGAGACGATGGGATGAGCAGCGCTTATGCAGCCATCCCGCGCTACGGCTTCTGCTGGAATTCTTCCTTGGAGACGTAGTTGAAGTCCTCGACCAGGACGTCCTGGACGATGTCACCCTGCATCCGTTCGTTGACGCGCTGCTTGATGGCCGTCGTCAGGATGGCGAGGTCGTAACGGGCGAGCTTCCTGAAGTCGAGACGATCGTCGGCGTAGATCCTGCGGAAGGCCTCGTCGACGACGAACGGCTCCGGCGGGACGTTCAGCTGGTGCATGGTCCGCGCCTCCATGGTGTAGACGAAGCGCGCGACGATGTAGCCTTGGACATTGCCGTTCTCGACCATCGGCACGCTCAGCGCCCGCGTCTTGTGATATTGCAACCCTTCGAGATATTCGTCCTTCGCCGGCAGCAGGCTGCCCTTCTCCTTCCAATAGGCGACGGCATAGCTCGTGCCCGCCGTGAGGATGCATACCCAGAGCCCGGCCAGCACCAGCCTGATCATTTTCCGTCCTGCGCCGTGCGACCGGTATAGGTGCCGTCGGACTCGGCGTCCTTGACCGCCTTGACGATGATGCTCGCGACTTCGCGGACCGCGTCGTAGTGCATCTCCAGAATGGACCGATTCCGCTCGAGCTTCTCGCGCAGCCGCTGAATCTCCTCGGTGATCTCGACCTCGCCGCCGAGGTGCATCCGCGCCCGCATCAGGCGGACGAACTCGAGCATGCTCCGGCTCTTCCGCGCGCTGAAATCGTCGAAATCGATCTTCTGGCCGGTCGCGAGCGCAGTCGTCTCCTCCTCGACGATAGTCGCGAGCCGGCGGATTGCGGCCAGCAGGCCACGCATTTCGTCCGATCTCACCGTGTCCGCGGCGTCGACCCTTGCCTCGTCACCCCCGATCGGCAGCAGCACGGGCAGCAGCGCATCGCTCGCTGCGGCTTCCGTCGTCACCATCTCGGTGTCCGCGACCGCCTGGTCCATCGCCACGGCCACCGCGCCTTCTTGTGCCTGCATTGGAAATTCACCTCTCAACTTCTGTCACCCGTTCGCGGATCATGATTTGGCCTTCGCAGCGTCCGGTCCAGCCGGATCCGCGGCGGCGAGCTGCCTGGCGATGCCGACACCGTTGCCCTTTGCCAGCTGACTGCCGAGCTGCTCTGCAAGCATCGACTTCCAGACGCCGCCAGCCGTGCCCTTGCCGAAGACCTCCTCCGACTCCTTCGGCAACATCGTCTCGACGAAGGTCTGGAGGATGAAGGCTTCGAACTTCCGGTAAACCTCGCCGGATGCCGGCGCCTTGATCACCTGCACCGGCGCGCCATTCACGGCACCCGACTGCGCTTCCGCGACTTTCGCCGCGGCTTGATCGGCGGTCGCCGCTTTGGCCTTGCCGACTTCCGCCTCCATCGTGGCGGCGAAATCGGCGTCCGACGATTTCAGCGCGTCGAGCTTCGCGGTCGCGGCGCGCTGCGTCGCGGGGTCCGCGGCTTCGAGGACGTCGAGGACGAGGTCGGGCGTCGCTGTCACGATCATGTCTTGTTCCGGTTGGCTGGCTGTGGCGTCCAGGCGTGCACGGTAAGGCTCGTTCCCGTCATGTCCTCGAGCGAGCGCTTCTCGGCATCGCGGAGCTTGTCTGCGAGTGCGGCCTTGGCGACCTCCTCCAGCTGTTTCACGCGGCGGGTCTCCCGGCGAACCTGGTCGAGCTGCTGCGCGGCCTGCGCCTGCACCGCACGGGCCCCGACGCTCGCCCTGTTGAGACGCCGCGCGATCGATTCGTTCGACGATCCCGCCGGCGGCTTTCCATCGTTCAAGGCTCCGACCAGCCATTCCTGCTCGTCCTGCAGGCTGCGCTCCTGCTGCCGCAATTGCGCGAGCTGCCATTCGGAGAGCCGGAGCTGCAGCTTCACCAGCGAGACCATCCGGCCGAGCTTGTCCGCGCGCGATGTCATGACCCGGTCACTCCGCCAGCCACGACGACACGCCCAGCATGAACTGCGTCAGCAGCTCGTCGCTGGTGAGGTAGAGCAGCAGGAAGCCGCCGAACAGCACGAAGGGCACCGAGATGAAATAGACCGGAATGGCCGGCGTCAGCTTGTTGATCAGGCCGACCGCCAGGTTGACGATGACCGAATAGACGATGAAAGGGCTCGAGATCCGCAGCGTCAGCACGAACGCTTCCGAAAGGCGGCCGACGAGCAGCTCGAGCGCGACGCTGCCGCCCAGCCTGCTGCCGGGCTTCCAGACGTCGTAGGAGGTCATCAGCCCCCGCAGCACCTGCCAGTGCTGGTCGGTCATGAAGAACAGCGTGGTGACGGCCGCCATGATCAGCGGCACCAGGGCCGGCGCTGGATCGGTGTCGGCGATCGGTGTGCCCGGGATGTTGCTCAGCCCGATCGCGCTCGCCATCATGGTCGCCATGGTCTGGAGGGCGAGGAAGAACACGCGCCCGCCGAGCCCGATGACGCTGCCGACCACGAGCTCGGAGCAGATCAGGAGCGCGAGCGTCAGGGGACCCGCGTTGTCCGTGAGCGGCTTCAGGACGGCAATCAGGATCGGCGTCAGTGCAAACGTCGTGACCAGTGCGACGAACAGGCGCACCTGGGGCGGAACGTTGACGCTGGAATAGCCGGGCACCAGCATCAGGCAGGCGCCGATGCGGCAAAACACGATGAACGTCACCAGCACGCTGTCGGCGAGCCCTGAGATCACGATATGGCTCCGAGCGCCCTGATCTCGGCGCTGCGCGCGACTTCGACATGCGACAGGATCGGCAAAGTCGGGAACACCCGCTCCAGGATCATCCGGACATAGGGGCGCGCTTCCGGCGTCACTGCCAGCACCACGCTGGTGCCGCTCTCGGTGAATTTCCGGATCGCGGCGCTGGCTTCGGTCGCGAACTGCTCGATCAGGCGCGGGTCTGCGTCGAACTCGACGACGTCCCCCTTGGCATCGCGCTTCAGGCTCTGGTGGAAAGCGAGGTCCCAGCGGTTACCGAGACGAACCACGTTGAGCACGCCATTGTCGGAGAGATCGCCGCAGATCTGCTGGGCGAGCCGGGTCCGAACGTGCTCCGCCACCTGCTCGGAGCGCCGTACATGGGGCGCGATCTCGGCGATCGCCTCGAGGATCAGGTGAAGATTGCGAATGGAGACTCGCTCGGCAAGCAGGATCTTCAGGATCGCCAGCAGGCCCGAATAGGAGATCTGCGACGGGCAGAGATCCTCGACCAGGCGCTTGTATTCGGGATCAAGCCGGTCGAGCAGGGCACGCATGTCCTTGTAGGACAGCAGCTGGGCAAGGTTCGCCCTGATCACTTCGCTCAAATGCGTGAGCAGCACCGACAGATTGTCGACCGGCTTGCAGCCCTGCCGCTTGACTTCGTCGGTGAAGGCTTCCGTCACCCACAGCGCCTTCATGCCGAACGCAGGCTCGATCACCTCGTCGCCCGGCACGTCGGGCTTGCCGTCCTTGTCGACCAGCACCAGCACCTCGCCGAGCCTGAGCTCGCCATGGGCAACGCGCGTGTCGTGAATCCTTATCTGGTAGCTCTTGGGATCGATCGACAGATTGTCCGTGAGCTTGATCTCTGGAATGACGAAGCCGTACTGCTTGGCGAACTTCTTGCGGATCTTGGCCACGCGGTGGGCAAGCTCGGTGCGCGAGCCCAACAGGTGGACCGAAAGGTGACCGCCGAGCGCGAGCTCGATCTCGGCGGTCTTGAGCTGCTCCTTGACGGATTCCTTGGCCTCGGCCTGGGCGCGCTCGTCGGCCTTGCGGGCCTCCTCCTTCTGCTTCAGCGCGGCCTGCCGCTTCGGCAACGAATAGCCGACGAAGGCCATGACACCCCCAAGCAGCACAAACGGCGCCATCGGCAGTCCCGGCATCAAAGCGAGCACGAACATCATCAGCGCGGCGGCCGACACCGCGCGCGGATAGCCGCCGAGCTGCCGCAGCACCGCCTGCTCCGCCGAGCCCGTGGTGCCGCCCTTGGAGACCAGGAGGCCCGCCGACAGCGACACGATCAGCGCCGGCATCTGCGACACCAGACCATCGCCGACGGAGAGCTTGGTGTAGACGTCGGCCGCGCGGGACAGAGTCAATCCGTGATGGGTGACGCCGATGACGATGCCGCCGAAGATGTTGATCGCGGTGATGATGAGACCGGCAATGGCGTCGCCACGGACGAATTTCGAGGCGCCGTCCATGGCGCCGAAGAACGCGCTCTCCTCTTCGAGCTCGCGGCGCCGTCGCTGCGCTTCCTTGTCGTCGATCAAGCCGGCGGACAGGTCCGCATCGATCGCCATCTGCTTGCCCGGGATGGCGTCCAGGGTGAAACGGGCGCCGACTTCGGCGATACGCGTCGCGCCCTTGGTGATCACGACGAAATTCACCGTCACCAGGATCGCGAAGATGATGAGACCGATCACGAAGTCGCCGCCCATGACGAACTTCGAGAAGCCTGCAACGACATGGCCCGCCGCATGTTCACCCTCCCCGCCCCGTGACAGGATCAGGCGCGTCGTCGCGATGTTCAGCGCCAGGCGCAGGATCGTCGCGATCAGCAGAACGGTCGGGAAAGCAGAGAAGTCGAGCGGGCGCTGAATCCACAGCGCCACCATCAGGATCAGGGCCGAAAGCGCGATCGAGAACGCGAGGCCGAGGTCGATCAGGATCGGAGGAATCGGCAGGAACAGGATCGTGAGCATGGTCACGATGCCGGCGGCGAAAAAGGCATCCGTTCCGAGGCGGCGCTGATTGGGCGGGCTAGCAGCTAACGTATCGGCCATGGGGTCACCGGCAGAGGGGTCCGCCCGCAATCTGCCGCGCAAAGCTTACGCGGGGATGGTGCCGGGCCGTCCGGATCAGAAGCCGCGCTCGATCCTGGAATAGACCATCTCAGTGAAGGTCGACAGATGCGCGCCGATGAAGGAGCCGGAGACGGCAACGACCAGGAGAATGACGATGATCTTCGGAACAAAGGTCAGCGTCACCTCCTGGATCTGGGTCAGCGCCTGGATCAGCGCGATGACGGTGCCGACCAGCATGGCTGCGCCGACCGCAGGCCCGGAGGCGACGATGATGGTCCAGATCGCCGCCTGGACGATATCGAGGGCGTCCCGCTCGTTCATGACTGGCTGATCGTGAGGCCCGGTCCGACCGCGACCTTGGTGCCGTCCTGAAGCGTCGCGATGGAGCCGTCGCTGTTGATGGAGACCGAGACGACCTTGCCGCTGAAGGTCGCGCCGGTCGAGTCGGTAAAGCTGACCGTCTTCCCGATCAGCCCGTTGGCCTGCGACAAGGACTGCGAGGACAGCAGCGCGTCCAGCTTCGCATTCGTCTGCATCGCCTGCTCGACCGTCGAGAGCTGGGCGAACTGGCTCATATACTGCGCGGTGTCCATGGGATTGGTCGGATCCTGGTTCTTCATCTGGGCGATGAGGAGCTGGAGAAACGTGTTGTAGTCCACGCTGTTGCTCGACGTCGTCGAGTTGGTGTCGGTCGAACTGGATCTGCTGGTGCTGTCGGTCGCGCTGGTGACGTTCATCTTGTCTCTCCGCTGTCAGGCAGCTTCGACTGGGGAAACAGCGGCGGCGCCGGCCAGGATGGCCTGCTCCACCGGAAATAACGCGCGAATCCGCTTGAGCGCCTCGAAATAGCGGGTCGCCCCAACCAGTTCGTGGATCGCGCCGAGCCCATCGAGCATCTCGCGGTTCTCGCAAACGGCACACAGGGCCGCGTGATGCTGGGCGTAGAGCGCCGCAGCGTCGCGAACGTCGGTCGGGTTCATCAGCATGAGCTGGACGATGAAATAGAGCTGCCGCAGGGCCGTGGTGGCGTCGGACGCCTGCATGACCTGCCCTTCGAGCAGGAACATCACGTCGTTGACGAGCTCGACGGAGACCTTGCGGTCGACGCGGAGCACCGCGCCGTTGATGTAGACCCGTTCGCCCGCGCGCAAGGAGATCTTCATTAAAGCGCGTCTCGGATCAGGCGGTTGATTTCGATGAGCTGCACCACGTCGCTGGACCGCTGCTCGCGGAGACGATCGGCTTCCTTGACCACCCACAGGCCGATCGAGATGATGTCGGCACGCAGCTTGTCCGGCAGGCCGTTGTCCGGGTGCGCGAGATCCTCGATGAAGATCGTCCACAGCCGCCGCACATAGAGCAGGCTCTCGACCTGATCCTCGGGGCTGAAACGTCCCTTCTGGATCCGCTCGAGCCGGTCGATGCCAAGGCTGAGTGCCTGCCGCTCACGGCTGCGCGCCTCATAGCCACTATCGTCAACGACCGCTTCATAGGCTTCAAACGTCATCACGACCACTCTTCGCAGAAAACCGAACAACTGGACAAAGGTTACGAGCCTGACAGCGCAGCCTTGGCTCAGAGATAATTGATGAGGCTGATCTTCTGGAGCTGCGAGGTGAGCGCCAGCGCGGTCTGGATCTGTGTCTGCAGCGTATTGACGCGGACCGAGGCTTCGGTCGGGTCGACCGCTTCCATGCCGACGATCTGATTGTTCAGAATGTCCTGCTGCGTCTTGAGCTTGGCGGTTGCGGTGGTGACCCGTTGCTGAACCGTGCCGACGCTGCCGCCGAGCGCAGCGAGATCGTTGATGGCGTTGCCGACCAGCCCGATGGCCTTGTCCACGACGACCTGGAACGTCTCCTGGCTCAGCTTCACGTTCCCGAGATCGGCCATCATGGTGTAGGCCTCGGCGAGCCTGCGGAAGCCGATCTCGTTGGCGCTCACTGACGTGTCCGCGATCTCGGTGGTGGAGATTCGGCTTTGCATGGTCTGGTCCGTCGCCGAGGACCAGTTGGTGTTCCAGGCCGGGCTCGCGAACCCGGCATCGAAGGTGGTGTCCAGGAAGGTCTGCATCTGGGCCGGCGTAATGGTGGCCACGGCGGGCGAGGATTGCGGGAAGCCGAAGGCCGCGAGAAAATCGGCATCGACCTGGTTCTTGCTGGCCGAGCCCGCGGCGTACGGCGTGATGGGCGCGTTCTGCGTGTTGATGCCCGAGAACAGCGACGAGCCGTTATAGGAGACATTCAACGCGCCGATCAGGTCCTGAAGATTGGAGGATGCAGGCGGCAGGATGACCCGCCCGCCGCCGTCGGTGCTGCGGGCCGCGATCAGATCCTTGAGGAAGTCGGTCGCGGTCTTGTTGAGCTGGGTGATCCTGTTCTGCGTCACGTCCAGGCGTCCCGAGACGAGACCGTTGGTGTCGACGAGCTGGTCGGCAAAGCTCCAGTCCGCCCGCAGCGTGAGGTCGCTTCCCGTCGTCGCACCGAGTTCCAGACCAACGTCGTAGAAGCGGCCGGTGGTCGCTTCGTTCGAGGCCTTGCTCAGCGCCGCCTGGTTGTTCGTGATCGAATACCTCAACGACGAGGACAGCATCAGGGTGGAAACGTAATTCGCGCTCATCATGGCTCAGTTCCCCACGGCGGCCAGCAGGCTCTGCAGCATTTCATCGACGGTCGAGATGATCTTCGACGAGGCCGAATAGGTTCGCTCGACCTGGAGCATCAAGGCCATTTCGTCGTCCATGTTGACGCCGTTGACGTTTGACAACGCCGTGATGCTGCGGTTGAGCAATGTGCTCTGGTACTCGGAGTTGGCGTCGGCGGTCTTGCGCTGGTTTTCGATCCAGCTCGCCGATGATGATGCGAAGTCGATCAGGCTGCCGCTCGGCTTGCCTTGCGTCGTTGCATCGAACGGCTGCGCGGCATCCATGCCGCCGATGAGCTGCTGCAGTCGGGCCGAATAGCCGCCGTTGCCGGCGGTGTTGTATTGGTAGGCGGGGTTGCCGCTGATCGCGCCGTCGCGTAGCAAATTCGGGTTGCCGCCCAAGCTCGGATCGACCGAGGCCGCGACCGAGATCGTGCCGGCGAGGCCCACCGAGACGGTCGCGCTCGCCGGCATCGCCGGCGCGCCCGGATAGGTGAAGAGACCGGGAACGTCGGGCAGCGCCGCGGCGGTCTGATCGCTTTCCCTGAACGTATTGATCAGGCCGCGCGCGATTTCGTCGAGCTGGCCCTGATAGGTGACGGTGTCCTGGTCGCGCAGCTGGGCGAGGCCTGCGAGCTTGCCCGACTTCAGCGGCATCACCGAATTGGCGCCGGTCACCGGGACCCCGTCGATGTAGACGGCGTTGCCCGTGGTGCCGGCGGTGTAGGCATTCGTCGGCGCAAAGCTCACCGTCCGCGCCGTCTTGTCGAACAGCACCACGCCGCTGTCGGCGTAGAGCGCCGCGTCGCCGTTGGGGCGGATCGACATGTTGACGCCGACCTCCTGCGACAGTTGCGAGACGATGCTGTCGCGCTGATCGAGATAGTCGGTGATGTCGTCGCCGGAGATCGTGCCTTTCACGATCGCGGTGTTCACGGTCTCGAACCGGGACAGCAACTGGTTGATGTTCTGAACCGACGTCTTCATGTCGGCATCGGCGCTTTCGCGGACCGACTGCACGGTCCGGGTCGCCTGGTTGAGCGCGGTCGCCATGTCCTTGGCGGACGCGACGGCCGCCTGCGCCAGGGTGGCGTTGTCAGGGGCGTTGGCATATTTCTGCAACGCCTGCTTCAGCGCGTTGAGCTGCGCCGTCGGCGACTGGTCGAGCTCCGGATCGTCCACCGTCGCGGTGGCGATCTTCTGCAGGCCGTCATAGATCGCGGTCTGCTTGGCGGACGACGAGGTCGCGATCAGGACGTTGTTGTAGAGGCCCGAGCTGGCGGCGCGCTGGATCGCCGCGACATAGACGCCGGCGCCGGGCAGATTGTCCAGCATGGTGAGCTTGCGCGAATAGCCGGTGGCGCTGGCACCGGCGATGTTGCGCGAGATGACCGACGACTGAACGCTCGACGCCATGAGCGAGGAGCGAGCCGAGTTGAGAGCGGCGGTAAGCGACATGGCGTGCTCTTGCCCGAAACGAGCGCCTAGGAATTCAGCGCTTCAAGTTGACGACGACATCCAGCAGATCCGAGCCGGTCTGGAACGATTTCGAGTTCGCCGTGAAGCCGCGCTGGGCCTCGATCATGCCGGTGAGTTCGTCCGCAAGGTCGACGTTGGAGTCCTCCAGGGCACTGGACTGGATCGTGCCGAGCCCACCCGTGCCGGCATTTCCGACCTGCGCGTTGCCGGAATTCATGTTGGTCGAATAGACGTTGCCGGGCTCGGGCGTCAGATTGTCGGGGCTCGCGACGTCGGCGAGCATGATGGTGTAGAGCGTCAGCTGCTGCCCGTTCTTGAGGATCGCCGTCACATGGCCGGCATCGTCGATATCGACCTTGTCGATCGCCGAGGGAACGCTGCCATTGACAGTGGCCTTGAAGCTGAAGTCGGTGCCGACCTGGGTCAAGTTCGACAGGTCAAAGGTCATCGCCGCACCTCCGGGAACGGTGAAGGCGAGACCGGTCGGGCTCGCCGCGGCGAGCGCGCCCCTGCCGGCCGCCGTGGTGTCGAAGGTGAAAGTGGTGGCGGCGCCGAGCGAGGTGCCCGTCGCGGAGTCGTAGACCCCGATCTGCCAGGTATCCGAGCCGGCAGCCGTCGCCGTGTGGGACATATAGACGTCGAGCGTAACGGCCTGGCCGATATTGTTGTAGGCCACGATCGAGCTCTTCGATGAATATGACGCCGGGCCGGGCGGACCAGCAATGACAGCCGCTTTCGGATCCAAATTGCCGGTCGTGAGCGTCCCCGCCGTCGACGGCACCGGCACCTGCGAGACCTGGGCGATGTTGACGATCTGCATGCCGGACAGGCTGTTCTGCGAGAAATTGCTCACGTTGCCCGGCTGGCCCAGAAGATAGAAGCCGGCCGCGTTGACCAGATTGCCCTGGCTGTCGGGCACGAACGAGCCGGCCCGCGTCAGATATTGCTGCGTGTTGTTGGCGTTCGACACCACGAAGAAGCCATTGCCCTGGACGCGGAGGTCCGTGGTCGACGTGGTATACTGCGTATTGCCGCCGTCGCTGATGGCATAGCGGACCTTGGTTTCGACCGCGCCGGAATCGTAATTGCCGGAGCCGCTCTTCAGGATCAGCGAGGAGAATTCCGTGGAAGCTCGCTTGTAGCCCGTCGTGTTGACGTTGGCGATGTTGTCCGAGACCGTCGACAGCTTGTTGGACTGCGCGTTCATCCCGGAAACGCCGGTGCGCATAACACCATACAGGCTCATGAATTGGGCTCCTTTGGTAGGTTGCAGCTACAATGGGGGTTCTTGCTTGCGCGGGGCTGATGATTGGGCGCGATGCACAACTTGTCGTGGTCCGGTCAGCTCTGCTTCAGCTCGTCTTGGGCTGGCAGAACGAGCGCGCCTTGTCCGTCCACGCGCCGAAACCGCTCGAGACGAGATGCGCAACAATGTGACAGACATAGCGCTTCTGCGCCGGCTGATTGTTGGGACCCGCGTTGTAGCGCGCGACCGCCATGGTCCAGCTGCCCTCGCGCTGCTTCAACTCCTTGAGGAAGCGCGCGGCGTATTCGACGTTCCCCGCGGGATCGAACATCGCCCGGACCGAAGCGAACTTGTCGCCGTGATAATAATGGTTGATCTGCATGCAGCCGAGATCGATCAGCTTGATGCCTTTGCTGCGCATCGCCTCGAAATTCGCGATTGCATCGTTGATGTCCTTGGCGAACACGGTCTGGCCGTCGGCCCCGAGCGCGTAAGGATGGAGCGCGCCGCGCCGGCCGGTCTCGGTGAGGCCCACCGCATAGAGAATGCCGAGCGGAATCCCATGCTGCCGGGCCGCGCGCGTCATCTCGCGCTCGCAGGGGCGCGCAGTCTCGGCGGCGGCTTCCGAAGCGCTCGCGTTACAGATAAACAGGGCCGCGACGATGATGCGGCGCCACGTCCTGCTCATGACGCGTCTCCTGGTTGAACTGGCGCTCCTGGCGAGCCTGTTTCGCGCCGCCGTCGGATTGCCCCGACGACGTGCCGGCACCGCCGAACGCGCCTTGCGACTGCGGCGAGGATTGTTGCTGGCCCGAGAGCTGGGGCTGGGACTGGCCGGAGCCGCTCTGGAATCCGTCCAGCGAGCCGTGCTGGACCGGCGCGACGTCGGCGACGTAGCCGGCCGACTGCATGAGCTCGCGGATCTGGTCGCGCTGCTGGTCGAGCATCTGGCTCGTGTCCTTGCGCTCGGCCGCGAGCTGGACGGACACTTCGGTGCCGACGAGACGCAGGCGCACCGTGACGTTGCCGAGGGCGGGCGGTTCGAGATTGACCGTCAGGATCCTGAGCGGCTGATCCGGTGCGTTGGTCTGGGATGCGGCGAGATCGGGTGCCGCGGACGCAGCCGGTGCCGAGGACTCCTTCAGCTCGGCGACGACTGCATTGGCAACCTGCTGCGGGGCGTTGAACTGCGCCGGTGGCAGATGGGTTTCCTGCTGGACCACGGTGACCTTGGTCGTCTCGGGTAGCGCGGCGCGCGCCGAAGCCTTGGCAGCGCGCTCGACATCGGCCGTGACCGCCTCGAAGCCGGGTGATGCCGGCCTTGCGCTCGAGGCTTCCGCACCTTGCGTCAGCGCAGATTGCGACGCCGCCATCGCTTGCGAAGCCGCCGCCTGCGAGCGCGCGCCGGCCGCGGCAGGACTGGATGGACCGGCATCGCCGGTCGCCGCCTTCACCGCGCCCGGTGCCTCGTGCTTCGCCGAGGTTGACCGCTCATCGCGCGCGGGCGCGTCCTTGTCTGCGGAGGGCACTTGCATCTGCGGCTTCACGGCAGACACAGCAGCGATCTCCTGCCCGACCATCACAGCGATGCCGGATTGATCCTGGCGATCTGTCCCGGTGAGATGATCGACCGGACGTGGTTTCTCCGCCAGCTTGTCGGACTTGGTGTCGGAGGTCTCGTCCATGGACTTTGGATCAGCAATGGTCGCGACGCGTTCGCGCAGCGCCGCCTCCTTCGGCTGCTCCTGCTCGGCCGGATGGATCGGACGCGTGCGCAGCGTTCCGGTCTTCGCGGCCGCCTCGCTGCCGTCTTCGCTCAGCGCCTGCTTGGCGAGATTCGAGACGGTGTGGAGCAGATCGTTGAAGGACGAGTTCGCCTGTGGTTTGGTCGCGGCACCCTTTGCCGCGCGCGACCCGCGCATGTTGAGACTCTCGGCGAGACCGTTGAAGAGCTGTCCGGAGGTTCCACTGAGCTTGGTCATGGCCGGCGATCCTTGGTCAGGAGTTCGAGCTCCCCGAGCTGCTTCTGCGCGCGTGCGAGCGTCGCGGTCGATGACGCCAAATCGAGTCGCGCCGGCGTTGCCGGAGGCTTGTCCGCTGCCGCGGCGGATCCGCCCGCGAACGGCTTGCGAACGTCGAGCGCGAGCTGCACCGTGGCATTGAGAAGGGGGACGTCGCGTTCGGGCAGCTTCGACCGGTCGAGCGCCTTCAGTTCGGCGAGACCGCCGTCATATTCGTCGGTGAGCACGCGCGAGGCGCCGCGGAAGAAATGGGCGCGCTCGCGTTCCGCCGATGCATCCGCGCTCAGGGTCAATGCCCGCTCGCCGGCCAGCCGGGTCACGGTCAGCCGTCCGCGCACCATCGCGGCGCGCGCGATCATGAGATAGAGCTTGAGGCGGCTGGCGCGATCGATCTGCTCGAGCAAGGCTGAGATCCGCGCAAAGCGGCGCTCGTCGAGTGCCAGGCTCGATTGCGTCAGCCCCGCGGAGAAGCGCTGCCAGAAATCGCCCGCATAGATCGAGTTGCGGTAATGGCGGATATAGGCCAGCGTCAGGAACTCGAACTTCTCGAAATCCTCCGCCTGCCCCACCAGCAGGATCTCGCGCCGCAGGGCCGCCTCCTCGACCAGCGTGCCGGGCAACAGCAGGCGCGCATCGTCCAGGCGCTCGATCGCGAGCGAGGCCTCGGCGCGCGCGAACAGCGCGCCCTGAACCAGCGCGACCTGTCCGCCCAGTCCCGAAGGAATCGTCCGCGGCTTGATCTCCTTGAGCAGCTCCCGTGCTTCCTCTTGGCGACCCTCGACATAGGCGAGCGCACCGTTGAACAGCCGCTCGTCGACGTTCAACTTGTCGCGCGGCAGTTTGCGGACGATTTGCGGCGCACCGCCGCTGAGCAGGTAGATAACGACCGCCTGGCCGTTCCGCGGATTGCTCCACACCGCGGGATCGGCCGCGAGAAACTTCTCGCCGATTTGCCGGATCAGCGCGATATGACTGCCATGTGCGGCGGTGTCGCCATTGGCGATGCCGTCCTGCACCGCTTGCAGCGCGCGGACGAGCTCATAGGGTTCGCTGCCCTGGGGTGCAGGCTGGGCAAGCGCATTTGCCGCGATGAACGGCAGCAGCAAGACGGCGCGGCGCAGCAGCCTGATCAAGGTCGCTTCTCCCGGATCAGGATTTCGATCCGGCGGTTCTGGGCGGCCGCCGGATCGTTCGGGAGCTTCGGCCGCCGATCGGCGTAACCTTCGATATGCTCGATCCGCCGCGCATCGACGCCGGAACGGACCAACATGTAATAGGCCATCTGCGCACGCGCGGTCGACAGCCTCCAATTGTCGTAGGTTTCCGATCGATACGGCCGATTGTCGGTATGCCCGCGGACGATGATCATGCCCTGGCGCTTCATCAGCAGCGGCCCGATCTTGTCGATCACGCGGATCAGCTCGGGCCGCGGCTCCGCCGAGCCGACCGCGAACATGCCGAAGCTCGCATCGTCGGTGAGGCTGACCAGGAGCCCTTCCTCGACCTGACGCACCTCGGCCGCCGGCCCCGCCCCTGCTTTGATGTCCGACAGCGCCTCCGCGACCGCGGACTGAAGCTGCTTGAGGGTGGGCTGCTGTGTTTGCGCCGCGTCGCGCGCCTCCGGCTCCTTCGCCGCATCGTTGGGACGAGCCTGCGGGGCGGTGCTCACCTGGACGCCAGCTTGGGCGCTGCCCTCGCGCGGCGACTGCGTCGGTGCGGCGCCCGGCGGCATCAGCGGCGACAGGCTTGCGGACGAGCTCTCCGGGCCCGGAGCCACGTTGCCGCCGGCATCATCCGTCCTGCTCCGGCGCGCCTGCACCTCGCCCGGATTTGCTCCGGCTGCGCCGTCTCGCGCGGAGGCATTCGGCTTCGGCTCGCTCTCGATGAAGCGATCGGCGTCCTTGGACGCCTGTGGCGCCAGCTTCCAATAGCCGGGATCGAAGGGATCGCGATAGGCATCGCCCCCCTTGAGGCCGTCCTCTTCAGCGGAGGTCAGAGCGCCGGCGCGCCGCTGGCCCGTCGACTGGTTCGCGCTGTTGGCGATCTCGGCAAGCGTCGCATAGGGGTCACGGAACAGGACCTTCTCCTCGAAAGAGGCCGGCTTCTCAGCCGTCGGAGAATCGCCGCGACGTTCCTCGTTCGTGCCGGCCGGCTGACGCCTGCCGTCCTGGCCTTCGAACGACGACGGCTCCTTGTTGGAGAGATCCTTGAGGCCCTTTGGGGCAGGTGAGTTCTCAGCGAGCTTGATCGGGTTGAAATAGCTCGCGACGACCTGCTTCTGGTCCTGGTTGAGCGCGTTGAGCAGCCACATGACCAGGAAGAACGCCATCATCGCGGTCATGAAGTCCGCATAGGCGATCTTCCAGACGCCGCCATGATGCGCCTCCTCGGCGAAGGCGCTGCGGCGGCGGACGATCACGATCTCATGCTTGACCTCCTCCATGGCGGACTACCGGCGCGCGTCCTTGAGGCGTTCACTCCAGGCGGAGATCTGCGTCTCGATCACGGTCTGGTCGGCCACGACGCGCACCTCGAGCGTCTCGGCGGCCTCGTATGCGATGCCCGTTCGCCTGGACGCCTCGAGCTGCGTCTTCACGAGGTCCAGCAGCTCGCTCGGGCCGGTGACCTTGAAGGCCGGCGCCGATGAGCTGCCGGTCAACGCCGCGATCTGCTCGACCAGCGATCCGATCGCCTTGTCGCGCACCGCATCGGTGAGGAACGGCAGCAGGATCCGCGCCACGGAGCTTGCGATGTTGGTCTCGATCTCGCGGCAGGCCGCCTCAAAGCCGCTGACGATCGCGACCGCCTGCTGGTCGGACCATTTGGCCCGCTCTTCGCCGAGCCGGATCGCGCTACGAACGCGCTCCTCGGCCAATTTGGCGTCGCCTTCCGCGACGCCCGCGGCATGGCCGCGCCGATAGGCATCGTCCAGGAGATTGACCGGCGGCGCTTCCGTCGCGGGCGCCGGAGACGGCGCCTGATGCTGCGTGTGGGCCTGCGGCTGCGAGTGAGGCTGCGGATCGCGCCTCGCCTCCTTTGGCCTGGTCAGCACGTCCTGGATTTTCGGCGGTGGCGGCGGCGACGACTTGACCCGGCCATTCGCATCGAACTGCGTCAGAAGTTTTCCGATTGCCGCGTTCATGCCGCCTCCTCGCGTCGCATCCAGTCTTTAAGGATCGCCGCCGCCTGCATCTGATCGAGCCGGACGATCTGCTCGAGCCGCTTCTGCGGCGTTCGCTGCATCTTGCCTTCGAGATCTTCGACGAGGTTGAGCTCGGCCTCCTCGCCGTCGGGCAGCGCAAGGGCCGCCGAGGCCTCGAGCTGGGCGGCCTCCGCCGCCTCGGCCTGCTCCTGCTCCGCGCGATGGGTCAGAATGCCGTTGACCGCCGGCCGCAGCCCGAACCAGACCAGCATCGAAGCCACGGCGAGAATCGTGATCGCGTTGATGACGCTGCCGAGCTGCTTGTTGATCATCTCGACGAAGCTGATCGGCGGCACCGGCGCCAGCTCGCGCGAGCCCTCGATGAAATCGACGGCCGTCACCTGGATCTGATCGCCGCGCGCCTTGTCCAATCCGCCCGCCGTCGCCGCGAGCTGGCTGATCTCGGCGAGCTTGCTGTCGATGATGGCCTGGTTGCTCTTGTCGCCGAGATCGGCGACCAGTCGCGCGCGATTCACCAGGACGGCGATGAACAGCTTCTTGACGGAATAACCGTCGCTGACCGTGGTCGTGGTCTTGGACGAGACCTCGAAATTGGTGACGTCCTCGCGGCGGGTCTTGTCCTCGCTGGAGTTCTTGCCGCCGCCCGCATTCACCTGCTGGTCGGGGAGATTCTGCTGCACCGTGGTCGGCGACGAGCGGTCGGCGTTCTGCGAGGATTCCTTCTCGCGTACGGCCCGCACCGAGCGCTCGGCGCGGTTCTCGGGATCGTAGACCGTCTCGTTGATCTGCCGCTTGTCGGTGGACAGCTGCGGAGCGACGCTCACCTCGAAGTTGTCGAGGCCCAGATACGGCGTCAGCGCCTTGCGAATGCTCTCCTGCACCATGCCGCTGACCGTCTTCTGCAGGCTCGCCATCTTGGCTGGCGCGGCGCTGGCCTCGTCCTCTTCGGCGAGCAGCATCGAGCCGTCGGCATCGAGCACCGTCACCTTGTCGCGGCTCATGCCGGGAATGGCGGCGGCGACGAGATGCCGGATCGACTGTGCCGTGCGCGCCTCGATCGCGCCGTCGGTACGCAGCACGACCGATGCCGAAGGCGGCTGCTGCGTGGCGCGGAACGAGCCGCGCACCGGCAGCACGATATGCACGCGCGCCGCCTTCACGCCCTTCATCAGCTGGACGGTGCGGGCGATCTCGCCTTCGAGCGCGCGCAGCTTGGTGACCTCCTGCATGAACGAGGTCAGCCCGAGCGAGCCGATCTTGTCGAACAGCTCGTAACCGGAATTGGCGCTGGTCGGCAGCCCCTTCTCGGCGAGCAGCATCCGCGCCTGCATGGTCTGGCTTGGACGCACCGAGACCGCATCGCCGGCGGAATTGACGTCGAAGGTGATGTTCTGCTCGCGCAGTGCCGCGCCGATGCGCGTCACGTCTTCGCGGGTGAGGCCGGTGTAGAGCGTTTCGAACTCGGGGCGGCTGAGATAGTAGGCGCCGCCGACGACGGTGACGAGAACCGCAAAACCGATCAGTCCCAAGGCCATCAGGCGTCGCGGCCCAAGCTCCAGCAGATTGTTGAGCAGTTGCTGTACCTGCGCACGACTGAGCATATGACCTCGTACCAATGCGAATGGTGACGACACTCAGCTGCCAACCTTGTCTGAAGGTTGCGCGAGGCGCGAATGTTTCGGGTTCGCTGGCGAGGCGTTGCAATTATGCAAGACGAGGCGACGCAATCGGTTTGGCAGGCGCGAGCGAGCGCTCGGGCGCACGGCAGCCCGACCGGCCGCGGCATGTCGCAAGACGTATGACGAAGGTTCGATTGCCGGCATATCGCGTGTCGGCGCCCACCATCACGGCGGGGACCGTGCTCCCTGAGGGAGCACGGTCGTTTTCGAGAGCGCCGCTTAGCCGCGGAACAGCGACAGGATGCTCTGGCTGTTCTGGTTGGCGATCGACAGCGCCTGAACGCCGAGCTGCTGCTGGGTCTGCAGGGCCTGAAGGCGGGTCGATTCCGCGTTCATGTCGGCGTCGACGAGCTGGCCGACGCCGCGATCCACGGAGTCCATCAGGGTCTTGACGAATTCCGTGTTGGTCGAGATGCGGTTCTTGACCGCGCCGAGATCGGCAGCGGCCGAGGCCACCGAGTTGATGGCGGCGGTGACCTGCGCGATGTAGGCATCGAGCGTGGTCTGGTCGGCCGCCGAGTCAGTCAGCGCGGAGATGTTGATCGTGTCGACCGAAGCGCTGCCGGCCACGGTATCCAGAATGCCGGTCTGCGTCGTGGAGTACAGCGTGTAGTTGGCGGTCGTCACGGTGATCGAGCCGATGGTGGGCGTACCGCCGACGCGGGAGTAGGACGACACGAGGTTGAAGCTCGTCGGGGTGGTACCCGTCGTCGTGCTCAGCCAGTTGATGCCGTTGAAGGTCGCCGAATTGGCCTTCAGCTTCATGTCCTGCTGGATCTGGGTGATGTCCGCCTGGATCTTGGTGCGGTCGATACCCGCGGTCTTGGCTTCGACCAGCAGCGCCTGGAGCTTGGTCAGACCGGATTCCTTGTCGCCGATCACCGAGGTCAGAGCGGTATATTCGGTGTCCACGGTGGCAGCCGACAGGCCGAGCGAGTCGGAGACAGCGGACAGCGCGGCGTTGTCGGAGCGCATCGAGGTCGCAATCGACCAATAGGCGGCGTTGTCCGAGGCGGTGGACACGCGCTGACCGGTGGAAATCCGGTTCTGCGTGGTGGCGAGTTGCGTGCTGACAGACCGCAGGGTCTGCAACGCGGTCATGGCGGAGGAGTTGGTGAGAAGACTAGAACCCATTTTGATGTCCCTTTGAAGATTGACTTGAGTTGGGGACATACCGGGCTTGCACCGGTACGACAGGGCGGCGTCATGCCTTTGGGCGTGCCGCAAACGCGGGTTCAAGGCCCAATCTGTCGTAGCGGCGAGGTTAGCGAGCGAAGCTTGTGCGGGGCTTGTGGCCCTGTGTTCCGGCCGCAACAGGCGGCCGGACTTGGGCGCGCGTGGCTGCCCAAGCGAAAAGGCCGCGCTTCGCGAGAAGCGCGGCCCTCCCCCGATGACTTCCGTCTTAGCGGAACAGCGACAGGATGCTCTGGCTGCTGTTGTTGGCGATCGAGAGCGCCTGCACGCCGAGCTGCTGCTGGACCTGAAGGGCGGCCAGGCGGGTGGATTCCGCGTTCATGTCGGCGTCGACGAGCTGACCGACACCGCGGTCAACCGAGTCCATCAGCGACTTCACGAAGTTCGTGTTGGTCGAGATACGGTTCTTGACGGCACCGAGATTGGCGGCGGCCGAGGCCACCGAGTTGATCGCAGTCGTGACCTGCGCGATGTAGCCATCGAGCGTGGTCTGGTCGGCCGCCGAGTCGGTCAGCGCGGCGATGTTGATCGTGTCGACCGACGCACTGCCAGCCACAGTATCCAGAATGCCGGTCTGCGTGGTCGAGTAGAGCGTGTAGTTGGCCGTCGTCACCGTGATCGAGCCGATGGTGGGCGTGCCGCCGACGCGCGAGTAGGATGACACGAGGCTGAAGCTCGTCGGGGTGGTACCCGTCGTGGTGCTCAGCCAGTTGATGCCGTTGAAAGTCGCCGAGTTGGCCTTCAGCTTCATGTCCTGCTGGATCTGGGTGATGTCCGCCTGGATCTTGGTGCGATCGATACCTGCGGTCTTGGACTGGACCAGCAGCGCCTGGAGCTTGGTCAGACCCGAGTCCTTGTCGCCGATCACCGAGGTCAGAGCGGTATATTCGGTGTCGACGGTCGCGGCCGACAGGCCGAGCGAGTCGGACACCGCCGAGAGCGCGGCGTTGTCGGAGCGCATCGAGGTGGCGATCGACCAATAAGCGGCGTTGTCCGAGGCAGTGGACACGCGCTGGCCGGTGGAGATCCGGTTCTGCGTGGTGGAGAGTTGCGAACCCACAGACCGCAGGGTCTGGAGTGCGGTCATGGCAGTCGAGTTCGTAAGCAGGCTTGACATTGCGAATGTCCCTTTATGTACGCGTTTACATTTTCACGAGGGGACATACCGGGCTTTCACCGGTACGGAAGGGCGGCATCATGCCTTTGGACCGATCTGTGTGGGTCCAACCCGCCGTACCGTGTTGCTAGCACGCCGAATCTTGCTTCCGCATTAAGACGAGCTTGAATTCCGCAGCAAAATCATATGGTTAAAATTACGCGCCGCTAACCATATCCAGCGCGTTTCGTTTAACCATAATCGGCCGGCGGGCGCTCGCGGCGCTCACGAGAACGAGCGGACCAGCCCGGAGGCCAGCAGATTCCAGCCGTCGATCAGCACGAAGAACAGCATCTTGAACGGCAGCGCGAGGATCGTCGGCGGCATCATCATCATGCCCATCGACATGGTCAGCGTCGCCACGATCATGTCGATCACCAGGAACGGCAGGATGATGAGGAATCCGATCTCGAACGAGCGCCGGAGCTCGGAAATCATGAAGGCCGGAATGATGACGCGCAGATCGACCCGCTTGTCGTCGAACTTCCTGCGGAAGCTTTCGGCGGCGAGCGCTTCGAAGGTCTGGAGATCCTTGTCGCGGACATGGGCCAGCATGAACTCGCGGAACGGGTCCGTGATCTTCAGATAGGCTTCCTCTTCCGATATCTCGTTCTTCATCAGCGGCTGGACGCCGCTCTCCCAGGCCCGGTCGAAGGTCGGCGCCATGACATAGAAGGTCATGAACAGCGCGAGGCTGATCAGCACCAGGTTGGCGGGCGTGGTCTGGAGGCCGAGACCGGCGCGCAGGAACGACAACGCCACCGCAAATCGCGTGAAGCTCGTCACCATGATCAGCAACCCCGGCGCCACCGACAGCACCGTGATCAGCGCCATCAGTTGGATGATCCGGCCGCTTGTCGAGCCGTTTCCGGGCGGCAGCAGCGAATTCAGGTCGGGAATCTGGGCCAGCGCCGCTTCGGGCAGCACGACCAGAACCAGCGCGAGCAGCAGGACTTTCACCCTCACTGGATCACCAGCGTTTCGATGATCAATTCGCGGACCTTGCCTGACGAGCGGATACTGGCGCGGTCGGTCAGGTCGTCGCGCAGATGCTGGAGCCCGCGCGATCCCTCGAACTGCGCCACCGTAGCCGACCGCAGATAGGTCACGATGTCCTCGCTGATATGGGCGGCCAGAATGCCGGCATCCTCGTCGCTCATGCTGTCGGTCACCATCGAGGCTTCTATGCGCGCCCAATTGTTGGCTGGCGCCGCGAGATTGGTCACGATCGGAGACAATTTCCTGAGCCGCGCGCTGCCGGCGTAGCTCGACGCGATCGGCGGCGATGTGGCGTTCTTCTTGGCGTCGGCAACGCGTTCGGCGGTCGCGATCAGATGCAAACCGGCAATCGCGCCCGCGCCGATCGCGATCAGGGTCAGCACGACGATGGCGGCGATCAGGCGCATGGCGTCGCCCGCCATCGCGGCGCGATCAGGCCGGCTCGGGCGTCAGAATGGTGCCACGGCGTCATAGATCCGGTGTCCCCATCCAGGCTGCTGCACGTCCGACAGATTTCCGCGCCCGCCATAGGACACGCGCGCCTCGGCGATCTTGTCGTAGGAGATGGTGTTGGCTCGCGAGATATCGCGCGGACGCACGATGCCGCCGACCTTGAGCACGCGCATCTCCGTGTTGACGCGAAATTCCTGCGAGCCGCTGATCATCATATTGCCGTTCGGCAGCACGTCGGTGACGACGGCCGCGATCGAGAGCCTGATGTCCTCGGTGCGGTCGATCTGGCCGTTGCCCTTGATCTGGGTATTGGTGCTGAGATTGGCGTTGGCCGAACCCGTGTCGCTCCATCCAGCGATGTCCATCAGCCAGTCGAGCCCGAACTTGACCTGCGAATCGCGCGAACGGCCAGTCTTGTTGTCGAGCTTGGCCTTGTCCTGCATCGAGATGATCACCGTCACGACGTCGCCGGTGCGGCGGGCGCGCGGATCGCGGTAGAGATCGGTGCCGTCGTCCCAGGTCGAGCGATAGCTGACGGGCGTGCGCATGCGCGGCGTCACCGGGATCGGATCGGCCTGCATCCGCAGGCCGCTGCCGACGGGCGACATCTGCGGACCGGTCAGGACTTCGGCCGGATGGTAGCACCCGGCCAGGAGCACCGACGCCGCGAGCAAGGAAAGGATCGGCCTGTTCATCTATTTGCTCTTTCCGTCGTCGACGCGACGCATGCCGCCGAGCAGGTCTGCGAGGTGCGCCGCGCGTGCCGTGTCCATCTCGTTGAAGATCGCGCTCGAGCTGCGCGGGCTGAGCTTGGCGAGCACGGCGGCGGCGGTCTCGTCGGCCATGCCAGCGATCTGCGTCGCCGCAGCTTCGGGCTTCATGCGCGAATAGATCTCGACGACGCTCGCTTCGGCCTTCTTCAGGAAGTCGTCGCGCAGCGCCATCCACTTCTCGTATTCGGCGCGCTTGGCCTCGACCTCGGCGATGCGCTCGCGCAGCAGGCTCTCGGCCTTCTCGAGCTCCTTGAGCTGCCAGGCCAGCCTGGCATCGACGGCGGGATCGGCGACGTTGCTGCAGAACAGCGCGATTTCGTTGTCCGGGGGCGGCGCAGCCTGCGGCGGTGCAGGCTTCGGCGGCGCCGTGACGCTGCCAGGCTTGGCCGGACGGGCAGGCGCCGGTGTCTCCGGCACCGCACCGGTGACCACGGGGCCCGAATCTTCGGCCGCCCATGCCGTGGCCCGGACCGAAGAGTTGTCGACAGGTGTCGCGGTGGCCGACGGCTGCGGCTTCTGCGGTCCGCCCGCGCGGGCGCGGGCGAAGGAGAGCAGGTTGAGCGGTTTCGACGGCTTGGCCTCGTCCAAGGCGAACGCGGGCGAGGCGCTCGCGAGCATTGCTGCCGCGGCCAGCAGGAGGAGTTTGCCTTTGTGATCCAGCTTCAGCATCGGGCCGCGTGCGATTCTCGCTTCAGACCTGAGCATTGAGCGACCAAGCTTGCACGACGCTTGCGCATCATTGCACGATGACGTCGGCCTGGAGCGCGCCTGCCGTCTTGATCGCCTGCAGGATCGCGATGATCCCCGATGGCTTCAGGCCAATCTGGTTCAGCCCGCGCACCAGGCGCTGGAGATCGACCCCGCTCAGGATCGCCACCTGCGATCCGGCCTCGTTGGCTTCGACCACGGTCTGCGGGACGACCACCGTCTGTCCCCGCGAGAACGGCGCCGGCTGCGACACAACCGGCATCTCCGTGACGCGAACCGTCAGATTGCCGTGGGTCACGGCAACGGTGGATATCCGCACGTCGCGCCCGATCACGACCGTGCCGGTGCGCTCGTTGATCACGACCCGCGCCGGCGTATCCGGCTCGACCACCAATTCGCCGATCTCGGCGAGGAAGCGGACAGGGCCGACATGACGCGGCTTCGACAGCACGATGGTGCGGTAGTCGCGCTCGAAGGCGATCTGCGCGCGGTAGCGACCGCCGGCGTAGCGGTTGACAGCGTCGAGGATGCGCGTTGCGGTGACGAAGTCCGGGTTCTTCAGCTGTAGCACCAGGAACTCCATCTCGTGGAGACTTCCCTGCACCTCGCGTTCGACCAGCGCACCGTTCGGGATGCGCCCGGCCGTCGGCGTGCCCTGGCTGACGTTCTGCGCCTGGCCTCCGACGCTGTAGCCGGCAACCGTGATCGCGCCCTGTGCCACCGCATAGACGGCGCCGTCCGCCGCACGCAGCGACGTCATCACCAATGTGCCGCCGAGCAGCGACGTCGCATCGCCGAGCGAGGACACGGTGACGTCCATGCGCTCGCCGGGCCCGATCGAAGGCGGCAGGTCCGCCGTCACCATCACCGCTGCGACGTTGCGCGTGCGCAGCGTGGTCGGACGCGGGGGATTGTTGGTGCTCGTGGTCTCGTTCCTGACGTTGATGCCCATGTTCTCGAGCATCGACTGCAGGGACTGTTCGGTGAACGGAGCGTTGCGCAGCGTGTCGCCGGTACCGTTGAGGCCGATGACGAGGCCGTAGCCGACGATCTGGTTCTCGCGCAAACCCTTGATGTCCGCGATGTCCTTGATGCGGACGGCGGCCTGGGCGCCGGCGGCCGACACCAGCAGCATGAGCGCAAGCAGGAGCCTGGTCATGACCCGTCCATGACCTTGACGCTGCCGTCCGGCTGGACGACGCCCCTGATGATCACGCCGGTGTCCGTGTTGCGCACGGGGATCAGCGCGCCGGCCGCACCCGACTGCATGGCCGAGCCGTAAGTGACGATGGACAGGCCGCTGTCCTCGACCACGACCTTGACCATGGCGCCGCGCGCGACGGTCCAGGGGTCCTCCACCGCATTGGTTGGAATGGGCTGGCCCGGCAACAGCGCGCGCCGCGCCATGCGACCGACCAGGATCTGGCGTCCCTCGATGAACATTGCGACGCCGAGCAGGCTCGGCGCGAAGGCGCGCTCGGTGATCATCTCCTCGCGGATCATCTCGCCGGCGCGGATCGAGACGGCCGGTACGGGAAGCCGCTTCTCCTCGGCCGCGGCGGCCCGCGCCGCGGCGAGAACCAGCAGCACGGCGGCCAACCCGCGCACGATCAGGCCCACCCTGTTCAACATCGAGACACCGGAACTAGCGCATGCCCTTCGAGACCGTCTGGGCCATTTCATCCGAGGCCTGGATGACCTTGGCATTCATTTCGTAGGCACGCTGGGCCGAGATCAACTCGGTGATTTCCTTGACCGGGTCGACGTTCGAGGCTTCGAGCCATTTCTGGTTGATCTTGCCATAGCCGGCATCGCCCGGCAGACCGACGACCGGCGTGCCGGACGCCGTGGTCTCCTTGTAGAGATTGCTGCCCAGCGGCTCGAGACCCGCTTCGTTAGCGAAGTTGGCGAGGTTGAGCTGGCCGATCTGCCGCGGATTCACTTCCGTGTCGAGCTTGGCAAACACCTGGCCGGTCTGGTTGACCGTGACCTCAACCGTCCCCTGCGGGATGGTGATCGCGGGATCCAGCAGGTAACCGTCGATCGTGACCAGCTGAGCGTTGGCGTTGACGTTGAACGAGCCCGCACGGGTGTATTGCACCTCGTTGTTGGGGCCGAGCACCTGAAACCAGCCACGTCCGTTGATCGCGAGATCATAGGGATTGCCGGTCTGCGTCAGCGCGCCCTGGATGTGCAGCTTGCGGATCGCCGCGGACTTGACGCCGAGGCCGAGATTGGCACCTTCCGGAATCGGCGACGAGCCGTTGGTGTTCGCGACGCCCTGCATGCGGTCCATCTGGTAGAACAGATCGGTGAACTCCGCGCGCGCCCGCTTGTAGGAGGTCGAGTTGATGTTGGCGATGTTGTTCGCGATGACTTCGATGTTGGTCTGCTGGGCGTTCATGCCCGTGGCCGCAATGGCGAGCGATTTCACTGGTCCCACTCCTTCAGATCAAATCGACATCCGAACGACTTCCTGGTAGGCCTGGACGACCTTGTCGCGAACCGCGACCGCCGTCTGCAGGGCCTGCTCGGCCGACATCAGCGCCTCCACGACGCGGCGCGTCGATTCCTTGCCCTGCATTGCCGAGATCGATGCCGCCTCGCCCGCCTTCAGCGTCCCGATCGCATCCGACGTCACCTGCTTCATCACCGATTCGAAGCCGACGTCGTCACTGGTCTGGATCGAGGTGGTCGCCGCCGGCGAGACGGCTGACGTCTCAGTCGCACGGCCCGCGGCTTGCCCTGCGGAAATCGCGGTGGATGAAATCGCCTCAAGCATGGTCAGCTCCTCAAGAGATCGATGGTCATGCCGAGCATGGACCTTACCTGCTTCACGACCTGGAGATTGGCCTCGTAGGAGCGGTTGACCTCTCGCATGTCGGCCATCTCGATCATCATGTTCACGTTCGGCAGCTTGACGTAGCCCGCCTTGTCGGCCGCGGGATGCCCCGGGTCGTACTCGACGCGGTAGGGCGTGGTGTCGACCCCGATCTCCTTGACCTTCGCGAGCTGCGCGCCCGAGGCGCGATCCATCGCCGCATCGAAGGTGATGGTCTTGCGCTGATACGGATCGGCGCCGGCGGCGCGCCCCGTCGAGGTGGCGTTCGCGAGGTTCTCCGAGACGATGCGCATGCGCGTCGACTGCGCTTCGAGCCCGGAGCTTGCGACCGTCAGCGAGGCGCTCAATGAGTCCAGCATGTCAATTCACCTCAGGCCTTTGCACTCGACAGCACCATGCGGTGAAACGACCGGACGATCGCCGCGTTCATCGAATAGTCGCGATTGACGTCGCTGCCCTTGATCATTTCCTGCTCGAGGCTGACGGAGTTGCCGGAGTGAACCACTTCCCAGCTGTCCTTCTTCGCGGTCGCCCGCGTGTCGGTCTCGGCTGCGGCCAATTGCATGTGCGAAGGCGACGTCGTCGCAAGCCTCACCGGCATGCCATCGAGCACCTTGTTGAACGGCTCGACGTCGCGCGCCCGAAAGCCCGGCGTGTTGGCGTTGGCGACGTTGGTGGCGATGGTCGACTGACGCAGCTCGAGATAGCGCGCCTGCGACGATGCGAGTTCGAAGAGAAAAAGCGGTCCCACGACGGCCCCATTCTGATCCATTCGGGACGAGCCTAGGGCGTTAAGCTTTCGTCAAGCTGTTGCGCGAAGCACCATCCTCGGAAATCTATCGAACGTTCTCGGGCCGCGGCGCCTGCTTGGATTGGAGGAAGTAGATGATCTCGGCAACGGGCCGGAAGAATTCCGCCGGAATCACCTGATCGACCTGGACTGCCTCGTAGAGCGCGCGCGCCAGCGCCTTGTTTTCGATGACGGGGATTCGGTTCTGCTCGGCAATCTCGCGGATCTTCAGCGCGATCACGTCCATGCCCTTGGCCACGACCAGCGGCGCGGCGTTTTCCTCGCGCTTGTAGCGCAGCGCGATCGCGAAGTGCGTCGGATTGGCAATCACCAGCGTCGCGCGCGAGGCCGAGGCGATCATGCGCTGGCGCGAACGGTCGCGCGCCAGCGAGCGCAGGCGCGCCTTGATCAGGGGATCGCCTTCCGCCTGCTTGTGCTCGTCCTTGATCTCCTGCTTGGTCATGCGCAGCTCGCGCCGCCAGTGGAAGCGCGCCCAGGCGAGATCGATCGCCACCAGCACGATGGTGGCGATGCAGATCGCCGAGACGATGCGCATCGCGATGTTGAGGATCATCTCCGGCAGTGCGACCGGGTCGGTATACATGGCCTCGAACGCCCTCGCTTCGGACGAGCGCAGCACGAAGGCGACCACGGCGCTCACCGCGGCGAGCTTGAACAGCGACTTGGCGAACTCGATCAGGCCCTGCGTCCCGAACAACCGCTTCCAGCCGCTGACTGGAGAGATTCGCGATAAGTCAGGCTTGATCCGCTCGAGCACCAGGCGCGGCGCGTTCTGCAGCAGCGAGGCCGCGAGCCCGAACACCACCAGGATGACCACCAGCGGCACCAGGAACCGCAGCGCCTGCAGGCCGACCACGGTGAGCAGGTTCTGCGCGTCCGCACCGGTCGAGAGCGGGAAGCCCTCGGGATCGTCGAGCAGGCTCTTCAGCGCCGGCGTCAATTGCTGCACGCCCTGGCCGATCAGGAACGCCTGGATCACCATCAGCGCGGCCATCGAGGCGAAAATGGAGGCCTCCCGAGAGACCGGAATCTTGCCCTGTTCGAGCGCATCGCGGACTTTCTTCTCGGTCGGCTCTTCTGTCTTGCTCTCCTGATCGGATGTTTCTGCCATGCCCGTTCAGCGGTCAGCGGAAGACCAGCTCATCCTCCTGCTCGGGGTTGAGCTCGATTTCGCCCTTCTCCGCGAGGTCGAGTGCAAGGTCGGTGATCACACGGCGCGCCTCGAGCACGTCGCGCTGGTTCGACGGCTCGCCGATCGCGAGCTCGGCCTCGACGACGCGGCGGACGCGCGAGGCGACCGCGGACAGGATCACCTCGCGGAAATGCTTGTCGGTGCCCTTCAGTGCGACCACGATGCGGTCGGTCGGAACCTGGTCGAAGATCATGGTGCGCGCCTTCGGCGCCAGGTTGATGACGTCGTCGAAGGTGAACAACAGCTCCTTTAGCACCTCGGCCGACTTCGGACGCTTCTCCGACAGGCTCTTCAGGATGTCCTCGATGTGGCCGCGCTCCATCTTGTTGATGATGTCGGCGACGCGGGCGTAGGTGTCGGCGCCGAGGTTGCGGGCGAAATTCAGCGTCAGATCTTCGTGCAGCGTCTTCTCGAGGACCTTCATCGCGTCATCAACGATCGGCTTGAGGCTGAGCACGCGCCGCATCAACTCGTTGCGCAGACTCGACGGCAGCTGGCTCATGACCTTGGCGGCGCAGGACGGCTTGACTTTGGACAGGATGAGCGCCGCGGTCTGCGGATGCTCCTTGGACAGGTAGGTGGCCAGCGAATTTTCCGACACCGACGAGACGCGGTCCCACACAGAGCGGCTCGAATTGCCGAGCAGGTCCGTCATGATCGCCGAAACCTGATCGGCCGGAAGCACGTCGCCGAGCACCGCTTCCAGGCCACCGAGGGTGCCGAGAATGTTCGCGCCCATCGAGAACTGCTGGGCGAACTCCTCGACGATCCCCTCGAGCTCCTGCGCGGTGATCGGCCGCAGCTCCGCCGCCGCCTTGGTGACGATGCGGATCTCCTGCGGCTCGAACTGCTGAAGCACGCTCGCCGCCGCCTGCCGGCCCATGGCCAGCAGGAGCGCGGCGACCTTTTCCGTGCCGCCCAGCGTGGTAACGCCTCGCTGCTTGACGGGAGCGATGCCGACCGGTGCCGCCATGGTCAGGTATCACCCTGCCCCAGCGGTCCGACGATCTCCGTGAGTGAGACGCCGAAGCGGGAATTGTCCTCTTCGACGACGACCACCTCGCCGCGGGCGACGATGCGGCCGTTGACGACGACGTCGACGGGCTCCCCGACCCGGTGATCGAGCGGAACCACCGCGCCGCGTCCGAGCTTCATCAGGTTCGCCACCGGAATGGTCGCCGATCCCAGCACCACCTGCATGGTGACGGGAATGCGCAAGATGGCGTCGACATTGGCGAACTTGCCGGTCTCCTCGGCCGTGCGCTGGGCGATCTCGGCCAGGCGTTCCAGCGGTGACGTCTCGGTCTCAGCCGATGCAGGTGCAGACTCGTAGTCGAATGATTGCGCCATATGGTATCGCCTCTTGGTACTTCCGCTGCCGGAGCGCCGTGGCGTTCCGGCCGTATTGCTCTGCCGGTGCCGGCATTCAGTGCTTGTTCAGCTCGGCGGTCGCGGCCGTCGCCGCGGGTGCGAGCCCGCTGCGCGCATCGAGCGCTGCGATCGCCTCGTGAGCCTGGTCGATCTTCGTGCTCAGCACGTTGGCGAGGCGTCCGAGATTCGCCGTGGAATCGTGCGCCGCGGTGATGACCGTGTCGAAGGCACCCGCGGTCTCGTGCATGATGGTTGAGAATTCGCCCTGATAGCTGCGCAGCCGCGCCAGCTCGCGATGCATCCTGGTCACCCGCAGGCTGGTGAAGGCGAGCGCAACCAGCAGCACGATATCAACGAGATAGGATATCATCGACGAACTCCCGCTTCTGATCGACGGGATCTGCCACCTGCATGGCGTAATAGCCGTCGAGCTGGCCGATCTGACACCAGAACAACACCTGATTGTTGCTTTCGAGACGGGCCAGCGTGCGCGGCGTGGCCTCGAGCTCGAGCACCTGCCCGACCTCGAACTTCACGACGTCGCCGAGCGTCACCATCTTCTCGTCGAGGACGGCGCTGAGGGTCACCTCGGTCCGCTGCACCTCGCTTTCCATCTGTTCGCGCCAGCGTGGGTCGGCGGCGCGACCGTCGCTGACGACCACGTGAGCGAGCTTCTGACGCAGCGGGTTGAGCGCGGAGTGCGGAATGATCAGGAACATCTGACCGCCGCGGTAGAGTGCCTGCACCATCATGTTCGCGCAGATCGACATGTTGCTGGCGCGCCCGATCGCCAGCGACGCCATCGCGGTCTCGACACGCTCGACGCGGAAGGTGACGTTGGACGTTCCGGCGAAGGCGCCTTGCAGCGCCTTGGCGAACCGCTCGAACAGCGCCTGGACCAGCCGTATCTCAATGTTCGAGAACGTCCGTTCGACGTCAAGCGGCGGTTCCGCTCCGTCAGAGCCGAACATCGCCTCGACCATCGTGAATACGAAGTCGCGGTCGAGCATGATAATGACGCGCGAATCCCACTGCTCGGCATAGAGCACGGCCGCGACCGCGTTGCCCTCGTAGTCCTTGATGATGTCGCCGAGCGGATCGTTGGTGATGCCGTTGACCGAGAAATAGCAGGGCGTTCCGGCCATCGGCTGCAGGCTGTCGGTGCACGATGCCGCCATGCGATCGAAGATCACATTGAGCATCGGCATACGCTCGATCGATATGCCGGCAGCGTCCAGCAGGTAGTTCGGCAGCTGCTTGCGCTGGTCGACTTCTGCGTCTTCCATCATCATGCGCGCGCCGCCTTGGGTTCAGCGTCGGCAGCGACGGGCTTGGGACCTGCGATCGTCTCGTTTTCGACGACGTCGATCGAGGGACGCTCGCTGCTGGAGATCATCTTGCGGCCGTGCTCGACGGCGATCTGCGGCATAGCACCGTTCATGAATGCCAGCAGCGTCTGCTTGACGATGATGTAGGGCCGACACTTCTTCTCGCGCGTCATCTTGATCTTGATCGCGAAGGGCGAAAGCACGCCATAGGACAGGAAGATGCCTGCGAAGGTGCCTACCAGGGCTGCACCGATAAAGCCGCCCAATAGCTTCGGCGACTGGTCGAGCGCGCCCATCGCCTTGATGACGCCAAGCACGGCGGCGACGATGCCGAGCGCCGGCAGCGCCTCGGACACCGTCACCAGCGCATGATAGGGCGCCAGCTTGCCTTTCACGATGGTATGGATCTCCTCGTCCATCAGCGCCTCGATCTCGTGCGTGCGCGCATTGCCCATGATGATCAGGCGGACATAGTCGCAGATGAACTGGAGCAGCGAGGGATCTCCGAGCACGCTGGGGAACGCCTTGAAGATTTCGGAGGAGGCGGGATCGTCGATATGCGCCTCGACTTCGTTGCGCCCCTTGCCACGCAGCTCGCGCATCAGAGCGTGGAGCGCGCCGAGCAAGTCAAGGTAGTAGCGCTGGCCGGGCACCGCGCCGGTGATGGCCTGCATGCAGGCGACGCCCGTGTCCACCACCGTCTTCCATGGATTGGCCACGATAAAGGTGCCGACTGCGGTTCCCATGATGATCACGAACTCCCACGGCTGCATGAGCACGGCCAGGTGCCCGCCCATGGCGGCAAAGCCGCCGAGCAGCGCCGCTACCGTGATGAAAATCCCCACGAAACTGCCCAACGCGCCGCTCCATCGCCGATCCCACCTGGAATACCTAGTCGGCGACGCTTGCGCGAAGCTGGCTTCGAGGTCGCCAGCCCCGCGCAAGCAATTGGCGGCAGCTTGAAGCGGGGTCGCGACCTGCGGCCAGAGGGGCGCGTGTCATGCTATCCACCATCGCGGACTACACCAGGCTGACCAAAGACATGGGCAAGTCGCTGACGCAGGTCGCGAAGCAGCCGGACGTCAGCCGCGACACCGACTATTTCCTCGGCCATATCGGCAAAGTGAAGACTATCGACGATTTCCTGAAGGACTATCGTCTCTATTCCTATGCGATGAAGGCCTATGGCCTCAGCGACATGACCTACGCCAAGGCGTTCATGCGCAAGGTGCTGACCGAGGGGGTCACGAGCAAGGACGCCTTCGCCAACAAGCTGACCGACACCCGCTACCGGCAATTCGCGACCGCCTTCAATTTCGCCGCACTCGGCGACAAGGCGACCCAGACCGCCGCGGCCACGACCGGCACCGCGACCCAGTACGTCACGCAGACGATGGAGGAGAAGGCCGGCGATCAGAACGAAGGCCTGCGTTTGGCGCTGTATTTCACCCGCAAGGCTTCCACGATCACGACCGCCTACCAGATCCTGGCCGACAAGGCGCTGACGCAGGTGGTGCAGACCGCGCTCGGCCTGCCGTCGACGATCAGCGCGGCGAACATCGACGCCCAGGCCAAGATGATCGCGGACAAGATCAAGCTCACCGACTTCCAGGATCCGGCCAAGGTGACCAAGTTCGTGCAGCGCTTTGCGGCGATGTGGGATGCGACCCAGGCCCGGAACGACAGCTCGACCAATCCCGCGCTGGTCCTGATCGCCGGCGCCGCGACGTCGGTCAGCATGGATACCAACGTGCTCACGACGCTTCAGAACATCAAGTTCAACAGGTAAGTCATGCAATCGGCTCTCTATGTGGGATTGTCGGCGCAGGTCGCCCTCGAAAAGCGCCTCCAGACGATCGCCAACAACGTCGCCAACGTCAACACGGCCGCGTTCCGCACCGACGTGGTGAAGTTCGAGACCGTGCTGTCCAAGGCCGGTCCGACGCCGGTGGCGTTCTCCTCGCCCGGCGACAACATCATCTCGCGCGAGATGGGCAACATTACCGAGAGCGGCAACCCGCTGGACGTCGCCGTGATCGGCCAGGGCTGGATCGCCTTCGCCGGTCCGAACGGCACGGTCTACACGCGCGACGGCCGGCTCCAGATCGCCCCCAACGGCGACCTTCAGACCGTGAGCGGCTTTCCGATCGTCGATTCCGGGGGCGCGCAGATCACGCTCGACCCGAACGGCGGACCGATCTCGATCGCGCGCAGCGGCGCGATCATCCAGGACAACAACGAGATCGGCACCATCGGCCTGTTCAGCATTCCGGCCGACGCCAATCTCGAACGCTACGGCAATTCAGGCGTGACGCCCGACCGGCCTGCGACCGCCATCGCGGACTTCTCCCGGGACGGCTTCAAGCAGGGCTATGTCGAAGGCTCCGGCGCCAATCCGATGCTCGAGCTGACGCGGCTGATCTCGGCTTCGCGCGCCTTCGACGGCACCAACTCGATGATCGAGGGCACCGAGAGCTCGCTGCAGAACGCGATCCGGACCCTCGGCGAACCCGGCAAGTAGATTACGCGCCAAGCGCGCAGGATGAGGTTGGACGGTTTCCTTGAACGCTCTTCGGCAACTCGAGTGGGCGCTGCTGGAGCTTCAGCAGAGCACTCCCCTGGCAAGCGTCAGCGGCGCGATCTCCGAGATCGCGCCAACGCATTTCCGCGTCTCCGGTCTGTCGCGCTTCGTCAGGCTCGGCGAGCTCATCGGCGTCGATTGCGGCGGCAAGCGCCAGATCGGCGAGGTGGTGCGGATCGACAGCGACGGCATCATCGCCAAGCCGTTCGACCGGCAGTTCGCAGGCGGGCTTGGTTCGGTCGCCTCCCGCATGCCGCCGCTGTCCTTTGCGCCCGATCCGAGCTGGAAGGGCCGCGTCATCAACGCCCTCGGCGCGCCGCTGGACGGACAGGGGCCGCTCACGCAAGGGTCGCAGGCGGTCTCGGCGGAGGCGGAGGCGCCGTCGGCCATGAAGCGTGCGCGCGTGCACAAGCCGCTGCGCACCGGCGTACGCGTCATCGACCTGTTCGCGCCGGTCTGCGCCGGCCAGCGCGTCGGCATCTTTGCCGGATCGGGCGTCGGCAAATCGACGCTGCTCGCGATGCTCGCCCGCAGCCAGGGCTTCGACACCGTCGTGCTGGCCCTGGTCGGCGAGCGCGGCCGCGAGGTGCGCGAGTTCATCGAGGACGTGCTGGGCAACGACCGTCATCGCGCTGTCACAATCGTGTCGACGGGCGACGAAAGCCCGATGATGCGGCGACTGGCGCCGAAGACGGCGATGGCCGTCGCCGAATATTTCCGCGACCGCGGCGAATCGGTCCTGCTGATGGTGGATTCGATCACCCGTTTTGCCCACGCCGCCCGCGAGGTCGCGCTCGCCGCCGGCGAGCCCGCGGTGGCGCGCGGCTACGCGCCGACGGTCTTCACCGATCTGCCGCGCCTGCTCGAGCGCGCCGGCCCGGGCGAGGAGGGTTCCGGCACCATCACCGGGATCTTCTCCGTGCTGGTCGACGGCGACGATCACAACGAGCCGATCGCCGACACCATCCGCGGCACGCTCGATGGGCACATCGTGCTCTCAAGGCACATCGCCGACCAGGCGCGCTACCCGGCCGTCGACGTTCTGGCCTCGGTCTCCCGCCTCGCCCACAACGTCTGGGACCCCGAGGAGCGCGAATTGGTGAGCAAGCTGCGCGCCATGATCGCGAAATACGAGGACACGCGCGACCTTCGCCTGATGGGCGGTTATCAGCCGGGACGTGATTCGGGCCTCGACCAGGCGGTCGAGATGGTTCCGCGAATCTACAACGCGATGCGACAGGGCGCGTCGGCCCCGCCGAGCGCCGATCCGTTCCGCGAGCTTCGGGACATGCTCAAGGGCGACTGACGGGTGGAGAGGGGTGAGGCGCCTGCCGTCCGCCCTGCCCGTGGTTTTCGACAAGAGATTGCGCATGTCGCTACGCTTCCAGCGCATGCGCGTGCACACCGGCTCACCCATTTTCGTCGTGAGCGAATTCGCCGTTCGCGGTGTGCACGAGCTGGCAAGCGCTGTGCAAGCGATCGAAGAGTCTATTCTGCAAGCACGACGGGAACAACCGCCGCGTGCAATTCCAATGAGTTCCCTCGACGATTCCGCGGCAGAACGCACAAGTTGTGGATGACGTGCCGCCAAACGTCATCGTGATGCACAAGCTTCGATCAGTTTGCATCAACGCAAGACAACAACGCGCGTGCAATCAAACTCTCACAATATCGAGTGCATATTACTCGCCGCGCCATGTATTGCGTTCACCATCATGTGTCCCGAACAACGAGATTGCCCTTGAACGTTACATTCGCCTGCCACGACATCCAGCCTGTGAGAGGGTCTCTACTTGATTTTGTTGAGAAGCTCATCCATCGTTTTGGTTGAGTATAAGAAACGTCTGCTTGTGACTTGAACTTTGGGGGCTCCGGTTGAGCTACTCCGATCCACCGTTTGCCGGCGACGGCAACCCGAGCTCCCGCGCGACGACCACGCCGTTGGCATGCCATCAGCGATACGGCTTCTCGCTGCGGACGATGCGACGCTCATCGGCCGAGGTCGGGCGCGGTGCGATCCGCGCCATTGTGCGAGAGTTCGACAGGGCATGCTCGTCTGACACTCAGGGCGCAAAGCGGCTTCGGGACGCCGCAGACGAAGTTCCGGGGACGAGGTAGATTCATGCCATTGGCGCGGGAAGCCGTCGAGCTGCTGGTTCAGGCGGCGCGGGCTTGGTATTTCGAAGGCAATCAGCATGGATTGCGCGATCGGGAATGGATGGCGCTGCGCTTTCTCGGGCGCGCCAACAGGTTTTCGCGCACGCCGTCCGCACTGGCCGGCTTCATCGGCGCCACACGCGCGACGGCGTCGCAGATCGTGAAGACTCTGGAGAGCAAGTCGTTCCTGGTGCGAAAGCCGTCGCATGAGGACAAGCGTTCCGTCGTCCTGCACGTCACGCCGCAGGGCGAGAAATGCCTGAGCCAGCACGACCCGATCAATCACGTGGTCAACGCGGTGACGTCGCTCGGGACCGAGGAGTGCATCAGGCTGCGCGACTCTCTCCGCGAGATCCTCAATCACCTCGATGCTGCCCATCAGCGGCTCGAAGCGAGCATCTGCCGGGACTGCATGTTTCTCGCAGAGCGCGGGCCGGGCACCGGCAAGGGGCGTGGAAACGCCGAATTCATGTGCCGGCTCTATCGTGCTCCGATCTCGCTCGAGGAGACCGAGCTGCTCTGCACCAGCTTCGAGCGCACGCGTGACCGCCCCAAGATCGAGCAGCATCTCGACCGCGAGCGCATGGCGAGCCAGGGCTGAGGCCGCCAAGAAGCGGCGCTCCATCAACGTCATTGCGAGCGAAGCGAAGCAATGACGGAGTATGAGGCGATAGCTCGCTCTCCGAGTGACGGCTGTCATTCCCCGCGAAGGCGGGGAATCCAGTACGCCGCGGCCTCTGCATTGAACAACTGTCGTCTCGGAGTACTGGATCGCCCGGTCAAGCCGGGCGATGACAGCGAGTGTGTGGTCGCAGACGTGCATATTCATTCTCGCGACTGATTTCGCCCGAGCTTTGCTTCGTCTCGCCGCCCTCATCGGCAAGAGGGCGCAGGGAAGACCGGGTGCTGACATCGCACCCGCGGTCCGCTGCGCAAAACGCACACGCAGAAAACCGCACAGCAGCATACAGGTGGTGCCAATCACTCGGCCTTCCCTGCGCGATGGTCGGACGGCTTATGCCGTGCTCTCCCGGGAGCCGAGTTCCTTCTGGCCTCCCTCACCCTCGCAAAAGTCACCGGCACCGCGCCGGTTGACGCCAATGCCGCATTCGCGAGAGCTTGACCGTAGCAACGACGGCCAGGACCACACGGTTTTGCCGTACGCACGGCCCGCCATTTCGCCCGCAGTATTCCCTGACACCGTCGACAGAGCCGGAAACTTACAGACGAGACGAAACCTAGCAGCGCCGCTCGTCCGCGCGCGGCCGCGAGCTCACCGGGGACTACCCTCCCTGCCCGCACCTTTCGCGCCCGACGCTGCCGCGTCCACCGCAAGCCCGGCTCGCGACAATGACGACCTCATGATCGCCCCTCGAGATTGAGCCGGGATGACCGACACATACGACAAATCCGAATTTCGGTAAAGAAGAATATCTTTGCTTCACTGGGTTGACACGAGACCGAAACAGGCCGCCAGGCTGGCCCTCGAACCCGCGGGGACCAGACGCACCCTTGTATGCATTATCCCAGTTGCCATTCCCCTGCGCTTCGCTTTACATGCCCTCAACTGCCCCGCGGAACGGCCGGGGCCGGAAAAATCACACAGATTTCCAGGGGACGAGCATGGCGCGCAACATATTGATTCTTGGGGCTTCTTACGGCTCCCTGCTGGGCACGAAGCTGCTGATGGCCGGGCACAACGTGACCCTGGTCTGCCGCGCAAAGACTGCGGAGCTGATCAACCGCGACGGTACCGAGGTGCGCATTAAGCTACGCGACGAGGCGGTGCACCGGGCGATCTTCTCCCGCAACCTCCCTGGCAAGCTCGACGCGGTGACGCCGGCCAATGTCGACCTCTCCCGCTACGATCTGGTCGGCCTCGCGATGCAGGAGCCGCAATACACCAACCACACGGTGCGCGTCCTCATGGTCAAGATTGCCGCGGCGAAGCTGCCGTGCCTGTCGATCATGAACATGCCGCCCCTGCCCTACCTGAAGCGGATTCCGGCACTCGCCGACATGGATCTCGAGGAGGCCTACACCAATGCGCAGGTGTGGGAGCGGTTTGAGCCCGGGCTGGTGACGCTGTGCTCGCCCGACCCGCAGGCCTTCCGGCCGCCGGAAGAGGCCGCCAACGTGCTGCATGTCGGCCTGCCCACCAACTTCAAGGCGTCGGTCTTCGCCGACGAGAAGCACAACAAGCTGCTGCGCGAGCTGGAGGCCGACATCGACGCGGTGACGCTCGACGGCCACGACGTGCCGGTGAAGCTGAAAGTGTTCGATTCCCTGTTCGTGCCGCTGGCGAAATGGTCGATGCTGCTGACCGGCAATTACCGCTGCATCACGCCGAACGAGCCGCAGTCGATCCGCGACGCCGTGCACGGCGATCTCAATCGTTCGCAGACGATCTACGACCATGTCGATGCGATCGCCCGCCGCCTCGGCGCCGATCCGCAGGACCAGGTGCCGTTCGCGAAGTACGCCAAGGCCGCGGAGAGCCTGCTCAAGCCGTCATCGGCGGCGCGCGCGGTCGCGAGCGGTGCGCCCTTCATCGAACGCGTCGACCTGCTGGTGAAGCTGATCTCGCATCAGCTCGGCGTGCCCAACGCCGAGATCGACCGCACCGTCGACACCGTGGACCAGAAGCTGAACGAGAAGATCGTGCAGGGCGGCTCCGGCGCGCAGTAGCGCCGCTCCCACCGAGGTCCGCTCAGGCAACCAGGAAGGATTGCAGCCAGATCAGGCCGGTCACGGCGACCAGCGTAACCGCGCCGGTGCGCGTGACGAGGTCAGGGCGCCCGAGGCGACGGGCGCCGCGGCCGAGCGTTGCGCCGAGAATGATCCACGCGGCGCCGGCGGTGAGAATCTGCAGCACGATCACGCCGAGCCACGGCAGCAGTTCGAGCGGCCCGGCCCCAAGCGGCAGCAGCAGGAACGCGAAGACCAGTGCTTTCGGGTTGAGCAGCGTCGTCAGCAGCACCTGGCCGAACGTCACCGCAGCGCCGTCGCGCAGCTCGCGCGTATTGACGCGCCAGAGCATGACCGCGAGGCACAGGATGTAGATGGTCACGGCGACGCGGAGCAGCAGCGCCGCAATCGGGATGTCGCTGATGACCGGACCGAGCGCCAGCCGCAGCACCGCGATCGCCAGCAGATAGCCGCACAGCTCCGCCGCAAGCAGATGAAGGGAGCGCGAGATGCCCGCTCCGGCCCCCGATGTCGCCAGCAGGGTGTTGGTCGGCCCCGGCACCGCCAGCAGGAAATAGGTCGCCGTGAAGAAGGTCAGAAAGGTCATACGGCCGGATAGCAGCTCTCGAACCCGTCGATCTTGATCTGCGTCATTTGGCCGAGCGATGGCGGTCTGCATCATCTTCCCCGAGCTGAGGCCTTTCGGCACCGGGTTCCTGCCGCTCACGGCGGAGCTTGCCGGTTTTGGCGTGGGCAACACCATCTGATTCGTGCTGGAGCGCTCGACGTGCCGCGGCTGGATTGATAAGCCGCTGTCCGCGAATGACGGGACTTTGAGTCGGGGACATGACGGTTGCGATCGAGATGGGGCAGACCACGGCAGGCGCCGCGGCCGCCATGGACCTCGAGGAACTGCTCGCGACCCGTCTCCTAGTGCAGGGCAATTCGGGCTCCGGCAAGTCGCATCTCTTGCGGCGGCTGCTGGAACAGAGCGCCCCCTGGGTGCAGCAGGCCATCATCGACCCCGAGGGCGACTTCGTCACGCTGGCCGAGCGCTTCGGCCATCTGGTGATCGAGGCCGAGGATCACACCGAGCGCGGCCTCCAGGTCGCGGGCGAGCGCGCACGGCTGCATCGCGTCTCCACCGTGCTCAATCTCGAAGGTCTCGACGCCGAGAACCAGATGCGGCGCGCGGCTGCGTTCCTTGGCGGGATGTTCGACGTCGACCGCGATCATTGGTACCCGATGCTCGTCGTCGTCGACGAAGCGCAGCTGTTTGCGCCCGCGGTGGCGGGCGAAGTCTCGGACGAAGCACGCAAGCTCTCGCTCGGCGCCATGACCAATCTGATGTGCCGCGGCCGCAAGCGCGGGCTTGCCGGCATCATCGCAACCCAGCGCCTGGCCAAGCTCGCCAAGAACGTCGCGGCCGAAGCCTCGAACTTCCTGATGGGGCGGACCTTCCTCGACATCGACATGGCCCGCGCCGCCGACCTGCTCGGCATGGAGCGGCGGCAGGCGGAAGCCTTCCGCGATCTCGAGCGCGGTCAGTTCATGGCGCTGGGACCTGCGTTGTCGCGCCGACCGCTGCGCCTCAACATCGGCCCGACCGAGACCAGCCCGCGCAATTCGACACCGCGGCTGATGCCGCTGCCGGAAGCCACGCTTGAAGATGCCCGCGCGGTCATCCTCGCCGCACCGCCGCCCGATGCCAGCCGGCCGCAGCGACGGCCGGCGCCGGATCTGCTCGAGCAGCTTCGCGCAGCGAAGGCCGCCGCGGTGCCGGAGATTCGGGCCGAAGTGGTCGAGGCTCCCGTCAGTGCCGAAGAGCTCGCCGAGCGGCGCGAGCGCGTGGATCGCACGCTGCGTGCCGTGATGGCCGAGCCCGATGCCGGCTTCCGCGCCATCGGCGTGCTCTATCAGGAGTTCGTGGTCCGCTGCCGCATCGAGGGCCTAGGGGCGGCGGTGCCCGATCTCAACGAATTCCGGCGCATGCTGACGCATGCGCGCGCCGGGCTCGGGACGGATCTCACCGAAGACGACGCCTGGCAGGACGTGGCGCTGCGCGCCTCGATCCTGCCCGACGACATGCAGGGCGTGTTCATGATGATCGCGCGCGCGGCGAAGGAAGGCTGGCCCTGCCCCGGCGATGCCGCGATCGCCCGCGCCTACGGCTCGCACTCGCTGCGCCGCGCGCAGCGCCTGCTCGGCTACATGGAGGAGCAGGGCCTGATCGTCGTCCAGCTCGACGGCGGCGGCCGCCGGATCGTGACGCTGGTGGAGCTCGCCTGGGCGACCGCGCCGGGCGATCCCAACGGCGATGATCAGCCGGCGGAGCAGGTCGCAAGCGCGGCGTCGGCTTGAGCGTCAGGCCGCCTCGGAGCCGCCGAGATAGGCGTCGCGGATGCGGGGGTCGTCCTTCAGTGCGCGCGCGGGGCCAGACAGCACGATCTTGCCGGTCTGCAGCACATAGGCCTCGTGCGCGATCTCGAGCGCGAGGCTGGCGTTCTGCTCAACCATGAAAACCGAGACGCCCGCCTGGTTGATGCTGCGGATCAGCTCCAGCACGCGATCGACATAAAGCGGCGACAGGCCCATGGTCGGCTCGTCCATCACGATCATGCGCGGGCGGCTCATCAGCGCGCGCGCCATCGCCACCATCTGCTGCTCGCCGCCGGACAGCGAGCCGGCGCGCTGCGACAGCCGCTGGCCGAGCTTCGGGAACAGCGTCAGCATCCTGTCGAGATCCTGCGCGATGGCGTCGCGGTCATTGCGCACGAAGGCGCCCATCAGGATGTTCTCGCGCACGCTCATGTCGGCGAACAGCCGCCGCGCCTCCGGCACCGAGCCGATGCCGCGGCGGACGATCTGCGGCGTGGAGAGCCCGATCAGCGAAGCGCCGTCGAACGTCACCTCGCCCGAGCGCGGCTTCACCAACCCTAAGATGATCTTCATCGTGGTCGACTTGCCGCTCGCGTTGCCGCCGAGCAGGCAGACGATGTGGCCGCGCGCAACCGTGATCGACAGGTCGAAATGCACCTGGGCCTGGCCGTAGAAGGTGTTGACGTTCGACAAAGCCAGCAGCGGTTCGGGACCAGAGTTCGTCATGCCGCGCTCTCCTGCTCCGCCGCCCCTGATAGCCCATGGCCGAGATACGCCTCGATCACCTTGGGATCGCTCCGCACCTGCTCGCCCGGCCCTTCCGCGATCTTCTTGCCCTCGTCCATGACGATGACGCGGTCGGACAGGCGCATCACCATCTCCAGCTTGTGCTCGATCAGCAGGATGGTCAGCCCTTCGGCTTTCAATTCGGCGACGAGCCCCTGCATCTCCGCGGTCTCGGTCGGGTTCATGCCGGCGGTGGGCTCGTCGAGCAGCAGCAGCCGCGGCTTCAGCGCGAGCGCACGCGCGATCTCGACGCGGCGGCGGTTGGCGTAAGACAGACTATAGGCGGGCTGGTCGATGCGCGGCAGCAGCCGTTCGCCGAAACGCGCGAGGATGGCCTTCACCTCCTCGCGCAGCCGCTCCTCCTCGGCCCTGACGCGCGAGGGACGCAGCAAGGCCAGACCCAATTCCAGCAGCGGGCCGATCACCGGCACGGCCGGCTTCACCGCGCGCAGCCGCGTGTGCGCGCCGATCAGGACATTGTCCATGACGCTGAGATTGCCGAACACGCGGCCGAGCTGGAAGGTGCGCGCGATGCCTTCGGCCGCGAGCCGCTCCGGCGACAGGCCGGTGATATCCTGCCCTTCGAAGCTGACGGTGCCGGCATCGGGCCGATCCAGCCCGGTGACGAGATTGAACAGCGTCGTCTTGCCGGCGCCGTTCGGGCCGATGATGCTGATCAATTCGCCCTTGGCAAGATCGAGGTCGATCGTATCGACGGCGGTGAGGCCGCCGAAACGGCGCGTCAGGCCGCGCAGGGACAGCATGGCGTGAAGCTGCTTCTCCATCAGACCGTTCCCAACAGGCCCTGCGGCCTGAACCGCACCAGCAGCAAGAGAACGATGCCGTAGATCAGGATGCGATACTCCGCCGCGATCCGGAACACTTCGGGCAGGCCGACCAGCGCGACCGACCCGACGATCGCGCCGACGACGTTGCCGAGGCCGCCGAGGATCACGACGGTCAGCGCCAGGATGGATTGCTGCGTGTTGAAGGTCTCGTGGTTGATGTAGGAATAAAGATGCGCGGCGATGCCGCCGCTGACGCCGGCGGCGAAGCCGCCGAAGATGAAGGCGATCGACTTGTAGCGGTTCAGGCTGAGGCCATAGGCGCGCGCGGCGATGTCGTCGTCGCGGATGGCACGAAAGCTGCGGCCGAGATGCGAGGTGAGCAGCCGCCCCTGCAACAGCGCGAGCACGACCATGACCGCAAGGCTGAACCAATAGACCGAGGTCGGGCTGATCAGGTCATAGCCGAACAGCGACAGCGGCGGGATGCCGGAGATGCCGATCGGGCCGCGCGTCACGCTCTCCCAGTTCAGGATCACCAGCGCCACGATCTCGCCGATCGCGAGCGTCGCGATCGACACGTAATGCCCGCGCAGGCGGAAGGACGGCGAGATCAGGAGCGTGCCGAGCGCGGCGCTCATCAGGCCACCGCCGATGACGGCAAGTCCGGCCGGAACGGCCAGCGTCAGCGACAGCAATGCGGAGGTGTAGGCGCCGATCGCAAGCAGCGCAGCATGCCCGAGCGAGACCTGCCCCATCGTGCCCGCAACCAGCGTCAGGCTGAGCGCGAGCATACCGAGCAGCCAGGCGTTGATCAGGGTCTGGAGCACGTAGAAGGACACCGGAAACAGCGGCAGGATCGCAAAGCCGGCAACCGCGACCAACAGCGCCCAGCGGGGAATATTCACCGGGCGGCTCGGCGCGATGAACGTGCCGGTGAGCGGCTCGGGCGGCGCCTGCCGTGCGCTGACGAACAGGCCGTTCGGCCGCAGCACGAGCACGACGACGAGCAGCAGGAACGCGAACAAGTTGCGGTAGCTGGTGCCGAGCACGGCGACGCCGTAGCTCTCGACGAGGCCCAGCAGCAGGCTGCCGATCACCGCGCCCGGCACGTTGCCGGCGCCGCCGACGACTTCCGCGACAACGCCCTTGAGCGTCGCCTGAAGGCTCATCGCCGTGTCGATCTGGTTGTAGTACATGCCGACCAGCATGCCGGAGACGCCGCCGAGCGCCGCCGCGATACCGAACACGGCCTGATTGACCCGGTTGACGTCGACGCCCATCTGCATGGCGGCGTCGCGGTCCTGCGCGGTGGCACGCACGGCCCAGCCGAGCTTGGTGTAACGCAGGAACACGAACAGCAGCAGCGCACTGGTGAGGCCGACGCCGGCAATGAGCAGATCAAGCGGCCCGATCGTCCCGCCACCGACCTGGAAGCGGACATCGGGCAACTGGCTCGGCAGCGCGCGCGGATTGGGCGAGAAGATCAGCATCACCAGTTGGTCGAGCACGAAGCTGATGCCGATGGTCGCGAGCAGCGGCGCGATGCGCACCGAGTTTTGCAGCGGCCGCAGACCGAACCGCTCGATGATCAGACCGACGATCGCCGCGGCCACGGCGACCACGATGATGGTGAGAGGCAGCGGCGTGTGCAGCTGCACCACCGCGATCCAGCCGATATAGGCGCCGACCAGATAGATCGACCCTTGCGCGAAGTTGATCAGCCGGCTGACGCCGAAGATCAGCGCAAGCCCGACTGCAACGAGCGCGTAGACATTGCCGACGATCAGCCCGTTGATGGTGTGGTCGAGCCAGGAGGACACGCAGCATTCCTAATCAGGGAGAAAGCGGCCGGAGCGATCGCTTCGGCCATCACATCAGGTCGGCTTGCCGTCCCAGAGCGCGAACTGGCCCTTGCGCACGACGAGCTCGGCATTCATCGCGCCCTTGACGCGGCGGCTCTCGACGTCGAACGTCGCCTGACCGAAGATGACGCTGGAGACGTCCTTCACCTTGGCGAAGGCATCGCGGATGGCGCGGCGGTCGGTGCCGCCGATCTTCACCACGGCAGCGGCCATGTTCATCGCGTCATAGGAATAGGCGTTGAAGGCGTCGGGCTCCTGCCCGTTGTACTTGGCCTTGAAGCCGTCGATGAACTTCCTCACCTCGGGCCGCGGATCTTGCGGGAAATAGCGCGTGCCGAGATGGACGTCCTCGACCGCCTCGCCCCCGAGCTCGATGAATTTCGGCGAGTACACCGAGCTGGCCGCGCAGATCGTCTGCTTCAGGCCGACCTGGCGGGCCTGGCGCGCGATCAGCGCGCCGTCGGAATAATAGGAGATCAGGATCAGGCCGTCCGGGCTGGCGTCGCGCACGCGCACCAGAGTGGAGCGGAAGTCGCGTTCCTCGGCGATGTAGCCCTCGGTGATCGCGACCTCGGCGCCGTATTCCTTGGCCGCCTTGACGAAATGATCGCGGCTGGTGCGGCCCCAATCGGTGTTGAGGTGCAGCACCGCAAGCTTCTTCAGACCGAGCCGCCTGACGGCGTAGGACGCCAGCAGTGGCTGCTCGTCGGCCTGGCTCACGGACGTGCTCCACATGAAGTCACCGCCCTTGGTGAAGTCGGGGTGCGAATTGGTGAAGCCGAACTGCACCAGGCCGCCGCGCTGATAGATCGGGGAGGCCGCCATCGAGGCGGGGCTGGAGAAATCGCCGAGCTCCATGACGATGCGGGGATCGGAGACGAATTTCTGGGCGATCGCGACCGACTGGCGCGGATCGCTCTGGCTGTCCTCGAACTGGTAGGCGAGCTTGCGGCCGTTGATGCCGCCGGCGGCGTGAATCTCGTCGAGCGCGAGATCAAAGCCCTGCTTCCACTGCGCGCCATATTGCGCGTTCGGTCCCGTGAGGGGGCCGCTGACGCCGAGCAGGATCGGCTCGGCGGATTGCGCCAGTGCGGCGCGCGAGAAGGCTGTGCCAGCCATCATGGCGGCGAGCGAGCCTTTGACCAGGGTACGGCGATCGATGTTGCTCATTCACGGCTCCATCCATTCAATGTTGATACAGCAGCAATTCTCGTGCCGGTAAGATTGCCTATTTCGAGGGCTCGCCGAGCGACAGCATCAGCCGGTTCGCCCAGTTGAAGAACGAGGCGCCGTTGATGACGTCGACGATCTCGGCGTCGTCGAGACCGGCGCGGCGCAGCTCGGCGATATTGTCAGGCCCGAATGCGATCGGCGTTGCGGCCAACGCCACCGAGGCCTTGACCACCGCATTCCAGCGCTCGCCGAGATCGGCCCCAACGCCCTCGTCGAGCAGGCGCTGGACGTCGTCGCGCCGCTTGGAATAGGTGCTGGCGAAGCGCGCATGCACGGAGGCGCAATAGATGCAGCCGTTGTAGCGCGAGGTCGCGGCAGCGGCGAGCTCGCGCTCGGCGCGCGGCAGGCCGTCGGCGACGTTGTAGAAGATGTCCTTGTCGGTCTTGGTGCGGGCTTCCAGCACTTCGGGATCGCGCACCAAAAGACGAAAATATTCCGACTTGGCGCGGGCACGGTCGACGAGGCCGGCGTAGTGCCGCTCGGTCAGCTCGGCCTCGGGCAGAGGGTCGATCCACGAGACCCAGCCGAGCTCGTCCTGGGTGAAGGCGACGGGCGGATTGACGGTGCTCATGATTGGACCTCCTACGCGTTCGCTGCGGCGAGCGTGCGCAGGCCGCTGACGACGCGCACCTGGAACGACAGGAACGCAACGAGCTGGGACAACGTGACGATGCCGGTGGATGACCAGCCGGCAGCCAGTAGCGCCTTCATGTCGGCGGACGCGGCATCGCGCGGGTGGAAGACAAGGAGGTGCGCGTGCTCCAATGCTGCAACCAGCCGGGCGCCGAGGACCGGCTTGCGCTCCGCGCTGACGCGATAGATCAAGCCGGCCTTGTTCTCGATCGACAACGGACCGGCCGGATAGGCGCCGTATGGGCCGGAGGTCTTGCCGCGCTCGATCTCGGCGTTGATCGCATCGAGCAGAGGCGCGCCATCCGCAGTCGCGGCAAGCTTGTCGCGATAGAAGGCGGCGACGGGGGACTGGCCATGGAGCCCGGTCACGAAGGCCGCGACCGCGGCGCGTGCGGCCAGCGAAAAATCGCCGGCCTCGATCGGCTCGAACAAAGCGAGATAGCTCTTCTGCGCATTCTCGCGCGCCTGCAGGCGGCGCGCGCGGATGGCGTCGAGCGTGGAGCCGGGCTCGATGCCGGCGAGCGTGTCGATGATGTCTTGCGTTCCCATCATTCAGCCTCGTGCAACGCGTTTTTCGTTCATTCCGGCTAACCTGCGAGGACAATGTCTTTGGCGGCCGTCCGGGTCCAGCCCAGCACTGGGGCGACCTTGTCGGCGACGAGCTCGATCGAGCGCAGGACGTCAGGATGCGGCGCATCGACCGAATGCACCTGGAAGACGAGATCGGTCACCCGTTCCAGCGTGGCGTCGGTGCGGAGCGAGGCAATGACGTGGTTGGCATCGCCGACATGGGTGTCGAACGCGGTGATCATCTCCTCCAGCGTCTCGCCCGGAGGGGGATGTCCGCCCTTCATGAATTGCGGCAGCGCGCGGCGCAGCCCGATATCGGCAAGCCGCAGCGCCTCGCGATGGTCGTCGGCGACGAAGATGCTGCGCGAGGCCATGATGCGCGGCTCGCAGCCCGGCGGCAGCGCGGCGAGATAGGCGTCGATGATCGGGTTCTGGATCTCGGCGAGCGTCGCGTTCGGCGCGTCCTTGGCCCGCGGCTGCGTGCGCGAGAGCAGGAGGCCGTCGCCGGCCTTGCCGGCGCGGGCGCCGCCGGCAACGGAGAACGTCGCCTGCCAGATGCGCTTATCCAGTTGCGGCCGCTGCGGATAAAGCGTGTCGCCGCCATTGAGCGGCTCGCCGGTCAGGGCCTTGCGGACGATGTCCAAATTGCGGGCAAAGATCTCGTTGCGCTGGGCGCTGTCGAGGCCGAAAGCGGCGAAGGCCGACGGGTTGCCGCCGGTGCCGACGCCGAGCTCGAAGCGGCCGTTGCAAAGGAGATCGAGCACCGCGGCGTCCTCCGCCACCCGCACTGCGTTCTCCAGCGGCAGCGTGACGATGCCGGTGCCGAGGCGGATGCGCGAGGTCTGCGCGGCCGCATAACCCAGGAACGTGAAGGGCGACGGCAGGCCGCCCTCGCGCTCATGGAAATGATGCTGAGCGATCCACGCGGAATCGAGCCCGGCCTTCTCGGCGCGCACGATCTGCTCGGCGGCGAAGCGATAGCGGTCCGCCGCCGGCGCCTCGTCGAGCAGCCGCGTGAAGAAGCCCAGACGTTTCAGGTTGGCAAAGCGTTTCATACGATCCCTGTCGGGCGAGGATGGGCCCCGATGATGTCGGTTGCCGCAGTTCCCGACAAGCGGGCATTACGCAGGGCACATACGCAAGATTCCTGCGCAAGGCTGATCGCAAGGCTGCCCGCCGGATCGCCTTCATGTGGACTCTGGGCGGGCAGATTGCCTACCAGCTCGGCAGCACCGCGCCCTTGAACTTGGTCAGGACGAACTCCTTGACCTCAGGCGTGTGGTAACTGTCCACGAGGATCTTGACCCAAGGCTTGTCCTTGTCGGCGCTGCGCACCGCGATCAGGTTGACATAGGGCCCCTTCGGGTCCTCGCGCAGGATCGGATCCTTGACCGGATCGAGGCCCGCCTGGGTTGCATAGTTGGTGTTGATCGCGGCGGCATCGACGTCGTCGAGCGCGCGCGGGGCCTGCGCCGCGTCGACCTCGATGAACTTCAGCTTCTTGGGATTGTCGGTGATGTCGAGCACGGTCGGCTTGAAGCCGGTGCCGTCCTTCAGCTTGATCACGCCCTTGTCGCGCAGCAGCAGCAGCACGCGGCCGCCATTGGTCGGGTCGTTCGGGATCGAGACCTTGCCGCCCGCGGGGATGTCGCCGAAGGCCTTGTGCTTCTTCGAATAGACGCCGATCGGGAAGTTCACGGTCAGGCCGACGGATTCGATCTTGTAGCCGCGGTCGGCCTTCTGGTTGTCCAGGTAAGGCTGGTTCTGAAACGAATTGGCCTGGATCTCGCCGGCATCGAGCGCGGCGTTCGGCACCACGTAATCGGAGAACTCCAGGAGCTGGATGTCGAGGCCCTGCTTGGCGGCGATCGGCTTCACGGCTTCGAGGATCTGCGCATGCGGCCCCGGCGTCACGCCGATCTTGATGGTCTCGGCCGCGGCTGCGGCGGACCATGCGGCCAGCACGGCAGAGAGAACCAGGGGAAGGCGAAACGGCATCTTGGTCTCCTTGGGTCTTGCGGCAACGGACCCGTATTCCCTTTTCTGCGGTGCGAAATCAATGAAATGGAAATCCATATTGTCCGCGGCTCGGGGCCAGCCTTTCTCCATTCGGCCGCAAACGGAAAACGAATGCAGAGTGCGACAAAGTGCGCGCGCGTAACCCGGATGAAGCGCCGCGCAAGCAGGGCTGCTGCCGCTCGTGGCAAGAATCCCGGATTGCACTTTCGTTCCATCCGCAGCCGGGCCGGCGTCCTTCTCTTTGACTCCACCACGCCCGACGTGCTGAGTTAGCGCGCACTGAGCCGGTGGCGACGAAGTGGGGATCATCCAATGAACGAGAACGAAATCCGCAATCTGGTCGCAGAGGTGAAGCAAGGCACGCTGTCTCGGCGCTCATTCATCAGGACAATGGCCGCGGTCGGAATCGCAGCGCCGATCGCGAGCCAGATCCTGGTCTGGCACGACGTCGCGATGGCTGACGCCACGCTGCCGTACAAGCCGGCCAAGGCCGGCGGCGGCGGCACGCTCAAGATGCTGCTCTGGCAGGCGCCCACCCTGCTCAATCCGCATTTCGCGCTCGGCACCAAGGACCAGATCGCCTCGCGCATCTTCTTCGAGCCGCTCGCCGGCTGGGACAAGGAGGGCAACCTCATCCCCTGCCTCGCCGCCGAGGCGCCGACCAAGGCGAACGGCGGCCTTGCGGCCGACGGCATGAGCGTGATCTGGAAGCTGAAGCGGGGCGTGACGTGGCATGACGGCAAGCCCTTCACCGCCGACGATGTCGTCTTCACCTGGCAATACGCCGCAGATCTCGCCACCGCGGCCTACACCACGGGCTCCTACAAGGACATCAAGGTCGAGAAGATCGACGACCACGCTGTCAAGGTGATCTTCCGGGCGCCGACGCCGTTCTGGGCCGATCCGTTCGTCGGCTCGGTCGGGATGATCCTGCCGAAGCATCATTTCGGCGAGTATGTCGGGGCCAAGTCGCGCGAAGCGCCGGGCAATCTGAAGCCGGTCGGCACCGGCCCGTACAAATTCGTCGAGTTCAAGCCGGGCGACATGATCCGCGCCGAGCGCAATCCCGACTATCACATCAAGAACCAGCCGCATTTCGACATGGTCGAGATCAAGGGCGGCGGCGACGCGGTGTCCGCGGCGCGCGCCGTGCTGCAGACCGGCGAGTACGACTTCGCCTGGAACATGCAGGTGGAGGAGGAGGTCCTCAAGCGCATGGAGGCCGGCGGCAAGGGCAAGCTCGAGATCACGCCTTCCGGCAATGTCGAGTTCATCATCCTCAACACGACGGATCCCTGGACCGAGGTCGACGGCGAGCGCTCGAGCGTCAAGACCAAGCATCCGACGCTGTCCGATCCCGCCGTTCGCCGCGCGATCAACTTCCTGATCGACCGCGATTCGATCCAGAAGTTCATCTACGGACGCGGCGCCATCGCCACCGCGAGCTTCGTCAACGCGCCCAAGCAGTTCAAGTCGCCCAAGCTGAAATACGAGTTCGACATCGACAAGGCCAACAAGATCCTCGACGAGGCCGGCTGGACCAAGGGCGCGGACGGCATCCGGGAGAAGGACGGCAAGAAGCTCAAATACGTATTCCAGACCTCGACCAACGCGCCGCGCCAGAAGACGCAGGCCATCATCAAGCAGGCGTGCCAGAAGGCCGGCATCGACATCGAGATCAAGGCGGTCACCGCCTCCGTGTTCTTCTCCTCCGACGTCGGCAATCCCGACACCTACTCGAAATTCTATGCCGACATGGAGATGTACAACACGACGCAGCCGCAGCCCGATCCGGAGCGCCTCTTGAACCAGTGCGTGTCCTGGGAGATCGCCACCAAAGACAACAAATGGCTCGGCCGCAACAATTCGCGCTATTCCGATCCCGAAGCCGACAAGGCCTACAAGGCCGCGCAGAACGAGCTCGATCCGGTCAAGCGCGCCGCGCTGCTGATGAAGGTCGACGAGATCTTCTGCGAGGCAAACGTGTTCCTGCCCCTGCTCTCGCGCCACGTCGTCAACGCCGGCGCCAACAATTTGATGATCGACATCTCCGGCTGGGACACCATCACGTGGAACCTGGCGGCGTGGTACCGGACCTGAGGGGCTCGTGAGCGCGCTGATGGTTGCAGCGCAGCGCGGCCGTCAGAACGTGACGGCGAATCCTCTCCACTGTGTGCTCCAGATCACAGCGGAATCGCGCACCATCGCCTACAAGGATCGGGCATGGCCGCAAACAAGGTAACGGCGGTACGCACGAGGCTGGGAAGACGATCAACAGCTACGGACTTTGCGACGCCGCCAGGGTGAAGAACCCGGCGGCTTTTTTCTTGCTCGCGCGACCGGCACCTGCGGTCCGCGCGCAGAGGACGGAGATACCGCCCGGCGCTATGAAGCGCCCGAGCTCTTTCGCTCCTCGCGTTCATCTTCGATCTGACGTTCGGCTTCCAGCCAGAACTCCAGCTCGCGATTGCTCGGCCGTCCCGCCTGCTCCCAGAGCTCATAGGCGCGTGTGCGCACCTTGCCACGGCGCATTATGCGAAGCAGCTTTCGTTTCAGTTCCTCCGCGAAGCTCCTGAAGCGTTGTCCGGTGGTTTCATCCCTGACGAGCGAGGCCGCTCGCGTTGCGAGTTCGATCTGGTGCTCTAGCTTCTTCTGCTCGTCCACCACCGAAACTGCCGCGGAAAGAATTGTTGTCGGAGCCGTGCGGACACTAAATTCCTTTCCGGGATGGTCCGTTCCCTGAGGTGCAGCGTTTCGGAAGTGACCAGCCGAGCAGGCATCGGTTGGGCGCCGCTAGTGCCACGTCGTGTCGGCTTCGACGATCACCACCCTGATTTCAGGGTCCTCGGTCGTGTTGCAGGAGCAGGGCATGCCCTCGCCACAGCGGCAGCCGCCGAGCTTCTCGCTCCAGACCCGGAGCGGATGGTTTTCGCAGACCCATCCAAGACCCTGGCAGAATGGGCAGGTCTTGTCGGTCACAGCGTATCCGGCGTCCGCAGCGTGCTCGACCTGTCCTCGTTGCGCAGCTCCTGCTCCGCCGCGTGCCAAAATTCCTCCTCGCGCCCTTCGGGCTTGCCCGCCTGCTCCCACAATTGGTGCGCGCGTTCTCTGATCTCTTGCTCGGTCGGCTCGGACAATTGCACCTCCTGCTTGGAAGCACGGCCCCACCCAGGGGGGTATGGGGGGCTTGGAGGCGGGGCCGTGCAGGCCAGCGATCGGCGGCGATGCTGACCCGCGGAGTCAAGTTTCGATCGGGCGCGAGAGTTCCAAGCTGCGCCTGTGCGGCACGACGCCGCGAAGGAAAATCCAGGACGCGGCAAACAATCCACCATGTTCCCAAGGCGAGCGGCCGCAGCAATTGCCTCAAGGCAGTCGGCACTCGGGGCACAGCTGCTGCTGTGCCCCTTTCTGAGATGCCAAGGACGCGCGTTAGAGCAATCCCACCCTGTGCATGATTTCCCGGATCTGCGCCGGATTCGGATCCACCATCATGGGCGCGACTGCCGCGCCTGCGGTCTGTGCGGGACCGTGAGCGACGGAGCTCGATCCGTTCTTGATCGGATCGACGGACTGCAGATTCATTGCGGCCGCCGTTTGTGCCGGACCGCGCGCCACGTGGATCGCACTGCCGTGCACGGGATCGGCGGACGGCGGCGGCGACCCCACGGGAACCATGCTCGGCGCTTCGACCGACTGCAATCCAAGCAGACGCCGCAACGTTGCCAGCGCAGGATCGGTAGCGGCGGCGATCACCGGGGCGACGCCGGTTTCCAGGCCGAGTGCCCGCATCACGTTCGGCAATCCCGCGCCGGTCCGATTTGGGTCGCCAAACTGCAGCGGCGTCGCGGTTTCCTTCAGAATTTGGAACAGCCGCTCGACACGGCGTGCGTCGCGATTCTGAAAGTTGCCTTTGGTGAAGTCTGGATGATGCGCCAGCACCAGCGCGGCCAGGCCCGTGACATGGGGAGTCGCCATCGAGGTGCCGTCCCATGCTCCGAAGCCATCGGCGGGAAGCGACGAGACGATCGCCACACCAGGCGCGCAGACGTCGACCTCCGGACCGAAGCAGGAGAACTTTGCCGGAAAATATCCGTCGCGGCTCTGGAAGCCGTCGAGGGCCTGCTGCGAATGATAGCTGTCGTTGGGGAATTCGCCCCACTTGCCGATCGCGGCAACCGCCAGGCAATGCGGCGTCGACGCGGGAAACTGCACCGGCCCCGAGGAATTGCCCGCGGCGATGATGCAGGCCATACCCATTTGCTTGGCCCGGATGATGCGTTCCTCGATAATGCGCGAAGGCTCGCCGCCGCCCAGGCTCATATTGGCAACATCGATGCCATGCTCCATGCAGTAATCGAGCGCGGAGACGAGATCGCTGAACCGGCCGCCGGGGAAGATGCGGCAGACGTGGATTTCCGCCGCGGGAGCGAAGCCGCGGATGCCGCCACCGGCGCCGACGGGTCCGCCAGCGATGATTCCAGCGCAATGCGATCCGTGGCCGATCGTATCGACGGTCCAGGCCGCCTTGTCGGTCCCGACGATACTGGTGCCTGCCGTGATGCCGTGCAGATTGCGATGGGTCGGCGCCAGGCCGGAATCGATGACTGCGATCTTCATGCCGGCGCCATCGAAGGACGGAGGCAGACGATCAAGGCCCATCGCGCGCTCACCCCATCCCATCAATTGCTGGCCGGGGAAATTCCGCAACACCGCGCCGAGCGCCCTTACAACGATCCGGTTGACGCTGTTAGGAACGAGCTGCGGACGATCGAGCCAGAAGGTCCAGTAGTCGATCTTCGGTTTGACCAGGATCGAGCGGATGGTCTCGGGTCTTTCGCCTTGCAGGGTCACTGTGGCGCGGCCGGTGGCGTCGGTGATGCCTTGGGCCGGCCACATGCTGCCGAACACATAAACCTCGGCTTCAGGCAGCGGACCATCCTGGCCCAGCACTTCGATCGTGGTCGTGAAGCCGTCGGCCAGCGGTGTCAGCACCCCCGGATTGGGCAGCTGCGGCGTGGTCGGATCGAGCATGTAGCTCAGCCGCTCGTCGCGCTCCACCGCGCAACGCTGTCCCGCCTGGGTCTGCAGCAACTTGGCCTTGTCAGGAGTCATCTTGGCGAGGACCAGCGGGCTGAGCGGCACTTGTCCGAGCTCTGCGCTCTGAAATCCGAACAGGCGCGGCGGAGAGACCGTTTTCACCACTTCGATGTCGGGACTGTTGCTGAGCTGCTGAGTCAGGAAATCGACGCTGAAGGTCGCAAGCCCGGGCTGCTGCTGCGGCGCGATCATGAATTGCGCCGGGCGCGCTGCGATCGTTGCGGGCTCCTGCCCCCGTGACGATGATGGAGCGGTGCCCTGGTCCGGAACGGACCCGTTGCCGTTCATCGCGGCTTCGGTCGCGTCGTGCTCGCCCTGCGTGGAAGTTCCTGATTTGCCTTTCGTGGCCATCTGCGGCCTCCTTGATGTTTTGCGTGTCCAATGTTTGCCCACCGACGTCAGTCGGCATCGAATGGCTTCAGCGCTGAATCCGGTTCGACCACCAGCGTGGCAAACGTCGATTTCAGGCGATCGGCCTGTGTGGTCGTCATCGACAAGATGACGACATCGGGTGCGACTTGCGCGACTCGCTTCACGCCGGGTTCACGCTGCAAGTGTTCGTTGAGCTCACCGGATTGGACCGGGCCTCCCTGCACGATGAATTGCTGCGACGCGGTTGAATCGGCCATCTGGTTTCCATTCACGTCTAAGCGCAGAGGGCGGGCTTGCGCCCGCCCCCACGCGTTGGGTCTAGTGCATCGTGCCAGCGGGCTGGCCGGCGTTGAAGACTCCGAGCTGACGGCCGATATCGAGGCCGGTCTGGGCGCCCTGGCCGATCTTCTTCAGCACGCTCCAGAAGCCCTGCAGCTCGATGTCGGAGACCTGCGCCGCCGCGGGCTGCAGGCCGGGCTGGGCGCTGAACACGCCGAGCTGCTTGCCGACATCCAAGCCGGTCTGCACGCCCTGGCCGATCTTCTTCAGCACGCTCCAGAAGCTCTGCAGCTCCATGTCGGAGACTTGCGCCGCCGCGGGTTGCAGGCCGGGCTGGGCGCTGAACACGCCGAGCTGCTTGCCCACATCCAAGCCGGTCTGCACGCCCTGCCCGATCTTCTTCAGCACGCTCCAGAAGCCCTGCAGCTCCATGTCGGAGACCTCCGCCGCCGCGGGCTGCAGGCCGGGCTGGGTGCTGAACACGCCGAGCTGCTTGCCGACGTCCAAGCCGGTCTGCACGCCCTGGCCGATCTTCTTCAGCACGCTCCAGAAGCTCTGCAGCTCCATGTCGGAGACTTGCGCCGCGGCAGGCTGACCGCCGGGGCCGGCACTGAACACGCCGAGCTGGCGACCGATATCGAGGCCGGTCTGGGCACCCTGGCCGATCTTCTTCAGCACGCTCCAGAAGCTCTGCAGCTCGATGTCGGAAACCTGCGCCGCGGCGGGCTCCAAGCCGGGCTGGGCGCTGAACACGCCAAGCTGCTTGCCGACATTCACGCCGGTCTGCACGCCCTGACCGATCTTCTTCAGCACGCTCCAGAAGCTCTGCAGCTCCATGTCGGAAACCTGCGCCGCCGCGGGCTCCAGGCCAGGCTGGGCGCTGAACACGCCGAGCTGCTTGCCGACATTCACGCCGGTCTGCACGCCCTGGCCGATCTTCTTCAGCACGCTCCAGAAGCCCTGCAACTCCATGTCGGAGACCTGCACGGTACCTTGCATGTCCGGACCGGCCGAGAACGGCAGGAAGCCACCACCGATGTTGCCGATCGCGCCGCCGATCTGCTTCCCCTTCTTGCCGCCGAGCAGGTTGCCGATAACGCGTCCGGCCGCGCCGCCGAGGATCGAGCCGAAGATCCCCTGCGGGTCCAATTGGCCGTAGTCCTCAGTCTGTTGCTGAAATCCAGTCATGTTCAAAATCTCCTGATGAAGTGCTTGAGCCGTGAGCGACACGCGCTCCCCACAGGGAGGCGGGATCACTGCGCACGATTGTGCGAGCGGCTGAAGGCTACGACAGGGATCGTGATGCAGGCGTCACGTCGAGCGTGAAAGTTGCGTCAGAATTCTTATCGCGAGGCAATTTGAGTGAAGTAGATCTCACAGCGGCTCGGAACGTGTGCCGGATTTCGAGCTGCAGCCGTTCCGTCTCTCGCTCCGGCGCTGCGCGAACCTCGCGCCACAGTACGGAGCGGCAGAGATCGTACTGACGGAGCGCATCGGTCCGGCGGCCTTGCTGCGCGTAACAGCGCATCAAGATGCGATGGATCTCTTCCTGCAACGGGTCGATTGCGAGGATCCGTAGCGCGAGTGCGATCGCGATATCCATGTGTTCGCGCCCGCCGGAGTCGAGCAGGCCCGCAAGCGCCCGCATCGCCTGGGTCCGCAGTCGCTGGCGCTCGGCAGACAGCCAGGCCTCGAATTGGCATGAAGTCGAGCCGATGCCCTCGAGAAGGTCGCCGCGATAAAGCACCGCCGCGCGGGCCAGACGTTCGGGATCCCCTCCCGTCAAAAGCCGCTCGAATTCCCCGACATCGGTGCTGATGCTGTTCGGACAGATGCGTATATCATCGCGATCGGCCAGAATCACATCCGAATATCGCGGCAGCTCACGCCGCAACGTGAGCAGGGCTTGTCGAAGACTGGCGCGCGCGCGATCGCCGAAATGACCGTCCCACAACAGCGTCGCGAGCTTGCCGCGCGAAATGGCGCGAGGGGAACTGAGCGCCACGTAGCCCAGGAGAGTTGCAGCCTTGCGACTGGGGATCAACACCGACTCGCCGGTCGCACACACGACCTCGACACCGCCGAAGAGATTGATCTGGAGCAGCGACATTGTCCTTTTCCTTCGGTCATTGTCTTCTGTCCCTCATTCTATCCAGGGGCGAACATTCTTCTTATGATCATGATCACTAGGACACGGACAGCGCCGATTGGCCGCACATCGTCGATCAGACCGGATGCTCTTACGGGCACCATACAATCTAGGTTAGACAAAGCAATGGAACTCGCCTTGGCTCCGCGTCAGCAATTTGTGAGAGCGGAAATTTCAGATGTGTGAGGTAGCCCATAGTCAGCATGCAAATTGCAGGCGCCACAATTGCTCGCATTTGATGCATCTTTCGTGCGGACGCCGGACGCCGCAAGCTGTCGCATGACGTGACGCACCGAATGCCGTGCAAGTTGTCCCACTCGACGGTACTCGACAAAGCGAAGTCATGGGTCATGATTGCATCCATATAGAGCAGATCCGTCGACAACGGGTTCCGCGGCTTCGCGACCGCCTTACGTCATCCGAACCCAGACGCCATTACCCGCGGACGACTTCACCGCAGCCTCGATCAACTTCACGCCGGCGAGGCCATCCTCGACCGTCGGGAAGACGACATCGGGATGCGGCTTTTCACCGGCCGCTGCCGCGCGGATGGCGCGCGCCGCCTCGGCATAGATCGTTGCGAAGCCTTCAAGGTAGCCCTCAGGGTGGCCTGATGGGATGCGGCTAACGCGGGCGGCCTCGCCCATTGCGCCGGCTCCGCCGCGGGTCAGGAGCTGCCTGGGCTTGCCGTAGGGTGTGAACCAGAGATGGTTCGGATTCTCCTGCGCCCATTCGAGGCCGCCTTTGCTGCCGTAGACGCGCAGCGTGAGCCCGTTCTCGTTGCCGACGGCAACCTGACTCGCCCACAGCATGCCCTTGGCGCCGCCCTTCCACTTCAGGAGGATCTGGACATCATCGTCGAGCGGCCGCCCCTCGACGAAGATCGACAATTGGGCGAGCAATTCGTCGAGCTCGAGCCCGCTGACGAAGCAGGCAAGATTGTAAGCATGGGTGCCGATGTCGCCGATGCACCCGCCGGCGCCGGACCGGGACGGGTCGGTGCGCCACGCCGCCTGCTTCTGGCCGGTGGTTTCCAATGGCTCGGTCAGCCAATCCTGCAGATACTCGACCTTGACGAGACGGATCTCGCCGAGATCGCCATTCGCGACCATGGCGCGCGCCTGCCGGACCATGGGATAGCCGGTGTAATTGTGCGTGACGGCGAAGATCCTGCCGGTCTTCCTGACCAGCGCCACCAGTTCCTCGGCGTCCGCAACGGTGGTCGTCAGCGGCTTGTCGCAGATGACGTGGATGCCGGCTTCGAGGAAAGCTTTCGCAACCGGGCGGTGCATGTGGTTGGGCGTCACGATCGAGACCGCCTCGATGCCATCCGCCCTCGCCGCTTCAGCCCGCGCCATCTCCTCGAACGAGCCATAGGCCCGGCCGTCGGCGATACCGAGCTCCTTTGCGGACGTCTTGGCGCGAACCGGATCCGACGCGAGCGCGCCGGCGACCAGCTCGAACTGGTCGTCGATGCGCGCGGCAATGCGGTGGACGGCACCAATGAAGGCGCCCTGGCCACCGCCGACCATCCCGAGCCGGATACGACGATGGCCGCCGGTTTCGTTGCTTGCTTCGATCGCCATGTTGCACCCTCTTTTTTTTAGGAGATGCCGAGCATCTTGCGGTTGGCAGCCGCGTCAGCGCCGCTGCCTGCGAAATCGTCGAAGGCTTTCTCCGTCACCCGGATGATATGGTTTCGGATGAACTCGGCGCCCTCGGCCGCGCCTTGCTCGGGATGTTTCAGGGCACACTCCCACTCGAGCACCGCCCAGCTGTCGTAATCGTATTGCGTGAGCTTGGAGAAAATGGCGCCGAAATCGACCTGACCGTCGCCGAGTGAGCGGAAGCGGCCGGCACGGTCGACCCAGCTCTGGAAACCGCCATAGACGCCCTGGCGACCGGTCGGATTGAATTCGGCGTCCTTGACGTGAAACGCCTTAATGCGCTGGTGGTAGATGTCGATGTAGTCGAGATAGTCGAGCTGTTGCAGCACGAAGTGCGAGGGATCGTAGAGCAGGTTCGCGCGCGGATGATTGTTCACCCGCTCGAGAAACATTTCGTAGGAGACACCGTCGTGGAGGTCCTCGCCAGGATGGATCTCATAGGCGAGATCGACACCGTGCTCGTCGGCATAGTCGAGGATCGGCCGCCAGCGCCTGGCGAGTTCGTCGAAGGCGGTCTCGATCAGGCCGGCGGGGCGCTGCGGCCAGGGATAGACATAGGGCCAGGCAAGCGCGCCGGAAAACGTTGCCTGGGCCGTCAGCCCGAGCCGCCGGGACGCCAGGATGGCGCGCTTGACCTGATCGACGGCCCATTCCGTGCGGGCCTTGGAATTGCCACGCACGTCCGGCGCGGCGAAGCCGTCGAACGCCGCATCATAGGCCGGGTGAACGGCGACGAGCTGGCCTTGCAGATGGGTCGAAAGCTCGGTGATGGAAAGCCCGTGCCGAGCCGCAACACCCTTCACCTCGTCGGCATAGGTCTGAGACTCCGAGGCTTTGTTCAGGTCGAAGAGCCGCCCATCCCAACTCGGAATCTGGATTCCCTTGTAGCCAAGCGAGGCGGCCCATCCGCATATGGCATCGAGCGAATTGAACGGCGCCGCATCGCCAGCGAACTGAGCGAGGAATATCGCAGGCCCTTTGATCATCTTCATCGCGTGCTTCCTTCCTTGGACGTTTTTGGGCGCTTTCCGCGCACTTGGTTCGAGGATGCCGGCCATCAAGGGAGAGAGCAATACCGGACTATGCAACGAGAAAAGCTTCAAACGGCCGCAGGACAGATCCAGGCCGCAGCTTCATCGCTTCTGCAACACGCTGGAAAGCGCCGGACCGTCGTTCAAGATCGAGAAGATTTCTCGCGAGGATAGATGCTCTGCGGCCTCCTCGAAAGTTTCGCTTGCATCGACCTTGGCACGGCCGACCGCCAGGTTGGCGTCGACCGTGTCGGGCCTGGTGGCGCGAGGAGGCAGCAACTGCGCGAGGTGGAAGGCCAGGAGCGCGGGGTCTTGGCGCAGCTCCACCAAGGCGGGGCTGCCCCCTACGTCTGCCGACGCGCTGAGTTCGTTCGCTCGCCGCAGCACGGAAGGCGGCTCTCGTTCTTCGGGAGTAACAAACAATCTTCCGAAGGCGGGCATGGCGGTCAGCGCGCCTATGGGAACGGCGAACAGCAGCCCAACGATGACCGGCGACATCCAAAGCAGAAGGGGCACCGAAACCGCGTACGCGCTTGCGGCCATCGCAACGCCGCACAGGGTTGGAATGCCGTACTTCCGATAGAGTTCACGGCGCTCCACCGTGCCGTCGTCGCGCCTCTGGGTCTGCCAGCCGGCATCGCGGCCGGCCAGAATCTCGACGACGGCGATCGACTGAAAGATCATCATCACCGGCGCCATCAGCGCGGACACGACGATCTCTGCGAGAACTCCGGCCGAAGCACGCAACGCGCCGCCGAACTGGCGTCTCACCGAGCCCCGCATCCAAACGAGGACCAGGCTGAGCAGCTTCGGCAACAGCAGCAACCCCATGGTGGCGACGAACACCCAGATGGCGAGCACGGGATCCTGGGCCGGCCAGGTCGGAAACAACGAGAACCCCTTCGGAAAATACTCTGGCCGCACGAAGCGGGCCTGCAGCGAGATCAGCATTCCCAGCAGCAGGAACAGCAGCCACAGCGGCGCCGTCAGGTACGCTCCTATGCCCACCATGAAATGGACACGCGATACCCAGTGGAGGCCCCGCGCTGGCACGACAGCCAGATGCTGAAGATTGCCCTGACACCAGCGTCGGTCGCGCGCCGCAAAATCGAGCAGCGAAGGCGGCACCTCTTCGTAGCTCCCGCCGAGCGTCGGCAGCATGTAGATGCCCCACCCGGCCCGCCGCATCAACGCAGCCTCGACGAAATCGTGGCTCAGGATGTGCCCGCCGAATGGCTTGCGCCCGCGCAACTGCGGCAGCGCAGCCGATTCCGCGAACGCCTTCACCCGGATGATCGCGTTGTGGCCCCAGTAATTACCTTCCGAGCCGTGCCACCAGGCGACGCCGGCGGCGATCATCGGTCCGTAGAGGCGGCCCGCGAATTGCTGGACCCGGCTGAACAGGCTTCGCGCGTTGACGACCATGGGGAGCGTCTGGACGAGGCCGGCGCTCGGATTGCTCTCCATGGCATGGACCAGTCGGACGATGGTCTGCCCGCTCATGAGACTGTCGGCGTCGAGCACGATCATGAAGTCGTAGGCGCCGCCGAACCGCGTGATCCACTCGGAGATGTTGCCGGCTTTCCGAGCCGTGTTGTCGGCTCGATGGCGATAGTACAGCCTGGGCGTTCCGACGGCTTGTCGCAGCACGAGGAGCGCTTTTTCCTCGGCGACCCAGATGTCGGGATAGGTGCTGTCGCTCAGAACGTACCAGTCGAACAGCCTTCCTTGGGAGGTCGTCTCCAGGGATTCGATGATCGCGCGAAGCCGCGCCGTCAATCGGTGCGGATCTTCATTGTAGGTGGGAAGCAGCATGGCGGTGCGGCTTGCGATCGCAGGCAACTCCGCCTCTGGCGCGAGGGCGCCTGGACGATGGGCCAGCAGCACGAAGAAGCCGGCCAGCGCGGAGGCGAACGAGAAGGCGACCCAGGCGAGCAGGACCAGGAACAGCGCCAGCACCATGGCTTCAAGGATGGTGACGCCGCCGACCTGCAGCACGCGATACATCTCATATCCGCCGGCCGCCGTGAGCGCCGCCGTCGAGAGCAGGATGAGGCCGCGCCGCCAGGCCATTGCGGGGGCAACCGGCGCAGGAATACGGTCCGCTACCAGGCTTTTTCCGAGGTCGCCAGGAGCCATCGGAAGGGGGGCCTCCGTCGGCAGCAGGCGCTGGGTCGCGATATCGCCGGCAATCGGCCGCGGTGCAGTGCTCAGGGTGCCCATCGGTAGACCCAGATTTCCGACAAGGGCTTGTCGCCTTCTGCCAGAAATGCCCGCAGCTCGATCGGTTCGCCTTTGACCCGGCACTGGAAGCTGAGCCGCCAGCCACCGGTGTAGGGATTGGGCTGCGTGACGATGTTCTTCACCTCGGACTTCTCCGCCGTCACCACGCCTTTGACACCGGCAGGATCGACGCCCTTGAGGTTGTCGCCATGCAGATCGAGCACGAACAGGCGCGCATCTCCGCCCCTCGCTCCTATCCCGCTTCGCGTGAATCTGGCCAGCGAATGCGGCTTCGGGCTATCTGGCCCCCAATGCAGCCGATAGGTGTAGTTGTGTTCGCCCTTGGCCTGGAGCGGGCTTTTCGGGCGCCAGAATGCGGCAATGTTGTCGTGGATCTCCTCCTTGGTCGGGATCTCGAACAGCACGACGCCGCCCTCGCCCCAATCGCCGATCGGCTCCATCCAGAGGCTTGGGCGTTTTTCGAAACTGGATTCGATGTCCTGGTAGGCGAAGAAGTTTCTCTCCCGCTGCATCAGCCCGAAGCCACGCGGATTGAGATCCTGGAAGGTGCTGATCTGGAGATCGCGGGGATTGCTGAGCGGCCGCCAGAGGCTTTCGCCCTTCCCGTTGAAGATCGCAAGGCCATCGGAATCGTGGACGGAGGGGCGGAAATCGTCGATGTCGTTGCGGTCGTTCGGACCATAAAAGAACATGCTGGTCATGGGCGCGAGACCGGCGCGCGGCATCTCGACGCGCGGGTAGACCGACATCTCGACGTCGAAGACCGTCGTGTCCCCGGGGCGCACCGTGAACCGGTAGCTCGCGGCGCAGCTCTTGCTGTCGAGCAGAGCATGAATCACCAACGAGGTCGCACCCGGCGCCGGCCGCTCGAGCCAGAAGGCCTTGAACAGCGGAAATTCCTCGCCCTTGGCTTCGCCCGTATCGATCGAAAGTCCCCGGGCGGAGAGCCCGTACGTCTGCCCCTTGGCCACGGCGCGGAAATAGCTCGCCCCGAGGAAGACGCAGACCTCGTCGTAATAGTCGGGACGGTTCATCGGCGCATGGATGCGGAAGCCCGCGAACCCGAGATCGCTGTCCTCGAACGGCGGGACCTTCTCGCCGAAGGAGAAGTCCGCCTTGCGGTACTTGAGCTCGGATGCCTTTCCGTCCGCGACCTCGAAGATGTTCACTCTGTTCTTGTAGAAGAAGCCGCGGTGGAAAAACTGCGCTTCGAACGGAAGATTCTTGCCGCGCCAGAGCGCCCGCTCGGGCAAAAATCGGATCGAACGATACTGATCGTAGTCCAGGTCCTTCAATCCGCCCGGGAGCTTCTCGTCCGGCGCCTCGTAGGGCTTGCCCGCCAGCCTCCGCGCCAGGTCCCTCACGGTGGACGGCCCGAACATGTCATCCGAAGGGGCGGCCAGACTGCATCGGGAAGCAAGCAGCAACGCCGGCAGCACTGCCGACCCTTGAACAAGCTGGCGTCGGTTCACGTGCTCTCCCCGATCGTTACTGCTGCCCCGGCCAAGCAAACGACCATCACGCCCACGAGTTCCAGCCCGTCCGGCGCCCAACTCGAGGAGCGGCCAAATAGAGGTAAGCTAAATGCCCAAACCGGATGAAATTCGCCGTCCGGCAGTGTCTCTGTGCGAACGCGTGCCATCGAGGGCGCCAGCGCCGTCTTCAAGATCCAGGACATGCCCAAGCCGGTGCTCCGCACGCGGGTGGCGCCGATGTGCCTGGTGCAAGCGCTGGCGATCGGCTTCAATGTCGCAGCGGAGTGACATTTCATAGCAGGAAGAGGATCATGGCATCGCCTGACAGGACGAGGATTTTGGCTGGGCAGGTGGCCCTGGTGACCGGCGCAGGGCGAGGGCTCGGCCGCGCCTTTGCGGAAAAGCTCGCCGCGCTCGGTGCCAGCGTCGCGATACACGGCATGCGCGAGAACGGACCGGCCGAATATGGCGAGGGCACCACGCTCATTGCCGTTGCCGCGGAGATCAGCCGAGAATTCGGCGTGAGCACCGTGCGCGTGCTTGGCGATCTCACCAGGACCAACGATATCTCGCGGGTGATTGCCGAAACCGAGGCCGCTCTCGGTCCGATCGACATCCTCGTGCACAATGCGGGCGGCGATATCGCGGCTGCGGGTGGCAAGCCCGATCCGAACGATGCCGTGAACATCAAGGAAGCCGACATACGGGCCGTGCTGGAGCGGAACCTGCTCTCGACCATCCTGACCTGCCAGGCGGTCGCGAAGGGCATGATGGAGCGGCGGCGCGGCCGCATCGTCACGCTCGGCTCGGTCGCCGCCTTCAAGGGCCGCACCAACGGCTCGATCTATGCGGTGGCGAAGGCCGGCGTGACGCATTACACGCGTTGTCTTGCCGACCAGCTCCGTGCCTACGACATCGCCGTCAACTGCATCGCGCCCGGTGACACCCGCACCGGCCGATTTCTTGGCACCCGAGCGGTCGACCCCAACCGGATGGTCGAGACCGGGACGCTCGACCGCATCGCCACCGTCGACGAGGTCGCGCGCGTGGTCGAGTTTTTTGCAGGACCCATGGGTGCCTTCGTCTCGGGCCAGGTGTTGCGGATCGACGGCGGTGGACAGGCGTGGCCGGCGTGAGCGGCCGAAAATGTCACCATGTCGCAAGTCCGATTGTCGGGCACGATGCGTGACCCGCGGACAGGGCCCTTGCGCCGATGGACCAGGGGGCAACATGCCTCCGACAGGCGCCACTCATTGCAGGCGACCTAGCAGCGCCGTTCGTCCGCGCAAGGATGAGCCGGGATGGGCGGGGTGTACGATATTCCGAAATTCGGCTCAATACCGTGAATTTTGGCCGGCGCGACAGCCAAAGCCTTGCGTCTCATTTCCCGGCAACGAAGTAAAAATCCTGCCGGCCCGAGACCGATCCGTAGCTGAACGGCTTTTGTGCACGATTGGTCGCCTCCATGACGTCGTCACGCACGACGTCGAACAGCCGGCGCACCTCGAGACCGGGCTTGCGCATGTTGTTGACGAACGCCGTGGCGAACGGGCTGTTCCTGCCCTCTCCGTCGAGCGCCATCTCTCCGTCCTTTGCGGCATACACCACCAGCGTGCCCGCCTCGGGCTCGATCGCCGCAAGGCCGCGCGACACCGAACGCGACGCCAGCGTCAGGGTGCGCTTCATCTGGTTGGCGAAGGGATTGTCGCGGCAGGCATCGAGGACGATGAGGCGCAGCCGCTTGGCGCGTTCCGCCGCGTTCAACACCTGGTCCAGCGCCACGGCTTCGAAGCTGACGTCGCGGTCGGAGGCGATCTTCGCGTCGATCGGGATCAGGTAGTTGACGCCGCCGACCTCCATGCCGTGACCGGCGTAATATACCATTGCCCAGTCGGCGATTTCCGCCTGCCTTGCAAAGTCGCGCAGCGCCGCGGTCAACGCATCCTTGCGCAGATCGGTCAGCAGCGTGACGGAATCGAATCCGGTGAGCTTGAGCGTTTCGGCGACGAGCGCCGCATCACGCGCTGGATTGGCGAGCGCTGCGACATTCTCATAAGCGGAGTTTCCGACCACGAGCGCGATGCGCCTGTCATTTCTGCTTGACGGTCCCGGCAACGCGATGACCGACGTGGTGGTGGCGGGAACGGTCTTGATGGACGTATCGTCCAGCGCGGCGAGGCGTTCGCGCGCCTTGTCCATCGCCCATTTCGCGCTGTCGTACTTCTGCGGGGCAGCCAGAGCTGCGTTGAAGTCGGCGCGGGCCTTTGCGACCTCGCCCAGCTTCTCGAACACCATTCCGCGGTTTACCAGCGCGCTCTGATGTTGCGGATCATTGCGCAGCGACTCATTGAAATCGGCGAGGGCTTGATCGTACCTGCCCTGAAGGAGATGGATGTCGCCGCGGTTGTTGTAGGCCAGCGTCGTCCTCGGCAAAAGCCGGATCGCCTCGCTGAAATCGGCCACGGCACGCTCGGACTGGCCGGTGTCCCGATAGGACAGTCCGCGATTGTTGAACGCATAGCCGTAGGTCGGGTCAATGCGAATGACCTCGGAGTATTCGGCGATCGCCCGGGTGTGGTCGCCCTTGCCGGCATAGAGCCGCCCTCGATTGAAGTAGGCGAACTTGAACCTCGGATTGATGCGGATCGCTGCGTTGTAATCCGAAAGCGCGCGCTCGGAATCACCTGCTGCGGCATAGGCCATGCCGCGGTCGTTCAAGGCGTTCAGATTGTTTGCATCGAGCCGGATCGACTGGGTCAGGTCGGCGATGGCCCGATCCACCTCGTTCCGGCGAAGCAGGGCGGCGCCGCGATGCTGCCAGGCAAGCGCGTATTTCGGATCGATGCGGATGGCCTCGCTGAAATCGGAGATGGCGCGATCGTAGTCGCCCTTGTCGCCATATTCGGCACCGCGATTGTCGAACGCCACGGCGTCGCGCCCGCCGCTCTTTGCGATCAGCCGCGAGCACGCGGCGATGCGGTCGTCATGGCCGCGCTGCGCGCAGATGGTCCGATCGTCTGCGGCCGCAGGATCAGCGGCTGCCAGAGAAGTGAAAAAAAAGAAACTGAAAACCAGTGCAATCCGATTCCGCATGGTCGCCACCCTGCCTCCGAGCCGCAGTATAGACAGGAAAGGCGGCCGCGCCTGTGATGGTGATCACAGAGCCGTCGGTTGCCCAAGCTCGGAGCGGGGCATCAACATCACGCAGATGCGGCGGCGTGCCGCGGTCACCCCAGCCACACTTGCCATTCGCCAATCAGCCTCGAATTCCAAAATGCGGGACGCAGCTCCGCGTTCTCGCGGCTGAATTCGCCCGAGTTTTGCCTGGTCACTCCACCCTCTTGAGCCAAGAGGGCACAGGGAAGGCCGGGTGCTGACATCGCACCCGCGGTCCGCTGCGCGAAATGCACACGCAGAAAGAACCGCACAGCAGCATACAGGTGGTGCCGATCACTCGGCCTTCCCTGCGCGATGGTCGGACGGCTTATGCCGCGCTCTCCCGGGAGCCGAGTTCCTTCTGGCCTCCCTCGCGCCTCGCGGAATTCACCGGCACGCGCGCCGGTTGACGCGAGAGCCGCATCCGCAAGAGCTTGACCGTAGCAACGACGGCCAGGACCACACGGTTTTGCAGTACGCACGGCCCGCCATTTCGCCGCAGTTTTCCCTGGCACCGTCGACAGCGCCGGAAACTTGCAAGACGAGACGAGACCTAGCAGCGCCGTTCGTCCGCGCGCGGCCGCGAGCTCACCGGGGACTACCCTCCCTGCCCGCACCTTTCGCGCCCGACGCTGCCGCGTCCACCGCAAGCCCGGCTCGCGATCAAGACGACGACGCGATCGCCCCTCAGGATGAGCCGGGATGAGCGAGGTGTACGATATTTCCGAATTTCGGTAAAGGG
>NZ_JADYVG010000118.1:0-255 GCF_020193585.1 Bradyrhizobium sp. IC3195 | reverse complement strand
GGGGGGGGGGGGGGGGGGGGGGGGGGGGGGGGGGGGGGGGGGGGGGGGCCGAGCCGGCCTCGGGCGCGCAGACCACATAGGCGATCAGATGTTTGTCGCCGGCGCCGTTCTGGCCCGCCACTACCACCGCCTCGCGCACCCAGGCGTGCTCGCAAAGCCGCGCGACGATCTCGCCCGGCTCGATGCGATAGCCGCGGATCTTCACCTGATCGTCGTTGCGGCCCAGGAACTCAAGATTGCCGTCCGGCAGATAAC
>NZ_JADYVG010000117.1:0-247 GCF_020193585.1 Bradyrhizobium sp. IC3195 | reverse complement strand
TATCTCGCAACGCCGAAGCCCACAGCGTCAGCGTATCTTCAACTGACGCGCCACCAATCATCAGATCCCGAATCATGGTCGCCCATGGATTCAGAACCTTCAGGAAGATGCAACTGTAATGCTAGCATTACAGTTGCAATTTTTTCCTGAGATGGGCTTTGCGCGCGTTGGCCTGATGGGCCCTACGCCAAGACGACCATGCGAGGATATGGGCGTGCGGGATGCGCCGCTGGGCAAGCTTCATGGC
>NZ_JADYVG010000116.1:0-253 GCF_020193585.1 Bradyrhizobium sp. IC3195 | reverse complement strand
GGCAGATGCGGCTCTATCAGAGTCCATTGCTTGTCGTTGAGCCAGAACAGTCCTTTGCGCATCGAAGTCCCCCGCGTGGAATCAACCCGCTGCGAGGGAATCAGAGTTCGCTAATTAGGTACAGACCCTAGCATTACAGTTGCATCTTCCTGAAGGTTCTGAATCCATGGGCGACCATGATTCGGGATCTGATGATTGGTGGCGCGTCAGTTGAAGATACGCTGACGCTGTGGGCTTCGGCGTTGCGAGATAT
>NZ_JADYVG010000115.1:0-292 GCF_020193585.1 Bradyrhizobium sp. IC3195 | reverse complement strand
GTACTGGATCGCCCGGTCAAGCCGGGCGATGACACCGAATGTGTGGACGCAGACGTGCGTACTCGGCCTCGCGGCTGCTTCGCCCGAGCTTTGCTTCGTCTCGCCGCCCTCATAGCCAAGAGGGCGCTGCAGGGAAGGCCGGGTGCCGGCGGCACCCGCGGTCCACTGCGCTAGAGCACACGCAGGAAGAACCGCACAGCAGCATACAGGTGAAGCCCAACACACGGCCTTCCCTGCGCGATGGTCGGACGGCTTATGCCGCGCTCTCCCGGGAGCCGAGTTCCCTCTGGCC
>NZ_JADYVG010000114.1:0-339 GCF_020193585.1 Bradyrhizobium sp. IC3195 | reverse complement strand
CGCTGATCATGATCGTCTCGCCGACGACGCGTACAGTTCTGCGCGCTGCACCTCAATTCTGTGGTGCAGAATGAGCTTGACGATCGTGCGTTCATTCCCGTGAAGTATGCTCACCGACGATGATGATTACTCGATAGGCCTCTCTATCTGTCGCATGCAACGTCGATGCCAAGCACCTCATTCGGTGTTAGAGGACTCGCTCGGATGAAGATGAGCTATGCGGGAAAGTGGGTGCTGACGGAATGAGATAGGCGGCGTATCGAGGCGGGTGTCGAGCCTGCCAGAACCTCTCGAGGAGAGCGATACGCCATGAACGATACTAGCAACATTGTCCCGCTT
>NZ_JADYVG010000113.1:0-359 GCF_020193585.1 Bradyrhizobium sp. IC3195 | reverse complement strand
ACGATGGGTCCTGTCAAGTCAGGGTTTGTTGCGGCGAGAACGAGGGTCGCCCAGCCTGCTTGGCAGTTGCCGATAATGGCCGGCAGAGGCGCGCGCGGATGCCGGCGGATCACTTCTCGAACAAACGTCGCTTCCGCATAGGCCACATCAGAGAGTTGCTGATCCTGCTCTGGCTCGCGACGGAAGCTCACCAGATAAACTGGATGACCTTCGCGCAATGCGACGCCGAGCTGTATAGCGCGACAATCTGGGTGGGAAGCGCACGACAATCAGGATGGCGAGTCGGTGTCGCGGCGAGGTGATGATTGCCGCGTTAATTGTCGCGCGCAAGAGTTTTTTGAACTCTGATTGTCGCGGAG
>NZ_JADYVG010000112.1:0-372 GCF_020193585.1 Bradyrhizobium sp. IC3195 | reverse complement strand
TGGACGCGGGGTCTTCTGATCCGCCGCAACATCGCCGACGGCAGCTTGGCCTTCTTCTCCACATGGTGCCCCAAAGGCACGTCCATGCAGAAGCTGGTGTCGGTGGAAGGCCATCGCTGGGCCATCGCCTGTCCCGAAATCATCGAGCGCAATACGGACGCCGGCTTGACGAAGTTCGTCAATCACGGTCTTCGCAGCCCCGTTTCTTTCCACGAACGCGCTCTCTGTAATTTCAATCTCCAGGTGGCGCGGACTAAAGCCGGTCTGCTCTAGGAGCGATATAATGCGCTCTCCAAGCGCGGAATCCCGCAACTGAACAGGCGAAATGTTGAAGGCAAGCGAAAACGTCTTTGGCCACGCAGTGGCATCAAG
>NZ_JADYVG010000111.1:0-381 GCF_020193585.1 Bradyrhizobium sp. IC3195 | reverse complement strand
TACCAATACCACGCAGCCGCGTACCCAGGCCGCGGCGCCGGTAACTCGGGTGGAAGAAGCGCCGAAAACCACCGCCGAGAAGAAAGACGATCGTAGCTGGATGATCCAGTGCGGCTCTTTTAAAGGCGCCGAGCAGGCCGAAACCGTCCGCGCTCAGCTGGCTTTCGAAGGGTTTGCTTCGCACATTACCACTAACAACGGCTGGAACCGCGTGGTTATTGGCCCGTTGAAAGGCAAAGAAAGCGCCAACGAGATGATCACCCGCCTGAAGATGGCTGGACACGCGAACTGCATTCGTCTCGCCGCCAGGGGTTGAAACCCTCAAAATCCCCCCCATCTATAATTGCATTCGGCCCCGCGGACAGCGCGGGGCCCCTGTTC
>NZ_JADYVG010000110.1:0-385 GCF_020193585.1 Bradyrhizobium sp. IC3195 | reverse complement strand
CAACTAGGACACGCCAAATGTTAATTTGTGCCCCAATATCAATAATGATAGATAATAAAATTGCAAATGCAAAACTTGCTAAAAATTGTTCAGTAAACACTGCAGTTTGTGTTAAAAATGCAGGCCCAATTGCAGAAGTGGCCATTAAAAATACAGAGCCGAGTAACAACCTTCGATGCGCTTTAGTGAATACAAATTCACCTGTTTTTTTAATTTGATTGGACTGTTTCTTCATCGCTTAACCCCCTAAAGTTACAATATCGACATTCACCTCTGATAAACGCGAACGAATTTCTTTAACGAATTCAAGTGCATGTGCCCCGTCACCATGAACGCAAATTGTATCCGCTTCAATTTCAATCACTTCACCTGAAATCGCTTTAAC
>NZ_JADYVG010000109.1:0-387 GCF_020193585.1 Bradyrhizobium sp. IC3195 | reverse complement strand
ACGGTACTGGTTCACTATCGGTCAGTCAGGAGTATTTAGCCTTGGAGGATGGTCCCCCCATATTCAGACAGGATACCACGTGTCCCGCCCTACTCTTCGAGTTCACAACCTGTGCATTTTGGTGTACGGGACTATCACCCTGTACCGTCGGACTTTCCAGACCGTTCCACTAACACACAAGCTGATTCAGACTCTGGGCTGCTCCCCGTTCGCTCGCCGCTACTGGGGGAATCTCGGTTGATTTCTTTTCCTCGGGGTACTTAGATGTTTCAGTTCCCCCGGTTCGCCTCGTTAACCTATGTATTCAGTTAACGATAGTGCAACGAATTGCACTGGGTTTCCCCATTCGGACATCGCCGGTTATAACGGTTCATATCACCTTACCGA
>NZ_JADYVG010000010.1:0-252602 GCF_020193585.1 Bradyrhizobium sp. IC3195 | reverse complement strand
GCGCAGGGGCCGGAGGTGGTGCAGGCGGCGGCGCAACGGCCGTTTGGGCCGGCGTATTGGCCGCGGTCGCGGCCGTCGGCGGAGCCGGCGGCGCAGGAGGCGGCGCGACGGCGGCCGCGGGCGCTTGTACGGCCGCGGGCGCTTGCACGGCTGCGGGCGGCGCAGCAGGAGCGGGGGCCGGAGCAGCCGGCGCCTGCGGGTCGACCGTGGCCTGCTGCGGGGCCGTCTCGTTCTTCTTGGCCTTCTTGGGCTTATTCTGGCCTGTGTTGTCGTAGACGCCGGGGATCTGCACCGTGCCGCGGTCCGGATCGATGCGGATGGTGCGCCCGCCATATTCAAACGTGTACTGCGCCTGCGCGGCAGTGCTCGCCAAAAGGAATGCGGCCGTGGCCAACAGCTTCCTCATTTCCGTCTCCTGAAAAGGTGGTCCCCGCACCGACGCTTACGCGCCGGCTCGCTTGCAAAAAGTGATCTAGATCACTGTCGTTGCTGTGAGTCGTCTCCCGGCGGTTCCGGGTTCAATAGGCCCGGAGCCGGTCCAAAGTTTGGCGAGGCAAAGCGACGGAAGGACACGGCCTTATCCACCAGGCCGGGTAGATCTTCTTGCAGGCGCCGTCTTCCATGGCAATGTGCAGCCACTGGTCGACCGAAAAGCGGACAACATTTCGGAAGGCAGAAATCGAAGGGAATCCTTGAAGTGACGATCTCGATCTACGAGGTCTCGGTCGGCCTGTTCGCGCCTTCTCTGCGCAATCTGTCCGTGCTGCTCGACAAGGGCGTCGCTTATGCCGAGGCCCGGAAGTTTGATCCGGCGATTTTGCTCGGCATGCGCCTTGCGCCGAACATGTATGACCTCGCCCAGCAGGTCGGCGAGGCCTGCCGCCATGCCACGGTCGCGCCGGCCCTGCTGGCGCAGTGCGAGCCGGTGACGCTGCCGGCGCTGGAGCATGACATGGCCGGGCTGCAGGCGCGCATCGCAACGTCCATCGAGTTCATCGAGAGCCTGCCGCGCGCGGAGATCGATGCGGCGGCGGAACGGAGTGTCTTCTTCAAATTGAAGAACGGCACCGAGCTGCCCTTCACCGGCCGGACGCTGCTGCTGACGTTCAGCGTCCCGCAATTCTTCTTTCACGTCACCACCGCCTACGACCTGCTCCGCCACGCCGGCGTCGAGCTGGTGAAGAAGGATTATCTCGGCAGGAAGTGAGGTCTTACGCTTCGCCCTTGCGCTCGTAGTCGGCGAGCGAGCTGCGGCCGGCGATTTCGCTGCGCAGCAGCTCGAAGCGCCTGTTCGCCTCATCTTGTTGGGTGTCGACGAAGCGCACCGCGGCCTCGCTCGTCATGGGACCGCTGACCACGGGCGCGGATTGCTCGCCGATGGTCTCGTGGACGTAGTACTGGCCGTCATCGCCGCGATGGACCGTCCATTTCAGACGGATCGCGACCATGGGTCCGGGACCAACCTTGCTGTAGCCATCGGCATCGGTGTGCTCCGGCGCCAGCGGCTGCTCCTCGACCACGGGATGCTCGTCGATCACCGGATGCTCGTCGATCACCGGATGCTCGTCCACGATCGGCGGTTCGTCCGACGCGATGTGCTCACGCTCTCCGGCGACCACGATTTCGGTCTCGGTCTGGCGAATGACGAGAACGGGCTCGGGGTGCTCCAGGATGCTGGCGATGGTCGCCAGCGCGTGGTCGGTCGGGTCGATCTCTGACAAGGGTCCATCCTCCAGCTCGCCGCGCCGGCCAGTCTGTCCCACCGCCGCCGCGTTTCAAGCCCATTACGCGCGTTTGATTAAGGCTGAGTTGGGGCCCGATCTGCACCAAAATGGGACGCTTTCTGGCGTTCCGAAGGCGGCGGGGTGAGCCGCTGACCTTCCATAATCTCAGCCCAGCACGTCCTGGTTGATGACGTTCTGCCTGATGGGATCGCCGTCCAGCACGCTCAAAATATTGCGCGCGGTCTGCTCGCTCATGCGGCTCACCGCCTCGACCGTGACGCCGGCGACGTGCGGGGCCATGATGACGTTGGGTAGCGCGAACAGCGCGTTGCTGACCGGCGGCGGCTCCACCTCGAACACGTCGATGCCGGCGCCGGCGAGCTTTCCGGACGTCAGTGCGTCATAGAGCGCCGCTTCCTTCACGATGCCGCCGCGCGCGGTATTGATGAGGTAGGATCTATCCTTCATGCGGCCGATCCTGTCGGCATCGAACAGGCCGACGGTCTCCGGCGTCTTCGGGCAGTGGATGGTGACGAAGTCGGCGTGAGGCAGCGCGGCATCGAGGTCGGTGACCGGCTCGCATCCGGCCGCCTTGATGTCGGCGGCGTCCTTGTAGGGATCGTAGACCTGCACCTTCATCTCGAACGCCAGGCAGCGCTTCGCTGTGCGGCTGCCGATGCGGCCGAAGCCGATGATCAGCACGGTCTTGCCGTAGAGGTCGAACGGCAGCATGCCGAGCCGGTCAGCCCAGGTGCCCTCCTTGACGCAGGAATGCAGCTCCTGCGCGCGCTTGGCCAGCGTCAGCATCATGAACAGCGCCGCCTCCGCAACCGAGGGCGAATTGGCGCTGCCGGCGACCATCAGCGGCACCTTGCGGCGGGAGAGGGCGGGCACGTCGACGGCGTCGTAGCCGACGCCGATGCGGGTTACCACCTTCATGTCACGCGCGGCCTCGAGCTCGGTCTCGCCGAAGGCGGTGGCGCCCAGCGCCACGCCATGGACCGGCGCATGGCTCTTCAACAAGGCCTCGAAATCCTTCGCCGAGATCAGGTTCGGAAACTCGACGAGCTCGATATCGTCCCGCTGGGTGAGGAGGGCGCGAGCCCCTTGCGACAAAGTCTGCGTAACGAAAATCTTCTTCTTGTTGGTCGCCATCGCTCCCCTACCTGCTCGCTTTTCTTGGATCGCGGCGTCACAACACGACGCCGGTCTCCTCATTTAGCAGGTGCATGTTGTTGAGGTCCATCGCCAGGCGCATGGGTGCCCCGTCCTTGGCGCCGGCATTGGGATCGACGCGGCCGCAGACCGGCGTGCCCTCGAGCCCGAAATAGACCAGCGTCTCCATCCCCATCGGTTCGGTGACGTCGAGCACGGTGTCGAAAGTCTCGACGCCGGGCGCCAGATGCGCATGCCACTCGGTGAGATGCTCGGGACGGAGGCCGAGCAGCAGCTTGTCGGTGCGTGGCAGCGCGTTGTAGCGCGCGGCGCGGGCCGGCGGCAGCGGAAAGGCAAGACGATCGGTGAGGCGGATCTGAAGCGTGCCGCCGACGTCCTCGAGCCGGCACGGGATGAAGTTCATCGCGGGCGAGCCGATGAAGCCGGCAACGAAGCGCGTCGCCGGCTTGTGGTAGAGCTCGTTCGGCGTGCCGATCTGCTCGATCTTGCCCTTGTTCATGACAACGACACGGTCGGCCAGCGTCATCGCCTCGACCTGGTCGTGGGTGACGTAGACGGTCGTGGTGCGCACCTTCTGGTGCACCTTCTTGATCTCGATCCGCATCTGCACGCGGAGCTTCGCGTCGAGATTGGACAGCGGCTCGTCGAACAGGAAGACCTTGGGATTGCGCACGATGGCCCGGCCCATGGCGACGCGCTGGCGCTGGCCGCCGGAGAGCTGCTTCGGCTTGCGGTCGATCAGATCGGTGATGTCGAGGAGGCGGGCGGCTTCGGTCACCCGCGCCTTGATCTCGGCCTTGGGATAGTGCTTCAGCCGCAGCCCGAACGACATGTTCTCCGCGACCGTCATATGCGGGTAGAGCGCGTAGTTCTGGAACACCATGGCGATGTCGCGGTCCTTCGGCGGCACGTCGTTCACGATATCGCCGCCGATCATGATGTCGCCGTCGCTGATGTCCTCGAGGCCTGCGATCATGCGCAGCGTGGTCGACTTGCCGCAGCCGGAGGGGCCGACCAGCACAATGAACTCATGGTCGGCGATGTCCAGGTCGATGCCGCGCACGGCTTCGACATCGTCGTAACGCTTCACCACCTTACGCAAGGAAACGTCGGCCATTTCAGTTCAACCCTCCGCTTTCAACCCTTTGTCGCACCGGCGGTAAGGCCGGCAATGTAGTAGTCCATCAGGAAGGCGTAGATGATGAGCGGCGGCGCGGCTCCGAGCAGCGCGCCGGTCATGATCTGTCCCCAATTGAAGACGTCGCCCTTGATCAGCGTGGTGATGATGCCGACCGGCAGAACGAGCTGGTCCGTTGAGGTCGTGAACACGAGTGGATAGAGGAATTGCGCCCAGGATACGGTGAAGGCGAAGATGGTCGCGGCGATCAGCCCGGGCAGCGCGACCGGAATGAAGATCCGCGTCAGTGTCTGAAACCAGGACGCTCCATCGATGATGGCGGCCTCGTCGAGCTCTTTGGGGATCGAGGCGAAGTAGCCGATCATGATCCAGGTGCAGAACGGGACCGTCAGCGTCGGATAGATGAAGAGCAGCACGTACCATCTGTTGATCAGCTGGACTCCCGTCCAGTCGCCGATCAGCGCGAACATCTTGAATAGCGGAATGAACAGCAGGCTGTCGGGGACGAGGTAGGTGAGGAACACGCCAGTGGCGAGTGTCGCCGAGCCCCAGAACTTCATGCGTGCCAGCGCGAACGCGGCCGGCACGCTGATCAGCATGGTGAGAGTCACCACGATGATCGAGACCCACGCCGAATTCCAGAAGAAGCGCAGGAACTGGTTGGACGTCAGCAGCTCGGCATAGTTGTCCAGCGTCGGATGGAACACCCACCAAGGGTTGGTCGCCGCCGAAATCTCGGCGCTGCTCTTCAGCGAGGTGATCAGCATGTAGAGTGGCGGCGTCAGCGAGAAGATCGCAAACAGCACCAGGAAGAAGTAGGACCAGCGCAGCGCCCAGGCGCGGTCGCGGCTCATGCTGCCGTATTTGACGTTGCGGCGCGGTCCGGCCTTGTCGATTGTCATGGTGCTCATCAGGCTTCGTTCCCGCGTTTGTTGACGTCGCGAAGGATGAAGATTGCGGCGACCGCCAGGATCGGCACCATGAACAGCGAGACGCTGGCGCCGAGCGGAATGTCGCTGCCCTCGATGCCGACCCGGAACGCCCATGTCGCAAAGATATGGGTGTGATCCAGCGGGCCTCCCGCGGTCAGGATGCGCACGATGTCGAAATTGGCGAAGGTGACGATGAGGGAGAACAGCGTGGTGATCGCGATGATGTTGCGCATCATCGGCAGCGTCACATACCAGATGCGTTGCCACCAATTGGCGCCGTCGATGGCGGCGGCCTCGTAGAGCTGATCGGGCACCGATTTTAGGGCGGCCAGATACATGATCATGAAGAAGGGCGCGCCATACCAGACGTTGACCAGGATCACGGCGAAACGCGCCCAGGCGGCGTCGCCGGTCCACGGGATGGGCCCGATACCGAAGAATGCAAGTGTGTAATTGAAGGCGCTGTAGGACGGGTCGAACAGCCAGAGCCAGGCAAGCGTGCTCATCGCGGGCGGGATCACCCAGGGCACGAGCAGCATGCCGCGCCATTTGCGCTGGCCCTTGGCCGGAATGTTGTGAACGAAATGCGCGACGACGAATCCGATCAGGGCCTTGAAGACCACGGCCGTGATGGCGAAGATGCAGGATTGCTTGACCACCAGCCAGAATGTGTCGCGCCTGAACAGGAACTCGAAATTGCCGAAGCCTACAAACTTCTGCATCGACTTGTTCAGCGTTGCCAGATGCAGCGAATAGAAGGCCGGATAGACCACGAGCAGCGTGATCAGCAGGATCAGCGGCAGCGTCATCAGGAACGCCACGGTCGATTTCCGCCTGAGGGCGTTGTGCAGGCTTGCACGTTTGTGGGCGCTCGCAGGCCGGGCGACGCCGGGTTGCCGAACTACGGCATCAGCCATGATGCATCTTCCTCGCAGGATCGTTCGCACGGAAGCCGGCGGAACCGGCTTCAGAAATTGAAGCTTGTGGCGGCAGCCAGACCGGGCGGCTCACGTCCAGCGTGAGCCGCCGGTCTCTGTCTCAGCTTCGCATGAAGCCTTCGCACTCACCCTCCGCCCAAGCGAGCGTCGCCTCCATCTTCTCGCCCTGCGCGTAGCGGAGGCACATCTTGGTCAGCGTGGCCTGCGCATAGATCTGCTGGGCGATCTTGGGCGGAGCAGGAGAGGCCGCAATCGACAGCGTCTGGTGATTGTGGGGATTGGGGTAGTGATAGAGGGTGCCCTTCGGCGGCCCTTCCTCCTGCCAGGTCTTCAGTGTCGTCATGTTCGCGTAGGCCGGCAGGTCGTAACCGCCGCTCGCGGCCACGAACTTCTCGATCGATGACGGCTGCGACAGATGCGTGAGCAGGCTCTTCGCCGCTTCCTTGTTCTTGGAGAAGCTCCAGGTCCCCCAGAAATAAGGCAGGTAGGGCGCATAACGGCCTTTCGGACCGGACGGCATGCCGTGGGTCCAGCACTGCTCGGCGACCTGCGGCGCGTCGCGCTTGGCGACCGCCCACGCGCTCGGAGGATTCATGATCAGCGCGCCTTTGCCGGAGATCAGCCACTTATTGTTGGAGGCGTCATCCCAGGCGGCGACGTCGGGCGGCAGGACCGCGATAAGCTTCTTGTAGAATTCGAGCGCCTGGCGAACCGCGTCCGTCTTCACCGTGAGATCGCCCTTGGCATTGACCAGCTCAGCGCCGAACGACTGGAAGATGGCGCCGGCAGTGTCGGTGCTGTCGGTGGTCTCGCCCAGGCCGATGCCGAAGGGCACGCCGCCTTTTTGGCAGGCCTCGGCCGCCTTCAGGAATGTCTCCATGTTCCAGTTGTCGGCCTTGGGCTGGCTGCCGGCCGGATATATTTCCTGGATATCGATATTGGCGAACTTCTTCAGGAGATCGATGCGGGAGCAGGGCCCCTTGATCTGGCTTCCGATTGTTGCGGGCACCGCAAGCCATTTGTTGCCGGCCCGTCCCAGATATTTGACGGTGCCGTTCACGTCGCCGTTCTGCTTGATGATCGGCTCCATGATGTCATTGACCGGCTCGAGCAGTTCGGCATGGGCGTGCGGCCACCATGTCGGCATCGCCAGGACATCGTGACCTGACTTCGCCGCCGCCTCGGCCGCGATGGTGAGCTCGATCTTCTTGCCCTGGCTTGTGATGTAGTCGATGGAAATCTCGACCTTCTCCTTCGCCGCCCATTCGTTGACGAGCTCGGTCGAGGCCTTGTTGGCGCCCGGCACCCAATGGTCCCAGAAGCCGATCGAGAGCTTGCCGGCGGCGTAAGCGCCCCGGACATAGGGCGCCGAGATCAGCGCCGCGGAGGACATTGCAGTGGCAGCCACAAATTGACGTCGCGTCAGTGTCTTGCGTGACATCTCGTTTCCTCGCTTGGGTGTTGTTGTTGGAGTTTCCTCTGAGACTTCTTTCTTGAGTTCTTGTTGTCGATTTTCTTGTTGGTGCCGTCGGCCCGCGTGGGCAATTCACGCCTGTCGCAGCAAATTGGTAGCGCGATCAGATCATGATTGATCGCGTCTGTCGAGAAAGCCGAACGGCTCCGCGTCCAAAACTCATGTTGTGCCCGGAAAGGTCGCAACGTCTGGCAAGGCGATAGGGCCGCAGGCGCAGCGCACGGTGTTTTTTTTGCGACGCACACTTCGCGCCAAACGGCCTCGAACGCTGCCGTGCGCAATTGCGCCTCAGTTTCGCAAGAGGCTCGATAACCGCTTCGCGTGAAAGACCTTTCGGGCGTGGACAGCAATCGGCCGCGTCTGGACCTCGAAGTGGCGGAAAAGATAGAGTTGCGCCTGGCGGCTGATCCTCGCTGACAGGCCAGATCGATGATGGAGACGAGAATGATCAAACCGGCGGCACCAGCGCGGCTTCATCTGCGGCGATGCCTGGCGCTGGGGTCTATGCTCGCGCTGTTGCTCGGGGCCGGCGCGGTGGCGAATGCTCAAGGTCTGGTCAAGGGCGTTCAGGAAGGCGCCGCGGCCGGCAACAAGGCGGCAGGTCCGGTCGGTGGTGTGCTCGGTGGCGCCATCGGCGGCGTGGTCGGCGTCTTCACCGGCGTGCTCGGTGTCGGCAACACCAACACCAGCAATCAGGCGCCGCCGCCCCGGGAGGCCGGCAAGGACGCGGCGAAGGATTCCAAGCAGCAGGGCGGGGCCAAGGACAAGGATGCCAAGAGCGCCAAGGGCAAGAGCGCCAAGGCGACCAAGGAGGCGAAGAACGCGCCGCAGGACAACAAGGGTAAAGACAACAAGGAAGTCACGGTTCTGACCCAGCCCGGTGCGCCGCAGCTGACTGCCGAGCAGATCGTCGCGAACAGCGATTCCTACATCGAGCGGATCAAGAGCGAGCTGAACCTCACGCCGGATCAGGAGAAGCACTGGTACGGCTTCTCAAGCGCGATGCACTACCTTGGGCATAATGGCGCAGAGCGGCTCAACCTGCGGATTGCGCGCGCCAAGCGCGATCCGCCCGACGACATCATCGAGCAGATGCGCAACGAGGCCCAGTTCCTGATCGATCGCGCCGGCGATCAGCGCAACGTCGCCGATGCCGCCGAGCCGCTCTTTTCCAGCCTCGACGACAAGCAGAAGCAGGTGTTCATCCAGGCAATGGTGCGCCTCAGCCACGAGCGCGGACTGGATTGATCAAGTTGAATCGGTTCGGGCGCGTGTGAATTAACGGCGCCCGCCACGAATTCGTGTATCTACAGCGCAATTCGGTTATGCTTAGCTTCGCACGGCTGATTGCGGGGTTGATATGGCGGACGGACTCTCCGTTTTCTTGGTCGAAGACGAGGCGTTGATCCGGATGATGATCGCCGACATGGTGGAGGAACTCGGCCACCACGTCGTTGCGGAGGCAGACAATGTGCGCGACGCCAGCGCCTTTGCCATGACTGCGCAGTACGATCTGGCCATCCTCGACATCAATCTGATGGGCGTCTATGTCGACCCCGTCGCCGATTTGATCGAACGTCGCGGAAAACCGTTTCTGTTCGCCACAGGCTACGGTCCGGAACTGCTGCCGTCCTTGCTCCGTCGTAGGCCGATCCTGCGCAAGCCGATCGCGATGGATCAGCTCAAGGCGATGATCGATTCGATGTTTCCGGAGCCGTCAGCCACTATCCCGAGCTGACCGATCGCGCTTTTGCCGCCTGGCGGGAAGAACTCAACCGGCAGGGTTGCGGCCATTCCTCAGCACCCTGGCAATGGTGTGAGCCGTCATGGCCGCGCGATCCGAAGCGCGCTGGGCAGCCAGCTGGTCGCGGGCCTTTTCCTCGATCAGGAGCTCGATGAGCGCCAGCCGCTTGTCTTCGCTGTCCGCTTCGCGCAACAGGCGGTGATAGCGGTGATAGTCGAAACCCGAATCCTGCTTACGCATGTCACGCCCCCGCAACTACGCCACACACGGGTAGATTGTTTCTCATCGGGAACACACAGGCAAGCAGAACCTGCGTGGAACCGCAGGTGCGCCGCAAATCAGCTGTGCATGACGGGAACTCGCCGCCTGAGACCGCTACTCAGCCGGAATTGTGCTCGGCAAACGTCGTCAGGCCGAGGAAGCTCGCATCGGGTTTGATCACGAGCCTGGTCGGGATGTTGCGCAGATAATCCTGGAACCGTCCCTTGGCTTCGAAGCGCGCCCGGAAAGCGGAGGCGGCGAGGAACTCGCGGAAGCGCGGCACGATTCCGCCGGCGACATAGACGCCGCCGCGGGCGCCGAAGGTCACCGCGAGATTGCCGGCGACCGAGCCGAGGATGGCGCAAAACATTTCGAGCGTCGCGCGGCTGACCGGACAGCTGTTCTCCAGGGCCGCCTTGGTGATCCCGGCGGCATCGCGATGCGGCACCTGGACTCCGTCGATCTCAGCCAACGCTTCATACAGGTTTTGCAGCCCCGAGCCCGAGAGGGCACCGCGCTCGATCGAGACATGGCCGAGGCGCTGCCGCAAGCAGGCGATCACGCGCTCCTCGCGCTCGTTCTCCGCCGGCAGGGTCGCATGTCCAGCCTCGGTAACGACGGCCAGGCGCGAACCATGGCGGTCGACCAGGCAGGACACACCAAATCCGGTTCCAGGCCCCACGACCAGCAACGGCTCGCCGGCCAGGCCGTCGCCGCCGCCGAGTGGGACCAGGTCTGAAGGCTCCAAGGCAGGCAGGGACCAGGCCACCACCTCGAAATCGTTCAGCACATGGACGCTGTCGAAGCCGAGCGCGGACTGCAGCTCGTTGCCGTCGATGACCCAGGGACTGTTGGTCATGACGCAGCGATTGTTGGTGACGGGACCCGCCACGGCCAGCACCGCGCGATGGGGCTGCTCGCCGTTGGACCGGCGCGCCAAAACGTCCGCGATGGCTTCGCGCACGGTCGGGAAGTCGGCGACCTTGACATAGTCGATCGGTCCGGTCTGACCGCTCGGGCTCAGCGCGAAGCGCGCATTGGTGCCGCCGATATCGGCGAGAAGAATTTTTCCGGTCTTGCCGATATTCATGGCCTCATCGCCGCCACGACCTTCAGGCCCTGGCAGCCCTGTCCTCCGCTGCTTCGACCCGATCCGCCTGGCGCGGGCGGTGCGAGAATCTGCCCTTGGGTGCGCCTAGTCAACACGGACGAGGTCAAACCGTTGCATCGTGGCGGCCAGGGTGACCAATTCGCGCAGCTGCCGCGCGTGCCAGTGGTTGCGAAGCCGCGCGGGAAGGCCGACACTGAGGTGGTCGCCCGGCGCCGTCGCGCCCGGCAGATCGAAATGGGACGGCGATGAAGATTTCCGACCGCGACGTGTTGCTGGTGATCGACGTGCAGAACGACTTCTGCACCGGCGGGGCGCTGGCGGTACCAGGGGGCGAGAAGGTCGTACCCGCCATCAACAGGATCGCCCAAAAATTCGCCAATCTGGTGCTGACCCAGGACTGGCATCCGAGCGACCACGTCTCGTTCGCGCCGAACCATGCCGGCAAGCAGCCGTTCGAGACCATCGAGCTCGACTATGGCCGGCAGGTGCTGTGGCCGACGCATTGCGTGCAAGGCACGGCCGGCGCGGAATTTCATCGCGATCTCCACGTGACACGGGCAAGCCTCCTGGTGCGCAAGGGCTTTCGCCGCGGCATCGATTCCTATTCGGCGTTGTTCGAGAACGACCATCGGACACCGACCGGATTGCTTGGTTATTTGCGCGAACGCGAGCTGAAGACCGTCTTTGTCGCAGGTCTGGCGCTGGACTTCTGCGTCCGCTTCTCGGCGGAAGATGCGCGGAAGGCAGGGTTGGAGGTTGCCGTCATCGAGGATGCCTGTCGCGGCATCGATCTCGACGGCTCGGTCGCGGCGACCCATCGGAGTTTTCGGGACCTCGGCATTGCCGTCGTGAGCCTCGAGGCGTTTCTGTGAGGATGTCGAGGTAGCCATGGTGGACAAGACCTCCAAACCGCCACGCAGGTCAGCCCAGGCTCATGATGATCCACGGCTCTGGCCGTTTGCGGCAGCGCAGCTCGCCATGGATGCCTGCTTCTGGTCGCTGGAGCGGGCACCCGAGCAACAGGATGACAGCAGCCTGCCTTGGACGACGCCGAGCCGCGTTGCGTTGGAGCTCCCGACGATGGACTTGCGCGATTGCTCGCAGACCCGGTCCGGCCAGCCGGCGCTGGTCTGCGCGCCCTATGCGCTGCACCGGGCCCTGATCGCCGATTTCGCCCCAGGCCACAGCGTGGTGCAGTCGCTGCAAAACGGCGGCATCGACCGGATCTATCTCACCGACTGGCGGTCAGCGACGCCGGACATGCGCTATCTCTCGATCGACAGCTATCTCGGCGACCTCAACGTCGCCATCGACGAGATCGGCGCGCCGGTCGATCTCGTCGGGCTGTGCCAGGGCGGGTGGCTGTCGCTGCTCTATGCCGCGCGCTTTCCAGGCAAGGTGCGGCGGCTGGTTCTGGTCGGTGCTCCCGTGGACCTGTCGATCGAGTCCTCGCTGGCCCGGCTCGCCCGCAACGCGCCCGAGCTGGTCTATGACCAGCTCGTCGCGCGCGGCGGCGGTAATGTCAGCGGCGAGGAGATGCTGCGCTTCTGGTCCAAAACCCCTGACAACGACGATATCAGGACGGCATTGCAGCGGGATCTCTCGGACGAGCAGGGCTCCGAGCTGCTGGCGCGGTTCGACCGCTGGAACACCGAGACGCTCAACCTGCCGGGCACTTATTATCTCGAGATCGTCAACGCGATCTTCCGGGAGAACCGCATCGCCGAGGGCCGTTTCGTCGCGCTCGGGCACCCGATCGATCTGAAGGACGTCAAGGCGCCGATCTTCCTGCTCGCCGGCCTCGACGACGATGTAGTGCCAGCGACGCAAGCGCTGGCCACCGCGGGGCTCGTCGGTACGCCACCTGCCTTCGTTGCAGCGGCATCCGAGCCCAGCAACCACCTCGGCCTGTTCATGGGCGCGCGCACCCATGCGCATGCCTGGCCCCGGATCGCCGGGTGGCTGCGCGGCGATCTGCCCGGCGTGCTGGCCCGCAGCGCCTGACCTCGCCGGCGCTGGACCGGATGGGGCGCAAATCCGTTATGCATGACGGCGGATGGCCTGCACGGGGCCAGATCGATGGGCTAAATATGACCGGAGCTGACGGCGGTGGCCGCCGGCGAGAGATTTGAGGGTACTGCGCTCGATGACTTTCCACTCGATTTACGCCCACGGATTTGCGCGCGTGGCAGCCTGCGTGACCACCTCCCACGTCGCCGATCCCAGCGCCAACGTGAAGGCCGTGTTGGCGGCGGCCAATGCCTGCCATGAGCAGTCGGTCGCGGTCGCGGTGTTTCCCGAGCTGTGCCTGTCCGGTTATGCGATCGAGGACCTGGTAAAGCAGGATCCGCTGCTTGATGCGGTCGAGCGCGGGCTTGCAAGCGTCGTTGCGGCCTCGGCGGGGCTGATGACGGTCCTGATCGTCGGGGCGCCGCTGCGCTTCGGCAATCGCATCTACAACTGCGCCGTCGTCATTCATCGCGGCAACGTCCTCGGCGTCGTGCCGAAATCTTACTTGCCGACCTATCGCGAGTTCTACGAGGGACGGCATTTCGCCTCCGGCGCCGGCATCGCCGGTGAGACCATCGCCTTTGGCGGCCTGCATGCGCCGTTCGGCGTTGATCTCCTGTTCGCGGCCGAGGACGTTCCGGGCCTCACCATTGGCGTCGAGATCTGCGAGGACATGTGGATCCCGGTGACGCCGGCCTCGGAGCTCGCGCTTGCGGGCGCGAGCGTGCTGATCAACCTCTCGGGCAGCCCGATCACGATCGGCCGGGCGCGCTCGCGCGCGTTGCTGTGCCAATCGACCTCGGCGCGCTGCCTCGCGGCTTACGTTTATTCCGCGGCCGGGGCCGGAGAATCCACCACCGATCTCGCTTGGGACGGTCAGACCTCGATCTACGAGAACGGCGTGCTGCTGGCCGAGGGTGAGCGGTTCCGCCAGGGCGGCCAGATCACGCTGGCTGACGTCGACCTCGACCTGCTCCGGCAGGAGCGCGCGCTGATGGGAACGTTCGACGACAACCGGCGGCAGCGCGAGGCGTTTTTCCGCAAGGTGACATTTGCCCTGAAGCCGCCGGCCGCCGATATCGGCTTCCTGCGCAAGGTCGAGCGCTTTCCATTCGTGCCGAGCGATGAGAGCCTGCTCGAGCAGGACTGCTACGAGGCCTACAACATCCAGGTCGCCGGGCTGGTGCAGCGCATGCGCGCCACCGGTACCAAGCGCGTGGTGATCGGCGTGTCGGGCGGCCTCGATTCCACCCACGCCCTGATCGTCGCCGCCAAGGCGGTCGACCTGCTCGGCCTGCCGCGCGAGAACATCCTGGCCTACACCATGCCGGGCTTTGCCACCGGCAGCGAGAGCAAGACCAACGCGCTCGCGCTGATGAAGGCGTTGCAGACTAGCTGGCAGGAGCTCGACATCCGCACCACGGCGACGCAGATGCTGAAGGATATCGGCCATCCCTTCGGCAAGGGCGAGAAGGTCTACGACGTCACCTTCGAGAACGTGCAGGCCGGCCTGCGCACGGATTATTTGTTTCGGCTCGCCAACCATCACGGCGGCATCGTGATCGGAACCGGCGATCTCTCCGAGCTCGCGCTCGGCTGGTGCACCTATGGTGTCGGCGACCAGATGGCGCATTATAACGTCAACGCCGGCGTGCCGAAGACGCTGATCCAGCATCTGATCCGCTGGGTGATCTCCTCCAAGCAGTTCAGCGACGACGTCAACCGGACGCTCGGCTCGATCCTTGTGGCCGAGATCTCGCCGGAACTCGTGCCCGTCGAGGCCGGCCAGAAGCCGCAGAGCACGGAAGCGTCCGTCGGGCCTTACGAACTGCAGGACTTCAACCTGTTCTACACGCTGCGCTTCGGCATGCGGCCGTCCAAGATCGCCTTCATGGCGCTTCAGGCATGGAAGGACGTTGCCAACGGCGAATGGCCGCCGGCCTTCCCGAGCGACCGGCGCAGGGCCTATGATCTGCCGGAGATCCGCCGCTGGCTCGAGGTGTTCCTGCGCCGCTTCTTCGCCTTCAGCCAGTTCAAGCGCTCGGCCATGCCGAACGGGCCGAAGGTCTCGGCCGGCGGCTCGCTGTCGCCGCGCGGCGATTGGCGCGCACCGTCGGATTCGAGTGCAGCGGCATGGCTCGAGGATCTCGAGCGGAACGTGCCGAACTGATCGGGGCAAGCGGATCGTGGGGGATGATCGGATGTCGGCTGGCGATGAGGCGGAAGCGGGTGAGGAGGCCAGGGTTGTCAACGGCCTCTACATCTTCGACATCGAAATGCGGGACGGCAAGCGTGGGCAGGCCAGGGGCGTGGTCGTGCTCAGCGACGGCCGCATCATGGGCGGCGACAGCTACTTCTACTACACCGGCAGCTACACCTTCCGGAACGGCAAGTGGCGGGGCGACATGATCGTCAATCAGCACACCGAGGCGGTCGGCAGGACGCTCGCATTCGGCGGCAGGGAGGTCACCTGCGGCTTTTCCGGCGACTATTTCCCCGGCGGTGCAGAAGTCGAAGGCATGGCGCTGGTCGGCAAGACCAGCGTGACGTTCACGGCGCGGCTGACGCTGAAGGATGCGATGTGACTTGATTGGCTCACTTCCCCGACCGCGTTCCTGCTCAGGAACCTTCGCACGAACAGAACGTTCGCGTTTGTTGTTGCGAATTGTCGAGGAGAGGGACCATGCGTCAACATTTGTTGTTATCGACTGCGGCCGTCGGGCTCATGCTCGCATCCGGCCTTGCCTATGCCCAGGCGCCCGGTGAGCGCAGGGACGAGCCGAAACGGACCGAGGAGCCGGCCAAGGGCGCGGCTCCGCAGCGCGGTGGTGCGGCTCAAGAACGCGTTCAAGAGCGCGCGCAAGGCGCCCAGGAGCGGCTCCAGGGCGCAGGCCGCGAGGATCGAGGCGGCGCTGCCAAGAGCGAGGCCAGTGACGACAAGCGTCAGCCGGCAACGGCCTCGGAGCGCAATCAACCGAAGGCCAGGGACCAGGCACAAGAATCTCGCGAGCCTTCGCGCGATCGCAACCGGGAGGCCGAGAGCGCCAAGCCCGGACGCGATGCGGGCAAGAGCGGTGCGGAAACCAAGCAGGACAAGGCTGCGCAGGACAAGGCTGCGCCGCAGAAATCAACCGCCGAATCCGAGAGATCCAAGACTGGCCCGGCGACTGGCCCGGCTGGCCAGCAGAACGAGCGCGCGGGAGCTACAGCCAACCAGAACGAGCGCAACCAGGCCCAGCCGCCGCGCAGTGCCGCCGAGCAGCAGCCGCCGGCGCAACAGAGCAACCAGCCGGCCACTGCGACGGATACCAGCCGCCCGGCTCCGACCAACAACGCACAGACCGCGCCCGGCTCCACGGGCACGCAGACCAACCAGGCTAATCAGACCACGCAGACCAACACGCAGGTCAACCAGCAGGCCCAGGTGACGACCGAGAGGCAGGTGCGGATCTCCGAAACGGTGAGCCGCGCACGCCTGGCGCAGCCGGAGCGCAATCTGAACATCTCTATCCGGGTTGGCGAAACGATTCCCTCGCGCGTGCGTCTCCATAGGCTGCCGCCCGAGATCGTCTCGATCGAGCCTGCATATCGCGACTACGAATATTTTGCCACCGCTGACGACATCGTCATCGTGGAGCCGCGCACGCATCGCATCGTCAGCCAGGTGCCGCGCGATCCGTCGCGCGCCCGTGCACAGATGGGCGGCGGCACGTCGTCGAGCATGGCGGCAGCCGGCGGAACCAACATGGTGAACTGCCAGATCATGCGACGTGATGCCTCCGGCAACGTCGCCCAGGCGGAGCCGACCACCGTGGGTTCGACCGCGCGCACCGAGTCCCTGAGCGTGATCGTCCAGATGCCCGGCGGCGGCGCGTCCGCGCCGATCGCCCTCGGCGCTCCCGCCGGCAACATCGTGGTCGCGACGCAAGGGCAGGGCGATTGCACGGTGACGCTGGAGCCGCAGACGCGCTAGGCGCCGAAACAACGAGGCTCTGAAACGACAACGCGCCGCCCGGATGCCCCACCGGACGGCGCGTTGCTGCGTTCAATCTAAAAAGTTTCGAGGTCCGGAGTGCCTAGGAGTCCGGACCTCGTCACCTTGCCCCAGCCTTCAATCCCCCGCCCCATGTGGTCCCCCAACCCCATGTAGCGCGATCAGAGGGTGATGCCCGTGGAAGTGGCCGCCGATCGATGTCCCGCGATGTACGCGAAGGACGGCTAGGATTCCATTCCGGATCACTACGGACACGATAGCGCTTGCCATGTGCCCATTCGGCATCGCTCGCCGCGATCGCTTTTGCCTGAAGCGCAGCACGCGCGGGCAGGATGTCCACATCTCGTCCACGCTGCGGAAGACGCATTTCACCGGCTTGTCATTGAACTGGTCTAGCGCTGCTCCCCGTCATCGCTGACGACGAAGGAGCATGCCATGTCGAAGCCGGTGCTGGGCGCCGCATTGTCCATCAAATCGATCCCCGCGCATCGTGACTGGCTTCTCGAAAAGCAGCGCGATCTTGAAATCCAGGACTTCTTCCGCGCCGATCTGCTCGATAGCGACTGGCGCGCAACCGCAGGCGAGATCAAGCAGATGCTCACCGGTCACACCGGCCGGCTCGGCATCCATGGTCCGTTCTGGGGCTTCAAGATCGACAGCCACGATCCGATGATCCGCCAGGCGGTGACCAAGCGCCTGCTGCAGGGCCTCGAGGCCGCCGAGTTCCTCGGCGCGACGCAGATGGTGATCCATTCGCCGTTCACGACCTGGGACCATAACAATCTCGATCTCTATCCCGACAACCGCGCCAATATCGTCGAGCGCGTCAAGGCGACGCTCGCCGAGGTGATTGCGCGTGCCGAGACGATCGGCTGCGAGATCGTCATCGAGAACATCGAGGACAAGGATCCGCGCGACCGCGTGCGCCTCGCCAAGGCGCTGGAAAGCAGCAAGGTCCGCGTTTCGCTCGACACCGGGCACGCCAATTACGCGCACATCTCCACCGGCGCGCCGCCGGTCGACTATTACGTCGAGACCGCCGGCGACATGCTGACGCATGTGCACCTGCAGGACACCGACGGCTTTGCCGACCGGCACTGGGCGCCGGGCGAGGGCAATATTCCCTGGGTCGCCGTATTCCGCGCGCTGGGACGGCTCACGTCGAATCCGCGGCTGATCCTCGAACTCCGCAATCACGACGACGTCCGCAAGGGCGCGGCGCATCTCGCCGCGCTCGGTCTTGCCGAATAACCGACATCACACAGGGCAGGGGTTATCCTCATGAGCAAGCTCACCCGTCGCACCATCCTGACATCCGGCGGCGCTGCCGCAAGCACCTTGCTGCTGCCGCGCTTTGCCATCGCGCAAGCCGACAACCGTCCGTCGGTGACGGTCGCCGTGCAGAAGGTCACGAATGCGAACGTGCTCGACGTGCTGCGTGAGCAGTCCAATGTCGGCGAGCGCGTGTTCTTCTCCTCGATCTGGGAAGGCCTGATCTCGAAGAACTGGCGCGGCAAGCTCGAAGCTGTGCCGGGCCTTGCCACCGAATGGCGCCGCATCGACGACCAGACCGTCGAGGTGAAGCTGCGTCAGGGCGTCAAGTTCCACAATGGTGACGAGCTCACGGCGGAAGACGTCGTCTTCACCTTCAGCCGTGAACGCATGTTTGGCGAGACCGAGGCCAAGAACCGCTCCACCATCAAGGCGTTCGAGAAGATCCCGACGCCGCGCCCGGGCAAGGAGCTGCCGCCGGACGTTCCCGCGGTCGCCCGCCGCATCTGGCCGGACCTGGTACGCGTCGATGCCGTCGACAAGTACACGGTGCGCTTCTACAACGCGACGCCCGACGTCACGATCGAGGGGCGGCTGTCGCGCTACGGCTCCGACATCATGAACCGCCGCGCCTGGGAAGAGGCAGCGAGCTATCTCGACTGGGCCCGCAAGCCGGTGACGACCGGCCCCTACAAGGTCGTCGAGCTCAAGCCCGACGTCTCGCTGACGCTGGAGGCCCACGACGAATATTGGGGCGGCCGGCCGCCGCTGAAGCGCATCCGCTTCCTCGAAGTGCCTGAGGTCGCCAGCCGCATCAACGGCCTGCTCTCGGGCGAATATCAGTTCGCCTGCGACATCCCGCCGGACCAGATCGCCGGCATCGAGAAGAATTCCGCGTTCGAAGTGCAGGGCGGCACGATTCAAAATCACCGCCTGACCGTGTTCGACAAAAACCACGCCGTGCTCGCCAATCCGCTGGTGCGGCGCGCCTTCACCCATGCGATCGATCGCCAGGCGATCGTCGACAGCCTGTGGTCCGGCCGCACCCGCGTGCCGAAGGGTCTGCAATGGGAGTTCTACGGCGACATGTTCAACGCCGATTGGAACGTGCCGGCCTATGATCCCAAGCTCGCGCAGGATCTGCTCAAGCAGGCCAATTACAAGGGCGATCCGATCCCGTACCGCCTGCTCAACAATTACTACACCAACCAGGTCGCGACCGCGCAGATCCTGGTCGAGATGTGGAAGTCGGTCGGCCTCAACGTGCAGATCGAGACCAAGGAGAACTGGTCGCAGATCATGGAGCGTAGCCCAACCCGCGCGGTGCGCGACTGGTCGAACTCGGCCGCGTTCAACGATCCGGTGTCGTCGCTGGTCGCCCAGCACGGGCCGAACGGCCAGCAACAGCAGATCGGCGAATGGACCAATGTCGAGCTGAACAAGCTCTCGGAGTTCCTGGAAACGTCGACCGACCGCGCCGCGCGCAAGAAGGCGTTCCGCCGCATGCTCGAGATCGCCGAGCGCGAAGATCCCGCCTTCACGGTGCTGCACCAGAACGCGACCTTCACGGCCAAGCCGAAATCGATCAAGTGGAAGGCAGCGCCCGCCTTCGCGATGGATTTCCGCGCCGGCAATTTCGAGGTCTGAAGGTGAAGCCGCTGGTCAGCATCGAGGATCTGCGCGTCGCCTTCAATGGCGTGCCGGTCCTGCGCGGCGTCGATATTGCCTTGCAGAAGGGCGAGGCCGTCGGCCTCGTCGGCGAGTCCGGCTCCGGCAAATCGGTGACGTGGCTCGCCGCGCTGGGGCTGCTGCCGCGCCATGCGCAAGTCTCTGGCTCGGTGCGGCTCGACGGGCGCGAGATTCTCGGCGCGCCGGCCACCGAGCTCGACCAGGTCAGGGGCGGGCGCATCGCTATGATCTTCCAGGATCCGGCGAGCGCACTCAATCCGGTGCTGACCATCCGCAAGCAGCTCTGCGAAGCACTGGCGCTGCATCGCGATCTTCAAGGCAGCGCCGTGAAGGCGGAAGCGCGGCGGCTGCTCGATCTCGTCGGCATTCCCGACGCAGGCCGCCGGCTCGAGGCCTATCCGCACGAATTCTCAGGCGGCCAGGTCCAGCGCATCATGATTGCGATGGCACTGGCCGGCAATCCCGATCTCCTCATCGCGGACGAGCCGACCACTGCGCTCGATGCCACCATTCAGGCGCAGATCCTGGAGCTGCTCTCCACGGTCCGCCGCGAGCTCGGCATGGCCATGGTGCTGATCAGCCACGATCTCGGCGTCGTCGCGGAGAATTGCGACCGCGTCGCGGTGATGTATGCCGGCCGCATCGTCGAGCAGGCCCCGAGCAACCAGCTGTTTGCCGATCCCGTTCATCCCTATGCGCAAGGGTTGATCGGCGCGCTGCCGCCGCTCGATGGTCCGCGGCGGCGCCTCACCGCTATCCCCGGCACGGTGCCTGATCCCGCGCACATGCCCGGCGGCTGCGCCTTCGCGCCGCGCTGCGGGCTGGTGGCGGAAGCATGCGGCCTTGCGGCGCCGCCCCTCGCGCCGATCGCCGATGACCGCAGCGTCGCCTGCGTCCGTGCCGAGGCCTCGCGCCGCGCGCTGCTCGGGATTGCCGCCGAATGAGTCCGCCGCTGGTCGAGGTCTCCGCGATCTCGCGCACCTATGCGATGCGCTCCGGAATGTTCGGGCGAGCTGCGGCCGTCCATGCCGTCGACGGCGCGTCGCTGACGATTCCAAGGGGCCAGACGCTCGGTCTCGTCGGCGAATCCGGCTCGGGCAAATCCACCACGGGCCGCATCGTGCTCGGCCTCGAGCCGCCTGATCGCGGCGCGGTGCGGTTCGATGGCAAGCCGATGGCGGCGCTTGCAACGACGGCGTGGCGCGCGCAGCGCGCACGGATGCAGATGATCTTCCAGGATCCGCTCGGCGCGCTCGACCGCCGCCTGCCGGTTGCAACGCAGATCCGCGAGCCGCTCGATATTCACGGCCTCGGTACGCCCGCCGCGCGCGAGGAGCGCGTCCGCGAGCTGCTGCGCGCCGTCGAGCTCACGCCGGCGCATGGCGCACGCTATCCCGGCGCACTCTCCGGCGGGCAGCGTCAGCGCATCGTGCTGGCGCGGGCGCTGGCCACCAAGCCGGATTTCCTGGTCTGCGACGAGCCGGTCAGCGCGCTCGACGTCTCGATCCAGGCGCAGGTGGTGAACCTGCTCTGCGATCTGCAGGCGCAGCTGTCGCTGACGCTGCTGTTCATCAGCCACGATTTGCGCGTCGTCCGGCAGATCAGCAACGTCGTCGCGGTGATGTATCTCGGCCGCATCGTCGAGATCGGCAGCGCCGACGATCTGTTCGCGCGGCCCGAGCATCCCTACACCCAGGCGCTGGTCTCGGCCTCGCCGGCGCCGGGCCGCCGCAGTGCCGGCCGCATCGTGCTGGCGGGCGATCCGCCGAACCCGGCCGCGCGCCCCGCGGGCTGCGCCTTCCATCCGCGCTGTCCGCGCGCCATCGCGCGCTGCGCGCGCGAGGTGCCGGCGCTGTCCGCCGTCGGCGGCGACAGGCAGGTCGCCTGCCATCTCGTCACCGGCGCTGCGACACGGGACGCCGCCTGATGGGACGCTATTTCGCCATTCGGATCGGACGCGCCGCGCTCACGATCGTGCTCGTCGTCACCTTCGCCTTCGTCGTCTTGCGGCTGTCAGGCGATCCCGCGCTCATGATCCTGGGACCGGAGGCGCCGCCGGAGGTGCTCGCGGCATTCCGCAAGGCGTGGGGCCTCGATGATCCGATCTGGGCCCAATATTTCGATTATTTCGGCGCCATCGCCAAGGGCGAGCTCGGCCGCTCCATGCGCGACGGCCGGCCCGCGATCGAGCTGGTGCTGGAACGCATCCCGGCGACGCTGGCGCTGACCCTGCCGGCGTTCTTCTTCAAGGTCGCGCTCGGCGTTCCCGCAGGGATCTACGCCGCGCTGCATCGCGGCTCGGGAATCGACCGCGCCGTGATGATGACGGCGGTCGCCGGCTTCACCGTCCCGAGCTTCGTGCTGGCGCTTCTCCTGGTGCTCGTCTTCGCCGTGCAGCTCGGCTGGCTCCCTTCGGGCGGGCAGGACAGCTGGCGCCACGCCATCCTGCCGATTGTCACGCTCAGCCTCGGCGGCGCGGCGGTGCTGGCGCGCTTCACCCGCAGCGCCATGCTGGAGGTGCTGGGCCAGCCCTATATCCGCACCGCCTCCGCAAAGGGCGTGCCGTGGCGCAAGGTGGTGACCTCGCACGCGCTGCCGAATGCAGCGATCCCGACCGTGACCATCCTCGGCTTCATGGTGGGCACGCTGATCGCGGGGGCCGTCGTGGTCGAGAGCGTGTTCGCCTGGCCGGGAGTAGGGCGGCTGCTTGTCGTCGCGGTTGCCAATCGCGATCTCGCGGTCGTGCAATGCATCCTGCTGCTGGTTGCGATGACCATGGTGACGTCCAATTTGGTCGTCGACTTCCTCTACGGCTTCCTCGACCCGCGCCTGCGCAGCAAGGGAGCGCATGCATGACCGACGCGACGCTGAAGGATGCGTCTGTCCGCCGCCGCTTCAGCCTGCCGGCCATTTCGCTCTCGGTCGCGCTGGCGGTCACCTGGATCGTCGCGATGCTGCTGATCGCGGCTTTCGCCGAGAAGATCGCGCCTTACGGCTTCACCCAGCTCGACCTGCGCAACCGGCTCGCTGCGCCCGGCAATGCCGCGCACTGGCTCGGCACCGACGAGCTCGGCCGGGACGTGCTGTCCCGGCTGCTCGTTTCCATCCGCATCTCGCTGCTGATCGCGTTCGGCGCCACCGCGATCTCGGCCGTGGTCGGTACCATGCTGGGCTTCCTCGCCGCGCATTTCCGCGGGGCCGTCGAGCAGCTCGTCCTGATGCTGTCCGATTTCCAGGCCAGCATGCCGTTCCTGATCATGGCGCTGGCCGTGCTCGCCTTCTTCGGCAACTCGTTGCCGCTCTTGGTCGGCCTGATGGGCCTGTTCGGCTGGGAGCGCTTTGCCCGCATCGCCCGGGGCCTTGCCATTTCCGCCAATGCGCAGGGCTACGCCGCCGCCGTCCGCCAGCTAGGGGCAACGCCGTCCCGGGTCTATCTCCGGCACATCCTGCCCAACATCGCCTCGACCTTGATCGTCTCGACCACGCTTGTGTTCCCCGAGGTGATCCTGATGGAGTCGGGCCTGTCCTTCCTCGGCCTTGGCGTGCAGCCGCCGATGACCAGCCTCGGCAACATGGTCGGCTACGGCCGCGAATATCTGACCCGCGCCCCCTGGATCATGCTGGCGCCGGCGACCACCATCGTGGTCACCACGCTGGCCGTCTCGGTCATCGGCGACTGGCTGCGCGACCGGCTCGATCCGACGCTGCAGTAAATGCTCGTCATGGCCGGGCTTGTCCCGGCCATCCACGTCTTTGCCGCGCAGAACCAAGAACGTGGATGCCCGGGACAAGCCCGGGCATGACGGCTGAGACCGCTTGTGCCCCCGCGCCGGGAGCAGGGGAGCCCTGTCCGACCCAAGTTCCCGTTGCGCCCGCCGGGTCCGTGCGCTATCCGGCCGGAAAGGCCTGAGGCGGCTCCATATTTTCCCGCTCAGGCCGCCAAACCCGAGGACGGAAACCGCCATGCCAGCCTATCGCTCCCGCACCACCACCCACGGCCGCAACATGGCGGGTGCCCGCGGCCTCTGGCGCGCGACCGGCATGAAAGACGCCGATTTCGGCAAGCCGATCATCGCGGTGGTCAATTCCTTCACCCAATTCGTGCCCGGCCACGTCCATCTGAAGGACCTCGGCCAGCTCGTGGCACGCGAGATCGAGCAGGCCGGCGGCGTCGCCAAGGAGTTCAATACCATCGCCGTCGATGACGGCATCGCCATGGGCCATGACGGCATGCTCTACAGCCTGCCGTCGCGTGAGCTGATCGCCGACAGCGTCGAGTACATGGCCAACGCGCATTGCGCCGACGGTCTCGTTTGCATCTCCAACTGCGACAAGATCACGCCCGGCATGCTGATGGCCGCGCTCAGGCTCAACATCCCCGCCGTGTTCGTCTCGGGCGGGCCGATGGAGGCCGGCAAGGTCAAGCTGGCCGGCAAGACCAAGGCGGTCGACCTCATCGACGCCATGGTCGCCGCGGCCGATAGCAAGGTCAGCGACGAGGACGTCAAGGTGATCGAGCGCTCGGCGTGCCCGACCTGCGGCTCCTGCTCGGGTATGTTCACCGCCAATTCCATGAACTGCCTGACCGAGGCGCTGGGCCTGGCGCTGCCCGGCAACGGTTCGGTGGTCGCGACCCATGCCGACCGCAAGCGCCTGTTCGTCGAGGCCGGCCACACCATCGTCGACCTGGTCCGCCGTTATTACGAGCAGGACGATGCATCCGTGCTGCCGCGCAACATCGCGAATTTCAAGGCGTTCGAGAACGCGATGACGCTCGACATCGCCATGGGCGGCTCGACCAACACCGTGCTGCATCTCTTGGCCGCCGCCCATGAGGGGCAGGTCGCGTTCACCATGAAGGACATCGACCGGCTCTCGCGCCGTGTGCCCGTGCTCTGCAAGGTCGCGCCTTCCGTCGCCGACGTGCATGTCGAGGACGTGCACCGCGCCGGCGGCATCATGGGCATCCTCGGCGAGCTCGATCGCGCCGGGCTGATCGACACCTCTGTTACGACCGTGCACGCGCCGACCATGAACGAGGCGCTGGAGCGCTGGGACATCAAGCGCACCAAGAGCGAGACGGTGCGCACCTTCTACCGCGCCTCGCCCGGCGGCATCCCGACGCAAGTCGCCTTCAGCCAGGAGCGCCGTTACGACGAGCTCGATGCCGACCGCGAGAAGGGCGTGGTGCGCGATCTCGCGCATGCCTTCAGCAAGGACGGCGGCCTCGCCGTGCTCTACGGCAACCTCGCGCAGGACGGCTGCATCGTGAAGACCGCCGGTGTCGATGCCTCGATCCTGAAATTCTCCGGCCCGGCGCGCGTGTTCGAAAGCCAGGACGCGGCGGTCGAAGGCATCTTGGGCGGCAAGGTCGTCGCCGGCGAGGTCGTGGTCATCATCTATGAAGGCCCGCGCGGCGGCCCCGGCATGCAGGAGATGCTGTATCCGACCAGCTATCTGAAATCGATGGGCCTCGGCAAAGCCTGTGCGCTCGTCACCGACGGCCGCTTCTCGGGCGGCTCCTCCGGCCTGTCGATCGGGCACCTGTCGCCGGAAGCCGCCGAGGGCGGCAACATCGGCCTGGTTCGGACCGGCGACATCATCGCCATCGATATCCCGAACCGCAGCATCAGCCTCGAAGTCTCCGATGAGGAACTGGCGAAGCGCCGCGCGGCGGAGGAGGCGAAGGGCGATGCAGCCTGGCAGGCGCAAGGCCGCAAGCGCAACGTCTCCACCGCGCTGCAGGCCTACGCCGCGCTCACCACCAGCGCCGCGCGCGGCGCGGTGCGCGAGGTCAAGCGGCGTCCGAAGTAGGCGGCATCGGCGCCACAGGGCTGGATCGGCGATCTTCGGAACACCTCGCGGCTCCGTGCGACCACCCGGATGCGCCGTTGCAGGAAGTAGCCGGAACGGAGATTGGGAAAGAACGGCCCCCGCCTCCCCAGGGGCGTGGGGCTGGTTGGGGTGGGGAGCGGGAGCCGTTTGCGCAGTGGGCACCCGACGTGCGGGCTCGCCCGCCAGGCATCATCAACTTAGTGCATTGTCCACATTTTGCTATTTAATTTTTATTAATTTTGTTTTTATTTTTATTTAATCGTGCCATCCTAAGAAAAAATTTGTCGAAATCCATTTTTTCCGAATCCAGCCGAGGCGGTCGCCGTATTGAGATTCGTCCGCAAAGGTCCGGATTGCCAATAGCGGAGTTAGCCATGAGTCATTCTCCATCACTCGTGCCGCAAATCACGACAGACCGAGACGTCTATCTTGTGCTCGATGATTTTGGCCGCCGGCTGGGCCGGGCTTGGTGCGAGACGGCCGAGGAGGACGCCAATCGCGCGACCCTGCTCAGACATCTCGCCGAAGGGCAATATCTCCATCCCGCACGTATTGTGGCCTTCAATACCGCGGAGGGATGGTCGCGCGATGCCACCGCCGAAATCGCCGATGAGCTGCGCCGCCGCTTCGTCGAACTTGAGGAGACCGATCCCTCGCTGTTGGAGTTTCTGGAGAGAGCAGCGAGGCATTGAAAGGTCGAACATCGAACGCGGATGAACTGCAAATTATGCTCGAACGAGTACCGCGGCGATGTCCGATCGCGGACTCGCTGTCATGCGCAACCCCGCGCAAGCATCCCGCGCGTTAATGCGCGTGGTCAATGAGTTCTTACCGCCCCGCCGCGATCGGTTGTTCGCATTAAGGATGCCTCGACGAAGTTCGGCAAGCAATGGTTTTGCGCCGTATACTCCCGCGACCTTCGCAGATCAATTTCGGGCAACTGGGGCACCACCGCAATGTCTCGTACTCTCGCTGTCGTTTTCTCAACGGCCGTCGCCGCCATTTCCATGACGGGCGCAGCCTCCGCCGGCTGCTACAATTGCTACACGCCGCCGCCGTGCACGACCTGCTACCAGCAGCAATACGTGCCGCCGCAATACCGCACCGTCGACGAGACCGTGATGGTGTCGCCCGGCTCCGTGGTCGCGCACCGCACGCCGGCGCAGTACCGCACCGTGATGGTGCCGCAGACCGTGATGGTCGCGCCGCCGAGCGTCCAGTACGAGCGCATCCCGCCGCAATACGCCACCCGGCAGCGCGTCGAGATGGTCTCGCCGGGTTATTCCTATTACGCCCCGGTGCAGATGAACTGCGCGTCCTGCGGCTACTGAGCTAGACGCAAACAACAAAGAATTTCAGGACGGCGCTCTTCGCGGGGCGCCGCGCTTTCTGTTGCGCGACGCAAAGGTGAGGGAGCCTTTGAACCGCAAGGCCCGGAACGACACGAAACGGCATGAGCTCGTTTCTGGACTCCGTCGAGCGACCGCAACTCGGGCTGGTCGCTGCTTTCGCCGTTTCACTGATGTGCGCAGTTGCGGTGGTCTGGTCGGTCGGCTCGACCGATCGCGTTACCTATCTCGGCCCGGACCACGGCCAGGAGCAGACCATCACACAGGTCCGCCTCAAGACGCTCCCACAAGGGAGTTACGTGATCGAACGGGGCGCGATCTACAAGGCAATGCAGGCAGGGTGCCGCTACGACTTGAACTACAGCCCTCAATTCGGGCGCAACGTCAGCGACCGGCAGAGGACCAAGTACATCCGGAGTGCCGTCCTGGTTGATTGCCCGAAGAGCTAGACAGGTTGTTCAGGAAAAGGAACGCGCCGCGCTCCGGCCGGCAAAGGTTTGAGCACTTGCGCCAACTTGGCGTTGCCTTGCGCGGTCGACTACGTTAAGCGACACCCATTCCCGGGACTGGAAGGGTGGCCGAGTGGTTTAAGGCACCGGTCTTGAAAACCGGCGTGCCCGCAAGGGTACCGTGGGTTCGAATCCCACCCCTTCCGCCAGTATATTGTTCTCCACTGTTCGCAGTCGTTCGAACTCCACAGCAAAATCAGTGACTTGCGCCAAAGGACTGTACTTCGCAGTTCGCCGGTGTTCTCCCTAATCGGGCCGCTGACCGTAGCTTTAGACCGTGGGTTCGGAGGACGTTTTTCTCGGAGGAACAATGGCTGGAAGGCTCAAACCACTTGACGTAGAGCGCCAAAACGAGCCCGGCAAATACGCCGACGGCGAAGGTCTCTACTTGATCGTCAACGGACCGACATCGAAGAGCTGGTCTTACCGATATTGGAAAGACGGCAAGCAGCGCTGGCACGGTCTTGGCTCCTTTAAAGATGTGTCGCTAAAGGATGCGCGGCTCGCCCGTGATGCAGCCCGGTTGCGCGTGAAGGGCGATCGCAGCAACGCTGGCGTGGACATCGTCCAGGAGAGGCGAAACACGCGCGAAGAGGCGAAAGCCGTCGGCGCCAAGGTTGCGTTGCCGACGTTCGAGGAATGCGCGGAGGCGTACATCCGGACGAATTGGTCGACCTGGAGCGAAAAGCATCGCGATCAGTGGCCGTCCTCTCTCAAGCGTTACGCCTATCCCACCATTGGCAAGCTGACGATCCTGGAGATCAAGCCGAGCCACATCCACGATCTGCTGAAGCCAATCTGGGTGGAAAAGCGGGAGACCGCGAACCGCGTTCGGGGCCGGATCGAAACGATCATTGCGAAGAACGTCGACATCGACGATCCGGACTTCCGCAATCCGGCCGAATTGACGAGGCAATTGCGCGAGAAGCTGCCAAAGCGCCCCAAGCGGGTGGTCCGCCATCATCCAGCCTTGCCTTACAGCGAGGCGCCGGCGTTTATGAAGGTCCTTGCGGGCGCCTCTGGAACCGCCGCCGCCATGCTGCGCTTCCTGATCTTCACGGCTTGCCGCACGAACGAGGCCGTCGAAGGGCATTGGTGTGAAATCGATCGTCCGGGCGCCACCTGGAAAATCCCTGGCGAGCGGATGAAGATGGACCAAGACCATCATGTTCCGTTGACGGATCCCGCGCTAACGGTGCTCGACGAGATGCGCAATGGCAGTCAGGGCGAGCTGATCTTTATTAACCCCGATGGCGGAGCGTTCTCTGAAAATGCGATGCTGGCCGTACTCGATCGCCTCGGCTACGGACACGTTACTGTGCATGGCTTTCGGTCCACTTTTGCTACGTGGGCGGAGGAATGTACCGACTATCCTGATGGAGTCCGCGAAGCTGCACTCGCCCATAAATACAAGAGCGAGACGACTGCAGCATATCAACGTGGTCAAAAGCTTGAGAAGCGACGAGCACTGATGAAAGATTGGGCCACATTCCTGACTGGCACCAAGGTGGTGTCACTGGGCGATCGTAGGGCAGGTTAGGGCCGAGCTGAGCCCGCCACAATCGAACGTGCTGTCTCGATGAGACAACCCCAACCCGGTATTCCTAAAAGTGCAAACAACTCAGGTTGAGCAAATTTAGTCCGCTCTGGCTCAACGAGCGGACTACCGACGGTCGAGGCGCAAGTTCGCTGATGGGCCAGAACGAGACGTCCTAAACCGCTAGGGAATGCATGTCACTCAAAGCGCGTCAGTGCAGCTGTCGTTTCGAGCCGATAACCAAAATGGTCATTTCTCGCCGAGGTGGTATCGTTTCGAATCCGGCATACAAATGAGCCAGGCAGGATCTGTCGACCATGGTGCACGAGGGGCCAGTTCGGATCGAGCGTAGGTTATCGGCGATATTGGCGGCCGATGTTTCCGGGTATTCGCGACTTATGCATCTTGACGAGGAGACTACACACGCCAGATTGACTTCTCTTCTAATGGAGACTGTCCACCCCACGATTGCTTTACACGGGGGCCGCATCGTGAAGAACACCGGCGACGGTTTCCTGGCAGAGTTTCCGAGTGCCGTTAAAGGGGTTCGAGCTGCAACGCAATTCCAAACGCGCATCCGCGAACTTACCGCCGGCGAGCCGGAAGACAGGCGTATCGCCTTTCGTGTCGGCATCAACATTGGCGATGTAATCGTCGAACCGCACGACATATTCGGCGATGGCGTCAATATCGCAGCCCGGCTTGAAAGCATCGCAGAGCCCGGCGGCATCTGCATTTCATCGTCTGTTTACGAGCACGTTCGAAACAAATTGAAAGTAACGTTCGCTGAATTGGGCGAGCAGAACCTCAAGAACATTAACCATCCGGTTAGGGCCTATGCCGTGGTCTTGGATGAACCCAGCCCAACGACACCGTTTCAGAGTGCGGAATCGAGTGCACTTTCACCGCGTCGTCTTTCCATCGTTGTGTTGCCTTTTGCCAACCTCAGCGGCGATACCAAGCAGGACTACTTTGTCGATGGTGTGACCGAGAGTCTGACCACAGATCTGTCGCGCATCAGCGGCTCATTTGTTATCGGCCGGCACACGGCATTCACCTACAGAGACCACCTGGTCGATGTCAGGCAGATTGGTCGTGAGTTGAATGTACGCTACGCGCTTGTAGGTTCGGTACAGCGAAGCGGCAGTCGTCTACGTGTAAATGTTCAGTTGATCGACGCGAAGACTGGCACTCATCTGTGGGCCGACCGTTTCGACAAGCCCATCGCCGATCTACTCGATATGCAGGACGAAATCGTAGCCAGAATTGCGCGGACGTTAGACGTCCAACTCATTGTGGCCGAGGCGCGGCGCGTGGCAGGAATGCTGAATCCTGATGCCATGGATCTCTATTTCCAAGGCCGCCATTTTTGCAACAAGGGGTTTACATTCGAATATTTGACAGAAGCTCGCCGTCTTTTTGAACTGGCCCTAGCAATTGATCCTAAAAACGTCCACGCCATGATCTTCTTGGCGGGGGTCGAGGCAGCACTTGGGCTCTCGCTCTTGACCGACAACCGGCTCCAGTATCTGGCAAGTGCGGAGACAATGGTTCTAAAGGCGCTGTGCCTTGCACCGGACCATGCCTGGGCTCATTTTGTTTTAGCCGTTGTGCTTATTTATACGAATCGGGTGGTCCAAGGTGTAGCTGAGTGCGAGCGGACCTTGGCTTTGGACCGCAATTTGGCTGATGCGCACGTATTGATGGGTGTCGCCAGATTTTACATGGGGAGTGGTGCCGATACTGAGTCTTACATCAACGAAGCACTGCGCCTTTCTCCACGCGACATCTTCGCCTACCGGTGGATGACGCACGCGGGCTTTGCCAAATTACAAATCACAGCAGACGCTGAAGCAGCCACTTGGTTTTCTCGTGGGATCGAAGCTAATCGGAACTATCCGCTCGCTCATTTTGGGTATGCTTCAGCGCTCGCGCTTCTCGGGAAGCGCGACGAGGCGCAAGTGGCCGCGAAAGCCGGACTTGCGCTTGATCCAACGTTTACTATCGCGCGGTTTAAGAGCGGTCCATCGCACGGCAATGCGGCTTTCGTTACAGGAGCCCGGCGCATCGTTAAGGGATTGCACATCGCCGGAGTTCCAGAGGGATGATGTCAGGTATGGGTCAAAGGCTGCCCTCGCGAGGCATCTCCATCTTGGTTGGCTACTCTCGGAAGCGGACATCGCTGCTTTCCGGCGGCGCGCGTCGTTCTCGTCGCGGGCAGGCTGGTACCCAGTGCCGCCCCTCTGACAGTCGGATTAGCCCAGAGCCCCCTTGAGCGTTTCGATCGCAAGTCGCATCGCCGCCTTGGCCGCATAGGTATTCCGTAGTGCGTCCAGCAGCACGAAGTCGTGGATGATGCCTCCGAAGCGCACCTCCACGACGGGCACACCCGCCTGGCGCAGCTTGGCTGCGTACGCTTCGCCCTCATCGCGCAGGACGTCGGCCTCGGCCGTGATGACCAGTGCGGGCGGGAGCCCAGCCAGCTGGTCCAGCGAGGCGCGCAGCGGCGATGCGGTCACCTCTGCGCGTTCCGCTTCGTCCGTCGTATACTGATCCCAGAACCATTGCATGGCATCTCGCCGCAGGTAAAAGCCTGTCGAGAACTGGTGGTAGGAATCCGTCTCGAATGCAGCATCCGTCACCGGATAGAAGAGTACCTGCTGTCGCAGAGCAAGCCCCCCGCGCGCCTTTGCCATGAGTGTTAGCGCGGCACTCATGTTGCCGCCGACCGAGTCACCGGCGACGGCGATGCGGCTGCCGTCGAGGTCTCTGCTCACGCCTTCGTTGACAACCCATTGTGCAACGGCCCAGATTTGCTCGATCGCCACCGGGTAGCGAGCCTCCGGCGACAGGTCGTACTCGGGGAAGACCACCGCCGCACCCGTACCGACGGCGAGTTCGCGCACTAGACGATCATGAGTCGTCGCGTTGCCAAATACCCACCCAGCCCCATGAATATAGAGGATCACCGGAAGGTTCTGCCTCGCGCCGCGCGCCTTGACGATACGAGCCTTGACCTCGCCCGTCGGGCCGCTGGGGATCGTGACCCACTCCTCGTCAACGTCGGGCTTGACGACGCCCTGGCCCGACTGGACTTCATTCACCGCCTTGCGGCCGGCCTCCGGGCCGAGGTTGAACAGGTAAGGCGGTTGGGCAGTCGCTGTGACGAACTCCTGCGCCGCCGGCTCCAGAACGACTGCAGCCTGATGATCCACATTCATGATGATCTCCATTTCATCAAAACGGTAAGCAATCCCGGCGGCCGAGTGTATCGTGCTCGCTCCAAGGGGCAAAGCAGTAAGCCTTTAATCGCTTGAGATTGGATCGTGCCCGTCAATCTTCGACAATCTGCTACCAGCGCAGCCAGCCGCAGTCTGCGCGACGGCGATGTCCGCAAAGGGTCACAAGCCGCCCTCGTAGCGCGACCGCCCATAGTCGGCTTATCGGACGGCAGCGGACGTCGCGAGTACCAGCCGCAAATCAGAACGGGGCTGCCAGCGACGTGTCGCCGGCTCCGCCTGCAGAGCCTGGGAATGCAAGGCCCCCGCTCGGGAAGGACGGGAGAGCTCAACACGGGGCCGCTTGTTCACATGATCGAACGTGACATCATACTTCCGAGCATCAATAACTTGGTGTTGAGCGTCGGCATACCGGCGCCTTGGACAAGATCAGCTTTCTCCTAGCAGAATGTCCCGATCGGCCACTCTCTGAATCAAAGACATATTTCTAAGCCTCGAATGCCATGTAGTCGCATCCGTCTCGCTGATGCAGTGAATCATCTGTTCTGGATGTAATGCAAAACCACGCTCTGTGGCCGCCAGCTTTAGAAGCGAAGCTTCAATGGCCGAGCCCGACGCCCCGTAGGGGATAGTCATTTGATAGCGCTCGCCCGTCAAAAAGAAGAAGCCAAGGTCCGCCATGACAGCAAACAAGTCAATCCAATCACTGTCGACCGGCAGGCTGAATGCTGTAAGATCTTTCATCAACAGCTCCAGAAACTTGGCAGCCCCGGACGAGAAGCTGATCCCGTAGACAATCTCGACAGAGCTGATTTGATCTTTCAATTTTTTGTTCTGCTTGAAACGTTCCTGTAAGGCTCGATCGGCAGCTGCCGCGGCCAACAACCAGCGGCCGATAAACTCTGCTTCACCCGGTCCGGGGCCCTCGACCAAGACCCCCTCATCGTTATTGAGCAATGAATTAGACATTTCGTTTGCCTGCATTCTGGAAAGTCATGTGCCTGAGCATTTGTTTCCGTCCGCATGTGCGCGACATACCCGCGCGCATCCCACCGCGAGGAGCTCTATGGGCACAGTTTAAAACGTCTCATTCGCGCCATAGTGAATAGAAGCGTCCTCTCAATGCTCGCCACGACCCTCGACGCGACTGCAATTGCGGTTGGATGCGTTCGGTCGCGAATTCCGCGATCACCGTATACCCAACTCTTTCACATGCTGCGCATGTCGCCTATGGCTCCAGGTTACGGAAACCGTTTTTACACAGCTTGGGCCGCAAATAGACGAGGGGCTTGCACGCGAGACCGCTTCGGCTTTTCAAGCGGGAAATCGGACCACGAGACTTTTCAGCCCAGACGCTTTGTCTCGGAAGAAATCGTAGATTGCAACCGTGGCTTCCGTTGGGTGCGCCGAAAAGCACTGATTGGTCAACGGAATGTGGAGGAGGGAGTATCCGCCGGTCTATGGGGACAAAACCTAACCTGATGTCCTCTCCGGTGGACAGAGACAGATTGGTGACCAGCTACTTCAGCTTGTGGTTCTTATCTTGCTTGGGCTGCCGGACCTCGCCCGGCACCCAAGCCATTGAAGAACGTCACATTGCTGATCGCCGCGTTGCACCCGCTGGAATGCTTACGTATCAAACATGCGCGCCTTCTGGCTCTTCCAAGAATTCGAGCCCTCACCACTCCTGAATCACCACTCTGGAATTCGGATTAACAATGGCGATGCTGGCCAAACAATTCAATTTGTGTGGGTCGGCGCAGCCAGGGCGCGTACGTTCTTTGTTGAACGAAAGAAGCTGTGGGTAAGTTTTTTCGCTTGACCCGCCCGAAATGCTTAGACACGTTAAAGCTGCATGGAATGTGCAGTTCTTGTCGTGTGCATTGCTGAGCGCTGAGCGCGATTCTTATCAGATAAAGCCATACTAGGAAGTGACGTACGTCCGCAACAGTTGATTATTGAGTTGGGCGGGGCAACGATGCGTAAGGTCAATTGGATCGGTAGTATTTTGGCCGCGGGGCTTGGGGGCTGTTCGTTTTATCCCATTCCTGACGACGTTGGGTATTCAAAGACGGAGCAAATTGTTCGCTATGCTCGTTGCGAGATGAGGTCCGCGGTTATTGACTACATGCTTTTCAAGGGTCTCATCGATTTTCCAGCTACCCCGGAACGAATTGCCGCGCAGATTGCTGCGGCAAGAGGGAAATTGAAGCCGGCGCCAAAAAGCTTAGATCCTGTGCAGAGGGAATTATTACTCAAGCTAGCAAAAGTTGCCGTGGTTTATGCTTTCGACTTTGACATCAAAGAACACAACAATGCGGGAGCCAGCGCGGGATTCAGGCTTCCCTGGACGACGTCGAATGTGCTCGACGCCGGGGCTTCAGCGTCACTGGACTTAACACGCCAGGGTCATCGTGTGTTCACCTCTGAGGACACGTGGGATGAGTTGCTCGCCAATCCTAAACGGTGCCAGGGAGTCTTTGATCAGCCAGAAGGTTCAAGAAATTTCGTATATCCGCTTACTGGATCGATCGGGGTGGGGCGCGTTGTCGAGACGTTCATCGATATTGAGCAGCAAGGGGGAGCCAAGGACAGTTTCGTCGACACGCTGACCTTCACGACCGAAGCTAGCGGTGGTGCTGATGCCGCGCTCAAACTTGAGCCCGTGCCGAGCCAGTTCCGGCCTGTGGCAGCGACCGCGGCAATCGGCGCATCGCGTTTGGACATTCACAAATTGACTCTCAGCCTTGTCTTCCCGCGCTTAGATCCACCCAAAGGCGGAATCTCAGGGGTTGTCCGGGTTGATGGGGACCTAAATGCGCCCTTTTCGCGGCCTGCACCTTGGCGAGCCCGCTACAACCTGTGCGTCCAGGATGCCCGCACAAGGGAGAACACATTCAAACAGCTGCGTCTGACTGACCCTGTCGTCTATTGCATTACTTATGCTGATGAATTCGCACCTCAGTATGGCTTCCCACCGACGCGAGCGATTGCGGTAACGTTGACGCAAGGCGCCGGTGTATCAACTGGAACAGGTGGCGCACGGGAAGGGGGGCGGCCGAGAGCGGGCGAAGAACCAGAACCGCGACAGAGGTTCCAAGGGCGTCCAAATCGAGCCTACGGCGCACCTTTCTAAATTGCCGATCAAGAAGTTTACCGACTATTCAGCTCGGGATTTCAATGATTTTGCAGTTCGGATAGTCGAGTTTCGTAGGGGGCTTCGTAAGATTGATCGCGCCCATTGGTGACCGATGGCTTCGCTGCGTACGCTCCTGCCGGAGCGTTTGCCCAGCGGTAGATTGAGGACGACTCATGAAGCTTCCGTTGCTAGTTCTCGCTTGCTTACATGCGTATCAACAGCGCTCTAAGTCGCTCATTCCCCGAGGGCGGAGTGTTCTCTTCTTTCAGTGCAGGCTAGTGATGGTGGTGCGAAGCCGCCAACGAGTTGCCTGAGCGCCTCGAAGAATCCGCGGCGTTGCATTCGGATAGGGGGCCAGAGGGCTCCATGGTGTTGCGGTCTGATGTAGGTACTCCATCTGAGTCTAGCAATCTAGTGATGAAGCGAACAGGGCAAGAGCGAAACTTGGCTTGCTCACCCCTTGAGTCAACCAGAAGGACTCTGCGTACGGCTCAAGAAGAGTTGGGCAAAGGTCGCATGCATCGAAAAATGCAAACGCGTTGAGCGCGCCGGCTAAGAGCCCGCAAAGACGTTTCGAGTTGAGGAGCGATTATTTTCCGAACCCTCTTGCAATCCTTTTGCCGCTACGGTTTGATTGCATTACTTAGAGTTGTTTTTTCATGTTCTATCTGGAATGCGGTACCCAGGTCGTTTTCTGACCGTCAGACGGGAGTACGCAATCAATGCTATTTCAACGTGGTATTATCCACCTTTTAGCAATGACCGCTTGTCTTTCGGCTTCCGGTCCGGCGGCGTCTCAAGCCGACGAGATGGACGAACCCGGTCTCTCGATCGAGGAAGACAAAGGGTACCAAGTCAATGCGAACGAAGTAAAAAACGAGAAGGTCTGGGGTGGCACGCGGGTCAAACCGGGGTCTTACCCGGCAATCGTCGGCGTAACGAGGCGGGGCAGTCGACAGATTCTGTGCACAGGCACACTAATCGCGGCTGATCTGGTTTTGACGGCAGCACACTGCGTTTGCGGCGCGATCAATGGAACAGTCGTTTTTGCTGACGAGGAAGGGACCGGCACAAGCATCAAGGTTTCTGCCTCCCGCCATGCGCTTCGAAGCTGCGAAGGGTCCCTTACCGACGGCCACGATCTTGGAGTCCTGTTACTATCATCGGCAACGAACGTCACCCCCGTCGAAGTACAATTGGATGACATCGTACAAGGTGCAAAGAGTTATCAGGTTGTCGGTTTTGGTGACTTCGGTCGTGATGCATCAGGCGAACTCACCGCCGGAGAAAAGCGGGAAACCGTTGTTCCCTCGGCAACCAACGACTGTGTTGGCAAGTTGCCGACCGTGAACCGGTCTTACTCGGCAGCTTTTGGCTGCGCTCCCGGAAATGAGATCGTAGCGGGAAAGGCCGGCCTGGGCCTCGACAGTTGTAACGGTGACAGCGGCGGGCCGATCATGACTGATCCCGCTGGAAAAGGTGTGGCGGCCGGCCAGTCTGGAAGTACGCTCAAGATCGCAGGCGTGACGTCCCGCGCCACTAAGTCGGCGAAAAGGCCCTGCGGCGATGGTGGAATCTATGTTCGACTGAATCCAACAGCTCGGGCTTGGATCGCCGCCGCAAGCGAGCAAATGCGAAAAAAATGAATCGTCGACTCGACCTACCAACGACTTCGTGCGTAGCGCTCGCGTCCCTTCTGTGTTCCCATCCTAGCCAAGCGCTGGACCTTAACCGTGAATTGCTAAGGGGGCCGCTTTCGATTATCCCCAAGGCGGCTTCCGGTGCCGCCCCGTTGCCGGATGCAGCAAAAATCCAAGATGCTGCAAAAGCGGTCGATAAGGCTGGGATAGCGAAGCTCAAGATCAATCCGATAAATCCCGGGTATCCGGCCACGCTCACTGGTTCCCTCCTTCAAACCCAAGGTGCGTTCGATCTCTCTGCATTCGATGTTGTCTTTACTGATACAGCCCGGTTGAAAGCTGAGGCCGACCGTATCGCCGAAATCGTCAGGAACGAGCCCGCCGAAAGTCACTCGGTCCTCTTTGATCTTCAAAAGAAGTATCAGGCCAATCGCACTTATAAACTTACTATCCCCGACAACTCCATTGTATTTGCGACGCTCGCCGCCGGATCAAGCGACCCGAGGACCTTTCAGTCTTCGGCGTCCGCATCTCTCCTCGAAGTCAACGAAGCTGTCGCATCAGCGCTGGATCAAGCATCGCGAACGCCCGTCAAATGGCTTGACACCAGGTCGGTGCCATTTATGACGAGCTATGGTGTGCTTGGTGCTGCCGCCAAGACATCAAAAGCAGCCGCTCCTTTGGCAAGATCTTATGAAGACGTCTTCACTCAGTTTTCGAAAGCGGTTGAAACTCCTACAGACCAACGCATTGGGCGTTTCGTCGAAAGCGCCGGGAAGTTTAAGGCGGACTTCGCGGCATTTTGGCCAACAATCAAGGATGACGCTGTCGCGCGAAACGCCGCTGCTGCTACTTACAATGGCCTTGCACGGCAACGCGTCCTGAAGGCCCAATATGGTGTGTTGACAAACTTCCCCCCGCTTTCCTACGAGCAAGTGTTCTACTTTTCCCGTCATGTTGTCACGTTGAGGGACGGAAGTGGTCCCATTTGCAGCGGAATGGCTCTCACGAAGCAATGGATCATCACCGCTGGCCATTGCTTCCGTGGTAGATCTTGGACCGATGTCAAAGTCGTTTTTGATCTTGAAGGTTTGGGGCTTGGCTCCCCGCCGGTTTCGATCATTGATCAGTGGCCGGAGCCAGCTCCCGGATCAAACCCACAGGATGACATCGACTTCGCCTTCATCCGAGTCGAGGATGATGAAATCCAAGGAAAGCTGTACGACGCGTTGGAAGGGCTCGTGAAATCGAAACCCTACAGCGCTGAGCCGCTTTGCATCAAGACCGTCCCGGTCGGTTACAAACAGCCCGTCTTCGCCGTTGGTTTCCCAATGGGCCAATCCAAGACGGTCCACGACTACGCCTATGTTTGGTTTCCTTTCAAGGTCAGTGAATCCCTTTATAATCAGCTGGGCGCTGAGACGTACGCCGAAGCTTACAAGATGGAAGTCGCTCTAAGGCGGCCCACTTATGCCGACGGTGTCCGGAAGAACTTTGAAGCGGCCTATAGTAAGACCGTTACGGAAGGTGGACAGGTGTCGCGCCTCTACTATGCAGCGGCGTTTCAGACGGCAATGCGACCGTCATTCGGCATCGACACCGACACTTTTGCAGGAGATTCAGGTTCTCCAGTGTTCGACCGATCGACGCGGTGCCTAGTGGGCATATTCAGTTCGGGCCAGCGTGATACGCTGGCGGCGTCGGAAACATCTTGGCGCGAGCATGAGGTCGCAATTCCGATATCGGAGGTTATCGCCAGAATCCGGTCCACCGACAAGAACCAAACGTTTGGAGGGAGGGCACTAGACGATCACCTGCGCGCCGGACGTGAAGAATTGCTTAAGAGGCTTGCGGCGGTAACAAACGTTCGTTGACCTCCACGTGGTGCAGACAGATTGTATCGCGCCGTATAGGGTATGCCGTTTGAACCTATTCGGCTTCAACATAAGTCCCGCGAGGGGCCTCCTGTCTTGCCGATCAAGTCTTCACAGATTTCATCCGCTCGCAAACATGTGTGTTCAGAAATCGTTGCATCTGGACTTTAAGCCAGCCACCAAGCCGCACTAGACGTCTGCCAACTGCCTTGGCTAATGGATTGAAGCCGCAGACTGGTGGTGAGGCAAATTGTAGTAGGCCCCCAAGGTCCATGGTGTGACCGCGCGCAAGCTCGCAAGGCGGGTGTGGCTGCGCGCTGTGGCGAGCACCTGACCCAATGTTCTGCGGCTCATGGATGAAGGTACTCCCGTCTGAGAGGTGGCGGCAAAGGGAGGGATGACCTATGCTGCACGGTGGAAGCGCGCCACGTGAGGCGGAGTTCTCGCCCGCTGGTGGAGGAGGGAGATCCTCCAAGTGAATTCACTTCTCAACATGATGCGGTACTTCAATGCATTGCAATGTACCTTCTCTCTGTATCATTCGCGTCCATCCGGGGGACTTCATGAACTCCCGCAGCTGAGATATTCGAGCTTTAAACTTCTGTTCTTTAGTCCATCGGGAGACCGTTGTTCGATCGACGTCAACCACGCTGGCGATGAAGCCCAAGCCTAAGTGTGGAGCCTGAGCCAATATGTATGCTGCCTTCTCTTTAGAGACGTAGGTGCTTACCTGTTCTTCCGCTGCGGTAGACAACTTAAGTAGGCCCTGGATCAGCTTTTGAAGATAGGGACCCGGCGGGGCCACCGTGTAGCCTTGAAGCAGGTCGAATGCGATATAAGCGATCGTTGAGTAAGCCAGCCGTCCACCACTCCTTACAGGGGAATTCCCGGTTTCCTTGAGAGCTTTTAGCTCTTGCGAAAGGCAAAACGCGAGCGCCTCACCGGCCGTCCTTGGCTCGGCCCACGTTTGAGCAAGTCGTTCTCCTGTCTCCGCATCTAGACCTGTCAGATGAAGGACATCGTAGTGATCGTCTTGAACGTCCTCCCCCGGTTGAGGAGGAACGTGCCACACAATTTCTGAGTGGTAAGAGCACCCACTCGCAGCCTCGATCAAATCTTCTGGAATTGTTCTGCCGCGCAGCGAGTCGTACATTTCCTGGCGCAGATCGGCGCCAAAGCCTCCTTGCACCCAATCGGTTGGCAAATAGACGCTGACCATTCCGCTATTATTGGTTTCACCGCTTCTTTTCCGCGCCATCGCTTTTACCTGTGCGCCGTCAATTTGGTGGGCACGATGTGCATATCGAATTTCTCGTGCCCGGGCAGCTGTATTTGTTCGCGCCCGTTCATCATTCTCCACATAGTTGGCCTGCAAAGGTGGGAAATCGCGCGGTTTCTGACTTGGGGCGCTGGATCGGAGCTATTACGGCAGCAGCGCCCACCCTTGGGGGTGCATCGTCTACTGCGGGGTGCGACCAAGACGAAGCCCGGTCCGAAAGGTGCGAGGGTGGTCGCCGGAGCGATGAGTAGCTCCGTAAGTAGGCACCGAGGTGGTCCGCAACATCGCGAGATCATCGTCCTAAAGCGAGGGTCGGCTCCATGCAGACATCATCGTGGCGGGCATAGGGACTGCCTCCGAGCAACCTCGGGGGTAGTCGTCCTACGTCCGTCGCTCCGGTCTCACCTTCAGACATCATCCAAACAACTAGATAATTATAGTCAGAACAATGCAGAAATCGTTCGACAGCTTGCGTAAACTTCCGTCCCTCGTTGCCACTGTGAACGAGACTATGGCTGCGCTTAAGGTGGGACGTGCCAAGCTTTACGAGCTCCTGAGTTCCGGCGAACTGGAAAGCTACCTCGAAGGCTCTTCGCGCAAAATCACTTGGCGCAGCATCGCCAGCTATCTGGAGCGCCGGCTTGCCGCGGAGGAGGCGCGACGACAGAGCGGCAAGCCCCGCCTGTGCCAAAGCTCTAAACAGGCGGCAAATGGGTGAAGACAATCGGGGAATGGGATTTTTTCGGGCGGCGGGGCAGGGTATCTCACTGCTGCTGCTCTTCAAGGCACGGGCAGCCCCCTCGCGCCTGAAGTCGCCCCCAACTAAAGCGATGATGGACCTGAGAACCAACCAAGTCGATTTGCATCACGGCCTGTCAGTCAGACCAGGCACCGCGTTGGGACGGAGTGAGACACTTACGGGCTACCTGCTGTCTCACCTCCGTGAATGGTAGAAGCATGGAAAAACATTCGCGCTTGCGGTCGCGACAAGGCAATGATGGGCCTAAGCCCGCACGGGGAGGGCGTTTTGCACCCAATTGGGCTGATGAGACACCGTGAGTCACCGCGCACGTTCGGATGAGTCAGGCGTCTCAGGCGTCGCCCGGGCGGAAACCCAATGTTGAGAAAGACTTAGCCGTGAGTCACCCCGCCGGTCGCCGATGAGACGCCCCGCGGGCAATGATGCCAACCTTGCCCTAGCAGCCAATCGCTGAGTACTTCACCCCATCCATGTTCCTGGCGGGTGCCGCTCGTCGCGCGCTCTCCTTGCCTCAACCATCGCATCATAGGTACGCCTTAGCTCGGATCCTGGCGGCGCCTCTGCCCCTTGCTGATCTAATTCGGGTAGAAAGGCGAAACCGAACGCACGATTGAGCTCGCGCTCGTATGCTTCAACGGCCAAGTTGTATTCAGCGAAATAGTCGCGGCTCCCCCTGCGATCAGACAAGCGGCCTCCCTCATTCGGATGCGCGGCTACTTTGTCAGCCGGCTGTATCGAGGCATCCTGAGTAGTAGGGATAGCAGCGACTGATTGCTTGGCGGCTCTCTCCGCCAGCCGCCGGAATACGTTCGCCATACGCGCCTGCTTCTCGGCCTTCTTTGGGTCGAGCTGAGTTTCGCACCGCGCCTGAAGGCGCCTGGCCATTTCTAGATGTTGTTCGGGCTTGAATCGCATCGCCAGATTGCTCCCAGTTCCCGCGTATTGGATATTGTTAATCTACTGGCGGGCGGCCTCACTGATCGAGAGCGGTTGCTCATGTTCGCAGCTCGCGCGTACTCACGGCAATTTCCGAGATCGGTAGTAACAACACATCTCCCTACCGGCACGTCGTAACGCTATCGCCGTCGCCCAAACCAATTGTGGTGCACATAACTCCCGTTTCTAAGGTAGCTTTTTCGGAATCAGCCGGCACTGCGAATGGCGAAAAATCCAGTGCACGTTCCTCTTTCTCTCTGCGGATTTGGCGAGCTCGTTGCCGATGGTAATCCTCCGTCACCGATCTCGCTAAATTTGAGGTAGCTGCTCGGGGGTCAAAGTCGACGCCTTGGGCATCCACTGAAGAAGCGGCACAAAGCACGACCGCGACCGACCAGGCCAATCTTTCAAAGCGCATGAATTAACTCTCCGCAGCACGAATGTAACTTAAAAGCAGTCGCCTTAAAAGCGATGTTCCGCGGAAATTGCAAGGGTGAAACGAACCCACAAAGGCCCACTTCGGGATGTCTTGGCGAAGAACATGCGTCGCCTTCGCGCAAAGCGAGGGCTCAGCCAAGAAGCTTTGGCCTATGAGTGCGGTATCAATCGGACTTACCTTAGTGGCGTTGAACGATCTGAGCGGAACGTCTCAATAGACAACATCGCTCGCATAGCCCGCGGTCTAAAGATCGAGCCTTATCTCCTCTTCAAGGATGATTGACGTAATTTCATAATGCGGCTTGGCGGAACGGGGCTCCTCCGAACCGCCCAAGGCATGCCATTGAAAAATCGGAAGTTTTCCCTTGCAGAGAAATGGGCTTACTTGGTATCCACGCTGGCAAGCTACGAATCCAACTCCGCAGGCACCCAATCATGATGAGGGTGTGAGGCAGCGCGTCTATGAAACTGGCCCCTAGACGCAAAGATTGCAATACGTTCGTCAGATATCTCTCTAGTTTAGGCGGTATGTAGCGTGTTTTCCTCCGAAGACATGTGATAGCCGATTTGCATGCTCTCTCTCGATAAAGTCATTGCAGGGGCAAAGGTGCGCGGCCTGGCGGGCGCTTCGCCTGTCGAGATCGTGCGCACCGAGTGGATCGGATCCGATGCCCTTAATGTCGTCTACCGGAGTTCCGAGGGGCCCGCTGAGGTAGTGCTCTTTCGGGACTCGGAGCCCCGCCTTGAACTAGTCCAGGCGTCTCGGGCTTTCAGCTTCGATGGCGACGGAGAGACGTTCCGGATTGCATCCGAAGCGCAGCGAATCCGGCTCGCCCATCTTTTCGATCCTTACCTTGCCGTACACAGCTCGCGAATCGAGCCGCTACCCCACCAGATCACGGCCGTATACGGCGAAATGCTGCCTCGTCAGCCGCTGCGGTTTCTGCTGGCCGATGACCCTGGCGCCGGCAAGACCATTATGGCCGGCCTCCTCATTAAGGAGCTTATCATTCGAGGCGACCTGGAGCGCTGTTTGATCATCGCACCCGGGAGCTTGGTGGAGCAGTGGCAGGACGAGCTGAAGGAAAAATTCGATCTCACCTTCGACATTGTCTCCCGTGAGCAGATCGAGACCTCGGTTACCGGGAACCCGTTCGTCGAGCGCAATCGCCTCATCATGCGGCTGGACATGGCTTCACGCTCGGAGACGTTGCAGGCGAAGCTTCAGGCCGCGCCCGATTGGGACCTCGTCATCTGCGACGAAGCGCACCGCATGGCGGCGAGCCTGTTCGGCAACGAGGTGAAGTACACCAAGCGCTACAAATTAGGGCAGTTGGTCGGGGGGCGCACTCGCCACTTCCTTTTGATGTCCGCGACGCCTCACAATGGCAGTGATGCGGACTTTCAGCTTTTTATGGGCCTTCTCGACGCCGATCGCTTCGAGGGCCGACCGCGCGAGGGCGCTCGCAAGGTTGATGTGTCCGACCTCATGAGGCGCCTGACCAAGGAAGAACTGCGAAAATTTGATGGTTCGCCGCTGTTCCCAGAGCGCAGGGCGTCCACCATCCAGTACAAGCTCTCTGACCTCGAAGCCCAGCTCTATGCCGCGGTCACGCAGTACGTGCGCAATGAGATGCGCAACCTCAACAATCTCGGCGACGACAAGCGAAAGAACAACGTTGGCTTCGCGTTGCAGATTCTGCAGCGCCGGCTCGCGTCTTCTCCCGCGGCGATCTATCGCTCACTCCTCCGCCGTCGCGAACGGCTCGAAGCTCGATTGGCGGAGGAGCAAATTGTCGCAAGGGGTGGCCGGCTACAGAAGCAGGAGCAACTTTCAACCCTCTTTGACGATGAAGAAGATGGGGATCTCGACGAGCTTGGTGCTGCCGAGCTAGAGGATGCGGAGCAGCAGATCGCGGACCGTGCAACTGCGGCCCAGACAATTCCGGAACTTGAAGCTGAACTAATTATCCTCCGAAACCTAGAAAAGCTCGCTAATCAGCTGCGGAAGTCGGGCGAGGATGCCAAGTGGCGCCAGCTCGGCGAAATCCTCGATAAGCCTCCTATGGTGGATGAGGCGACCGGCCAGCGTCGTAAACTGCTAATCTTCACAGAGCCGCGCGACACGCTTGAATATTTAGCTGACAAGATCAGGCAACGTATCGGCAAATCCGAGGCGGTGGTCGTCATCCATGGCGGCGTGCCACGTGACGTGCGCAAGGCAAATATTGCCGCCTTCAATGATGATCCAGAGGTGCGTGTCCTTGTTGCAAATGACGCCGCCGGCGAGGGCGTCAATCTGCAGCGCGGCGCTCACCTCATGGTCAACTACGATCTGCCCTGGAACCCGAACCGCCTGGAGCAACGGTTCGGCCGCATCCACCGAATCGGTCAGACGGAAGTCTGTCATCTCTGGAACCTCGTATCTGCCGACACAAGGGAAGGTGAGGTTTACGCCCGGCTGCTTGAAAAGCTCGAACGCGCGCGTGAGGCGTTGGGAGGTCGGGACAGCGTTTACGATGTGCTCGGCGAACTCTTCGAGGGCAAACCGCTTCGCGAACTGCTCATGGAGGCGGTACTCTACGGTGACGACCCCAAGCACAAGCAGCGGCTATTTACGGCCGTGGATGGAGTCGTTGATAAGGAGAAGATTCAGGCGCTGATTCGAGAGCGGAAGCTCACCTCGGAAGGACTTGACCCGCGCACGGTCACCGAAATCAGGGAAAAGATGGAGCGTGCCGGGGCCCGGCGGCTTCAACCACACTACATTCGCGCGTTCTTCGAGAAGGCGTTCGTGCGGCTCGGCGGGCAGATAAGGCGGCGCGAGGCCGGGCGTTATGAGATAACTCGCGTGCCAGGGCGACTCCGGGACCGGGATCGCTTCGCTGGTGGCGTTGTCCCTATTGCTGAGCGTTATGAGCGCGTCTGTTTTGATAAGGCATATCGCGACACTCACAAGCCGCAAGCCGCCATCATTACCCCCGGCCAAGGGCTACTCGACGTGACGATCGCCGTCACACTTGAGGAGGCAGGCGACGTCTTAAAGCGTGGTGCCGTCTTGGTGGATGAGGCCGACGAATACCCCACCGGTGCTCGCGTGCTCGTCACATTGGAACACACTATCCGCGATGGGCGACCGGGTCGAAATGGCCAACCGAGCGTGGTTTCGCGCAACATGCAGTTCGTTGTGCTCGATGAGCAAGGCAACGCCCTGGATGCTGGTCCCGCACCCTACTTGGACTTCCGTTCCCTCCAGCCTGATGAAACCGATACCGCAAGCAAGCTGCTCGAAGCCGATTGGTTGAAGGGCGACGTCGAGAAGATGGCCATGCACTTCGCAATCGCCAATCTCGTGCCGCAGCATCTCAACGAGACGCGTGATCGCAGGCTGGCAGAGGTCGATCGAGTCGAGGGCGAGGTCAGGGCGCGGCTCAAGCGCGAGATCAACTACTGGGATGGCCGGGCGGAGGAATTGGCCTTGAAGGAGCAGGCCGGAAAGGGCGGGCGGCTCAACTCCGGCAACGCACGCGCGTACGCACAAACGCTCACAGGGCGGTTGGACCAGCGTCTGCGCCAGCTCGTCGAGGAGCGCGATATCCAAGCGCTGCCACCGCTGGTAAAGGGCGCGGCCTTAGTAATACCGATTGGCCTCCTGAGATCCACGACTGGTCTGCCGCCCACGGGCTTTGCTAAGGATGCGATTGCGAGGGCCGAGGTAGAGCGGCTGGCGATGCAGGCTGTGTTTGCGGCGGAGCGCGCCCTCGGGCGCGAACCGCGCGATGTGTCAGCCGCCAAAGTGGGCTTCGACGTTGAGAGCCGCGATCCTAAGAGCGGGCATCTGCATTTCATCGAGGTCAAGGGCCGCATAGAGGGCGGCGACACCATTACTGTTACGACTAACGAGATGATCGTGGCCCTAAATGCCGAGGAGCATTTCGTTCTGGCGATAGTCCCCATTTCCGCAGGCGGGTTCGCGGCTCAACCAATTTATGTGCGCAAGCCATTCGACAGCGCGCCCGCTCAAGATGTCTGTGCCACGATTTTTCACCTCGACAAGCTCACGAGGCGCGGGACCGCGCCATGTTGAGTGCTAGAGCACGCCCACGATTTGGCAAACGATCACCGCTACGAATGTACGCGCACGTTTGCTGGTTGAGGGAGTCCGTGAGGAACTGAATTAATGTCAGCATCCGCAAAGTCCCGAAGAAAGTTGATTGAAGTCTCGATCCCACTGGACGCGATCAACCGGGAGAGTGCCCGAGAAAAATCGATTCGACACGGCCATCCCTCAACGCTGCACCTTTGGTGGGCGCGTCGGCCGCTGGCAGCATGCCGGGCGATCCTGTTCGCGCAACTAGTTGATGACCCGGGCGCGTGCACCGAAGAGTTTATGACTATCGAAGAGCAAAGCGCCGAGCGACATCGACTTCACACCCTAATCGAACGTCTGGCTCCGTGGGAGGCATGCGCCAACGAGACGATTCTGACCGAGGCACGCTATGAGATCGCTCGATCTGTGGCACGTGCACGCGGCGAAACATTGCTCCCCATCGCGCAAATGAAGCCGCAGGAGATCATTGACTATCTGCAAACTAACGCACCGCCGATCTATGACCCGTTCTCGGGTGGTGGATCGATCCCGCTCGAAGCGCAACGGCTTGGTCTCAGGGCCATGGGTTCTGATTTGAACCCCGTCGCCGTCTTAATAGGCAAGGCACTCATCGAGTTTCCGCCAAAATTTGCCGGACGAAGGCCGATTAACCCTCGGATCAACGAGCTGCATCAATGGAAGGGAGTGCAAGGCTTAGCGGACGACGTGCGCTACTACGGAGAATGGATGCGTGCAGAGGCCGAGAGGAGAATCGGCCACCTTTACCCGAAGGCGAAACTACCCGATGGTCGAAGGGATGCGTCTGTAATCGCATGGCTCTGGGCGCGTACTGTGCCGAGTCCTGATCCCCGCGCGAAAGGCGCTTATGTGCCCCTCGCATCGTCATTCGTTCTTTCAGCGAGACCAGGAAAGGAGGCAATTCTCAAGCCCGTGGTCGACCGCGCTGGGTTGACTTGGACCTTCGAGATCGAACACAGCCCTAGCGCGGATGCGCTAAAGGCTGCCAAGACAGGCACCAAGGCAGCTCGAGGAGCAAATTTTACTTGCTTGCTGACAGGGGCGACCATCGACGATGCACATGTAAAAGCCGAGGCGATGGCAGGCCGCATGGGTGTGGCGCTTATGGCGATAGTAGCTGAGGGTGACCGCAACCGCATCTACCTCCCTCCTAGCGCCGAGCATGAGGCAGTGGCGGCATCGGCGAAGCCGTCCGATCTCCCTGAGGTTGATCAACCATTGCCAAATGATCCGCGCAATTTCTGGACTGTTTCCTATGGTCTCGATACCTTCGCGAAGCTCTTCACCCCCCGCCAACTTGTGACATTGGGTACGCTGTCTGATCTTGTTACCGAGACGCGCACCAGAATATTGGCGGACGCGGGGGCACACTGGTCCGGCGCTAACACGAATGACACGCGTCGCCTCGCTGAGGGTGGGGTCGGTCCCACGGCGTACGCAGATGCGGTGGCGACGTATCTAGCGTTTGCCGTCGATCGAGTCGTCGATCGCTTTTCGTCAATCGCGACTTGGGATTCGAGCCCATCGAAACTTCAGCTACGAAACACGTTCGCTCGGCAATCGATCCCAATGACCTGGGATTTTGGCGAGGGAAATCCTTTCGTTAAGTCGTCCGGAACGCTCAGCCCGTCGATCGAGTGGGTCGCGCTTGTAATCGATGGTCTGCCAGCTATCTCAGAAGGCGCTATTCAAAACGCCGCAGCTCAGGATAACAATTTCCGCACGCCGACAGTTTTTTCGACCGATCCTCCTTATTACGACAACATAGGATATGCCGACCTTTCTGACTTTTTTTATGTTTGGATGCGCCGATCTCTCCAAAGTATTCATCCCGATCTATTCCGGCGCGTCCTGACACCGAAGGGCAGCGAGTTAGTTGCGACACCATACCGTCACGGCGGTAAGGAGGGGGCAGAGGCGTTCTTTCTTGACGGCATGAAGAAGGCGTTCCAGGGGATAGCCAAAGCTTCAGCGAACGCGCCAGCTACGATCTATTATGCGTTCAAGCAGTCGGAGCTATCTTCGGAGGGCGTTACATCCGCGGGTTGGGCAAGCTTTCTGCAGGCGATGACTGAGAGTGGCCTCGCGGTTGATGGGACGTGGCCCGTTCGTTCCGAGCTGTCAAATCGGATGATAGCGAGCGGAACTAACGCCCTAGCTTCGTCCATCGTCTTGGTCTGTCGTTGCCGCGATACCGCAGCTTCGACTATCACGCGCGCCGACTTCCTGCGCGCTCTACGCCGCGAGATGCCAGATGCGCTCGCCGAAATTCGTCGCGCGGGCGTCGGACCAACCGATATACAGCAGGCTGCTATCGGACCGGGTATCGGCATTTTCACGCGGTATGCACAGGTCCTTAACACCGATGGCACACCTATGCTGGTAAAGGACGCCCTAAAGCTCATAAACCAGGTGCGAGAAGAAGTCGCTTCAACTGGTGACGCCGATTACGATAGCGAGACACGCTTCGCGCTCGATTGGTTCGCGGCTAAGGGTTTCGAGAGAGGGCGCTCGGGCGACGCCATCACGATGACCAACGCCGTTAATGTGTCTCTCGATAGGGTCAGGGGTGCCGGTTTCTTTGAGGCCAAAGGTGGTGATGCTCGCCTGCTGCGTCGCGACGAGTTGCCTGATGACTGGGACCCGAGCACCGGTCACCGGAGCACGGTTTGGGAGGCTTGCCAATATCTCATTAAGCGGCTTTCAGCCGAGGATGGCGGCGTCGACGCCGCCGCAGCTCTCTACAATCGTTTAGGCACGCTGGCCGAGCCGGCCCATGCACTCGCTCGCCGCCTTTATGACATCTGCGAACAAAAGCAGTGGGCTTCGGAGGGGCGCTTCTACAACCAACTTCACCAGGAATGGGATGTAATTGAGAAGCGCGCGTCAGTGCTGGCTCAGACGGGTCACCGACGCGATCTCTTCTCGAATTGACCTAGGGGGAACGATGAGTGGCTTTGCCGCAAACCAACGCATCAATCAGGCACTCCTCCTGCTGACCAAGGCGCTTCAGCCCTACGTCGAGAGGCGAATGCGGGATGCGTACCGGGGCAACTGGCAGCAGAACTTGTCGGTGGCGGCTGGTACTGACACATCGAAGCCGCTCGACGCTTACGCGCTTTTGAAAACTATGGTTGACAATTGGCAACACGCATTCCGCGATGGACTCAAACCCATTGTGCGCAACCACGTCTCGCTTGCTCTCGCGGCGCGCAACGATATGGCGCATGCCAGTGGTACGATCTCAGACACCGACGCGATATCGTACCTCCGGTCGATCCAGGCTGTCGTCGAGGCTATCGAACCTAAATCTGCCGCGGGCATCAAGGCATTGCTCGAGGATCAAACCAAGGCGATGGCCGAGGCTATGGGCGTCACGACTGAGGTCGTAGCCAAGACGGTCGCAGTCCCGCAACAACAGGCGCTCGATCTCGGCGATAGCAAATACACCTGGAAGCCGTGGCGCGATGTGGCGCCGCCTCATGCCGACGTGATGGCTGCGCGGTTCCAGGAAGCTGAGTTTGCTGCTGACTTATCGACTGTGAGCCGCGGCGAAGGAGCCGAGACTTATCGCGATCCTCGCGAGTTTTACCGCATTACGTACATCACTGGCGGATTGCGAAAGGTACTTCAGAGCGCGATCGAACGGTTAGCCGGCAAAGGCGGCGATCCCGTTATAGGGCTGCAGACCTCATTTGGTGGTGGCAAAACGCACACTATGCTGGCGCTCTACCATCTTGCGAGCGCTAAGAATCCCGAGACGCTGCCGGGTCTCGCTGACATCTTCAAGGATGCAGCGGTGGCGACCTTGCCGGTGCGCTCGAAACCAGTGGTGTTTGTCGGCACGGCTGCTGGCGCCAATCAGCCATTCATCGTGGATGGTGCACGCACGATCAAAAGTCTTTGGGGTTTGATCGCGGTAAAGCTCGGCGGCTGGAAAGCCTACGAGACGATAAAGTCTTCAGATGAGGCGAGAACTAATCCCGGCTCCGAGGCAATGATTGCCATCATGAGACAAGCCGCACCGTGCCTCGTTCTCCTCGACGAAGTTGTGGCTTACGCCCGAAACCTTGAAGGTATTCCTTACGACGGGTTTGTTTCTTTCTTGCAGTCGCTCACTGAGGCCGCAAGTGCTGTCCCCGGCGTACTGGTGGTCGGCTCGCTGCCGGAGAGCGGTGCCGAGGTAGGCAATCAACGCGGTCGCGAAGCTCTGTTGGCTCTCGAAAAGGTCTTCGGCCGTGTGCAATCAGCTTGGGCCCCGGCGCAGGGCACCGAAACGTTTGAGATCATTCGTCGCCGGCTGTTTCAGGAGCTGGACCCTGAGGGCGAGAAGGCCCGCGAGCAAGCCGTCAAGGCGTTCACAAGCTACTACAAAAACAATGCGGGCGAATTTCCGAGTGGTGTGCGCGAGCGTGCCTACGAGGCGCAGCTAACCGCAGCGTACCCTGTGCACCCAGAACTGTTTACAATGTTGCAAGCTGATTGGGGTGGGCTCGAGAGGTTTCAAAGGACCCGCGGCGTTCTCAAGATGATGGCGCAGATCGTCTATCGACTTTGGCGCGATAGCCACGCAGCACCTATGATCCTGCCGGGCGATGTGCCGCTGATAGACGACAAGGTGCGCGTCAACGCGCTAGTCCCGCTTCCAACGGGATACGATGCGGTGATCTCCAAGGAAGTTGCTGGTGATCTCTCGAAGCCGGCGCAGATCGAGGCGCGATCTCCAGCGATGGGCAAGAGCAAGGCCGTAACCAGGGCGGCAACCGCATTGTTTGTGGGGACAGCGCCGCATGGATCGACGAACAAGGGAATGGAAGTTGCACGCCTCCGGCTAGCCTGCGCTATTCCTGGCGAGCAGCCCTCTCAGTTCTCAGAAGCCCTTCGTCGACTTGGTGAGAACGCAGCCTACCTTTATAGCGCGGGCGAAAACTATTGGTTCTCTCCAATTGCCTCTCTCAATCAGGAGGCCGAAGACCGTGCCAAGGGACTATCTGGCTCCGACGTCGAGGCCGAAATAGTTTCCTTGATCCGGTCAGAGGAGCGGTACAAAGGAACTGGCTTCTTGCGTGTTCATGGTGCTCCCGACGATCCCTTGAGCATAGACGATACCTACGAGGCCGCGCTCGTGCTCCTTTCTCCATCCGCCTGGCATCGGGGACGTGACCAAGATACCCCTGCAATGACCCTCGCGGCTGACATTATTGAACACAAAGGTCCCGGCCAGCGTCGCAATCGAAACCGGTTGGCGTTCCTGGCAGCAGATCAAGCTGCTCTCGACGATATCCAGAATGTGGTCCGCAAGAAGCTCGCTTGGGGTTCTATTGTGCGGGATGCGCGCGGCATTCTGCAGCTGCCGCCTGCCCAGGAGGATGACGCGAAAAAGAAGCTCGGCGAGCAAGAGACCGCGGCGCTCAACGCGGTGCGCCGCGGATGGAAGCACCTGTTGCTGCCGCAGGAGCCTCAAGCAGGGAGCGTTTACGTCGCCCGTGGTTTTGATCTTGAACCGGTTGCATTGACTAATCGCGGCAGTGACCCGGCGCCGTTAGCTCAGCTGGCGTGGAAGAAATGTGAAGACGATGGCCTAATCGTCTCGCGTCTCGGCGTATTGGATAACGACCTAGGTAAGGTGTGGCAGCCCGACCAGCCGCACGTCGCAATCCGCCAATTGCGCGACTGGTTTGCGCAGTTTCCCTATCTCTCAAAGCTGCGCGAGCCACAGGTGCTAGCAAAGGCTATCAGCGAGGCATTGGTACGTTCAGACGCCAAATACGCAGTCGCGGATCGGTTCGACGAGGCCAAGGGAGAGTATGTCGCCCTGAAACTCGCGCAACTGGTTAGCATCGATCTGAACTCGGACGCAGTGCTAATCCGCCGTGAGGTGGCGGACGCGCAACTGGCCAAGCAAAGGCCGCTGACGGCTCCGGCTACCAGCGACGCCGGCACAAGCGGTCCTGGCCAGTTTACCGTTTCTCAGCCGCAGACGGCGGGCGCGGGACGCCCCCGGCGCTTCTACGCCAAGGTCATACTCGATCCCAATCGTCCCACGCCCCAGGTCAGCAACGTTGCCCAATCCATCCTAAGCGAGCTGGATCGGGTCCGCGGGACCCGTATGACGCTGACGCTCGATATCGATGCGGAGGCCGCCGATGGCTTCCCCGAGGACATCGAGAGCGTCGTGCGCGACAATGCCATCGCCTTGCGAATTACGGATTTTGGCTTCGAGGGGGAGTAGGTGAGAAACTTTTATTTTTATCCACAATTAACACTTTTGGGGCAGTCGTAGCTCAGTAGGGTACCGCTCTTCTCGGTAACGGCTCAACCTTTTCACGATGCGCTCATCCGGATGGGTGATTCTAGTCTGGTGAGTATGACTGCGTTATGGATTTCGACGTTATCGAGTGAATGGCGTTCGCCGGTGGAGCAGTCGATAGCAATGCTTCCATCCCAAGCTAGGGAATGATTTCCGACGGCTGGGTCGGTGTCGACATATCCGATGGTGGCCCGCCTCCCTGCGAGATCGGCCTTGAGTTGCTGACTTGATGGACCAAATCTGCCGATCTCAGCTTTGCGGAAGCCTTCTTGAGTTACGACAACCGCTGCCGACCACCCCAACCGGAACAGCGGATAAACGACATCGAGGAGGTCGATGCCAGCGGGATATTTTGAAAGGTCCGGCAGTTTGGTCGTGGGATCAATTGCAATGCCCAAAACGCCGGCGATCTCTTCATAAGCTGCGCCCGTAACGGTTGCCAAGCTTGCGATCTCGCAATCCTTACAACCTGGCCGCTGGGGCACATATTCCAGTTGAGTCATCTCGAGGGTAATCCGCAGGAAGGACATTTCGAGCCAGTCGAGGCGTCGCCGTAACGATCTGGGTACAAAGTGCCGTATTCTTGCTTGCGGGACTTAAATTGGCAACGATTTTGAACTTCTCGTTAAGAACCCAATGCGTCAGTTGCGATGTTGGCCGAGCAGAAGGGCCGAGGATCACCGCTCCTCCACACCGCGCGCACGATCGCATTGAAGCCTTGACTAATTCTGACCAGCGCCGCGGCGTCACCTAGAAAGCTACGGTTGCAACCTACGTATCGGTGCGTGCCGAGATGAGAGCGAACTATACGACACGTTGTAGCCCTTGCTAAGTCTTACGCTTCGCTCGACGTTTTCCAGAAAGGCCATCGTACACGGCCCACACGATTCAAACCCTAAAGATCCTTTGTCCATTGATCAGTAGCTCGGTACTTTGTGTGTCCTGCAGTCATAGGGACCGTCCTTTCCGGAGCCCTTGATATTGGCGTTGTAGTAGCGCCCATGGGAATCAGCTGAGAGCAGCGCATCCACCGTCGTCTTCGGTATCTCGCAGTAATGGTAGTACGTATCCTTCAGCAGGATAACCATGTACTGGTTTGCTGCGTCGTAGCAGACCCGATTGACGAAGCTGCTCTTCGTTGCGTGGCAGGAGAAGGGTTTGAGATCGACTGGGCCGCGGTATTTCACTTCTACGGTCTCGGCGTGGGCTGCGGTGGCGAGAAAGAGTAACAGGAAGACTAGACGCTTCATGTGAATACCTTATCGAACTGGTTAACGTTAGCGCGTGCGAATAGGTGCAGACGACTTTGCAGCTATCAGCCAGGCAGGATTGATCCTGAGCTAAGCTCAGAGTTAAATTGGACACTGACGCGGCGAACTAGGTCTCTAAATCGCTCGGCGTCCTGTATGGTGAATACGTCGGCTGACGTAGGATGAGCGGCTCGATTTCCGATAGCTCGCAAATCATCAAGAACTCCGGCCGTTTTCTCGTCTATATTATTATTCTGACGAAGAGTCCTGATCATGACCTGCATGCTTGCGCCTTTATAGGCGTTCTTGGGATCTGACATTCGATAAGCTGCAGTCAGCGCTTCTTCGAGATCACTACGCATTTCCAATATCGCAGCTCGTGGTGAGACCTGAACAAGCTTCTCAAAACGAGATTTCTCTTCCGGGGTCGGTTGATTAGGTGACTCAGAAACTCCTGGCAATTGAGAAGCGTCTTTTTCGGCTTGGTCTAATCGAAACGAAACGTCGAGTTCCTTGTACCTCAACCGTAGAAGAGGCATCAGTTCGGTCAATTTTTCACGAAACAGCCAAACCGCAGCTACGAAGGCTGCTGGCCATGCAAGTGAGACAATGGACTTTATTACGTCTGCCGTGAATTGAAGTTTGTCCATTTATGATCTCATAAAAAGCCCCTCGGTGCGAGGGGCTTATCGCCGCGCTGGGGATGGGGAAACGTAGTCGAGCTTTGAAGGCTAGCACACCTTAGGCGGGAGGCAACGGCTTGCAACTTTTGCAGGGCTCGATGTTGAGCATCGTAGCGGCCCGACAAAAAGCTTCTTCAAGACTATAGGGGCCGTGCCACTTGCCATTCCTGCCACTGTCCTCGATCTGGAAGCCTTTTCCAGAATTGCAGTAGGAGCAGTCGGCGTAGTGGATGGCCCCACGCTTTCGGGTCCAGTTTTCATAGATGTAGAAGTCGGTCATAACGCCCTCCCGGTCGTACGAGCCGAAGAGTGTGCCGTGATGCGGCCTCGACCTTCAAGTGCCGCTCGATAACGAGCTTTAGAAATTTCTCCGGCGGTCCGGCGCGGCCCGATTTGCCGGGCTCGTCATGCACTTCGTTGATATACCAATGCGGCCTCGATGTCCCGCTGAAGCGGCCAAACTCAAACCGCTCTCGAAAAGTGGCCTCGTACTCGTCTGCGACTCTCGGGCGGCTCTGGCGACTATCGCGCCCCTTAGCGCTTCAAGCTCAAAGCGCAGCACGCGACCCGCCGCCGTGCGCTCAGAGAACCGATTGCCAAGGCCATCCAGCGGAGTTCAGTCGCATGCTTCATGTAAGCCATTCTGTTAACTTCCTTCATAGAGCCTACCTTGTATATTGGAGAAAGATTTTTAGAGGGCGGGCAAGCGCAGTGTTCCGGATTAACAAGACAGAAAACTCGATCGAACCACTCAAGTCGCAGACATTCGCGGACCTCGGCTTTCGAGAACGACAGCACCTCCAAGAATGGATTGCAAAGGTGCCGTCGTGCCTCGGCGAGGAGCTGCTGATCATTCAAAAGGAATTTTCGGGATTTTCTGATACCAATGAGCGGTTGGACCTCCTTGCAATCGATAAGCAAGGTGCGCTCGTTCTAATCGAGAACAAGTTGGATGATACGGGGCGCGACGTTACGTGGCAGGCGCTCAAGTACGCCTCCTATTGCTCGGGCCTTTCGAAAGAGAACATAAGGAGCATCTTCCAGGAATACCTAGATCGTAGGAGTTCCGGCCAGGACGCGAAGACCGCGCTAATAGAGTTCTTGGATGCAGAGGATTATGAGGAAATTTCACTCAACAAAGGGTTGACTCAACGCATTATTCTGATTGCCGCGAATTTTCGCAAAGAGGTCACGTCAACAATTCTTTGGCTCCTAAATTTTAGGATGCGCATCCAGTGCTTTCGTGTCACACCGTGGCGGTCCGGCGACGAGATTTTTCTGGACGTAGACCAGATCATCCCCACAAAGGATGCCGAGGCATACATGATCGGTCTCGCGGCAAAATCCCTCGATGAAGTTGAGGCGGCTGCCGAAGAAAAGACCCGCAACAGAGAGAGGCGAAAATTCTGGGTTGAGTTGCTTGAAGCCGCAGGACCGAAAATTCCCCGTTTTGCAAACATCTCGCCCGGCACTACTCCGGATTTGGGAGCTGGCAGCGGCGTGCGCGGTGTCCCGTTCAAATTCGTCGCTACTCGGTCCTACGGTCGCGTTGAACTTTACATTGATCGCGGCGAAAAACAGGAAAACAAAGAGATTTTTGACGAGCTGCAGTCTCAGCGCTCGGCGATTGAAGCAACTTTTAAAGGACCCCTAAGTTGGGAAAGGCTCGACGATAAGCGTGCCTCTAGGATCAAGGCGGAAATGCTGGGTGACCCATTTGATGACACCCAGCGCGAATCGCTTATGACATTTATGGTCGATGCGATGGTGCGGTTCGAGAGCGCGCTCAAAGAACCTTTGGCAAGAATTCAAGCTAGACTTCGGGCTAGATCGGCAGCAGAAGAGGAGGGCAGGGAGTAGCCCCGGTGATCGAACAACAATAACATTCAGATCGGCAGCCCTACTCTGACTTCCGTCCCACTTGGAGCAGTCAAAGCTCAGAGCTGCTTGCCATCCTTTCAGACCGGACTAGCAGATGCTCAGTGGCAGGTCGGTACCTATGGTCGCCGCTACGCGGATGCGGGTTAAACAATGGTCTAAGAGAAAAGCCCCCGCCTAAGCGGCGATTGATAGGCGCAAGATCTGACGCGGGGCGGGGTAGTAAGGCCGGGCAGAAGCTCGCCACCCGGAGATCTATGGCCTTGTAGCCTGGCCCAGAGATGTCGGCACTGCTCCAGTTGGTCATGTGTCGATATCATTTCTTCGAGCTGGACCAACACCGGCCGGTTGGGGCTTATCAGGTAACGGTTGAGCTTAGCCTGGCTCTCATCGAACACTCACGCCGGCCAACCAAGATTTGGCACACATCCCGGACTCGATGCTGCACGACATCACGGCCTCTTCACGTAGGTGAGCAGGGTGATCGTGCTCGTCCTTCTTAGGCTTGGGCTCGAAAGCCATCCAGATAGGGCATTCTTCCGGCGCTTGGCAATTCGCCGGCACCTAGAGGCCGGAGCATGGTCCAGACAGCCGAAAACTGTGGTCGAGCGAGCTCAGAAAGTACCGTGGTCTGAACTGTAGATTGCGTTTGGCGCGGGCTAAAAAGTCCAACAATCTCTGTCGGCAATCTCTGTCGGGTCGACAGAATACCCCTTTTCTCGTCCTAAAGCCGCCGCCTCTCGCGGAAGAGGGCGAGCTGCTAGTCCCAGGTTCTCGCCGCGTCGAGGATATCCACTCCTCCAAACTACTACAGCCAAGCCATTGGTTATTCGCCAATCTTTCGAAAGCGAGCTTGAAGTCTTCCGGGGAGCTACGGTGAGGAGCTACGAATCGGCGCATCTTGCTTTGGCATGATGTCTTTGATTCTCGTGAACCAGCATATCCGGCGCAACGCCGCTGCGCTCGTTGTTGCACGCCAAGCAAATCGTGCGTGCCACTTGCTGCCGCGGACGGCCGATCGTTCACGCCGATGCGGCGTCTTCTCTCAATGCCGCCACGACGATCATGGGCTTCATGGGCTTTCATGGGAAGTATCCTCTTCTGTTGCACGACGTGCCAACGAGGAGGCGTGCGCTGAGTTCACCTCCAAAATCAAATTAAGACACTGGAGGGTTTCTCGCTACTGTGTGAACCGGAGTTGCTCTAGTCCATTCTCAATGACTCGGAGGTCCTCAAGTAAAGCATCCCGAGAGTCCGTCGGATCAATGTCTGATGTGGACTGTAGCTGTTCAATCAACTGGTGCCGAAGGTCTCGCATTTTCTCTAGAGCTTGCCGGTTTTTGAGACGCACATAGGCCGAAACGATCGATTCAATGCTGCTTGCCAATGAGTAGCTCCAAAAGAAATTTCTATAATAGGTTGCATCGTAAACATCGCCCGAGAAAACCCGCAAGGGGTCGGCACGTAAGATTTTGGTGACCAATCTGGCCCAAGGTGGCCTTGGGACGTCTCAAGTCCGAAGCAATCTCAGCATTGCACCAGCGGACCGGCATTTTTGCAAAGATCCGCCGCCGCGGTTGCCCCGTCGTGGCAGGGCACGCTTTCGCGTCTTTACGCACTTGCGAGATGAGGCGACTAATGCATCCTTGGGAAAGGGAGAAGCAATTGAAGGTGTCCACAACCGACCGTTTACAACCGTTTTAAAATCATTTATCTCTCGTCTGGTTTAAATCATTTTATCTCGATATTAAATGGAGCGGTTAATGCATCGCATCTCGGTGGCCATCGTTGATCATCATCCCATTACACTAGAAGCGATTGTCAGCGTCATTGGCCGCAACGCCGATTTGGAGCTGCTGGGAACCGGATCGGCCGTCCCCGATATTCTGCAGCTCGCGACTGACTGCAAACCTGACATTTTGATTGTTGAAGTCGGTATGCCAGGCAATGCTTTCGAGGCCATCACCAGCGTCGTCAGCAGCGTGCCTACCGTGAAGGTTGTGGCCTTTACAGGAGTGGTCGGGGTTGCAACTGCGATTCGAGCGCTCGACGCAGGCGCTGTTGGATTCGTCTTGAAGGCAGCTCAGTCCTGCGAGCTGATCGAAGCCATCGAAGCCGTTGTACGGGGTGAAAACTACATCACCCGGAGCTTTGCCAGCCAAGTCATCGCGGGGTTACGGGATGAAACGCTTCGGCGCAAGGCTGCAGCGATCATCAACCTTACCATCCGTGAAGAGCAGATCGTCAAGCTCTTGGTCCGCGGCAATACGAATAAGGAAATCGCAGCGCGCCTTAAACTGAGTGATAAAACGGTGAAACATTATATGACGATCCTCATGCAAAAGATGAACGCTCGCAATCGGCTGGAGGTTGTTGTCGCCGCTCAGAAAATGCAAGATTCCAACTTCGGCGCGCACACTCTCAATTGAGAACAACCACGTCAGTACTGACGATCAACTTAGGAATGACCCCGATGATCAAGCAAGAACCCGAATCAACCAATCGAAATGGCTCATCGAGAGAGCATTTGTTCTGGGCCCGTGAGTTCATCCAACTCGCCAAAACTCAAGCGCGAAATAAGGGTGTCTCCGATCAGGTCCTCGCACAATCCATGTTGGTTCATGCATGGATGCTGTTCACGGGACAGAACGAAGAAGCGTCGAGAAGATCCGTCAGTGCGCTCTTTGCGTCGAGCATGGCCAAGAATTTGGCAGCAGGCTCATTGAGCCGCACCAATTCAAAGCCGATGGGGTCCTAGTGAGGAGCCAGCGACTCTGCAGTTGGTAACGGCTGAGAGCTTGCCCCATGGCTAGGGTGCCCGGGGCGGTTACCGCGTTCGAAGATCCGGCTTCAAGGATCTTGTACGACAGAGTAGCCATGCGCTCGAAAGCGCTCGACTTTCCATCCACCCACAAGATACCCCGAGTTTGCGGGAATGCTCGTCCAAGCTTTACTCGGGACAGTCTTGCTGATCCGCAGCATATGTCCACCTTTGCGCGACCAGTCCTCCGCCAAGGCGTTGCGCAGAAACGACCTGTGACGATGAAGGCTGTAAACGCCTTCATGACATGATGCGGCGCCAGCTCTCTTTTCGGACCAAGGTCTGAAGATCACTCCGACCTTTGTCTGAAATACCGTCGGACCTTCCTCCATTCCGCACACGGCCTCCAAGCCTCAAAGTTGCTCCAGAGTTCACGGATGCGCCTTTAGGACACCTCACTCCTTTGGGCGGGGTCTGTGCCCAACAACGGGAGCGCGTCATGGTTTCCTACATCAAGAGCGATCTGGAATTCATCCTGGAGCAGATCAAGATTTCTGAGGCGCACGCGAGCGGTCAACCGCTGTTTGGCGTTGGTGGGCTTGTGCCGGCTTACAACCTCTCTTTGGGTCTTCGTACGGTCGACGGCACCTACAACAATCTGCTGCCGGGGCAGGAGCGGTGGGGCGCTGCTGACATTCAATTCCCCGAAGGGCTCGGGACGGACTTTCGGCCGGCGAGCGGTACGCCGTTGGACTTCGACGGTCCGGGAGGAATGCCTCCGGTGCCGACCCAGTCGACTTACGCACCCTCCAACGATCCGAATTCCTTTGTCGTCGACGGCAGCATCCGTACGATCTCGAACCTCATCGTCGACCAGACGCTGAACAATCCAGCGGCGATCGTGACGGCGCTTGAGCGGGCCGGTTCGGCAGATCCGTTTGCGGACCTGGTGATTGTTCAGAACGCAGCCGAGCTGATCATCACGACAACCGCTGCGGCTACCGCGGCACAGGCTGCGGAGCTTGCCGCCGAGGCAGCCGTCGGGGCGGCAACGGCAAATCAGGTTGCGGCGCAGGCCGCCTATGACGCTGCCCTTGCAAACAATGGCGCGGCTGTTGCAGCGTTGGCCGCCGCTTCCGACGATGCGGCAGCGGCCGCGGATTCTGCGACAGAAGCGGCCGCGATTGCGCTGCTCGTCGGTGGCAACATCAGCGCTGCAGACATCGCCTCGGTCGAGGCAGCGGTCGCAGCGGCGCTCGCGGCTTCCAACGCTGCCGCCGCCGTGGTGACTGGGCTATCTGTGGGCCATGTCGAATTCGCCGACGCGCAGGCCGTCCAGACGAACGCGCTGGCGTTGCACACGCAGTTGGTGGCGATTCGGGAAGCGCTGGTGGAAGGCCAGTCTGCAGGACCGCATCTTGCAGCGATCGCTGTTGCGGCGACGTTGGCGGATGAAAATGTTGCGCCTGCCGAGAGTCTCACGGCCGATCTGACCGCGTTGGTTGATCCCGACGCGGTCGCGGAAGCTCTTGCCGCTCTGACAGCCGCCAACGACGCGCTAGCGACGGCAGTGGCGAACGAGGCGACAGCTGAAGACGCCAGCGATGCGGCAGACGCCGCGGCAGCGGCGGCTATCGCAGGGCTGGCAACAACCCTGGCTGATCTCGGCATCGAATTCGATGGCGAGAACATCAGCCTGCCCAACATCGCGCCGGACGGCGGCCTGTCAGCATCGTTCAACTCGTGGTTCACTCTGTTCGGCCAGTTTTTCGACCACGGCCTCGACCTGGTGGGGAAGGGCGGCAGCGGTACTGTCTACATTCCCCTGCAACCCGACGATCCGCTGTATGTCCCGGGCAGCCACACCAACTTCATGGTGCTGACGCGCGCGACCGTTACGCCCGGAGCCGATGGCATCATGGGCACGGCCGACGATGTCAGACCGATCAACACGACGACGTCGTTTGTCGACCAAAATCAGACCTACACCTCCCATTCTTCGCATCAGGTATTCCTGCGGCAATACGTGCTGAACGGAGATGGCGAGCCGGTCGCAACCGGCAGGCTGATCGAAGGCGCCAACGGAGGCATGGCGACCTGGGGCGAGCTTAAGGCTCAGGCCCGGGACATGCTGGGGATCATCCTGACCGACTCCGACGTCGGCAACGTGCCCCTGCTGAGAACCGACCAATACGGCAACTTCATCCCCGGAGCGAATGGCACACCGCAGGTCATCATCGGGATCGGCCCCGATGGCATCCCGAACACTGCCGACGATGTGACGATTTCCGGGACACCGGAAGCTCCTGTTGGCATTGCCGGTGCCATCCGCATTGGTCACGCTTTCCTCGCTGACATCGCTCACGAGGCAGTTCCGACCGGCTTGGCGGATGGCGACATCGAGATCGGGCTCGGCAATCCAGGCAACCAACCCGCAGATCCCGGCGCATATGACAACGAGCTGCTCGACGCGCATTTCATCGCGGGCGACGGCCGTGTGAACGAGAACATCGGCCTGACCGCGGTCCACCATGTTTTCCACGCCGAGCACAACCGCTTGGTGGAACACACCAAGGCGGTCATTCTGGCCACCGGCGACAACGCGTTTATCCAGGAATGGCTGGTGCCAGGTGCAGTGATCGGTGACGGCGTCAGCGACTTGGAATGGAACGGGGAACGCCTGTTCCAAGCCGCCAAGTTCGGCACCGAGATGCAGTACCAGCATCTCGTGTTCGAGGAATTCGCGCGCAAGGTTCAGCCCCAGATCAACCCGTTTGTTGTTCCCGACGGCTACGATGTCACGATCAATCCGTCGATCGTCGCCGAGTTCGCTCACGTCGTCTATCGCTTCGGTCACTCGATGCTGACCGAGACGATTGACCGGTTCGATCCGTCGTTCAACGCCGGCCATATTGGCCTTATCGAGGGCTTCCTTAATCCATTCGAGTTCGACGAAGTCGGCGGTACCGCGCACGGCGTCACCGACGAAGTCGCGGCCGGCGCGATCATCCGGGGTATGACCCGGCAGGTCGGCAACGAGATCGACGAGTTCGTGACCAGTGCGTTGCGCAACAACCTGCTCGGCCTGCCGCTCGATCTCGCCACCATCAATCTGGCGCGTGGCCGCGATACCGGCGTGCCGTCGCTCAACGCCGCGCGGCGCGAGTTCTACGAGGTGACCAACAGCGCGGCCGAGCTCAAGCCCTACGAGAGCTGGGTTGAGTTCGCTGCCAACCTCAAGCACGAGGCGTCGATCATCAACTTCATCGCGGCGTACGGAAACCACGCGCTGATCACCGGCCAGACGACCATCGAGGGCAAGCGTGACGCCGCGCTGACCATCATCACTGGGCAATCGGTCGGCGGCCTGTTGGTTCCCGCAGATGCCGAGGACTTCCTCAACGGCATCGGTGCCTACGGGGCCGGCAACGCCCTGGGGGGCCTGGAAAATGTCGATCTTTGGATCGGCGGCCTCGCCGAAAAGATCCTGCCGTTCGGCGGCATGCTGGGTTCAACCTTCAACTTCGTGTTCGAGGTGTCGCTGGAGCAGCTTCAGAACGGCGACCGCTTCTACTACTTGCAGCGGCTCGACGGCCTGCATCTATTCGGGGAGATGGAGGCGAACTCCTTCGCCGCCATGATCATGCGCAACACGGACGCCACCCATCTGCCCTCGGACGTATTCTCGGTCCCTGGCCTGATTCTCGAGATCGACCGAACCAAGCAATACAATCCGGGACTAGGTGAGACGGCCGGTGCGGATGGCATCCTGGCGGATGATCCGCTGACCGTTGGAGTCGATGAGAGCGCCGACAATCTCGGCAACGATCCGGTTGGCGGCGGAATCCTCACTCCGTTGGTCATCCGCAACAATCCGGCCACGCCGGGGGCGGATACCAACTACCTACGATACACGGGCGATCAACACGTCGTGCTCGGCGGCACTGCAGGAAACGATATCCTTATCGCCAGCGAAGGGGACGACACGCTCCATGGCGATGCCGGCAACGACTTCCTTGAGGGTGGCGCCGGCAACGACGTCCACAATGGCGGGGACGGCGACGACATCATCAAGGATCTCGGCGGCGACGACAACATCAAGGGCGGCGCCGGCAACGACGTCATCAACTCGGGACCGGGGCTGGATCTTGTTCTCGGCGGTGCCGGCAAGGACTTTGTCTTCTTGGGCAACGACGCCGGGGGCGAGGTGTTCGGTGGTGAAGGCGATGACTTCATCTACGGAAACAAGAACGCCGAGCGCCTTCTGGGCAATGAGGGCAACGACTGGATCGAGACCGGCACTTTCGACGGCGCGCCTGGCGACAACTTCGACGAGCTCTTTGCGCGCGATGGCGTCGTCGGACACGATGTGTTCCTCGGCGATGGCGGTTTCGACGAGTTCATCGCCGAGGGCGGCGACGACGTCATGGTTGGCAGTCCCGGCCGTGGAAAGCTGGCCGGAATGTCGGGCTGGGACTGGGTGACGTATAAGGACAACGCCTTCGGCGTCGACGCGGACCTGACGCGCGGTATCGTGTTCGATGAGTTCCCCAACCCGCCCGTGAACGGCACGCTCGACGCCTACGAGTCGGTTGAGGGCGTGTCGGGCTCGAGGTTCAACGATATCCTCACCGGCTCCGATACCCTGGCCGCCGATCGTCTGCCGTCATCGCTCGGCGGTTCGGAAGGTTACACCGGCAGCACCGTCACGGCCGAGAGCCTTGCGCTGATCAACGGCCTCGACGCCGTCTTGGGCACCGGCATTACGTCCTACTCCGCGGGTGACATCATCCTCGGTGGCGACGGCAGCGACAGGATCACGGGCCGCGCCGGCGATGACATCATCGATGGCGACAAGTGGCTGAACGTCCGGATCAGCGTCCGTCAAAACCCGGACGGAACCGGCCCTGAAATCGACTCGCACAGCAGCATGACGACGCTCGCTGCCGCCATGTTTGCCGGCACGTACAATCCGGGTCAGCTCGTGATCGTGCGCGAGATCCTGGCTACGGGCGACGCGGTCGTCGACACCGATACCGCCGTGTTCTCGGGCGCTGCCAGCGAATACATCTTCGCCGGCAATGCCGACGGCACCATACAGGTGACACACACCGTCGCGGATGGCGACGGATCCGACAAGCTGCGCGGCATCGAGCGTGTCGAGTTCGCGGGCGGCGAGTCATTTAACATCATCATGGGAACGCCGGGCAACGATCCGGCGCTAAATGGCACCAACCCCGGCGCTCCGGTGGGCAACGACGGGAACGACCTGATCGTCGGGCTCGGCGGAAACGACGTGCTCAACGGTCTGGGTGGCAACGACATCCTGATTGGTGGGGACGGGACCGACACGCTTAACGGTGGTGACGGCAATGATGCGCTCGACGGCGGCCTCGGTAACGATGCGCTCAACGGCGGCCTCGGCAATGACGCCTACAACGTCCGCCTGGGCGACGGAAACGACACGATCACCGAACTCGACAACGGCGGTTCGGCCGATCGGCTCGTGATCCAGACGGGCAGCACAGAGGACCTGCCGGTTGCGCTCACGACGCTGAATGCCGCAGACAATGACACTGGCACTGCCAATGGCGACCTTGTTGTGGCCGTGAACGGACAGACGGTGACCGCCATCAATCACTTCGACGGTGGCAATCCGCAGCGGGGCATCGAGAGCATCAACTTCACCGGGGCCACCTACAATGGCTATCTGCTCGGTTTCGAGGATTACGTCGTCAACCGTGCCGATCCGACCGGTTTCAGCCGCACGATCAACCTCGCGGCATCGACGGCTAACAACTTCATCGCCGGCGAAAACCTTACCAATGACGAGATCATCGGCGGCAGCGGAAACGACCTGATCTTCGGCGGCACCGGTGACAATGAATTGCAAGGCGGAGCCGGCGAAGACCTTCTGGTCGGCGGTTCGGGAGCCGGTGATGGCGACCTTCTCGACGGCGGGCTCGATGCCGATGTGATGGTCGGCCTGAACGGCAACGACACTTACGTCGTCGATGACATCGCAGACGTCGTGGTCGAAGCCCTGAACCAGGGCACCGACACGATCGAGACCGAAATGGCCGTGTTGTCGATCGAAGCGGTCGCCAACGTGGAGAACCTGGCATACACGGGCATCGATGCCGATCCGTTCGTCGGGACTGGCAACGATCTCAACAACGTCATCACCGGCGGCGACCTCGCCGACACCCTGAGTGGACTCCTGGGCAACGACACGCTGAACGGCGGGCTCGGTGCCGACAGCCTGCTCGGCGGCGACGGCAACGATACGCTGAACGGCGGCGACGATGGCGATACGCTGAGCGGCGGCATCGGCACCGACACGCTCAATGGTGGTGCCGGGGCCGACACCATGGCGGGAGGCGCCGACAACGATATCTACGTCGTTGACGATGCCGGCGACGTGGTCAATGAGATCGCCGCGGGTTCGGGCGGAATCGATCGGGTCGATTCGTCCATCAGCTACACTCTTGGCACTAATGTCGAGAACCTGAACCTGGTCGGAGGCAATACGATAAATGGAACCGGCAACGCTCTCGACAACACGATTGTCGGAAACAACGCTACCAATCAAATGTTCGGAGGCGGCGGTGTCGACGTCCTGACGGGGAACGGCGGCAACGATCTGCTCGACGGCGGTACCGGCAACGATACCCTGTCCGGCGGCGACAACAACGACGTGATCATAGGTGGCGAAGGCAACGACCTCATCGATGTCGGCACCGGCTTCAACACGATCGCCTACAATGCAAGCGGCTTCGGCAACGATACCATCAGCAGCTTCGATGCAGACGGGGGCACCGCGGCCACCCAGGACAAGATCGATCTCTCGGGTCTTGGCGTCACGGCGGCCAACTTTGCCACCCGTGTCTTCGAGAGCGCCTCCGGTGGCAACACCGTGCTCACGATCAGGGAGGGCGGTGCCGCCTCGCCGGTCCAAGGCACCATCACGATCAATGGCATTAGCAATGCCTCTATCGACATCAACGATTTCACCCTGGCAACGACACCAGCCTCGGCGATCACCGGCACGGCGGGCAACAACATCCCGCTGAACGGCACGGCCAATGCCGATACGATCAATGCCCTTGCTGGCAACGATACGGTCAATGCCGGCGGTGGAAACGACATCGTGAACGGCGGGACCGGCAACGACACCGTGAATGGCGATGATGGCGACGACACGTTCAACTGGAACGCCAACGCCGCGACCGCGACGTCGCTGACCAACTCCGATGGTCGCGATATCGTCAACGGCGGGGCTGAGGGTGCTCTGGGCGATACCTTCGTGGTCACGGGCAACGCCGCCGTCGCGGAGACCTATCGCATCTACACCCGTGCCGCCTGGGATGCGCTGCCTGGCAACATCGGGGCCAGCCTCAATCCGGCCACGGAGATTGTCGTCACGCGCGGCGCGAACACCGACTTTGCCAATTCGGTCATCGCCGAGTTGCGCGAGATCGAGGAGATCCGTATCAACAACTCGGAACCCGTCGGCAGCGGCAGCGCAGGCGGCGACACGATCCAAGTGATTGGGGACTTCTCCGGCACCAGCCTGCGCCTCAACACCATCACCATCGATGGTGAGCAAGGTGACGACACGATCGACATTTCGGCCCTGACTTCGGCTCATCGCATCGTGTTCCGTTCCAACGGCGGCAACGACACTATCATCGGCGCCCTGCAGGCCGAGGACGTGATCGAGCTTCCTGATGGATCGGATATTTCGGCGTACGAGCTGGTCGAGAATGAAAACGGCACCAAGACGATCTCGAATGGAACCCATTCCGTCACCTTCACGGGCGTCATCCCGCCGCAGTTCCTGGCGGATGAGCCTGGCGGCGATGACAACGAGACCCCGCCGGGTGACAGCGAGGACGACCACACCGCTGCGGACGGCGTGGTTCGCACCGGAACGGCGCAGTCGGACATGCTGATCGGCACGTCGGGCGACGACAACATCGTTGCATTCGCTGGAAGTGACATCGCCATCGGCGATGCCGGGGCCGACGCGATCGCTCTCGGCGAGGATGCAGACTTCGCTAACGGCGGGGCGGGGAGGGACGTGATCTTTGCCGGAGCAGGCGACGACCACGTATTCGCCGGTGCTGACGCCGACATCGTCTACGGCGATGCCGGAGCAGATCGCCTCTTCGGAGACGAGGGCAATGACATGATCACGGCCGGCGCGGGCGACGATACCGTCTTCGGCGGCGCCGGGAATGATCTCATCATTGCGGAGATCGGTGACGGCAACGACACATACTTCGGAGACGAGGGGACCGGGGGCGGCGGCATCGATACGCTCGACATGTCGGCGTCGACTGCGGCGGTCAACGTCAACCTGGGCTCCGGCCCTCTGATGAACGGCAGCGTGTCGAGCATCCAGACCGGCAACGACACGATCTGGGGCATCGAGAACGTCAATACCGGGTCCGGCGACGACACCATCACGGCGAGCAACGCGGCTAACGTGGTGAATGGCGGCGCAGGCAACGACACCTTCAAGTTCCAAACCACCTTCGCTGCGGATGGCGACACGATCCATGGGTTCGAGCCCGGCGATCGCATCGATCTGAGCGCCATCGACGCGAACACCGGTACGGCAGCTGATCAGGCCTTCACTCTCGTGAGCGGGGCCGCTCAGACGGCGGCAGGCCAATTGGCCGTCCGCTTCGAGACCCGGGCCGATGGCGAATTCACTGTCCTGCAAGGTAACGTCGACGGCGACGACGCTGCCGAGTTCACGATTGAACTGGAAGGTCATCACACCCTGACGAACTCCAACTTCAATCTCTAGGGCCAGGGCGATGGAGGCGGAGCGAACAATCCGCCTCCATCATCTCCCTTTCTTTCTGAAGCGAGCGTTGGGGTCCAATGGCCAAGTCTAAAGAGTTGACGCCGGCAAAGCGCCGCAATCTTGAGGAGTTGACGCGTGGCTTCCGCGGCATCGCCCTGTTTCTGTTCTTGATCTCGGGAATGATCAACGTGCTGGCCCTGACCGGCTCGTTGTACATGATGCAGATTTACGATCGGGCCCTGACCAGCGGCAGCATCCCGACTCTCGTGGTTCTGTCGAGTCTGGCCATCGGACTTTATCTCTTTCAAGGTGGTTTCGACGTCGTTCGCTCGCAGGTTCTGGTGCGTGTCGGGGCGAGGCTGGACAAGAAGATCGCTCCACTGGCTCACCGGGTGGCGATCGACATGCCCCGTTTCGGCTTCTCCACCTCCGAGGCGCTCGAACGTGGCCGGGACGTCGATACCGTCCGCGGCTTTCTCGGCAGCCAGGGACCCGCGGCGCTGTTCGACCTGCCGTGGATGCCGATCTATCTGGTATTCATCTATCTCCTGCATCCACTCCTGGGCGCGCTGACCTTCGCGGGAGCCTTCATACTGACGGTCCTCACCGTCGTCAGCGAAATTATGACCAAGCATCTGAGCGTGTCCGCTCGGAAGGCCGCAATGGTCCGAAACACCATCGCAGATTCCAACGCACGCAATGCGGACGTTATCAAGGCGATGGGGTTTGCGAACCGTGCGGTCGATCGCTTCCATACCGCCAATGGCGAGCACCTCGATCTTCAGACCAGGACGAATGACATCACGGGCACTTTCGCCGCCGTGTCGCGGGTGCTGCGCATGCTGCTGCAGTCCGCCGTTCTTGGATTGGGTGCCTACCTCACCATCAAGGGTGAACTCTCGGCCGGCGCGATCATCGCATGCTCTGTCGCCTCCGCACGCGCCCTGGCGCCGGTGGATCTGGCGATCGGCAACTGGAAAGCGTTCATCTCGGCGAGGATGGCATTTCAACGGCTGCGCGACACGGTCGTGGCGCTTGCCGATGTCGACCAGCCGATGAAGCTGCCGGCGCCGAGCAAGCGGCTCAGCGTCGAAAAGGCTACGGTCGCCGTGCCCGGATCCGGGCAGGTCATCCTGAGCGACGTCAGCTTCGAACTCGAGGCCGGCCAGGCGCTCGGCATTATCGGACCCAGCGCCGGTGGCAAGACCACCATGGTGCGCGCCCTTACCGGCATCTGGCCGTTGCTGCGCGGCAGCGTTCGCCTGGACGGCGCCGATCTTGGCCAATGGCGAGAGGACGATATCGGTCGTCACGTTGGCTACCTTCCTCAGGAGATCAGCCTGATGGATGCGACGATTGAAGAGAATATCTGCCGCTTCGAGCCGCAGCCGGACTACCAAAAAGTGGTCGAGGCAGCTAGGGCGGCCGGCGTTCACGAGATGATCGTAAAGATGCCGGAAGGGTATCGGACGCAGCTTGGCCCGCAGGGCGCGGCATTGTCCGCAGGTCAGCGACAGCGCGTGGCGCTGGCGCGGGCGCTTTATGGCAACCCTTTCATTGTCATCATGGACGAACCCAATTCCAATCTTGACGGCGAAGGCGAGGCGGCCCTGACGAGGGCGATCGAAGGCATCAGGGCGCGTGGCGGCATAACGATCGTGATTGCCCACCGGCCCAGTGCGCTTGTGGCCGTGGATATGGTCGCCATTGTCCAGAATGGCCGCATGACGGCGTTCGGAACGAAGAACGACATCATGACACCGGGCCTGTCGGCAAGACCTGCAGCAGAAGAACTCCAAACGCAAGTGAGGAGGCCAGCATGATTACAGTTCAGGCGCTGAAACCGAAGTCACATCCGTCGCGACCAAGGCACGAAGATTACGTCGAGAAGGAGCCGGAGAAGAAAGGGATCTTGCCGATCGCTTTCCTGCTGTTTCTGACCGCGGCTGCGACGTACCTGAAGAGCTTTCTGCCGACGACGGTGGAAGCGCACGAAGACCGGAAGACCGACAGGGATGACGGCTCCGAAGAGAAGAGCGATGCGCCGGCAGCGGAAGCGAGCCTCGCAGATGAGGAAGATTCGGCCACGGACACGGACCCGCGCACTGCCAAGTCTTCCGACAACGTCGTGCCGATCAGGATCGTGCTGCCGCAGGAGATCAGCGAGTTCCTGGCCAATGATTCCCCGGCGCTTGACTTCAACGGACGAGAGCGTCCCGGCCAGGTTCGCGTCGACAATGGCCCATTGGGAGATCCAATCCGGGCGAACAATGATAATCGCCCGCAATCCTCGGCTTCCGATGGAGCGGGTGCCTCGGGCGGTGGCGGAGGAGGAGGCGGCGGTGACGCCAAGCCTCGCGGACCAAGCCCCTTCACCCCCCGTCCGGACCTGGACCTCGATATCGACCCTCAGCGCAATCGCGCGCCCCGGATCAGCGGACCGGTACAGCTGCGCAATGTGATCGGCTGTGAGGCTCTGACGATCCCGCTCCTGGTCCTGTTGAGCGGTGCCACCGATCCGGATGGCGACATGATGAGGGTCGTCAATCTCACGGCAAGTTCCGGCGCCATCACACAGGCGCAGGACGGGAGCTGGGTTTTCGCCCCTGACGATGGCATGCTGGGCGAGGTGACGCTGACCTATACCATCACGGACGGCTTCGCGTCCGTCGTGCAGACGGCGCACTTTAGCGTCATCGAAGCGCCGCCGGTCATCGGGACGGCTGCCGACGACAACCTTCTCGGCACGCCGTGCGCCGATCGGATCGACGGCCGGGATGGCGACGACAACATCGACGCCCGCCAGGGCAATGACATCATTTTTGGCGGTCTGGGCGACGACCACATCGTCGCCGGGGGCGGCAACGACATCGTCTATGCCGGGGAAGGCAACGATCTGGTGTTCGCGGGCGCGGGAAACGATGTGGTGTTCGGAGGTGCCGGTCACGACAGTCTGTATGGCGAGGACGGCGACGACACCATCATGGGAGAAGAAGGAAACGACGTCATTTCAGGAGGCGGTGGTGCCGACATCCTGATCGGTGGCGCCGGCCATGATTCCGTTCAGGGCGATGCGGACAACGACAGGATCGATGGCGGTGGTGGCAATGACAGCCTCGCCGGTGGGGCCGGCGATGACGTGATTGTCGGGGCCGCCGGCGATGATCTCCTGTTCGGTGGCAACGGCAACGACGTGCTGACGGACGGCACGGGTAGCGACAGGGCACACGGCGATGCAGGAGACGACTATTTCATAGCCGCGCTTGACGAGGCCAACGACACCTACGACGGTAGTGACGGGTTGGACACCATCGATTTTTCCGCCGCGAGGGAGAGAGTTGCCATCGACCTCGGACATGGAACGGCGGAGGGACGCGAGATAGGTCAGGATAGAGTCGCCGGAGTGGAGACGGTCATCGGCGGAAGCGGTAACGATCATATCGATGCAGGATCGAACACGGCCGACGTAACCATGAGCGGCGGCGAGGGGAACGACCTTCTCCACGGAGGCGCCGGGAATGACAGCGTTTCGGATGGTTCAGGAGGTGACACAGTTTCGGCCGGCGGCGGCAACGATCATGTCGCTGCCGCGGCCGACGCGGCCGATGACACCTACGATGGAGGAACCGGAGAGGACACGCTCGATTATTCGACCGCAACCCTTAGTATCACGGTCGACCTCGAAGGAGGTACTGCCGACGGTCTCGATGTCGGGCATGACTTGATTGCAGCCTTCGAGAGGATCATTACCGGCTCGGGCGATGACCACATTGTCGCCGCTGGATCGAACTCCATCTCGATGACGGGAGGCGACGGCGACGACACCTTCGAGTTCAGGAGGACGGGCGATGATGACCAGGCCATGACGGTCCGCAAGATCACTGATTTTACGGTTGGGGATCGAATAGTAGCTGCGACATACGAGATCAGTGTCCTCGGGGAGGGCGGTGTCGACGAGACAATCTCCGACATGTTCGAGGATGTCTATCTTTCGACAACCGGAGACAAGCGACCGGTGCGCTTTCGATTCGAAGAGGCGGACAGCAACAAGATGACGTTGGTGGACGTGCACGATCGACCTGACACGGACGAGTTTTTCACGATTCAGGTCGAGGGGCATCATCACCTTCAATTCACGGTGGCGGTCAGCTGAGGCAATAACGTCCATGAAACATACCGACCCGAGAGAACTTGCTACCGCGTTGCCAGCCAATCCCGGCAGCGTCGAGAGATCGCTCCGGCTATGGCCAAGGATAGTCGGCGGACTGTCGCTTGTGGTTGTATTGGTGATCGGCTGTGGCGGGTGGGCGGCGATAGCCAAGCTGGAAGGGGCCATCGTCGCCAGCGGTACCGTCAAGGTCGACGAGAACCTGAAGGAGGTGCAGCATCGGGATGGCGGCATCGTTAAAACGCTGTCGATTCGCCAGGGCGATTTCGTTCGCGAAGGACAAATCCTGGCGACTCTGGACGACGTGCAAATCAAAGCAGAACTCCTTATCGTCAGGTCTCAGCTGGGGGAAGCGCTGGGCCGTCAAGCGCGACTGATTGCGGAGCGCGACAACCTCCCTTCGATCGAATTCCCGGCGGATCTCGGGCGCATTTCGACCGCCTCGGAGGTTGTGATCCAGGGTGAACGCCGACTCTTCGCGGGCAACAAGTTGGGGAGGGATAGCCAGAAGGAGCAGCTCGAGCTCAGCGTCAGCCAGACCCTGGAGGAGATCAAGGGAATGGAAGCGCGGCTTGCTGCCAAAGAACACGAGATCCAATTGGTTGGTGCCGAGCGCGACAAGCTGGACGCTCTCTTCGAGAAGAAGATCGTTGAGTATACCCGGGTTTATTCAGCTCACCGCGACTGGGCGCGAATACTAGGAGAACGCGGCGAGATTTCTGCGGGTATTGCCCGGGCTAAGGTCCGTGCGAGCGAAATCAGGGTTCAGATCATCGCCGTAGATCAAAATGCCAGCACGGAGGCGCAACGCGACTTGCGGACCGTAGACGCCCGCATCTCCGAGCTAAGCGAACGAAAGTTGGCGATCGAGGATCGTCTGTCGCGCACCGAAATCAGGTCTCCGGTTGCGGGTTACGTCAATGAGCTCTTTATTCATACTGTCGGCGGCGTTATTACGCCGGCTGCGAAGATCGCGACGATCGTACCCCAGCATGCAGAGCTCAAGTTCGAGATCAAGATCTCGCCGGCCGACATAGACCAGGTGAGAGAAGGGCAGTCCGCCCGCGTTCGCCTAACCGCGTTCAACCGCAACACAACGCCGGAGATGAAGGGATCCGTCGTCATGCTGTCTCCCGCTTCGGCGCGCGATCCTTCAAATGGGCAGGAGTACTATGTTGCATTCGTCAATTTGCTCCCGACCGAGGATGCGATCGCCAAACTTCATGGTTTTAAGCTTGTTCCCGGCATGCCTGCAGAGGTGTTTATTTCAACACAGGAAAGGACAGCGGCGTCATATCTGGTGAAGCCTTTCACTGATCAGATGAACCGCGCCTTTCGGGAGCGTTAACTTCTTGGCGGGGATACGGAACGGGGACGCATCAAGGAGCGAGGCGCCCGGAATGCCATCGAGCTGAAAAAGACCTCGAGAATCCTTCGCGCCGGCAACGCTTGTGTAGTTTTTTGAACCGGCTGGATGCCTCGGCTCAAGCGTGTGACCCTATCCGCAGGGTACTTGGTAGAACACGGAGTATTTACCCAGGGGTCGCTCACGACACACGGCCAATTTGTCCAGTCAGGCCGGTCGAAGTCGATTGCGCAGATGATAACCTCGAATAGCGCGCGTCCTCCGCTTGGCTGGTTCGGGACAAATTCGTTGGCCTAAAGCTACGGCTGCAGGGCGGCCAGTTCTCCCGTAGTTCGGACCGTAGAATTTCGGAGGAGGGTGATGAAAAGGCTCGCAATATCAAGCGCCTTGACAGGACACCCCTTCCGCCAGAAATCGCCATAAGTTCCCCTGGTGGGCTGGCACGCTCCTTGCCAATTGGACGTGCCCGACCATGGAGGCGTGCACCGATGGCACAGCGAGTTCGTATCTTAAAGCAATCCAAGTCCGGTTTGACACATATTGCCCGCGAACTGGTGAGATTGCTGGACGCGATCGAGGAGCTCGAGGAGCTGAGAGAAAGGGTCCGGCTCGCCGAAGCCGCTCGCGTGTTGCACTAGCCTGCGCTGGAAAGACTGGGGCGCCTCGGCGCGTCACTCCCAAGGTCTGGATTGGCGGCGCCCCGGTGCCGCTCGGGTCATTTGGCCGAGACCCATTCCTAACACCGCAGCCCGACGGATCTGTTCAATCTTCCTCGCTCAAGTCCGGCCCGCGATGTTGGAGAGACGGATTGCGGCGGTGCCGTAGACCCATGTTGCGTTTGGATCTCCAGTCTTCAAGAGGAGGATCGGGACTGGTTGAAATGCAGTGGAAGGAAGCGTTGCGTGCTAGAGCCACGGACACGCGAAACTGCGCAGGAACGCTACTGACTTAGAGAGATTAGCCCGCACCAGGCTTCACAGCGGGCAAGGCATGTTCTTCTTTTTCTCGAACCGGCTGGGATGTCTCGGCTCGCTGCTGATCTCCGGCCTGGTCACGGTGGCGCTGCTCTTCCTGTTTGGACTCATTCGGTTCTGATCATCAGCGCCTGGGATCCGACCGTCATCCTCTTGCGTGCTCCCTCAGGAACTTGGCCTCGGCTCGCCTGTTGTTCGCAGTCTCGAGCACACGGAGAGCAGCCTTGGAAAGCACCATCATTGGAGAATTCGACACGCGCCGCGGAGCCGAGCTTGCGGTTGAGCATGTCGTGCAGGAATGCGGCGTGCCGCGAGGCGACGTCTTCGTCCAGCCCGCCGGCGCCGCGAACACCGTGGGAACACGCGCGGCAGGTCCCGACGTCAAGACAGCGCCCACACCGGAGGGGCGGCAGAAGCTGGAAGGCCTGATCGAGGTTTCCGTCGATTTTCACGGCGATGCCCCTGAGAAAATTGTCGATGTGTTGAGGAGCGCCGGCGCGAAGTTTGTCCGCACCAAATGACGACTTGTGCGACGGGCCCAGAGGGCCGGACATTCGGCATTCGCATCGAACCGCAGCCGTTGACCGCGTGGAACCCCTTGAGCCTCCAGCGCGTTTAGACGCAAACGCGAATTGCGAGGTCCACCTGCTTCAGAGCGCATCGACACTCACTCCCGGCGACACCGTCTGGCGACGGTGCAGGGCGCGGCGCGTGGCGGTTCTGAACGATGCCGCCGCCTATTTCGCAGCCCTCCGGGAGGCCCTGCTGGAGGCGCAGGATCTCGTCTATATCGTCGGCTGGGATATCCATAGCAGGACGCGGCTGGTCGGAGATTCCGGACGTGCCGATGATGGCCTGCCTGACGAGCTTGGTCCGTTCCTGCGCGCCCTGGTGCGGCGCCGGCCCGCCTTGCGCATCAACATTCTCGTCTGGGACTTCGTCTCGTTTTACGCTTCCGAGAGGGAGTGGAATTCCGCGGCGAAATTCACTGCCGATACCGATGGCCGCGTCCGGTTTCATCTGGACGCCACGCTTCCGTTCGGTTCGGCGCAACACCAGAAGATCGTCTGTGTCGACGGATCGTTGGCGTTCGTCGGCGGCCTCGATCTGACGATCCGGCGCTGGGACACGAGTGACCACCGCGCCGACAATGCCATGCGCTGCGACCCACAGCGCAAGCCATATCCACCGTTTCACGACGTTCAGTGCCTGGTCGACGGGGATGCCGCGGAGCAGCTGTTCGCCCTCGCGGAGCAACGCTGGCGTGCGGCAGGCCAACAGTCCGATGAACGGCGCGCACCGAGGAACGGTCGCTGGCCGGCGAACGTGCCTGTCGAGGCCGAGCACTTACCGGTCGGGATCGCCAGGACCGAGGTGGTCTGTCCTGCAGGCTCGACCATCAAGGAGGTCGAACGCTCCTTCATTGCGGCGATCCGGTCGGCAACGAGCTTCGTCTACATCGAAAATCAATTCACCAGCGCGACCAGGATGGCGCACGAATTGGCGGAGCAGATGTGTCGCGTGCCGTCGCTTCGGGTTCTGGTCGTCGCGCCGAAACTGCATTCCTCGTGGCTTGAGTCCCAGGCCATGCAGAACGGCCGTGGCGCCTTCATCGACTGCTTCAGCGCAGCTGGCGTGGCCGATCGCATCCGCTTCGTCTATCCGATCTCCCGCAGCGGCAATAAGGAAGCCGCGGTGATGGTGCACAGCAAGCTCATGATCGTCGATGACAGGATCTTGCGGATCGGCTCGGCCAATCTGAACAATCGTTCCATGGGCGCCGACAGCGAATGCGACCTCATCTTTGAAGCTGAATCCGAGCAGCATCGGGATTTCATCGCCTCGGTCCGCCGTCGGCTCATCGCTCATTTCTGCGGTCTCGACGAGCAGGCCGTCACGCAAAACGAGCATCGGCTGTTCGCCCTGCTGGACCAGGTGTCGAAAAAGGGTGGGGCGAAGACGCTGCGAAAAGTGGAGTCCTCGGTTCTGACCAGCTCGCTGGCCACCCTGGTTCAGCCGGTGGCGGACCCTGAGCTGCCTCTTCATCTCGAGCGGGCGGCATCGCGCATGTGGAGCACGAAGACGATCATCGGGATCGCATCGATCGCGCTGGCGCTTCTTGGACTGACGCTGGCCTGGTCGTACACGTCCCTCAGCGATTACGCCGATACGGGCCGGATCTCGTCGTTCCTGTCTGCCTATTCGCAGTCCGTTTGGGGACCGCCATTCGCAATTGCGGCCTTCGTCGTCGGCGGGCTGGTCATCTTTCCAGTTCTCGTGCTCATTGCTGCGACTGCCGCCGCACTTGGGCCGTGGCTGGGTTTCGTCACCGCAATGGCGGGCGTCTTGCTCAGCGCGCTCCTCCTTTTTGCGATCGGACGGTTCCTGGGCCGAGAGCGCCTTCAGCGCTTGTTGGGACGCCGTGCCGCGCGCATCCAGGAGCGCGTTGTCGGCAAGGGAATCCTGGCCGTCGTCGTCATCCGGATGATTCCGATCGCACCATTCTCGCTGGTGAACGTCGCGGCTGGCGCGAGCACGCTGCCGCTCCGTGATTTCCTGGTTGGAACGCTGCTGGGCATGATGCCCGGCATTCTCGCCATGGCCGTTCTGGGAGCGCAGATCGCCGATCTGGCCAGGAATGCGTCCTGGAGCAGCGTATTGCTGCTCACGCTGGCATTTCTGGGCTGGCTCGGCGTCTGTGCGGGCGCTCAATTCCTCGCGACGTGGCTCGCCGGGAGGCGCTGATGGCGCCGATGCGCTTCATGACGTGGAACGTGCACGGCACGTTCAATCTTAATCCGACGTTCGATCTGGAGGGAGTTTGCTCCATCATCCGCAAATGGTCGCCGGATGTCGTCGCGCTTCAGGAGGTGGATTCCCGATCGCGGTCGGACGATCCGTTCGCGAAGCTGGCGCGCGTCGTCGGCGATCATCGCGTTCATGCCAAGTCGATCGTCACGGAGGACGGTGACTACGGCCAGATGCTCATGAGCCGCTTTCCGTTCTCCAGCGTGCCCGAGATCGTCGACGTGTCGTATCGAGAGCGGGAGCCGCGCAGGGCGATCGCGACGGGGTTGCTGACGCCTTTCGGCGACGTCCGCGTGGTCGCCACTCATCTCGGCCTCAGCATCCACGAGCGTTATGCGCAGGCTCAGGCCGTGGTGAGCCTGGTGAGGCCGGAAAGGACCGTCGTCCTCGGCGATTTCAACGACTGGTTTTGGGTGAAATCGGTGCGGCGCGTGCTCGCGCAGGCCTGCCCGAACCGGACGCGGTTGCGAACTTTCCCATCGCGCTTGCCCCTCATGCGGCTCGACCGGATCTACGCAACGCGTGACAGCCGAATCGAGAAAGTCTGGACCGACCATGCGGCGCGCGCCTATTCCGACCATTTGCCCGTGATCGCGGACATCGCGATCTAACGGTTCCAGCGACCGGAGTGCGGATCTCTGGCCCTCATTGAGAAAAGCGTTGTGCTAGAGGAACTTAGCTACTGTGCATGGGGTTGTTTTCAGACAACTTTTATGCCTACGGCCGACAGTCTCGAAAAGGACCATGCGGAACTTTTTCCTCACGGCCACGTTCATTCAGCATGACTGAAGACCTTTCCTTCCGACGCAAACCCCTGACTCCCGAACAGCGCCACGCTCGCGATGCGGCTCGGCGGATCGAGGCGGAGAAGGCCATGCGCGATCACGAAGCGGCGCAGAAGGCGTTCTATGCCAACAAGGAACGGCTGAAGGCCGAGCGGCTGGCGCGCGAAGCGGCGGCGGCGAAGGGCTGAGCGAACGCGCTTAGCCGCGCAATTTCCAAAAAATCGCATCTGCTGGCGGCCTGCATTTGATTGTCGGCCGCCAATCGGCGCTTGGATGTCTGCTTCCCATCGGCGGGCTTGACGGCGCTTCGCTTCTGGGAGGAAGCTTCTGATGATCCAAAACTGACCTGAACCATGGAGACGTTCGCTCCCAGCAAGTCCGATCCTCATCAGCGACGCAGAATGGAGCTGACCATGACCACGTTCGACAAGCGCGAGCGGGGCTTTGAAGCCAAATTCGCCCACGACGAGGAATTGATGTTCAAGGCCACGGCGCGGTCCAACAAGCTGCTCGGGCTTTGGGCCGCAGGCCAGCTCGGGCTCAGTGGCGATGCCGCTGCAGGCTACGCGGCTGCGCTGGTGACGGACCATCTGGAGAGCCGGACGATGGACCACGTGGTCGGCAAGGTGGCGGGCGATCTCGCAGGCAAGGGGATCGCGCGCGAGCAGGTCGCGCAGAGGCTTCAAGAATGTCTGCACCAGGCGCTGGCGCAGCTCGAAGCGGACCGGCAATGACACCCGCTGCCGCGTTCATTCGGCGCGCTTGCCGCCTTCCGACGGCTGTGCCGTTTCGTGCTACCGTGCCAGCCGCCGGAGACGGCGGCGAGCGGGAGGTGGGGGCATGTCACGGGGCAGCTTTGGCAAATGGTCCGGCGCAATCGCATGCGCCGGCGCCATGCTGGTCGCTGCAGGTGGCGCCGAGGTCTCGGCGACACCGCTGACGCCGTTTCGCTACGAGGCGCAGGCCCAGCGTCATTGCCCGCGCGACAAGGTGGTTTGGCTCGATTTCGGCAAGGGCGTTTATTACCGCAAGGGTCAGAAGCGCTACGGCCAGGGCTTCGACGGCAGCTTCGTCTGCCAGAACGAAGCCCGTGGCAGCTTCTACCGACGCTCGCTGTTGGGCCTGCGCTGAGCGGCGGGTTTCGGCGGCTGGCGGACGCGCCGGCTATTTCGCTGACGGCAGCCTGACCGGCACATGCGGGGAGGTGCTGATGACCCGGGGACTTCCATCCGGATAGGTGCGGTTGCCGCGGATCAGGGATTCCAAGACCAGGAAGAACTTCTCGGCAAGCATTTGCGTCACCCTCGTTGGTGATGGCCTCTTGCAATTGGTCGAGGCGCCGAACGCAATAATTCAATCAACTGAATGGGAGCGGGGACAGCCGCGCCTGCTGCGCCGCAATGGAGAGAACCCGTGTTGGACAGGAGGACGTGCGCGGTTCAGGCAAGCGCCAGCGCGACGAGACTCGAGCAGAGCAGCACCAAGCCGCCGGCGGTCAAGGCCAGGAAGCCATCAGATACGAGGTCATGATTACGCATGGGACACCTGCCGCTCTCGTGTTCGATGCGCGAGTGGATCGACCAAGACCGTCCGAACGCGCCGCTTTGAAAGAGGTGATGCTTGCCGTCCGCGCGAGTGCCTTCAGGCCCTCGTGCGGTAACCCTCGAACGCATGGGCCAGGAAGATCCCCGCGCTTACCAGACCCATCAGTGCCGAAACCGTCTCGATCATCGTTAAATTCCAAATCCCGCCCTCGCATCCGAGAGAACGCGGGCGGCCTTGCACAGTCAAAAGAATTTCGGTGAGCGGCGCGACAATGGGGGTGGAGTGAGGATTTGGCGCAACAGACTGTCCGGCACTGGCACAGTGCGGGGGCCATCGCCCCGTAGAACAACGGAAAAATGCGAACCTCTCGTTTACCATCCCGGCGTGATCGCCATGGGCTCCCCATTTCCGCCGCGTTCGGGTTGCGTTATCGTTACCGCTTCCGAGACGGTGGTGGGCCGCCTCGGATGAGATGACCGGACAGCGCTCCCCGTAGCCAAAGCGGGTTGGGTACGCCTCCGGCGAAGTGGTATTTGGGGCGCATGGGGATCCATCGGTCAGATTCGGTTTTGCGAGCCGCGCGCGGTGTTGCGGCGGTCGCGACCTGCCTTGCGCTCGCCAACTGCGCTTCCTCGAACAAGTTCGCCAGCCGCGTCGACCCGAAATACGGCGTGTCCTCGAGCCCGCGGGTGGTGGCCTTCGGCGATCCGGTCCCGAAGGGTGGCGGCACCTACCGCGTCGGCAAGCCCTATGTCGTGGCGGGCCGGACTTACGTGCCGGAGGAGGACGCCAACTACCGAGCTGAGGGCATGGCCTCCTGGTACGGCGACAGTTTCCACGGCCGCCTGACCGCCAATGGCGAAGTGTTCGATATGACCTCGCTGACCGCGGCGCATCCGACCCTGCCGATGCCGTCTTATGCGCGGGTGACCAACGTCTCGAACGGCAAGTCGCTGATCGTCCGCGTCAATGACCGCGGGCCCTATCACGGCAACCGCCTCATCGATGTCTCGAACAAGGCCGCCGAACTCCTTGAATTCAAAGGGAACGGCGTTGCCAAGGTCCGGGTCGAATATGTCGGCCGCGCGCCGCTCGAAGGCTCCGACGACCGTCAGCTTCTGGCGACCCTGCGGACCGGCGTTCCGGCGCCGTCGCCCTCGATGGTCCGGGTCGCCTCGGCCAAGCCGTTTGTGCCGGAGCTGCCGTCCTCGGCCCGCGGTGCCATTCGCGGCGAGGTCCCGATGCCGGAGGGGCGGCCGTACAATCTCGGCAGCACCTCGGCCGATATGGCTTCGCTCAATGCCACCTCGGAAATGTCAGCCTCGGGCCGCAGCCGGGGCCGGGCGCTCCAGAACGCCCGCGCGGTGTCCTATGACGAGGACGGCCGCTACGCCGCCGACAGCGCGGCCGCCTCGACCGACGGCGCCGCCGAGGCCCGCAGCATCCTGAGCGGCCGCGGCCTCTACTGAGCTGCGCTCTCCGTCAAGAACGTGACGAGCGCCGCATTCACCTCTTCGGGCCGCTCCTGCTGCACCCAATGGCCGGCGCCCTCGATGATCAGCTTGCGCTTCAGATTGGGCAGCACGCGCTCGAGCTCGTTGACGCGCTTGGCCCCGATCAGGCCGGTGATGACGGCGTCCTTCGAGCCTGCGATGAAGAGGGAAGGCTGGTGAATCTGCGCGTCCTGCCAGGGCGCGGTCAGCTCCCAATTGCGGTCGATGTTGCGATACCAGTTCAGCCCGCCGCGGAAGCCGGACTTGCGGAAGGCCTCGGTGAAATAGGCCAGGTCTGCCTCGCTGAGCCAGCCAGGCAGCGGCTCGTCGGCGCCCGCGTGGCCGAGAAAGCCCTTGCCCTCCTGCACGAACATGGCCGCGGTGGGATCGGCGAGGCCCCGCCCGCCGAGGACGATGCGCATGGTGCGTGCGACGTCACGCTCGAGCTCGGCCTCGGCGACGCCGGGCGTCTGGAAATACTGCCAGTAGAAATTGGTGACGCCGCCCTGGCGCAGCAGGTCGAGCGGCTTGCCGCGGCCCCGGAACGGCGGCGGCACGCTCAGGCCCGCGACCGCCGTGAAGATGTCCGGCCGGAACAGCGCCGCGTGCCAGGCGACCGGTGCACCCCAATCATGGCCGACCACCATCGCCTTGGTCTCGCCGAGGGCCTGGACCAGGCCGACCACGTCGCCGACAGTGTCGAAGATCGAGTAGGCGTTCATATCGAGTGGTGCCGCGCTCTGGCCATAGCCGCGCATGTCGGGGGCGACGACGTGAAACCCGGCTTCGGCGAGCGGCAGGATCTGGTGGCGCCAGGAATAGGACAGCTCCGGCCAGCCATGGCACAGCACGACCAGCGGTCCCTGTCCGGCTTCGCGGACGAACAGCTCGACCCCGTTGGACTTGATCATGCGGGTTGAGGGCATTCGCTTTTCCGCCTTGTTTCAGGGGTTTGGTCGAAAAACATGAGGCGTCACGATAGGGGCGCAGCGAGAATCGTGCAATCTCGGCGACAAGCGTCCAACCGCGTGTTGTTCGCATCTGTTCCACCTGTTAGAACGCCTCTCTCAGGGCTTCGCCATGGCACTTCGTCTTCCTTTGCTTCGTCGCAACCGGCTCACCGCCGGAACGCTGGCACGCGGGCTGATCGCGACGGTTTTGGCAGCGGCCATCGGCTGGGGCGGGGCGCTCCTTGCGGCCAACCAGAGCGTCCAGGGCGGCAAGAAAGCGGAAGATGCCGGCTTCGACGGCGATGCCCCGACCGCGATCCTGATCGAAGCCTCCTCGGGCAGCGTGCTGTTCGAGAAGAACGCCGACGAGCTGCGCGCGCCCTCGAGCATGATGAAGCTGATGACCGCGGAGGTCGTCTTCAATGCCATCAAGAAGGGCGACATCAAGCTGAACGACGAGTATCGGATCAGCGAGAATGCCTGGCGCAGAGGCGGGGCCCCCTCGGGCGGCTCGACCATGTTCGCCGCCATCAACAGCAAGGTCTCTGTCGACGATCTCCTGCGCGGCGCGATCATCCAGAGCGGCAACGACGCCTGCATCGCGCTGGCCGAAGCCATGGCGGGCAATGAGCGGATCTTTGCCGCGGACTTCATGACCAAGCGCGCCCGCGAGCTTAGCATGACCAGGTCGACCTTCGCCAATTCCAGCGGTCTGCCCGATCCCGGCAACAAGATGACGGTGCGCGAGCTCGGCATGCTTGCCCGGCACATCATCCTGGACTTCCCCGAATTCTACAAACTGTTCGGCGAGAAGGAGTTCACCTGGAACAAGATCCGCCAGCAAAACCGCAACCCGCTGCTCAATTCGATGGAAGGCGCTGACGGCCTGAAGACCGGCTACACCAAGGAAGGCGGCTACGGCATGGTCGGCTCCGCCGTGCAGAACGGCACGCGGCTGATCGTCGTCGTCAACGGACTTGACGATCCCGAGGACCGCGCCACGGAAGCCAAGAAGATGCTGGAATGGGGTTTTCGCAATTTCGAGACCCGCACCCTGATCGCAGCCGAGCAGCCGGTCGGCTACGCCAAGGTGTTCGGCGGCGAGAGCCGGTCGGTCAAGCTCATCGCCAAGACCCCTGTGAAGGTGATGGTGCACAAGAACGGCAGCGACAAGCTGATCGCGCGCATCGTCTATAGTGGCCCGGTGCGCGCGCCGATCGAGGCCGGCCAGCGGGTCGGCGTGGTCAGGGTCTGGCGCAGCGGCAACATCGCGGTCGAGACGCCGGTCTACGCCGCGGAGGCGATCGGCACCGGCTCGACCATGCGCCGCGCGATCGACGGCGCCAGCGAGCTCGTGATCGGCATGTTCCGCGCAGGCGCCGAGAAGCTCTGATCATGAGTGAGAGCGCTGCACAGCGGCCGTCCGGACGGGGACGCTTCATCACCTTTGAAGGCGGCGAGGGCACGGGCAAGTCGACCCAGATCAAGAAGCTCGCCGACCGCCTCAAGGCGGCAAAGCTGCGCATCCGCGTGACGCGGGAGCCGGGCGGCTCGCCGGGCGCTGAAATCATGCGTCATCTGGTGCTGTCGGGCATGGGCAAGCTGCTCGGCCCCGAGGCCGAGACGCTGCTGTTTGCCGCCGCGCGCGATGACCATGTCCGCACCGTGATCCAGCCGGCGCTGAGCCAGGGCGTGTGGGTGCTGTGCGACCGCTTCGCGGACTCGACACGGGCGTATCAGGGCAGCCTCGGCCAGGTGCCCGATGGCCTGATCAACGCGATGCAAAGGGTGACGATCGGCGACCTCAAGCCGGACCTCACCATCATCCTCGATTTGCCGGTCGAGATCGGCCTGCAACGCGCCGCCGCGCGCCGCGGTAGCGGCACGCCTGACCGGTTCGAGGCCGAGAATCTCAGCTTCCACCAGGGCCTTCGCGAAGCCTATCGCAAGATCGCGGCGGAGGATCCCGCGCGCTGCGTGCTGATCGACGCCAATTCCGATCCGGACACGGTCGCCGCGCGCGTCTGGACGGCGCTGCGCGAGCGCCTGCTGCCAACGCCTGCGTCAGTGGTGTCGGTATGAGCCCGCGTCAGGCCGAGCGCGAAACCGCCATACCGCATCCGCGCGAGACGTCGCAGCTGTTCGGCCATCGCGAGGCGGAGGCCGCGCTGCTTGATGCCTATCGCAGCGGACGCATTCCGCATGCCTGGCTGATCGGCGGGCCACAGGGGATCGGCAAGGCGACGCTGGCCTATCGCATGGCGCGCTTCGTGCTCGCCCATGCGCAGCCGCTGGCGCCGGCCGTGCAGCGCGCCGAAAGCCTTGCGATCGATCACGACGACGCCGTGGCGCGGCAGGTGGCGGCCGGCTCGCATGGCGGCCTGCTGACGCTCGAGCGCACCGCCAACGAGCGCGGCGTGATGCGCACCGTGATCACCGTGGACGAGACGCGCGAGACGATCGGTTTTTTCGGCTCGACCGCCGCGGCCGAAGGCTGGCGCGTCTGCATCGTCGACACCGTCGACGAGCTCAATCCGAACGCGGCCAACGCGCTTCTGAAGATCTTGGAGGAGCCGCCGCAGCAATCGCTGTTCCTGCTGGTGAGCCACGCGCCCGCGCGGGTGCTCGCCACGATCCAGTCGCGCTGCCGCAAGCTGCGCCTGCGGCCGCTCACCACGAACGATGTGATCGGCGCCGCAGCTTCGGCGGCTGAGCTCGATCCGAACGATGCCGCGCTGCGCGAGGCGGCCGAGGCCTCCGAGGGCAGCGTCGCACGGACGCTGACGTTGCTCGGTGGCGAGGCCCTGAAGCTTCAGCAGCGCACGGCGGCGCTGCTCGCGCGCCTGCCGCAGGTCGATCCGCGCGAATTGCACACGCTCGGCGATTCGCTCGGCACCAGCGACCGCGTGGCGCTTGCGGCCTTCATCGACGGCATCGACCGCTGGATTGCGGAGCGCCTGCATGCGGATGAGGCCAATGCCAACCAGAACCTGCCGCGCCTTGCGCGGCTAGCTGAGGTATGGGAAAAGATCGTCCGCGCCGCGCGCGACACCGAAACCTACAATCTGGAGCGAAAGCCCTTGGTTTTCTCGGTGTTCGGCTGGCTGGCGGACGCAACGCGCTAAAGCATGATCCGGAAAAGTGCGCAGCGGTTTTCCGAAAGATCATGCGCAAAACAATAACGGAACGCCGAGCCGTTTCCAAAATTCGAGAAGCCGGTAAAGGAATTCGTGGTGGCAACGCGAGCTAAGAAATCCGTCAAACGCAAGAGCGGCAAGAAGGCTGCGAAGAAGGCCGTCAAGAAAGCCGCGAAAAAGGCCAAGGCGCGCGCGGCCAAAGCTGCCAAGAAGGTCAAGAAGACCAAGAAGGCTGCCGTCAGGAAGAGCGTGAAGAAGGGCGCCGCAAAGAAGGCCGCGAAGAAGCAGGTCGTCGCCAAGAAGGCGGTGAAGAAGGCTGCCAAAAAGCCGGCCAAGGCTCCGGCGAAGAAGGTCGCGAAAAAGGCGGCTGCGCCTGCCGTGACCGCCGCACCGACTCCCGTCGCGCCTGTGAAGCCAACGGCGCCGAAGTCCAAGGCCCCGCGCGCGCCGAAGCCCGTCGCTTCTCCGCACGCTGCCGCGCCTGCGGTGGCCGCCGCGCGCGACAACGTGTTCTACATCACGACTGCGATCGCCTATCCCAACGGCAGCCCGCATATCGGTCATGCCTATGAGGCGATCGCGACCGACGCGCTGGCGCGCTTTGCGCGGCTCGACGGCAAGGATGTGTTCTTTTTGACCGGCACCGACGAGCACGGCCAGAAGATGATTCAGACGGCGGCGAGCGAAGGCATGTCCACCGCCGCGCTCGCGATGCGCAATGCCGGCCGCTTCAGAGAGATGGACGAGCGCCTGGACGTGTCGTTCGACCGCTTCATCCGCACCACCGAGGAGCAGCATCACCGCTCCAGCCAGGAGATCTGGCGCCGCATGGAAGCGAACGGCGACATCTACGCTGACACCTATTCGGGCTGGTACTCGGTCCGTGACGAGGCCTATTACGCCGAGGACGAGACGCGTGTGAACGACGATGGCGTGCGCTTGGGGCCGCAGGGCACGCCGGTGGAATGGGTGGAGGAGAAGAGCTATTTCTTCCGCTTGTCGGAGTACCAGGACAAGCTGCTCAAGCTCTATGCGGATCAGCCCGATTTCGTCGGGCCGGACTCGCGCAAGAACGAGGTGGTGAGCTTCGTCAAGGGCGGCCTGCGCGATCTCTCGATCTCGCGCACCACGTTCGATTGGGGCGTGAAGGTGCCCGGCGACGAAGAGCACGTGATGTATGTCTGGGTCGATGCGTTGACCAACTACATCACCGGCGTCGGTTTCCCCGATGAGAGCGACAAGAACTGGCGCTATTGGCCGGCCGACGTGCACGTCATCGGCAAGGACATCATCCGCTTCCATGCGGTGTATTGGCCGGCCTTCCTTTTGTCGGCGGGCATCCCGCTGCCGAAACGGGTCTATGCCCACGGCTTCCTGTTCAACAGGGGCGAGAAGATGTCGAAGTCGGTCGGCAACACTGTCGATCCCTTCAACCTCGCCGACCAGTACGGCGTCGACCAGTTGCGCTACTTCTTCTTGCGCGAGGTGCCGTTCGGCCAGGACGGCAACTACAATCACGAGGCGATTGTCGCGCGCATCAACGCCGATCTCGCCAACGATCTCGGCAATCTCGCGCAGCGCTCGCTGTCGATGATCGCAAAACAGCTCGGCGGCGTGCTGCCCGAGCCCGGCGAGTTCAGCGACAACGACAAGGCGATCCTGGCGATGGCCGACGGCATGATCGCTGCCTCGCGTGAAGCCATGGCGACGCAGCAGATTCATCAATGGCTCAACGCCGTCTGGGCCGTGGTCGCGGAGGCCAACCGCTATTTTGCGGGTGAAGCGCCGTGGGCGCTCGCCAAGACGGATCCGGCCAGGCAGAAGACGGTGCTCTACGTCACCGCCGAAGTCGTGCGTCAGATTGCGATCCTGGCTCAGCCCGCGATGCCGACCGCCTCCGGCAAGCTGCTCGACAGCCTCGGCATCCCCGAAGCCGAGCGCAATTTTGACATGCTCGGCGGCGCCAAGCGCATCGCGCCCGGTTCGACGCTGCCGGCGCCGATGCCGGCGTTCCCGCGCTACGTCGAGCCGGCGGCCTGAAGGCGTTCGCACGATGCTGGTCGACAGTCATTGCCATCTGGATTTTCCGGACTTTGCGGAAGATCTCGACGGTATCGTGTCGCGGGCGCGAGCCGCCGGGATCGCCCGCATGGTCACGATCTCGACGCGGGTCCGGCGGCTGCAGGACCTGCTCGCCATCGCGGAGCGCTATGACGACGTCTATTGCTCGGTCGGCACCCATCCGCATCATGCGGACGAGGAGGACGGCATCGCGCCGGATGAGCTGATTGCGCTGACCCAGCATCCCAAGGTCGTCGCGCTCGGCGAGGCCGGGCTCGATTATTTCTACGACAACGGCTCGCCGGAGGCGCAGGCGAGGGGCTTTCGCGCCCACATCGCCGCCGCCCGCACCACCGGCCTGCCGCTGGTGATCCATACCCGCGAGGCCGACGAGGACTGCGCGCGCATCCTAGAAGAGGAGGCCGCAAAGGGATCGTTTCGCGCCGTCCTGCATTGTTACACGGGCGGGCGCGAGCTGGCACTGAAGGCGGTGTCGCTCGGGCTCTATATCGGCTTCACGGGAATCCTGACCTTCAAGAAATCGGAGACCTTACGCGCGATCGCAGCCGAACTGCCGCCCGATCGTATCCTGGTCGAAACAGACTCGCCTTATCTTGCGCCCGGCAAATTTCGGGGCAAGCGCAACGAGCCGTCCTACGTGGTCGAGGTCGCAAAGGTGCTCGCCGAGACGCGCGGCGTGTCGCTCGACGAGATCTCGCGCCAGACCAGCGAAAACTTCTTCCGCCTGTTCTCGAAGGTGAAAGCTTGAGACTGGGAGCCACATGACGCTGACGCTGACGATCCTGGGCTGCGGCTCCTCCGCCGGCGTGCCGCGCCCGGCGCTCGGCTGGGGCGCCTGTGATCCCAACAATCCCAAGAACCGCCGTCGCCGCTGCTCGCTGCTGGTCGAACGGACGTCCGAGCATGGCACGACACGCATCGTGATCGACACCTCGCCGGACCTGCGCGAACAATTGCTCTCGACCAATGTCGACCACATCGACGCGGTGTTCCTGACGCACGAACATGCCGACCAGACCCACGGCATGGATGATCTGCGCTCGGTCGTCATGCACATGCGCCGGCGCATTCCAACCTATTTCAACCAGTCGACCGCCAAGGACATCCTGTCGCGGTTCTCCTATTGCTTCATCTCGCCCGAGGGCAGCGATTATCCGCCGATCCTGACGCGGCATTCGATCGAGGCGGGAGAAAGCCAGACCATTCTGGGGAAGGGCGGCGCGGTGACGATGACCGCCTTTCTGGTGCAGCACGGCAACATCCCCGCGCTCGGCTACCGCATCGGGGATGCGGCCTACACGCCTGATCTCAATGATATCCCGCGCGAGAGCTGGGAGGCGCTGGAAAATCTCGATCTCTGGATCGTCGACGGCCTGCGTTACACCGGCCATGTCAGCCATTTCAGCATCAACGACGCGCTGTCCTGGATCGAGCGCTTCAAGCCGAAGCGCGCGGTCATCACCAACATGACCGCCGACGTCGATTATGAGGTTATCCGGCAGTCGCTGCCCCCTGGCGTGGTGCCGGCCTATGACGGGCTGCGGCTCGAGACGCACTAAACCCGCGGTGGAAATTCTCCTGCCAGCCGGCATAGACCTTGCTTGCACCGGCCCCATCATGTTGATCTAACGTCTGAAAGACAGGCGTTGGGCAGGGCGATATTCAAACAGGACCGGCAGTCGGATGCTATCGGTCCGTCGAGTCGCCTCGTGTGAGGATGGGGATCGCGTTGGCAGAGGACGAAGTAGCGACTCAGGGACCGGTACGACGCGCGCTGGACCTCCTCTATCTCGGCGCGGGCTATGCCGCGGGCGTCTTCCTGGTCGCGATCTTCGCAATCATGATGGTGATGTCGGTCGGGCGCCAGTTTGCGCTCAACATTCCCGCCGGCGATGATTTTGCGTCCTGGTGCATGGCGGCGATGGCGTTCCTCGGCCTCGCTCACACCTTCAAGCGCGGAGAGATGATCCGCGTCGGCCTGTTGCTCGAGCGCTTGCACGGGCGGACCAAGCAGATCGCGGAGGTCGTGGCGCTCGGCATTGCCGCTGCCTTCATTCTCTACTTCACCCGTCATGCTGTGCAGATGACCTACGATTCCTGGCGCTTCAACGACGTGGCGCAGGGCGTGGTCGCGCTTCCGCTCTGGATTCCCCAGCTCGGCTTCGCCGGCGGCCTCGTGATCCTCTCGATCGCGCTGATCGACGAGATGGTCAACGTCATCGGCGGCAACCGTCCGAGCTACGAGAAGGGCTCGCCCGACGAAACTCCGGAAGAGTTCGTCGAACGCATCTCGCAGGGCGGTGGGGGCTGACCATGGCCAGTCTCGGCATGATCGAGCTGTCGTTCGTCCTGCTCGGCGTCATGATCCTGCTGCTGGGAAGCGGCGTCTGGATCGCGGTCTCGCTCGGGCTGGTCGGCTTCGTGGCGATGGCGCTCACCACGAGCCTGCCGCTCGGCACCGTGCTTGCGACCACCACCTGGAGCGCGAGCTCATCCTGGACGCTGGCGGCCCTGCCGTTGTTCATCTGGATGGGAGAGATTCTCTTCCGCACCAAATTGTCGGAGGAAATGTTCCGCGGCCTGTCGCCCTGGGTGCAGTGGCTGCCCGGACGGCTGACACATGTGAACGTGATCGGCTGCGGCATCTTCGCGGCGGTGTCGGGTTCGTCGGCGGCGACCTGCGCGACGATCGGCAAGATCGCGCTGCCGGAGCTCGACAAGCGCGGCTATGACAAGGGCCTGAGCCTCGGATCGCTGGCGGGCTCGGGCACGCTCGGCCTGCTGATCCCGCCGTCGATTCCGATGGTGGTCTATGCCGTCACGGCGAACGTCTCCGTGCTTCAAGTGTTTCTCGGCGGCTTCCTGCCGGGATTGCTCGTGATCGCGCTCTATTCCGGCTACATCATCATCTGGTCGCTGCTCAACCCGACAAAGGTTCCGCCGCGCGATCCGCCGATGCCGCTCCGGCAGAAGCTGCGCGAGTCCGCCAAGCTCGCGCCCTGCCTGCTGCTGATCCTGGCGGTGTTCCTGTCGCTCGTTCTCGGCTTTGCGACGGCGACGGAGTGCGCGGCCTGGGGCGTTTCCGGCGCGCTGCTGCTGGCTTGGTGGAGCGGCACGCTCACGCGCAAGAACTTCCTCGAGAGCATCATGAGCGCGACGCGCCTGACCTGCATGATCATGCTGATCCTGGCAGGCGCGGCCTACACCACGGCGGCGATGGCCTATACGGGGATTCCGGCCGCGCTCGCCACCTGGGTCCAGGGCCAGCAGCTCACGCCGAGCATGCTGGCGCTGTATCTGAGCATCATGTACATCATCCTGGGTTGCCTGATCGACGGCATCTCGATGATCGTTCTGACCGCTGTCATCGTGCTGCCCATGGTCAGGCAGGCCGGCCTCGACCTGGTCTGGTTCGGCGTCTATCTGATCATCCACGTCGAAATGGCGCAGATCACGCCGCCGGTGGGGTTCAACCTGTTCGTGCTCCAGAACATGAGCGGCCGCGATACGTTCACGGTCGCGCGGGCGGCCTTCCCGTTCTTTGTGCTATTGCTCGCTGCGGTCTTCATCATCACGGAGTATCCGCAGATCGTGACGTTCCTGCCGAAGCTCGCTTTCCCAGACTGAGCGTACCCGTTCTCTAGATCGACTGTGAGGAGAAGTCCGATGATGTCTCGTTTATTCCACGCATCCTTGATTGCCGGCGTTGTGCTGGCCGCGACACCTGCCTTGGCTCAGAGCAAATGGAATCTGCCGGCAGCGTATCCTGCGGACAATCCGCACTCCGAAAACCTGGTCGCGTTCGCCAAGGACGTCGAAGCCGCCACCTCGGGCAAGCTCCAGATCACGGTTCATCCGGGCGCCTCGCTGTTCAAGGCGCCCGACATCAAGCGCGCCGTGGTGACCGGGCAGGCGCAGATGGGTGAGGTGCTGCTGTCGATCCACGAGAACGAAGACCCGATCTTCGGCGTCGACGTCGTGCCGTTCCTCGCGACCAGCTTCCCCGAGGCGACGAAGCTGTATCAGGCCTCCAAGCCTGCGATCGCCAAGAAGCTCGACGCGCAAGGTCTCAAGCTGCTGTTCGTGGTGCCGTGGGCACCGCAGGGCGTCTACGTCAACAAGCCGCTGGCCACGATCGAGGACATGAAGGGTCTGAAGTGGCGCGCCTACAATGTCGGGACCGCGCGGATCGGCGAACTGGTCGGCGCGCAATCGGTCACGATCCAGGCTGCGGAACTGCCACAGGCGTTGGCGACCGGCGTGGTGAACTCCTTCATGTCGTCGGGCGGCACCGGCTACGATTCGAAGGCGTGGGAGTCGCTCAAATACTTCTATGACGTGCAGGCCTGGATTCCGAAGAACTACACTTTCGTCAACAAGGCTGCGTTCGAGGCGCTCGACAAGCCGACCCAGGAGGCCATCCTGAAGGCCGCCGCCACCGCGGAGACGCGCGGCTGGAAGGCTTGGGAAGAGAAGGCCAATTGGTACCTCGGTCAGCTCAAGGCCAAAGGCATGACTGTCGAGCCGCCGAGCCCGGCACTGAAGGCCGGCTTCCAGAAGATCGGCGACCAGCTCACGGCCGACTGGCTCAAGAAGGCAGGGGCCGACGGTCAGGCGGTGCTCGACGCCTACAAGAAGATGTGAGGATGAGAGAGCTTCCGCCCGCCGCAGGCGGGCGGAAGCTTCTTTGGCCGCTGGTCAGGCCGAGATCGCCTTCACCGAGCCGACTTCGTTGCGCAGCAGGAACTTTTGGATCTTGCCCGTGGACGTCTTCGGGATCGGCCCGAACACGACCGCCTTCGGCGTCTTGAAGCCGGACATCTGGCTGCGGCAGAAGGCGATGATATCCGCCTCGCTGGCACTGGCGCCCTCTTTCAGTTCGACGAAGGCGCAGGGCACTTCACCCCATTTCGGATCGGGCTTTGCCACCACGGCCGCGAACAGCACGGCCGGGTGCTTGTAGAGGATGTCCTCGACCTCGACCGAGGAAATGTTCTCGCCCCCGGAGATGATGATGTCCTTGGAGCGATCCTTGATGATGACGTAGCCGTGCTCGTCGAGCACGCCGAGATCGCCGGTGTGGAACCAGCCGCCTTCGAAAGCTTCCCTGGTCGCCTTCTCGTTCTTCAGGTAGCCCTTCATCACGATGTTGCCGCGGAACATGACCTCGCCGATGGTCTCGCCGTCGCGCGGCACCTGCTGCATCGTTTGCGGGTTGATCACGGTGACGCTTTCCTGCAGCGGGTAGGGCACGCCCTGCCGGCGCTTCATGCGCGCGCGCTCGGCGGCGGGCAGGTCATCCCAGCCCGGCTGCTCGGCGCAGACGGAGGCGGGGCCGTAGACCTCGGTCAGGCCGTAAACATGCGTCAGCTTGATGCCGATGCTTTCGGCGCCTTCCAGCACCGCGACCGGCGGCGCGGCGCCCGCGATCAGGCCGACGACGCGGCGGGCCGCATCGCCCTTTGGTGCATCGGGCGCGTTGATCAGCGTGTTGTAGACGATCGGCGCGCCGCACATATGGGTGACGCCGTGTTGCTTGATCAGCTCGAAGATCCTGGTCGGCTCGACCTTGCGCAGGCAGACATTGATGCCGGCGGCCGCCGCAATGGTCCAGGGAAAGCACCAGCCGTTGCAGTGGAACATCGGCAGCGTCCAGAGATAGACCGGATGCTGGCCGAGATTGCCGGCGAGGATGTTGCTGACGGCGTTCAGATAGGCGCCGCGATGATGGGTGACGACGCCCTTGGGATTGCCCGTCGTGCCCGAGGTGTAGCTCAGCGCAATCGCGTCCCATTCATCGCTCGGCGTGATCGGCGCGAAGCTTGGATCGCCTTCGGCGACGGCTGCCTCGTATTCGATCTCGCCGATGCGCGTGCCGCCCTTGAACGATGCGTCGTCGACGTCGACCACCAGCGGCTTGGGGCCGGTCATCTGCGCCAGGGCCGCAGTGATGACGCCTGAAAACTCTGGATCGACCAGGATGATTTTCGCGCCGCCATGATCGAGCTGGAACGCGATCGAAGGCGCATCGAGGCGGATGTTGAGCGCGTTGAGCACGGCGCCGGTCATGGGCACCGCGAAGTGCGCCTCGTTCATCGCGGGAATGTTCGGCAGCATCGCCGCGACGGTGTCGCCGACGCCGATGCCCTTGCTCGAAAGCCACGAGGCGAACCGCCGGCAGCGCTCATAGGTCTGAGCCCAGGTGAAGCTGCGGCCTTCATAGACCGTGCTGACGTGATCGGGATAGACCGCGGCGCTGCGCGCGAGGAAGCTCAGCGGGCTCAGCGGCACATAATTGGCTTGCGTCTTGTCGAGGCCGATATTGTACGGGTTCTGTCGCTCGCTCATCGACACCCTCCTTAAACCGCATCAAAGAAATCCGATCGAGATCCAGGGGAAGATCGCGACGATGATCAATCCCACCAGCAGCGCCAGCAGATAGCCCCAGATCGGCCTGATGCCTTCGGCCGGATCGACGCGCCCGATGGCGCAGGCGGCATAATAGCCGACGCCGAAGGGCGGGGCGAATAGCCCGATACCCATGGCGAGAATGATCACCATGGCGTAGTGCACCTCGTGCACGCCGACGGCGCGGGCGATCGGAAACAGCAGCGGTCCGAACAGCACGATCGCCGGGATACCCTCCAGCACGCTGCCGAGGATGGTGAAGGCCAGGATCGACACGGCGATGAAGGTCGCAGCCCCGCCCGGCAATCCCGTCATGGCCGCAGCCAGCGAGCGCGAGAAGCCGGATTGGGTCAGGCCCCAGGCCATGCCGGTTGCGGTGCCGATGATCAGGAGGATCGCACCCGACAGCGCGGCGGTCTCGACGAGCATCGGAAACAGCCGTCGCCAGTCGAAGCGGCGGTAGATCAGGAGGCCGACGAGGGCGCCATAGACGATGCCGATGGTGGAGACTTCAGTCGCGGTCGCAATGCCCTCGACCACGGCATAGCGGATCACGAAAGGCAGCGCGAGCGCGGGCAGGGCGACGACGAAGGTCTTGCCGATCTCGGATGCCGTCGCGCGGCGGACGTGGCCCATGTCCTCGTGGCGGTAGCGCCACCACACCAGCATGCAGAGCGTGACGGCGAGCACGACGCCGGGCAGGAGGCCGCCGGTGAAGAGGGCGGCGATCGAGACGCCCGTGACCGAGCCGATCGTGATCAGCACGAGGCTGGGCGGGATGGTCTCGGTCTGGGCGCCGGTGGCCGCCAGCAGCGCGACGAGATCGCCGGGCTTGGCGCCGCGCTCTTTCATCTCCGGGAACAGCACGGGCGCGACTGCCGCCATGTCGGCCGCCTTGGCGCCAGAGATGCCGGAGACGAGGTACATCGCGCCGACGAGCACGTAATGCAGGCCGCCCCTGATATGGCCAAGCAGGCTTGCCAGGAACGCCACCATGGCCCGCGCCATGCCGGTCATCTCGATCAGCAACCCCAGAAACACGAACAGCGGCACGGAAAGCAGGATGAGGTGGCTCATGCCCTCGTCCATGCGCCCGACCAGCACCATGACCGGCGTGCTCGTGGTCAGCGCGAGATAGCCGTAGATCGCAAGACCAAAGCCGAACGCAATGGGAACCCCGGCAAACACGCAGAAGCCGGCGACGCCGACGAAGAAGATGATGAGGTTGAGATTGCCGAGCGGCCGCAGCAATGGCTCGGCCAGCCAGAACAGGCCGATCACGACCGCAACCGACAGCACGGCGGCCGCAACCATGCGGTGGTCGGCGGCGCGCGCGAGCCGCAGCAGGGCAAAGGCCGCCATCAGGCCGATGCCGGCCGGCAGCGCGGCGGCGCGCCACATATTGGAGATCTGCAGCGCCGGCGTCGTGATGTAGCTTTCTTCATAGGCGTAGTCGCAGGCCGGCCACACAATCAGGATCAGGAACGCCAGGGCCGCGGAGGTCGCGACCAGATCGAGATAGGCCCGCATCGCCGGCCTGGCGCTGGCGACGACCGCCGTCATGCGCATGTGCTCGGAGCGGCGGAACGCAACCGCCGCGCCCAGCATGGCGAGCCACAGGAACAGGATCGAGGCGAGCTCGTCCGACCAGATCAGCGGCCGGTGCAGGCCATAGCGTGCGACCACGCCGGCAAACAGGATCACGATCTCGGCGACCACCAGGATCGCCGTGGGGATTTCGACGACGAGGCCGAGCACGCGCTCGACTGAGGCCAGCAGCGAAGGTCGGCGAGGGGACTGCAACGTCACCTCGCCCACAGCTTCGGTCATCTCAATCTCGACATGAGCCATCCTGATACCGACCTCGACGGCCCCAATGCGCTACGACAGCTTGCCGACGGCTTTCTCCAGGAGCTCCCAGGCCTGATCGCCATATTTGCCCTTCCACTCGGCGTAGAAGCCGGCGGAGCGCAGCTTGTCGCGGAACGGCGCGATGGGCGGCTGGTTGAAGGTCAGGCCCTTGCCCGCGAGTTCCTGCTGCAGGTTGGCGTTCAGCTTGGCGGTATCCTCACGCTCCCTAACGGCGGCGGCATTGATGTTCCTGGCGACGACGGTGCGCACGTCCTGCGGCAGCTTTTCCCAGGCTCTGCGGTTGGCCAGGAACCAGAAGCCGTCCCACATGTGGTTGGTCAGCGAGCAGTACTTCTGCACCTCGTAGAGCTTGCCGGTCGAGATGATGGCCAGCGGGTTCTCCTGGCCCTCGACGATCTTGGTCTGGAGTGCGGAATAAACCTCGCTGAAATTGATCGAGGCGGGCGCGGCATCGAACGCCTTGAACATCGAGGTCCACAGCGGCGACACCGGCACGCGGATCTTGAAGCCCTTGAGATCGTCAGGCCCGGCGATCGGCCTGGTCGACGACGTGGTCTGGCGGAAGCCGTTGTCCCAGATCTTGTCCATGACCTCGAGGCCGGCCTTCTTGATCTCGCCGCGGACATGGGCGCCGAGATCGCCGTCCATGGCCTTCCAGACCGTGTCGTAGTCCGGGAACGCGAAGCCGATGCCGTTGATGGACGCCGCCGGCACCAGGGTCGACAGGATCAGGCCGGACAGCGTGAAGAACTCGACGCCGCCGGAGCGGATCTGGCTCAGCATGTCGGTGTCGGAGCCGAGCTGATTGTTCGGGAAGATTTGCAGGTCGAACTTGCCGCCTGTCTCGGTCTTGATCGCCGCCGCCATCTCCTTGGCACGGACGTTGAGCGGATGGGTGTCGGGCAGGTTATTGGCGTACTTGTAGGTGAACTCGGCGCTCTGGGCGCGGGCCACATGGGGCGCACCGAGGCCGCCCAGGACCGCGGTCGCGGCGGAAGCCTTGAGAAGCGTGCGTCGGGAATAGCGCGTGGAAAGGACCATGGGTCTGCTTCCTCGGAAGGTTTGTTGTTGTTCTGAGATGCAAACCTATACGGGCGGTCGGCCTTAGGGTCATCTGCGATCTCGCGGATGCCTCGCTTATTGCAGCCGGACAAGGTCACGGCAATATCGGCTTTCGCAGACCTCGACCCGTTTCAAAACCTGAAAAACAACCCCATGCACAGTAGACGTCAAGAGCTAAGACGACGGCCGACGCGCAGACGGAGATACGGGCTTTGGCGAAGGTCGGATGTCAGCAATTCCGCCCAAATGATTGATTTCATTGTACATAAATATATTCCATAATATACCTTATGCGAATTTTGGATGTGCCGGGCACCAGGCCAATGTCCTGCGGCGATTTCGACGATGCTACGTTGATCTGGTTCTGCCGACTGGTACCCCAAGTGATCGGCGGCTTCCTCCTCTGGCAACGTGACGATGCGGCGGCGGCGCGAGCCTACCTCCAAGCTCCGGCGGTCGGCGGAAGCCCAGACGCCGCGATCCACCGGCGAGTGCGCGCGCGCCGGGGACGCGGGTGACTGGAAGCGCCTTAATGTTCTTGCCAGCATGGCCAAGTGTGTGGGCAGCGATATGGCCATGAAGGTCACAACGGATGCGGTGCAGATATTCGGGGGCTATGGCTACACCATGGATTACCCCGTCGAGCGCATGATGCGCGACGCGAAGCTAACCCAGATCTTCGAGGGCACGAACCAAATCCAGCGGGTCGTCATCGCGCGTGAGCTGCTCAGTTAGACAAACGCGGCCCTGGTCCTGAACCGGGCCGCACCTTTCTCGACTTCGCCTCCGCCGCGTCGAGGGTGGTGCGCGAGCCAGTTGTTGCGCAACCTCGCGGAATGAGCCGCGGCGATGCTCACCGTCAGACGTGAATGCGGTGTGGTGTTAATTCACGGCAATGATGCGCGCGATTCGACCACAAATCGGTGAGCACCCTCGTATGGAATCTCAATACCGTGCGAGCTACGTCCCGAGGCCCAGCTCGGCCCGTCGAGATGGCCGAAGCCGATATCGCCCCTTACCGAGCTCAAACCCGAGGTCGCTCAGTCCTGGTGGATTGCGCTGCTCCGGCGAACTTTCCGACCGCTGACCGCAACGGAAAGTTCGGAAAGTGTGGGCCAGTTCATACAATCGAGCGGCCGCGAGCCGCACTATTCGCAAATAGCGTTGCATTGCGAAACACGTTTCGGTTGCCGGGCTCAGGCGCGAAATGGCCTCAAGTCTGCGTGCGACCCGGGGGAGCCAAAAACATGCGTCGTGATTTGACCATCAAGACCGGCAGCATGGCCGGCACGTCCGATTTCAGGGTGATGGCTCCGATCAAGAAGGGGTTCGTGCCGTCCCTGGATGCGACCACGTACAAGACCCGCGTCAAATACGTGCTACGGGCGCTGAATGGCGGACGCGCCAACGCGTATGAATACGAGCTCGCCCGCGTGCTGACCGATTCCGTTGACCGCGTCGGGCGAATCCACTCGGTGGGCATCGCCGTGCTCGAACCCGAGGACGAATCCGTGGACGGCGTGGACTATTTGCTGCTGACCGCCACGTTCGACGGCTCCTGGGAAGCCTATGTCCGCGTCATCTGGCAGAAGGCCGCCCGGCTGCTCGACCTCATCTTCTGCAATACCGATGGTTATGTGCTCGGATACGAGAACACGTACGAAAACTGGGGTATCTGGCTCAAGAGCAAGCAGACCGAAGCCTATTTTCTCTATGCCACCCCCGACCTGACCGTGGATGACACGCGCTTCCTGCGGATGGAGGAGCGGGTCTATCGGCGCGCCTCTGGCGCCGGCGCCGACAAGATCGTCACGCGGATCAGGATTCCCTCGCCGGAAGACATCGCGCGACACTCGATATTCGAGGTCGACGGCCAGGTCGGCGTCGATCCGACCAATGCCGGCTTCAGCAAACCGCTCAGCATCGAAGCCGCCGCCCGGCCTCCGTTTCGCCACGGCATCCGCGCACTGGCGGGCCTCTACCGTCTGGCCGACTTCTATCCGCCGGGGACGCATGACGGGGTGCTTCTGCATCGGGCCGGCCACGAGCTGCTGCCCGAATTCGTCACCATGATCAACGACCCCACCTACGCGGAAGGCGTCAAGCGCGCTCGCCGGCGCTATGATGAGGCCCTGCGCTGGTTGATGACCCCGCCCGATGTGGCGCCGGTACGGCGCAACCTGCCCCTCGCCCCGCCGGCCGAACTGCCGTTGCAGGATCGCGGTAACGTGCAAGGCGGGATCATCACCGCCTACCCCGATTCCGACTACGGCTGCCTGCTGCTGCTGCAATTCGCCAATCCGGCCGCACTGGCCGCGTTTCTCGACGTCCTCGAGGTGACTTCCGAAGCCGACGTTCTGACGCCGGGGCAGATCGTCACTAACATCGCATTCACGGTCGAGGGACTGCGTCAGGCCGGCCTGTCGGACGAAGAGGTGCGCTCTCTGCCGGAAGAGTTCGTGCAGGGCATGGAAAGACGCGCCGGCCTGCTCGGCGACGTGCGCTGGAATCATCCGCAGCGATGGCGCCTTCCCGCCAGCAATTGGGCGCTCGGGACCGACGCGCCGGACCTGCCCGAAGGCGACCCGGCGCCGCGCATCAGCATGAGCTCGGTCCATGCCGTCCTCCAGCTCCGCCTGTTGCTGTCCAAGGACGCGCAGACGACGGCGGATGCGAGACATGCGTTGATGGCCGAAATGAACCGCCTGGTCGGGGTCGATGCGGGTATCAGGCCCCTTTCGATCCAATGGATGCAGCGGCAGCGCGACAAGAGATCCCGCGACATGCAGGACCATTTCGGGTTCGCCGACGGCAGTTCGAACCCGGTGCTGCGTGAGTGCGAGGCCGGCACGTACTATTCCAATCGGGTGCATCTCGGCGAAATTCTGTGCGGCTATCCGAACATCGCCGACGAGACGGCGCCGTTCGACAACGCGACCAATCGTGCTCACGCGATGCTCCGCGACGGCAGCTTCATGGCGCTGCGCAAGCTGCGACAGGACGTCGAGCAGCTCGAGGATGTGCTCGCCCGCGCGACGCGACAGGCAGCCGAGACGGCCGGACCGGACGCACCTGCCCTGACGCGCGAGACGCTGATGGCTAAGATGATGGGACGCTGGCCGACCGGCCATCCCCAGGCCGGGCAACCCCTGACCCCTACTCCGCCCCCTGACAAAGGCCACAACGACTTCAACTACGACGCCGACCCGCAGGCCCAATCGTGTCCGTTTCACGCGCACATACGGCGCGCCAATCCGCGCGTGTCGATCACCAAGGCGGATGCCGGCGCGCGGCCCCCACGTATCGTCAGGCGCGGCATGTCCTACGGGCCGCCCGTCGAGCCGCAAGCCGCCAAATCCGGCCAGCAAGCAGAGCGGGGCCTGGTTTTCATGGCCTACAATGCCAGCCTCGGCGAGCAGTTCGAGGTGGTGCAGAGCTGGCTCTCTGGCGGCAACAGCGCGGGTTCGTCCTCGGGGGTAAGCGATCCTTTCCTCGGCCTCGCCGAGCCTGGCCGGCTCCGGCATTTCCGTTTCGAGCATGAAGGCCAAACCATTCGCGTCGCGCTCGACGGCTCGGACCGGCTCCACGACGAACCTCGTCCGTTCGTTCGTCTGGAATGGGGAGCATATTTCTTTGCGCCATCGAAGAAGGCGCTTGCCGATCTAAAGCAATGGGCGGCGAGCCGGGGGTATAAACCGGCCGTGACATGGTGCGCGGATCGGGGAGAAAAGGAGATCGCGCGTCTGCGCCTGATCGAGCGCCGGCACGGCGAAGCCGCGGCGATGGCCGCGTGGAAGACCGCGCTCGAAGATCCGGATTCAGCCTCGCATTTCGTCAACGCCTCGATCTGGGCTGCGATCCGCGAGCGCCACGGCGGCGCGCTCCGCACGCCCTTCGGGGTCCTGGTGGCCGACCGCGACATGGTCTCCCGGGTGTTCGCCGATTCCGACACCAAGCTGACCATCACCGGCTATCTTCCCCGCATGCTGCGGTCGTTCGGCATCCTCTATCTTGGCCGCGACGCCGGGCAGCCCGACCAGGTCTACGAGCAGGAATCCGAGGCGTGCAACGCCGCGATCATGGCGCTCGACCAGCCCGCCGCATTCGAGCTGGCGCGCGCGGTCACGCAGAAGTTTCTGGGCTTGATGGTCAAGCAGACGATCGACTTTGCCGCAGGCGACGGCGAAGCGAGCTGGGAATTGACCGTCGACGTGCACGAATTGGTGGATCCGCTGCTCGCCGCCTTCTGCGAAGCGTGGTTCGGGTTGAGCGAAGACGGGGGGCACTTCCGCCGCGTCGGCTATCGTTGGGATTGGACGCCGGGCGAGCCGCCCGGTTATCCCGGCCATTTCCTCTCCCCTTCGCGCTATATCTTCCAGCCTCATCCGAACGCGACAGTGGAGGCGATCGGCGCAGCACATGGCGACGCTGCGCGCCGTGCGATGGAAGGTTTCCTGACGCAGTTCGGGCCGACAAACGGTCCGGTGACGAAGGCGGTTTACAACTCGCCGCGGGGCACCGGCGACATTCCGTTCGTGGCGCGCACGGTCGCAGGCGCCATGATGGGATTCATTCCGACCGTCGACGGCAACCTGCGGCGGATACTCAACGAATGGCTGCGCGAAGGAACGCTATGGGCGTTGCGCGCTCGCTACGCCGGCACGAAGGCAAAGAACTACATGGACACCCTCAACCGGCTAAGAGACGACTTCATCCCCGCGATGCAACTTCGCGCGGTGCCCGAATTGATCTGGCGGACAGCCGTCGTTTCGCAAAGCATCGGAGGGGTCGAGGTGAGGCCTGGCGACGTCATCGTCGCCGGCGCAGTCTCCGCCACCCAGCAAAGTCTCGCCGAAGGTCGCCAGGACATCTACCACGCCTTCGGCGGCAACCGCAGGGTCCCGGGGCATCCCACGCATTCATGTCCCGGAGCAGACCCGGCACTGGCGGTGATGCTGGGTTTCTTCAGCGCACTGGTGGAGACGGAGCTGCCCTTGCGGACCGGCCCCATTCCAATGAGCCTGACGATGGACGGAAGAGTTCCCGCACCGAGCCCACCTCCACCCTAGAGCCGTGTAAGGAAAGGTGCGCAGGGGTTAGACGGCACAATGCCGAGCGAGCTGATCGTTGGCGTAGCCGACGGGTATGCCAATGACGAGCCTGATCGTCTCCTCCGCATGCCAGTGCATGCCGAGCGCGCGCAGCTTCTCGGCGGCTTCCATCATGGTCTGGCGGGCCGCCTCGCCCCGGCCCTGCCCTGCGAGAAGCTCGCCGCGCAGGGCCAGGTTCAGGGCCGCATCGCGCAGCGAACCACGCCAGCCTGCGGAAGTTTCAGCCCGTCGCAACCAGCGCTCGCTAAGGCCGAGATCCTGGCGCAGGGCTGCGAGCTTCGCCAGCGAGCGGCATGCCGCCGCCTCGCCCAGTCGCTCGCCTTCGCGTGCGCGGCGCAGGACATGGGCGGCATACCGCCGCGCCGTCTCGACATCGCCTTCGGCGGTCGCCGCCTCGACGAGCCAGCTATATTGAACCGACGTGTAGAATTGAAAATTGCGCCGCTCCATCCATTCGGCGGCGTTCCGCAACTGCAGCAAGCCATCGGCGTCGCCGGTCGCCGACCAGCGGGCAAATCCCGAGGCTGCCCGGCAATCCGCCAGAAGCAGCAGGCTGCGCGTGTTCTCGGCGATGCGCGCCCCTTCCACGGCAAGCTGCTCCGCCTCCTGCCAGCGGCCCTGCCAGATCAGCGCGACGGCAATCCAGTTGCGCACGGAGTTGACGACCGGGTGGGTCGAGCCTCCGACCAGAGCCATGCCTTCACCGAAACAGGCGTGGGCGCCCTCGAAATCGCCGCGATCCGCGAGGATGCCGCCCTTGCATGCCAGCGCATAAGCCGCCCCGAAGGATATCGCACCATGACGCCGGCTGCGTTGCTGCTTGGTCGAAATGGCGGCGTCGATCAAGGCGATGGCTTCGTCGTACTGACAGCTTGCAGCCAGAATCTGCCCGAGCGTCGCTTCGATCTGGGCGATCAGGCGACGATCTTCGAGCTTGCGTGCCAATTCCAGTGCCGTCCGCGTGTGCGTCACGGCCTCGCGGAAGCGGCCGAACCCGTAGCACATCCAGCCGAGCCATTCGTAGGCGCTGGCCATCGCGGCGGTCTCGCCGAGGGAGGACGCGATCGCGACCGCGCGTTCGAACACGGAGGTATCGTCGGTCAGCGACAGCGGGTCGAAGATGTTGGCCATACCCAGCTTGTTGGCCAGCAAGCACCAGCGCAGCGATTGTTCGCGCGAGCGATCGGGCACGCGATCCAGCGCCTGCATCGCGACCTGGTACTGCGCACTGGCACGATCGAGCGCAAATGCAGCCATGGCCTTGTCGCCGGCACGTTCAGCATAATGGGCTGCGCTTTCCCAATGACCTGCGCCTTGCGAATGGTAGGCCAGAGCTTCCATCGCATCCTCGCGATCAGCCTGCTCGGACCGCGCCAGCAGGGTGTCTTCGATCCGCTTGTGCAATGCCTGACGCTCGTGCAGGCCAATGGTGTCGTAGACCGCATCGCGCGTGATGCCGTGCTTGAAGCGAAGGACGCCGCCCGCTGGATCCGCAAAGAGAAAGTCCGCATCCGCCAATGCCCGCACGATGGCCGGGTCGGGTTCGCTGCCGCACGCCGAAACCAGCAACCCGTGCGGCACGGTGTTGCCGATAACGGCCGCGGCGCGCACCACCTTCGCCTCATCGGGCGGCAGGCGTGCCAGGCGCGAAGCGACCAGGGTTGCGATCCAGCCCTGTTTGCTGCGCGCTTCGAACGAGGCAGGATCGTTGGCGGCGATGGAATGGCAGAGCTCTTCGATGAACAACGGCACCCCGCCCGCATAGGCATGGATGCGGGCTACGAGGAAGGGATCGGCCTGCGGGACCCAGCGTCGTACGGCAAAGTCGGTTTCCGGCCCCTGAAACGGTTCGAGAAACAGGTGCGGCGCGCCGGAAATCCATTCGGTGCCGTCCTCGCGCGGCCGGCTGGCGAGGATGACGCGAGGTCCGTTGGGCAATTCCAGCAAAGCCTGCAGCAATTGGCGGCTCGCGTCATCAGACCATTGCCAGTCGTCGATCACCAGCACCAGCGGGCCATGTGCCGACAGTCCGGTGAAGAACCCGAGCAGATCGCCGACGACGCCATCGACGGTGATGCGGCCGCCACGCGCATCGGCGCCGGCCGACGCCAGTGCCAGGATCGATTCTGCATTCGGACCGAGCTGGGCCGCCCATGGCTCCAGAGCCGCGCGCGCCGTCTCCTTTGCCTCGACGAGGGAGGCGTCCGCTCGAATTCCCAGCGCAGCGCGCAGCATTTGCAGGAATGGTTGCAGAACCTCGGCACCGACGTAACTCTCGCAACTGCCTCGCAGCAGCCTGATGCGCTCGGTGCCGACGTTCCCCAGCACCTCTTCCAGAAGGCGCGTCTTGCCGAGTCCGGGCCCGCCGACGACCACCGCGCAGCGTTGCGCCTGCGCAGGTGCTTCGCTCAGAAAGCGTGTCAGGAAGCCGAATATCTCGTTGCGGCCGATGAAGGGTGTCAGGCCGCGGCGCGAGGTTGCTTCGAAGCGTCGGGTCGCCGTGCTTCGACCCAACACCAGCCTCGCCTGCGGCATTCCCGAAGCCGCCGGGAGGTGGGCGGCGAGCTCGAAGAAGTTGGCATGCGGCCCAAGGGCATCGAGGCTGGCCAGGATCTGATCCGGACCGGCGTGGCGCGACAGGTGCGCTGCCGTGTTCACGACATCGCCGATCAGGTCATACCGGCCGGACTCGATGTCGCCTTGGGTCAGGAGCACGGTGCCGGCATGGATACCCGAATGCATTCGAAGCGGCATCAGCGCCGGCGATACGCCATCGTGGCGCAGCTCTCCGACCCATTCGTGAATATCGAGTGCTGCTTCCGCAGCACGACGACCGTCATCTTCGCCGGATTGGGGATAGCCGAAAATGGCGAGCGCACCGTCTCCCTGCGTTCGGATGATGCGACCACCGTGCTTCGCCACCGCGCGATGCCAGATCTGCCGCAACTGGCTGAGGAGTTCGGAAAGGTGCTCGGACTCGACATCCCGGCCCAGGGCGGTTGATCCGACAAGGTCGGAGAACAGCACCGTCAATCGATGACGTTCGCCTCTGGGGTCGCGGGTCTGCGTAATCATCGTCAATCGCAGCCAACTCGTTGACGAACCGCAAGAACGGTCTCCAGCGGGTGCCAGACCGGATGCAGCAAGTATCGCAAAAGGCCATAGTAACTCGCCCAACCCGCAAGTGGAAGCTCGCGGGGATTGCATCCGCCGAATATGGCGATCAGGACGACCGCATTGGCCTAACCTATTAAAAAACCTCATGTCTTCCGTTTGCCGACGGCGCGGCGCCGCCTCGCCTGCGCAGGCCAAGGCGTGGTTCAAAGCCGGTGGTTCACAGCCGGAGGATCACGGCGGAGAATATCGAGCTGGCATTCCTAGGGAAGCGGCAGCCGGTCCAGCTGGCTCTGCGCCGTCTTGACGGCGGCCGCATACCAGCTCTGGCTCGGGGCTTCCTTGGCGAAGCACGCCGTGAAGGCGGTCATTGCCTTGTCCTCGCGGGCCATCTCGCCGCGCGGGTCTTTCTTGTCGACGGGCTTTGCCATCATCTGCTTCCAGACCTTCTCGCAGGTCGGGATCGGGGCGGTCTTCACGGCCTCCCGTGCCGCGAGGAAATAGACCTTGTCGCCCTGGATCGCGACGACATCGATTTCGTCCGGCGGGCCTTTGAGGCCGCCATTGCCGCGCACGCCGAGCACAGCGGCTGCCACGCTCGCCTTGACCGGCTTGGTGATCGGCAGCTCTGCGTAGATCGCAAAGGCGGCGTCCTGGATGGCGTAATAATAGAAGCGGTCGGATTTCGACGCGGCGCCGCTCTCCTGAGGCATGCCGTCCTCGCGATGCTCGCCAAGCCAGTGCTTGAGCAGCCCGGTCGTGGTCACCACAGCCTGCATCTTGTCGCCTTCGGATGCGAAGCTCAGCCCGTCGAGATGGCCGAAGCCGATGTCGTCCTTGAACAGCGTATCGACGTTCGACTTGCCCTCGGCCGGGAGTCCCTTGATCGCGACCGGACCGACCAGGCCGCGCAGCACGCCGGCCAGCTCCTTCAGGGCCGCATCGTGCTGCTTGTAGATCTCGTCGCTCTCCTTGGCATTCGAGAATTTTGCGATGTAGCGGTCGCGCAGGTCGAGATAATGCTGCTCGGGCGCGGCCGCCCCGGCGGGCGCGGCCAGGACGAGCACGCAGAGCAAGGCAAGCAATCTCATTGCAATTCCGGAAGACTGGAGAGCGATCTCCCATCTTTGTGCCGAAGCCGCGTGCCAAGGTTCATCCATTGGCGGAACGCGGGTGCCCTACTCTGCCGGCGTCAGTTGCTCCCGGTTCAGCCGCACGGCCGCCGTCTCCCGCACGCGAACGCGGGCGCGGCGCTTGCGCCACCAGATCACGACGCCGGTGACAGAGAGCGCGGCGACCACGAGGCCCATCACCGAGATCAGGATACGCCCGAACAGTCCGACGATGCGGCCCGAATGCAGCGGAAACTGCGCCTGCACGAAGATGTCGGCGGCGGTGCCGACCCAGGGCAGCCGCTCGCCAATGGGGCGGCCGTCCTCGCTGTCGTAATAGAGCTGCGCCGGGCCGACGCCGCCGGCACCGTGATCGTCGCCGGGATGGAAGAACGCGGCGGCGTAGACGCCATGGGCCGGGCCGTAGCTGAGCGCGCCGACCGGGGTGGTCCAGCCTCGCGCCTTGCCGTCGGCGGCCGCGCGGGCAGCAATCTCGGCGAACGTCATCTTGGGCTCGATCGGATTATCGAGATCGCGATAGGGCCGCTGCTCATAGGGTGTCGGGGTGTAATTCGACACCATCTTCATCAGCGGCGAGAACACCTCGAAGTAGAGGTTCAGCGAAAACGCGGTGAAGGCGATGATGAACAGTACGCCCCACGTCCACAGGCTGAATGCGCGGTGGATATCGAAATTGATCCGGTAGGCGCTGCCCGAGGTCTTGATGGTCCAGGCCGGCGCCCAGCGCGCCCAGAAGCCGCGCTCGAGCTGGCGCGCGACCTCAGGCGCCCGCGCGGCCTTGGCGCGCCGGCGCGAGGGCAGCGTCAGGTAGAAGCCGACGAAGCAATCGATGGTCCAGATGATGGCGATGATGCCGAGCACGCGCATGCCCCAGCGGTCGCTGCCCCAGAATTCCGGGATGTGCATCGTGTAGTGCAGCTTGTACAGAAACGAGACGAAATTCTCGCGCGTGACGGGCCAGACCGCGCCCCAATAGCGCCGGCCGAGCTCCGCACCCGTGTTGGGATCAAGGAAGACCTGGTTGTAGTCGAGCGGGTAACGCTTGCCGGTCGCGGGATCGATCCGCGGCATGACGAAGAACCACAGCGAGTGCCCCTCCTCCGGCGTCATGAAGAGATAGACGACGCGCGCACGCGGATCGCGCTGCTCGATCATCTTGGCAAGCTCGATCGAGGGTATGGCCGGGCCTTTGGTCGAGACGTCGAACAGGTGGCTGTTGAGGATGTCGTCGAGCTCGTGGTCCCAGGAGATGATCGCGCCGGTGATGCCGGAGAAGAACAGGAAGGCGGCCGTCAGCAGTCCCGCCCAGCGATGCAGTTTGCCGAATATCGCTCTCATCGCTCAGATCTCATTCCCACTGGACCCGGCCCCTCATTTGCCGGACCGCTTTCGATAGGACTCGCCGCCGGCAGTTCAGCCGGTGGGCCTTCGGCCTAACGCAGGGACCGTTGCAGTGCGAGAGGTCCGACATTAGAATCTATCGAGACTGGCCAATAAGCTGCGCGACAAAGCGTCCATGCGTGATCGGCTGTCCGTGCAGCCGCGTGCGTTACGGCCAATCGGCAAAATTCAGCGTCGGTCTCGATCGCCCCGCTCTCGCGCGTGCCGCAACGCGCCGACGCCATACGCCCGGTGCCTCGCCGGTGTGCTTGCGAAAAAAGCGGCTGAAATAGGCGGTGTCCGTGAAGCCCAGCGCGAATGCGATCTGCTTGACGGCGATGGTTCCCGCCTCCAGCCGGGCCGCCGCTTCCCTGACGAGGCGTTGCTGGATCAGCTCGCTCGGCGAGCGCTTCAGCTCGCGGCTGCACAGCGCGTGCAGGCGATCCGGCGTGGTGCCGAGTAGCCTGGCGTAATCGCTGACGCGCAGGTGCTGTTGATAGCGCTCCTCGAGCAGCCTGCGGAACCGGCTCAGGATCTCGGTGCTGCTGCTCTCCTCATTGCGATTGCCGTCGCCGGCGAAGAGGCGCCAGAATCGCAGCACGCACAGCGTCAGCTCCGCCGACATGATCGACGCTGCACCGCTGCGTGCGGGCGAGGCGATCTCGCCGGCGATCGCCGCGATCGAACGCGCGATCGTGGCCGCGAGATCGGCCTCGACCTGCAACGCCAGGATGCCGCCTGCGCCCTCGAGCGCGAGATAGGCCGCCTCCGCCGACGGCGGGAGATAGCGATGCCATGTGCCGGCGCGCAATTGCAGCAGCTGCGCCGTCGTGCCTGCCGACACCTCCAGATGGTCGGCGGATCCCGCCGGGAGCCAGACCAGCGCGGATCCGACCGTCCGCATGGTCCTGCCGGCCTGACCGATCTCAGCGGTCCCGCCGCCGGGAAGGCAGAGCAGATGAATGAACGGACGGGCCGCTTTCGAGGTCAGCGTCCATCGCCGCGCGACGTAGTGCGCCGCGATCAGCTCGGCGCCCACAGGCACAGCCCCACTCGGGGCGGTTGCCGGTGCCGGATCTGGGCCCGCGACGCCTCGACGCACTTGGCCACCGAGACCAGAACCGTCCAATCTTTCACCGGATTTGTCCATTGTGCGAGCAAAGCTTGGGATGCTTGCTAGGTCAAGTCCCGGTGGCGGCCGGCTCAATGATGCCGCCCTAGAGAAAGTTGGGATCAAGAGGAAACGACCACTCACTGCGATGCCGACCATCGCTTGAGTGCAACAGGAGGGAGACACGATATGTTTTCAGCGAACCGTCGAACGTTGCTGCGCGTCGTTGGCCTTGCGGCTCTGGCCGGAACGCTGGGGACGTCCTCGGCCGATGCGCAGGAGAAGATCCGGATCGGCTACGCCATTTCCAAGACCGGTCCCTATGCCGGCGGCGCCGGCATCACCACCCTGCCCAATTATGAGCTGTGGGTGAAGGACGTGAATGCCGCCGGCGGCATCAAGCTCGGCGACAAGAAGCTGCCGATCGAGGTGGTCGAATATGATGACCGCAGCAGCTCGGAAGAAGCCGTCAAGGCGATCGAGCGCCTCGCCAACCAGGACAAGGTCGATTTCATTCTTTCGCCGTGGGGCACGGGCCTCAACCTCGCGGTCGGCCCGACTCTGAACCGTCTGGGCTACCCTCACCTCGCGGTCACGTCGGTGACCGACAAGGCGCCGGAGCTTGCCAAGCGCTGGTCGAACGCGACGTTCTGGCTCGGGACGTCAGCGCAGATATCCGAGGGGCTCGCCGACCTGCTCGGCAAGCTGAAGAGCGAAGGCAAGATCGGGGCGAACATCGCGATGGTCAGCATCGCCGACCAGTTCGGCATCGAGCTGTCCGCTGCGGGCCGCGAGGCCTTCAAGAAGCACGGCTTCAAGCTCGGCTATGACAAGACCTATCCGATGGGAACGCAGGATCTCCAGCCTCTGTTGAAGGATGCGATCGCCTCGAACCCGGATGCGTTCGTCGCCTTCAGCTATCCGCCGGATACGATCGCGCTGACCGAGCAGGCGCAGCTGTTGAAGTTCAACCCGAAGGTTTTCTATGTCGGCGTCGGCACCGCGTTCCCGCTCTACAAGGGCAAGTTCGCCGCCAACAGCGACGGCGTGATGGGCATCGGCGGTTGGAATGCCGAGTCTCCGCAGCTGAAGGAGTATCTGGCGCGCCACAAGGCCACGACCGGCAAGGAGCCCGATCGCTGGGCGAGCTCGATCACCTATGCGAGCCTGCAGGTGCTCCAGCAGGCGATCGAAAAGGTCGGCAAGCTCGATCGCACCGCTGTCGCGGCGGAAATCCGCGCGGGCACGTTCGAGACCATCATCGGCAAGGTCAAGCTGAAGGACGGGCTGCTTCAGGAGGTCTGGAGCGTCGGACAGTGGCAGAACGGCGAGTTCTACGCCCTCGCACCGACCTCGCTGCCGGGCGCGCGTGCCGCGGTCGTGCCCAAGCCGCAGTGGCAGTAAGGCTGGTTGGCAGGCCTTGCGTCGGCGAGGCCTGCCTGCCGTCCGCTCAAGGGGACGCCGTTTCATGTTGCTTGTCGACATCATCCTGCCGGGCCTCGTGCTCGGCGGCATGTACGCGCTGATCGCGCTCGGGCTGACGCTGCAATATGGCGTGGCGCGGATCATGAACCTCTCCTATGGAGAGTCGCTGGTCGCGGCCGCCTTCGGCGCGTTCTCGCTCTACGGCGGCCTTGGGCTGAGCCCGCTCGCGGCGCTGCTGCTGGCGGTCCCGGTCGCGATGGTGCTGAACTGGCTGCTGTATCGCTTGCTGCTGGAACGGCTGATGCGGCGCGGCAAGGACCGGGGCGCGCAGGAGATCGACAGCATCCTCGTCACCTTCGGCGTGCTGTTCGTCATCCAGGGCGCCATGCTGGTCGCCTTTGGCGGCCAGTACTACAGCTATAGCTATCTCTCCATTCCGCTGACGATCATGGGCTCGACGCTTGCTGTCAATCGGCTCGTCGCGCTGCTGTTCGCGGCGCTGGTCGGCGGCGCCGTGTACCTCGCCCTCACCCGCACCCGGATCGGCACTGCGGTACGCGCCATCGCCGTCGATGCCAACGCCGCGCGTCTCGTCGGCATCGACGTCGCGGCCCTGTCGGGGCTGGCGTTTGCCTTCGGCGGCGGCCTCGTCGCCGTCGGCGGTGTGCTGATCAGCATGTTCCTCACCTTCAATGCCGCGATGGGCGTGGTCTTCACGATGAAGGCGCTGGTCGTCGTCATCATGGGCGGTGTCGGCAACGTCATCGGCGCGCTGGTCGCCGGGCTGCTGCTTGGTGTGGTCGAGACCGCGGTGGCACGGCTGGTCGATCCCGGTCTGACGCTGGCTGCGACCTACGCACTGTTTCTCGGCGTGCTCGTGATCAAGCCCACCGGCCTGTTCGGCAGGGCGGCGTCATGACGGGGCCCGTCCGCATTCTGCTGTGGTGCGCCGGCCTCGCCCTCGCCGCATGCCTCGTCACCTATCCGCTCTATGCCAACGGCTATTATCTCGCGCTCGGCATCAGTGTGCTCTATTTCACGATCCTGGCGACCGCGTGGGCGATGTTCTCGGGCCCGACGCGCTACATCTCGCTTGCAACGGTCGCGTTCTTCGGGCTCGGCGCTTACACGGCTGCGGTGCTCGGCGAGACCATGCCCTGGCCGGTCGTGCTGCTGGCCGCAGCCGGCGTGGGCGCACTCACCGCCGCAATCACCGGGCTTTCGACGCTGCGGCTGTCCGGAATCTATTTCGTGATCTTCTCCTTCGGCCTGGCCGAGCTGATCCGGCAGCTCGTAATCTGGTACGAGGTCAACATCCACAAGTCGGTCGGCCGCTATCTCTTCAGTGCGGTGACGCAGGACGTTCTCTACTGGCAGCTGCTGGGCTTGGCCGCGGTCGTCTTCCTGGTCGGCTGGATGCTCGGGCGCTCGCGCTATGGGCTGGCCCTGCGCGCCATCGGCGCCGACGAGACCGCGGCGAGCCATTCCGGCATCGATGCCACGCGGATCAAGCTCGGCGTCTTCATTCTGAGCGCGACCTTCATGGCGGTGACCGGCGCGGTCATGGCGCCACGCTGGACCTATATCGATCCGGCCATTGCGTTCAATCCGACCATCTCGTTCCAGGTCGTGATCATGGCCCTGCTGGGCGGCGCGGGCTCGCTGTTCGGGCCCGTGCTGGGCGTCATTCCCCTGGTCCTGCTGTTCGAGGTGCTGACGGCGACGCTGCCCAACCATTTCAGCATCGTGCTCGGCGTCATCTTCGTGTTCATCGTGATGGTGTTGCCGAACGGCGTGATCGGCCTGTTCGGGGCGGGCCGCTGGCGTGTTCCGGCCGGCGGTCCCGCCGCCGCGCCCGTCCCCACGAGCGATGCACCGCTGCTCGCGGTCGACGGCGTCAGCAAATCGTTCAGCGGACTACGCGCCGTCGACGGTGTCAGCTTCACGGTCACGCCGGGCGAGATCGTCGGCATCATCGGCCCGAACGGATCCGGCAAGACGACGCTGCTGAATACGCTGTCCGGGGCGCTGCGGCCCTCCTCGGGCACGATCCGGCTGGGCGGCATCGTCCTCAACGGTATGCGCGCGCACCAGATCGCGCGCCTTGGCCTTGCGCGCACGTTCCAGCTGGTGCGCGTGATGCCGGACCTGACGGTGGCGGAAAACGTTGCGGCGGCGCAGCTGTTCTCGACGACGAACGGCTCGGGCGCAACGGCAAGCGAGCTGCTGGACCTGGTCGGGCTCGGCAAGCTGCAGGAAACGCCCGCGAGCGAGCTGACCTATATCGACCAGAAGCGGCTCGAGCTTGCCCGCGCGCTGGCGCTGCAGCCGCGCCTCGTGCTGCTCGACGAATGGCTGGCGGGCCTCAACCCGAGCGAGCTCGAGACCGGCATCGCGCTGATCGCGAAATTGCGCGATCGCGGCCTCACCATCATCATGGTCGAGCATGTCATGGATGCGATTCGAGCGCTGTGCAGCCATTGCATCGTCATGAATGCCGGCAGCGTGATCGCGCGCGGCGCGCCGGAGGCCGTGTTGTCCGATCCAAAAGTCGTTGCAGCCTATCTCGGAGGCGACGATGCTTGAGGTCGCCGCCCTCTCCCATTTCTATGGCAAGCACCAGGCTCTCGCCGACATTGCGCTCGCTATTGGGCAAGGCGAGATCGTCGCGATCCTCGGCGCCAACGGCGCCGGCAAGTCCACCCTGCTCAAGAGCATCGCCGGGCTGGTCAAACCTGCCCCCGGCGCAACGATCCGGTTCGAGGGACATCACATTGGCGAGCTGCCCGCCCACCTGATCGTGGAGCGCGGCATCGCGCTGGTGCCCGAAGGCCGCGGCGTATTCGGCGATTTGACGGTTGCCGAGAATCTGCAGCTCGGCGCCTACCCCGCCCGCGCCCGCGCAGGCGAGGCAGACCGGCTCGCGAGGATCCTGCGACTGTTCCCGCGCCTTGCCGAGCGTATGGCCCAGGCCGTTCGCACCATGAGCGGCGGCGAGCAGCAGATGGTGGCGATCGGCCGGGCGCTGATGTCGAACCCGCTGCTGCTCCTGCTCGATGAGCCTTCGCTCGGCCTGTCGCCCCTGCTCAGCCGCGAAGTGTTCCGTGCACTGGCGGAGATCCGTAGCAGCGGCCTCAGCGTGTTGCTGGTCGAGCAGAATGCGCGGGCGAGCCTCGACATCGCCGACCGTGTCTACCTGATCGAGTCCGGCCGCAACGCCGGCAGCGGGCCGGCCAGTGCGATGAAGAACGATCCGGAGGTCCAGCGCGCCTATCTCGGCAAGGCCCGCGCTGCCCCGTCCCCACCATAATCGCTCAATCCCGCCTGCAACCCTTGGAGTGCATCATGAACGCGATCGACCTTCTCATCGGCGGCAAAGACCAGTCGGCCACCAATCAGCGTACCTTCCAGCGCCACAACCCGATCTCCGGCGACGTCGCGACGATCGTGGCGGCGGCCTCGATCGACGACGCGATGCGGGCCGCGGACGCTGCGGCCGCCGCGTTCCCGGCCTGGTCACAGCTCGGCCCGTCGGAGCGCCGCAAGCGGCTCAATGCGGCCGCCGACATCCTCGCGCGCCGTGCCGCGGAGTTCACCGCGCTGATGGTCGCCGAAACCGGCGCCACCGCGGGCTGGGCCGGATTCAACGTGCACCTGGCCGAAGGCATGCTGCGCGAAGCCGCGGCCATGACGACGCAGATATCCGGCGAAGTCATACCGACCGACAAGCCCGACAACCTCGCCATGGCGTTTCGCCAGCCGGTCGGCGTGGTGCTCGGCATCGCGCCCTGGAACGCTCCCGTGATCCTCGGCGTGCGATCGGTCGCGATGCCGCTCGCCTGCGGCAATACCGTGGTGCTGAAGGCGTCCGAGATGAGCCCGGGCGTGCATCGGCTGATCGGAAGCTGCCTGGCGGAGGCCGGCCTCGGTGACGGCGTCTTCAATGTCGTGACCAACGCGCCGGAGGATGCGCAGGCGGTGGTCGAGGCGCTGATCGCCCATCCTGCGATCCGCCGCGTCAACTTCACCGGCTCGACCCGCGTCGGCCGCCTCATCGCACTGGCATGTGCAAAGCACCTGAAGCGCGCGCTGCTGGAACTTGGCGGCAAGGCCCCGCTCGTCATCCTCGACGATGCCGACCTCGACGCCGCCGTGAATGCGGCAGCGTTCGGCGCCTTCATGAACCAGGGGCAGATCTGCATGTCGACCGAGCGGATCGTGGTCGACGACAAAGTGGCGGACGCCTTCATCGCCAAGTTCGCCGCCAAGGCCAGGAGCCTTCCCTTCGGCGATCCCCGCAAGGGCAATGTCGTGCTTGGCTCGCTGGTCAGTGACGCCGCCTGCGAGCGCGTCCGGGGCCTGATCGACGATGCCGTCGCCAAGGGCGCCGTGCTCGCTGCCGGCGGTCACGGCAGCGGCACCATCATGCCCGCCACCATCGTCGATCATGTCACGCCGGCGATGCGGATCTATGGCGAGGAGAGCTTTGGTCCGGTCGTGACCGTGGTGCGCGTGAGCGGGATCGACGAGGCCGTGCGTGTGGCCAACGACACCGAATACGGCCTCTCCTCGGCCGTGTTCGGCCGCGACATCGCCCGTGCGCTCGCCGTTGCCAGGCGGATCGAGGCGGGCATCTGCCACGTCAACGCCCCGACCGTGCATGACGAGCCTCAGATGCCGTTTGGCGGGACCAAGGCGTCAGGCTATGGCCGCTTCGGCGGCAAGGCCGCAATCGACGAGTTCACCGAACTGCGCTGGATCACCGTGCAGACCGGGCCCCGGCACTATCCGTTCTGATCGGCGGGATGCAGGTCCGGTCTCCAAGGCCGGACCGTCCTCGCATTGTGCTCACCAGCGGTAGGTCAGCCTGGCGATGGCTTTCCGCCCTTCCGCGTAGAAGCAGCCCGACATGCTGTAACATGAGGCGACATAGCGGGTGTCGGCGAGATTGGTGACGTTCAGCGCCAGGCGCCAATTGTCCCTGTTGTAGGCCAGCAGCGCGTCGAGAACGGTCGACGATCCCACCTTGAACGTGTTGGCCTCGTCGCCCCAGGTCGCGCCGACATAGCGGATGCCGCCGCCGAACTGCAGGCCGGCGAGCGGCCCGTTCTGCAGCGTATAGTCGCTCCACAGCGAAGCGCGGTTGAGCGGCACCGTAGTTGGCGCCTTGCCGACATTCACCGGATCCTGCGTGACCATGGCGTCGACATAGGCATAGGCGGCGCGCAGGTTCCAGCCATCGGCGAGCGAACTCGTGCCTTCGAGCTCGATGCCGCGCGACTTCACCTGCCCGATCTGTTCGTAAAAGGTGGCCGCGGGCACGTACACAGCGACGTTATCGCGCGTCAGGTCGAAGGCGGCGAAGGTGAACAGCGCGTTCCAGCCGATCGGCTGATACTTGACGCCGACCTCGTATTGGACGCCGGTCTCGGGATTGAGCATTTGTCCGCCAAACCCGGTCGCGAGCAGCGGCAGGAACGATTCCGAGTAGCTGAAATAGGGCGCGATGCCGCTATCGAAATTGTACATCACGGCGGCTCGGCCGGTGAAGGCCGAGGCGTCCTTCGCGGCCGTGGTATTGGCGATACCGTTATCGACCTGCGTGGTCACGAAATCCTGACGGCCGCCGAGCTGGAACGAGAGCCGGCCGAGCTTGATCTGATCCTGCGCATAGACGCCGACCTGGGACTGCTTGACGCCGGTGTTGTCGTACATGGCGCCGATGGCGTAGTCGTAGCTGTAGTTCGGGTTGAAGACGTTGATCTCGGGGGACGAGGTCGTGACGCCGAAGGCGGTGTCGCGGAAGGAGGTGTTGCGATAGTCGACGCCAACCAGCGTGGTGTGGCTGAGAATGCCGGTGGTGAACTTGCCCTGGAGCTGGTTGTCCACGGCGAATGAGTTGATGTAGGAGTTGCTGTAGCTACCATAGCGCGCGAGCTGCCCTGCGGCTTCGTTGGTATAGCCGCCGCCGTAAAACACCTTCTCCTCGTTGTGCTGATAGGCGTAGCGCAGATTTTGCCGGAACGTGACGTTGTCGGTGAAATTGTGCGCGAGCTGGTAGCCGACGGTTGCGATCTCGGTGTTGAATGCGTCGAAGCCCGGCACGCCCGCGAAGAACGAGACCGGGATGGTGCGGCCGTTGTTCGGCCAAACCGTGCCCGAGGCCGGCAGGAACTGAAGGCCCCACCCTGCCCGGTCCCGCTGATAGTTGGCGAGCAGGGTGATGGTGGTGTCCTCGTTCGGCTTGAAGGTGACGGCGGGCGCGATGAAGACGCGATTGTCCTTGCTGAAGTCGACCTGGGTCTCGCCGTCGCGCACGACGCCGGTCAGGCGCCACAGCACCGTGCCTTCCTTGTTGGCGGCGCCGCCCATGTCGAACTGGCCCTGATAGCGGTTGAAGCTGCCACCCGAGATCGAGACCTCGCCGAACTGCTGCGCCGTCGGCAGCTTGGTCACGTAGTTGAGAACGCCGCCTGTGCCGCTGCCGCCATACATCGCGGAGGACGGACCCTTGAGCACCTCGATACGCTCGGCCCCATAGGGCTCGAGGCCATTGAAGTGCACGTAGTTGCTGGAGGGAATCCGCAAGCCGTCGACGAAGAGGCCCGGCATCGTCATGTCGAAGCCGCGGATCTGGAGGCCGCCGAAGCGGGTGTCCGAGCCGCCATTGACGTCGCCGCTGACGCCGGCGGTGTAGCGCAAGGCCTCGCCGATCGAGACCGCGCCCTGGTTTCTGATCTGGTCGGTGGTGATGACCGACACCGACTGCGGCGTTTCGATCAAGGGCGTATCGGTCTTGGTGGCGGTGCCGCTGCGCGTCGCGACGAAACCGCGTACCGGTCCGTTGGCGCGTTCGCTCGTGGCACCGTTCGATGCTGCCGACTGAGTGGGCGCGGCCTGCTGCGCCGGGCCCCGACGATTGGCGCGTGCGGTTCGCGCCGCCGCAGCCCGTCGCGACGACGCAATCGCCGCTGGACGGGTGCGCTGCGTCGGCGCTTCGACGGTCACAGAGGGAATCTGCGTCTGGGCTTGGGCAGAGCCGAAGGGCACGGCGAGAGCGAATGTGCTGGCCGCACCGAGGAAGAGCATCTGGATTTGTCGGCGGCGCGTGTTCTTACGCGAAGAAGGTTGGAAATCGGTCACGTCTGTTGAGCCCCACGCACTGCCGGCTTTGCCGGTATCGATCTTGATGGCCCGCCCTAACTCAGGCGGTTTCGGAGTGCGATAGGAACGGCGTTAGAATTTCTCCAGACGTGTGCACAGCACGTGCGACGCATGCGCTCATGCGCGCTGCTTCTTTGGGATTGGAATCCCTCTAAAATGATTCTGTCAGTGTGTTGGGAGCCCGACCGGATGCGACAGCCGCGTCGCGCAATCAGTGTTGCGACCACAGCCAGGGGTGGGAGCGGATGAAGGTCACGTCCGGTCCGCGTGACAACAGGTCGTGCTCTTCTCGCCAGCCAGCACGCTGCGGCTGTTGCGGTCCGGCGGAAGGTCGCCAGCCGCATTCGCCGCAAAGAATCCGGTTGGCTTCAACACGAAGCCGGCATATTCCACCGGCATGATCGGAAAGTCTTCGGGCTTGCAGACATGGGTGTGGCCGAAGGAGTGCCACACCACGATGTCGGCATCCTCGATGTTGCGATTCTGCGCGGCATAGCGCGGCAGGCCGTCGCCGCCGGCGTGAACGTTGGGATAGTCGCCGCTGGCATATTTCTCGGCCGGATCGAATGCAGTTACCCAGACATGCTTGGTGGCGAAGCCGCCGCGCTTGCGCACGTAACTACCCTCCTGGGCCAGCATCAGCGGGCTGGGATTGACGACGAGCTTGTAGGCCGGTGCACCGCCGACCGAGTTGATCTCGTTCGGATTACTGATCTTCCAGAATCGGCCGGTCTCGCCATTGGCGACCGCTGCGGCGTCGCGCTCGCGCGACAGCACGCGCGTGGTGGTGTCGAACACGTTGCCGTGCGGATTGTCGTCGCCCCAGGGCCGCGGCACGAACTCGTGCTCCGTCACCGTGTTACCGCCGCCGTCGAGATCCATATGCAGGCGGACGTTGAAGAAGTGCTGGTGCGTGGGGCCGCCGAGATTATCGTCGACCATGCCGCCCCATCGGTACTTTTCGCCCGGCCGCACCGCGGCGGTCTGGATGATGCCGGTGAGTTTCGTCTCCAGCTGAATCGTGCCGTTCTGATAGAGATACCAGTAGAAGCCGTAATCGTAATTGCCGACGGTGGCGAAGAACGAGATCACGAGCCGTCGGGATCTCCGCACCTCGAAAAGGCCGTTGCGAAACTCGTAGTGCTTCCAGGCAATCCCGTAATCCTCCTCATGCATGCAGATCGCGTTCTGCATGACGAAGGGCTCGCCCTTGTTGTCGGCGGCAGGCACGTCGAAATAGTGGATGTTGCCGAGGCAGTCGCAGCCCAGCTCCAGCGCGTTGGCGAGCATGCCGAGCCCGTATTCGCCGGCATCGAAAGCCGACTTCCAGAAATGGTTGGCGGTCGGATCGGCATAAGGCACCACCATCTCGGTGACGCTGGCGCGGTGGATCAGCGACCGCTTACGCGCGCCGTCCTGGTAGGCGAGCTGATGCAGCACGAGGCCCTCGCGCGGCGTGAAGCCGACTCGGAAGCTCCATTTCTGCCAGTCGACTTTCCAGCCGTCGACCTTGAAGCTCGGCCCTTCCGGCTGCTCGATATGCAGCGGCTTGATGTCGGTGCGCGGGTTTGGCACCTCATGCGCGCCGTAGTTCCGTTTCTTGCGCGGAATCGGCACGATCGGATCTTCATCCGTGAGCTCGATGATCTTGCCCCCGATGAGGTCGACCACAGCGACAACGCCCTCGATCGGATGGGCGTAGCCGTTGTCCTGGAGGTGCTCGCGAAAATAGCTGACGGCCCGCACGATGCGGGCGCCGCGCTCGAACGCTTTGTCGAAGAATCCGGAGGAGAACGGGTCGACCTGAACCAGCTCGATGTCCTTGTCGGTCAGCCCGCGCCGAACCATCGCCGCCCGCCAAGCGGGATCGGCCTTCACCACGGCATCGCACTTGAAGAACTCTTCCAGCATCACCGGCGGCTGCCCATAGGGCGCCTCGCGATTCGGCACGACCTTGCGGCCGACGATCTCGCCGCGGCCGAGGTCGACGATATGCTCGATCGCCTCGCCCGTGGCGACGTCGAGCGTCAACGCGAAGGCACGGCGTCCCACCTCGCCTGAAGCCAGCTCCTGCTTGGTCGGCTCCTCCAGCCGCACCGTCGGGAAACGGCAGTTCGCCGCTGAGGCGGCCGCCGCCCGCACCAAAGCGCAAGCCGCGGTGATCTCGTCGGCCGTCAGCGGATCGAGCGGATGCGGTGTCGCGGTCTGCGCTTGCGGTTGGGCTTTGGCGGTTTCAAGCATGAGGACGTCCAAATATCAGGCGAGATGTGCGGTGATGGCGCGGAAGGCAGCAAACCAGCGCTGGTCGATCGACACGTCCATCGCCTTGGGCTGTGTTGCGAGCTTGACGATGACGGTGTCGGAGTCGAGGTCGACATAGAGGTGCTGGCCGTGAATGCCGATCGCGGTGAGCGCGTTGCGCGAAGGATCGATGGTGAACCATTTGCTGCGGTAGCGCGCGCCCGGGAAGAACTCGGCGAGGTCGCCATCGGCCCACGCCTTGGGATCACCGTTCTCGCGGATATCGTCGATCCACCAGCCCGGCACCACCTGCCGGCCCTCGACGACGCCGCGGCAGCGGATCATCTCCCCGAAGCGGACGAGATCGCGCGCGGTGACCGAGATGCCGCCGGCAATGCGGCCCATGCCGTGGCTATCGAGTGTGAGAGAGCCGTCCTCCTCCGCGCCCAGGGGCTGCCAGAGAAACTCGGAGAGAATAAGATGGTAGGGCATCCCGCAGGCGCGTTCATACACCCAGCCGAGCACCTCGGTATTGGGCGAGACGTAGTGGAACACCTTGCCGTGCGGTTTGCCGCTGCCGCGCAGCGTCGTCAGATAAGCGCGCTGATGGCTGGGCTCGACGTCCGGCGGCGGCACGTCCCAACCCGAGGAGAACCGATAGCGCGCGAGGTCGCCGGCGGGGTCCTCGTAATCCTCCTCGAACTTGATGGCGACGGCCATGTCGAGCAGGTTGCGGACGGTGCAGCCGGCGTAGGCCGATGTCTCCAGCTCCGGCACGTAGCGCAGCACCCTCGCCTCCGGATCGACCAGGCCGCGCGCGGCCAGCACGCCGCCGAGCGTGCCAGCGATCGCCTTGCTGATCGAGCAGATCAGATGCGGCGTGGTCGCGCTCATGCCGTCCCCGTACCATTCATGGATCAGCGTGCCCTGATGCATCACGAGGAGCGTGTCGGCAAAGGTTTCGCGCAGCGCGCATTCGATCGTGGTCGCTTTGCCATCAGGCCCGGTGAAGCCGAGCTTTGCCAGTTCGCGCGGGGCGCTTCTCATTGGCGTCGGCCGGGCGGAGCGGCGAATCTCTGCGGTCGGCAGCACTTCGCGGGTGTGGGTAAAACCCCAGCGGATCGCGGGAAAGCTGCGCCAATTGGCGCGCGTCACCTGAGCCTCGGGTACGGGCGGGCTGCCGCGCATGACATCGGTCGGTCGCATCTCGATCCCTCCGCGAAGCGCCGTCCCGGCAGCGATGTCGGAACGGCAGGACGGAAGCCTGCACCGCGGCGCTGTCAGGCGTTATCGAGATCCAGCAATATTTTGCTGGACAGCGTCTCTGGCCGTGCCAGTCTGGCGTGGTTCCTGCTCGCTGCTCGGCTCAAGGATTTTCGACGTACTGCCATGGCCTTAACGGCAAATCTTCCGATTCAGGACTCGGCTGCGGGCCTGCTCCAGGCGAACAGCACGGATGTCGATGAGCATTGCGCAAGCCTCGGCCGCTGGCGGCTGAGCTACGATCAGATCAGCGCCGGCGCGTTCCGGGGCAGTTTCACGCAACTCTCCTTGCCGCGGCTGGAGGTGTTCTGCGAGATCACCAGCCAGCAGGTCCGCCAATATGGCCAGCTTGGCGCCGACAGTTTTGGCATCGGCCTGCCCTGGCACGGCGATGGCGAGCTCAGCTTCAACGGGACCGGTGCCAGCGGCGCCCGCGTCCTCGCCAGCATCGACGCCGAGATCGACATGTGTACCCCGAAGGCCTTCGAGCTGCGCGGCGTCGTTGCCAGCACGGTGTTGATCGCAGAGCTCGCCGCCCGGCTCGACATCGAGCTGCCGCGCACCGCCTGGCACCGGCTGCAGGTGATCGAAATGGCGGAAGCGCCGGTCGCGCGGCTGCGGGCGCATCTGGCCGCCATTCAAGCGACGATCACGACCGCTCCGGCAACGTTCAACGATCCGGCGGCGAGGCAGGCCCTGGAAGACGCCCTCCTCGTCGAAATCATGGACATGCTGCCGACCGCACGTCCGAGCGATCCCGGCCGCAGCGCGGCGGCTCGGAAGCGAACCGTGGATCGTGCCCGCGAGCTGATGCATGACAGGGGCCATCGCTCGCTCTCGCTGCTGGAGGTCTGCAAGGCCGTCGGCGCCAGCCCGCGCAAGCTCGGCTATTGCTTCCAGGAGGTTTTGGGCACGAGCCCGATGCACTATTGGCGCGCGATGCGACTGAACCGTGTGCGGCGCGATCTCAAGGGCGCCGGCGGCAACGAGACCTCGGTCTACGACGTCGCGGTGCAGCACGGATTCTGGCACTTCAGCCAGTTCTCGCTCGACTACAAGCGTCACTTCGGCGAGCTGCCCTCGCAGACGCTGCGTCGCGCGAGGTGTGCCGCCTGATCGGATTCAGCGATGCCGCAGCCGGCGGTTGACCCGGCGCGCCAGGTAATCGCCGGCGCTCTGGACTATCTGCACCAGTGCGATCAGCACGACCACGACGGCCAGCATCATCTCCGGCATGAAGCGCTGGTAGCCGTAGCGGATGCCGAGATCGCCAAGGCCGCCGCCGCCGACTGCGCCGACCATCGCGGAATAGCCGAGCAGGCTGACCACCGCGAGCGTCAGCGCCAGCAGCAGGCCGGGCAGCGCCTCCGGGATCAGGACCTTGAGCACGATCTGAAGGGGCGAAGCGCCGAACGAGGACGCAGTCTCGATCAGGCCGCCGTCGACCTCGCGGATCGCAGCCTCGACGAGGCGCGCGATGAACGGCGTCGAGGCGATGGTCAGCGGCACGATAGCGGCGGTCGAGCCGATCGAGGTGCCGGCAACGAGGCGCGTGAACGGGATGATGGCGACGACGAGGATGATGAAGGGCGTCGAGCGCGTCGCATTGACGACGATGCCGAGCACGCGATTGACGATGGGCGCCGCGAACAGCTCGCCTTTGCGGCTGGTGGCCAGGAACACGCCGAGCGGCAGGCCGAACGCGGTGCCGAGCAGCGCCGCGATGCCGACCATGTACAGGCTTTCGAAGGTAGCCTGGACGATCAGGTTGATGAGTTCAGGCGACATAGCCGAGACGCTCCGCCGAGAATTGATATCGAGAGAGCCAGGCGAGCGTCCGCGTCACCGCGTCCTCGCCGCCGGGAATTCCGAGCGTCAGCGAGCCGACATGCTGGCCGCCAATCTCGTCGATGCGCGCCGACAGCAGCGACACGTCGAGGGCTAGCTCACGCGCGAGGCGGGCCACCACGGTATCGCCGGCCCCTGCCCCGTGCACCTGGATCCGGATCACGGCCTGCCCGCCGGCAGGCTGCGTCGAAACGATTCGGCTCGCCAGCGAGACCGGCAGGCTGTCGCCGATCACCTCGGCCAGGAAGGACTGCGTGATCGGATGTTTTGGATGCGTGAAGATGTCGGCGACGTGGCCACTCTCGACGACGCGGCCGGCGTCCAATACCACCACCTCCTTGGCGAGCTGGCGCACCACGGACATCTCATGCGTGATCAGCACGATGGTCACGCCGAGCTCGCGGTTGATGTTCGCAAGCAGATCGAGGATCGCGCGCGTGGTCTGCGGATCGAGTGCCGAGGTCGCCTCGTCCGACAGCAGCACGCTCGGCCGCGTCGCCAGCGCGCGGGCGATGCCGACGCGCTGCTTCTGGCCGCCGGACAGTTCGGAAGGATAGCGGTCGTGCTTGTCGGCGATGCCGACCAGCGCGAGCAGCTCGGCGACGCGGGCCTTGATGTCGGTCTTGGTCCAACCGGCGATCTCCAGCGGCAGCGCGATGTTGTCGGCCGCGGTGCGCGAGGACAGCAGGTTGAAATGCTGGAAGATCATGCCGATCGAGCGCTGCGCCAGCCGCAGCTCGCGGCCGGCCAAGGCCGAGATATCGCGGCCGTCGACGATCACACGGCCCGTGGTCGGCTTCTCCAGGCCGTTGATGAGCCGGACCAGGCTCGACTTGCCGGCGCCAGAGCGGCCGATCACGCCGGTGATGGAGCCGCGCGGAATGGCGAAGTCGATGTCTTGCAGCGCGTTGACGCCGGGCTTGCCGCGATAGGCCGGATAGGTCTTCGAAATGCCGGTGAAACGAACCATCGCGTCCGGCTCGGCCGGAGCGGGTAAAATCGCTTCGAGCGTTTCGATCGGTCGTCCGATCGCGAGCGATTGGTGGGCGTTCATGGAGGCGGCCTTCATGCGCAATAGCTCGGTCACCCAGATGCCCAAAGCACACGGGAACCGGTCGCGTCTGCGACGGGGTGAGAATGGCGACGAGGGCTCAATCGAGCGCGCTGCACCGCAGCACGCACCTTCGCTCTTTCTGGTCTTCCTTGCAATCTCAGATATTTGGGAGGACTTGGACGAAGTTTTCCCGATCGCCTCCTGGCGGAGAAGATTATCCGCCGACTATCGGCGCTGTGATCACCAACCCCGGAACCGCGGCTTGCGGCGCGTCAGGAACGCCTCGACGCCCTCCTTGTGGTCCTCGCTGAGGCTGGCGAGCGCGAACTGATCGACATCCATGTGGCTCGCAAGGTCGTCCAGCGCATGCGCGAGCCGGTTGACGGTCAGCTTGGTCATGGCGACGGACAGCGGCGGCTGCGCGGCAACCTTGCGGGCAAGCTCCATGGCGGCATCGAGCGCATGGCCGGGATCCGCCACCTGCTCGACGAGCCCCCATTCATAGGCCTCGTCCGCGCTGATACGCTGGTCGGCCAGGATCACCGCCTGCTTGGTGCGGGCCGGCCCGATCAGATGCAGCATGCGCGGGATGCTCTGCCAACTCATGTTCATGCCGAGCCCGATCTCGGGCACGCGCAGATGCGCATCGCGCCCCATCACCCGGAAATCGAGCGCCACCGCGAGGGCAACGCCGCCGCCGACGCAAAAGCCTTCGATCGCGGCGATGGTGATCTGCTCCATCTCTTGCCAGGCGTGCGTCAGGCGCGGCCCGAGCTTGAGGTGCCGCCGCAGCGCGCCGAGGTCCATCTCCTTGCGCGAGCGTCCCTCGGCGTCCTTGAGATCGAAGCCGGCGCTGAAGGCGCCCGAGCTGCCGGTCAGCACAACGACCGAGGTCGCTGCATCGTCCTCGAAGCTGCGCGCGGCCGCCGTGAGCTGGCGCAGCGCCTCCGGCGAGAGCGCGTTGATGCCGTCGCCGCGGTCGAAGCGCACGACCGCGATCCGCCCCTCCGGCCCGAGACCCTTCTCGATCTTCACGTAGTCGGTCACCATCATCTCCACGATGTTTGCGGGATGCTAGCGCACAACTGCCCTCACGCATACGTGCCAGGACTGCACTGCAACGAGCCCTCGACAGCCCCTAGCCATTGCGCCTATCTTCCGCCGCATGAGCCAAGATCACGACCATCATCACCACGATCACGATCATTCCGAGCTGTCCGAGACCGAGCTGCGCGTGCGCGCGCTCGAGACGATCCTGACCGAAAAAGGCTATGTCGAGCCGGCTGCGCTCGATGCCATCATCCAGGCCTATGAGACCAAGATCGGTCCGCACAATGGCGCGCGCGTGGTCGCCAAGGCCTGGACCGATCCGGCGTTCAAGACCGCGCTGCTGCAGGACGGCTCCAAGGCGATCGGCACGCTCGGCCATGTCAGCCGCGTCGGCGATCATCTCGTCGTGGTCGAGAACACGCCCGAGCGGCACAACATGGTCGTGTGCACACTGTGCTCCTGCTACCCCTGGGAAATGCTCGGGCTGCCGCCGGTCTGGTACAAGGCCGCGCCCTACCGCTCCCGCGCGGTGAAGGATCCGCGCGGCGTGCTCGCCGATTTCGGGGTCGCGCTGCCGAAGGATACGGAGATCCGGGTGTGGGATTCCACCGCCGAGACGCGCTTCCTGGTGCTGCCGATGCGGCCCGCAGGCACGGAGGGCTGGAGCGAAGAGCAGCTTGCCGAGCTCGTGACGCGCGATTCCATGATCGGCACCGGTTTCCCCAAAACGCCGGGAGCACCGTCGTGAACGGCGTGCACGACATGGGCGGCATGGACGGGTTCGGCAAGGTCGAGCCTGAGCCGAACGAGCCGATGTTCCACGAGGAATGGGAGTCGCGCGTGCTGGCCATGGTGCGCGCGATGGGCGCGGCCGGCGCCTTCAACATCGACACCTCGCGCTTCTATCGCGAGACCTTGCCGCCGCACGTGTATCTGTCGAGCTCCTATTACAAGAAATGGTTTCTCGGGCTCGAGGAGATGCTGATCGACAAGGGCTATCTCACCCGCGAGGAGGTCGCTGCCGGCCATGCGATGCAGCCTGCAAAGGCGCTCAAGCACGGCAAGTTCGACCGCGCCAATGTCGAGCGCGTGATGGTGCGCGGCAAGTTCGGCCGCCCTGCCCCGGCTCCGGCGAAATTCAACATCGGCGATCGCGTCCGCGCCAGGAATATTCATCCAGCCACGCACACGCGGCTGCCGCGCTATGTCCGTGGCCATGTCGGCGTGGTCGAGCTGAACCACGGCTGCCACGTGTTTCCTGACACGGCGGCGATGGAGCGCGGCGAGAACCCGCAATGGCTCTATACCGTGGTGTTCGAGGGCCGCGACCTCTGGGGCGAGGACGGCGATCCCACGCTGAAGGTCTCGATCGACGCATTCGAGCCCTATCTGGATCCGGCGTGATGAGCAGCGCGCTTGCGGCCGCCGCGACGGCGGCGATCCCGAGCATTCCGTGCGACGACGACGGCCCGGTGTTCCGAGCGCCCTGGGAGGCGCATGCCTTCGCGATGGCCTTGAGCCTGCACGAGCGCGGCGTATTCACCTGGCCGGAATGGGCCGCAGCACTCGCAGACGAGATCAAGCGCGCCCAGGCCGCCGGCGACCCTGATACCGGCGAGACCTACTATCTGCACTGGCTCGCCACGCTGGAGGGCCTCGTGGCGCGTAAGGGAGTCGCCTCGATGGAGACGCTGCACCGCTATCGGAATGCGTGGGACCACGCCGCGGATCGCACGCCACACGGCAAGCCGATCGAGCTCAGGCCAGAGGATTTTGGCTAGCTGATTGCTCCGTCGTCATTGCGAGCGCAGCGAAGCAATCCAGAATCCCTCCGCGGTGGCAGTCTCGATTTCTTCGTCGCAAGGGCTGCTGGCAATGACGACAGAGCGAGCTACCGTCCCGCCACGTACTCGTTCCACCCCTTCGCCCGCAAACTGCAGGCCGGGCACTCGCCGCAGCCGTAGCCCCAATCGTGCCGTGCGCCGCGTTCGCCGAGATAGCAGGTGTGCGACTGCTCGCGGATGAGATCGACCAGCCCGGCGCCGCCGAGGTCATGGGCGAGCTTCCAGGTCGCGGCCTTGTCGATCCACATCAAGGGCGTGTGCAGCTCGAACTGCCTGGCCATGCCGAGCGACAGCGCGGCCTGCATGGCGCGGACGGTCTCGTCACGGCAATCGGGATAGCCGGAATAATCGGTCTCGCACATGCCGCCGACGATGTGGCTGATGCCGCGCCGGTAGGCCAGCGCCGCGGCGAAGGTCAGGAACACGAGGTTGCGGCCCGGCACGAAGGTGTTCGGCAGACCGTCCGCACCCATCGCGATCGCAACGTCGCGGGTCAGCGCCGTCTCGGACACCGCCGCCAGCGTCGGGATCGACAGCGTGTGGCTCTCGCCGAGCCTTGCGGCCCAATCGGCGCGCAGGCCCTTGATGCCGTCGAGCAGGCGGTCGCGGCAGGCAAGCTCGATGGCGTGGCGCTGGCCGTAGTCGAACCCCAGCGTCTCCACACGCGCGAAGCGGCTCAGCGCCCAGGCGAGGCAGGTGGTGGAATCCTGGCCGCCGGAGAACAGCACCAGCGCGGTTTGTGAGGAAAATGCATCACTCATGGCCCGCGCTTTAGCATCGCACGACTTGCCCGCCAATCGGTGGAAATCGGCCAGTTCCGCCGCCTTGCGCTGGGATCGGGGGCCCGCTTTTGGCATAAGGCTCTGTATCCCAGGAGACTGCCCGGCAATGACCCCTTCCCGCGACATTTCCCGCCTGATCGAGATCATGGCGGCGCTGCGCACGCCGGTGACCGGCTGCCCCTGGGACCTCGAGCAGGATTTTTTGACGATCGCGCCCTACACGATCGAGGAAGCCTATGAGGTGGTCGACGCCATCACCCGCGGCGATCTCGACGATCTCAGAGAGGAGCTTGGCGATCTCCTGCTCCAGGTGGTGTTCCACGCCCAGATGGCTTCTGAGCAGAACGCGTTCAATTTTGGTGACGTGGTCCTGGCCATCACCCGCAAGATGATCCGCCGCCATCCCCACGTCTTCGCCGACAAGGACGGCAATCTCGCCTCCTCCCATGTCAAGGAAGTCTGGGACCGCATCAAAGCGGAGGAGAAAGCCGAACGCGCCGCGCGCCGGCCGCCGGAGGAGGCGCCGACGCACAAGTCGCTGCTCTCGGGCGTGAAGGCCGGCCAGCCCGCTTTGACCCGCGCGATGGAGCTGCAGCGCAAGGCCTCCACCGTCGGCTTCGACTGGAACGACCCGCGCGCGGTGCTGCACAAGATCCGCGAGGAGGTCGACGAGATCGAGGCGGCATTGGACCGCAACGACAAGCAGGAGATTGCGGAAGAGACCGGCGACCTGATGTTCGCCCTCGTCAACCTCGCCCGCCATGTCGATGCCGATCCGGAGGCTGCGCTCCGCGCGACGAATGCAAAATTCGAGCGGCGCTTTGCCTATATCGAGCGGGCACTGGAGGCGCAGGGCCGGACGCTCGAGCAGGCCTCGCTGGCGGAGATGGACGCGCTGTGGAATGCAGCGAAAGTGGAGACGAAGGTGACTTCGGAGACGCGAACCGCGTAGTCCAGATGCGCGCCGGCCTCACGCCGGCAGATGTGGCACGGCGTCGAACCTGTTCACCACGATGTCCCGCTTGGTCTCGTCCACCCGCACGGTCATGTCGAAGCGGCCGTCGTGGAGCTCCTTCGACAGCACCTCGGCGTTGCGATGCAGCCAGCTGATGCCGGCGCCGTCGGCGGCGTCGATGGAGAGATCGAGCGTGGTCCGTTTCGCCGCGAGCCGCTGCTCGATCGCGGCGAGCAGAGCATCGACGCCCTCGCCCGACACGGCTGAGACCAGCATCGCCGGATGATCCTCCGGCCTGCGCGCGGCGATGTTGAGCAGCTCTTCGCGTTGCTCGGGGTCGAAACGATCGATCTTGTTCCAGACCTCGATGATGCGGCCGGAATCGTCCGGGTTGATGCCGAGCTGGCGCAGCACCGCATCGACGTCGCTCTGCTGCGCTTCGGCGTCTTCATGCGAGATGTCGCGGACATGCAGGATGACATCGGCTTCCAGCACCTCCTCCAGCGTGGCGCGGAAGGCGGCGACGAGCTGCGTCGGCAGGTTGGAGATGAAGCCGACGGTATCCGAGAGCATCGCCTTGCCGCCATGCGGCAGGTTGAGCGCCCGCAAGGTGGGATCGAGCGTCGCAAACAGCATGTCGGCCGCCTGCACGTCGGCGCGGGTCAGGCGATTGAACAGCGTCGACTTGCCGGCATTGGTGTAGCCGACCAGCGCGACGACACGATACGGCACGCGTTGACGGCCGGCGCGATGCAGACGCCGCGTCGCCTGCACCTTTTTCAGCTCGCTCTCCAGCTTGGAGATGCGCTCCTGGATCAGGCGGCGGTCGGCCTCGATCTGCGTCTCGCCGGGGCCGCCCATGAAGCCGAAACCGCCGCGCTGGCGTTCGAGATGGGTCCAGGAGCGCACCAGGCGCGAACGCTGGTAGTTGAGATGCGCAAGCTCGACCTGCAGCGAGCCTTCCCGGGTCTTGGCGCGGCGGCCGAAGATTTCGAGAATGAGCCCGGTGCGGTCGAGCACCTTGGCATGCCATTCCTTTTCGAGATTGCGCTGCTGGATCGGCGACAATGCGCAATCCATCACCACGAGCTCGACCTCGAGGTTCTTGATCAGCCCGGCGATCTCCTCGACCTTGCCCTTGCCGATATAGGTCGCAGGCCGGATCTGGGAGACCGGCGCGACGATGGCGTCGGCAATGACGAGATCAATCGCCCGCGCGAGGCCCGCGGCTTCATCGAGCCGGGCCTCGGTATCGCGCAAGGCATGAGTCACCGATTGCACGTCGGCGCTGCCCGCGCGCACGCGCAAGTAGGGGCCGATGACAAGCACCCGCCCCGTCTGCGTAGCCCCTGCCGACCGCGGACGGTCGGCATCCCCGTCGAAATTCCGGGGTTCCAATCAGGTCACTCTCAAGCCGGCTGGTCCTCGCCGCCTTCGAACAACTGAATCGGAGCGCCCGGCATGATGGTCGAGATCGCATGCTTGTAGACCAGCTGCGAATGACCGTCGCGCCGAAGCAGCAAACAGAAATTGTCGAACCAGGTCACGATGCCCTGGAGCTTCACTCCGTTGACCAGAAAGATCGTCAGTGGCGTCTTGGTTTTGCGAACGTGATTAAGGAAGGTGTCCTGTAGGTTTTGTGCGCGGTCTGCCGCCATTGTTTTTTTCTCGCTTTGAGTTTCTTTTTATTGCGCCGAATGCGGCCCTCTTTGTGGAGTTCGGGGCCTCCTCCGGTTGCCGTCCTTCATGAGATCCCCCTCGGAAGGAACAGCGGTTCGATTAGAGGACAGGTCGGGATATTAGGCAAGCCGCTTGAAGCGGCAGGCGTGGCCCTATTGCCCCGAAAAATTACGGAAATCGATGATTTTCTTTGCCTATTCCCGAGATGCCGGCGCAGCGTCGCAGCATTAGCCGACGCCGAGCGCTTTCAACTTCCGGTGCAAGGCCGAGCGTTCCATGCCAACGAACTCGGCCGTTCGAGAAATATTTCCTGAGAAACGGCTGATCTGTGCAATCAAATAGTCGCGCTCGAACACCTCGCGTGCTTCGCGCAGCGGCAGGCCCATGATGTGCTCGCCATTGTTGCTGGTCGGCATCGCCGGCACCATCGAGCCGACATCCTGCGGCAGCATGTCGGCGGTGATGATGACTTCCGGCCCGCCGGCGGCCAGAATCATGACTCTTTCAACGTTGTTGCGGAGCTGGCGCACATTGCCGGGCCAGACATGCGATTGCAGCACCGCCATCGCGTCCTGACCGATCTGGCGCTTGGGCAGGCCGCTGCCGGCCGAGATCTGCTCCATGAAATAGTCGATCAGTTCCGGAATGTCCTCGCGCCGCTCCGACAGTGCGGGCACGCGGATCGGCACCACCGAGAGCCGGTGGTAGAGGTCCTCGCGGAAACGGCCGGCTGCGATCTCCTCCTCGAGATTGCGTGCGGTCGATGAGATGATGCGCACGTCGACCTGCACCTTGGCGGTGCCGCCGACGCGCTGGAACGACTGCTCCACCAGCACGCGCAGGATCTTGTTCTGGGTCTCGCGCGGCATGTCCGCGATCTCGTCGATGAACAGCGTGCCGCCATGCGCCTCTTCGAGCGCGCCGGGCTTGCGCGGCTGCTCGCCATTGGACTGCTCGACGCCAAACAGCTCATGCTCCATTCGCTCGGGCGTGATCGCGGCGGCGTTGATGACGACGAACGGACCGTCGGCGCGGCCCGAAGCGGTATGCAGCGTGCGCGCGGTCAGCTCCTTGCCGGCGCCGGCGGGGCCGACGATCAGGATGCGGCTGTTGGCCTTGGCCGCCCGCTCGATGGTCTGGCGCAGCTGGTTCATGCTGGGCGAGCGGCCGACGAGCTGGCTGGCGCTCGGGGCGAGCTGCTTCAGCTCCTTGACCTCGCGCTTCAGCCGCGAGTTCTCCAGCGCTCTGGTCGCGACCAGGATGAGGCGGTCGGCCTTGAACGGCTTCTCGATGAAGTCGTAGGCGCCGCGCTTGATCGCGGCGACCGCGGTCTCGATGTTGCCGTGGCCGGAGATCATCACGACGGGCAGATCGGCATTGTCCTTCTTGACCTGCTCCAGGAGCTGCAGGCCGTCGAGCTTGGAGCCTTGCAGCCAGATGTCGAGAAACACCAGATGCGGCCTGCGATTGGCGATCTCGGCGAGCGCCGTGTCGCTGTCACGCGCGGTCCTGGTGACGAACCCCTCGTCTTCGAGAATGCCTGCAACGAGATCGCGAATATCGGCTTCGTCATCGACAATCAGAATTTCACTTGCCATGGATCGCGCCTGTCTTGTCAGCTGCCTGTTGAGGCTTCGATTTTGGTTGAATCATTGGTCTTTTCAGCCGGCTCTTTGGTTCCGGCGGCCGGCTCTTTTGTTGCCTGGGTCGCGACGGATTCCGTCGCCGTTTGCGTGATGTCGGGCTTGGAGGTTGTCCCAGTCGCACCGTTGACCGTCGGCACTTGCTCTGTTGTCGCGGACTTCGCGGGTTGCCCCGACACGGCAAAGCGCATGCGCATCCAGGCGCCGCGCTGGCCTGGGCGGAAGTCGGAGGCGTCCTTCAGCTCGATCCGCCCGCCATGGTCTTCCAGCACGCGCCCGACGATCGCAAGCCCCAGCCCGGTGCCCTTGGCACGCGTGGTAACGTAGGGCTCGAGCAGACGCGAGCGCGCGACCTTGGGCAGGCCGATGCCGTTGTCGATGACGTCGATCAGCACGTCGTCGCCCTCGCGCGACACCACGACGTCGATACGCCCCTTGCCGAGCTCCTCGGGCGGGACCTGCTCGATCGCCTCGGTGGCGTTCTTGACGATGTTGGTGACCGCCTGCGAGATCAGGCGCCGATCGAACTGGGCGCGCAGCGGATCCTGCCTGAACTCGGCCTCGATGTCGATTTCGGGATGGGCGACCTTCATCAGGAACACGGCCTGGCGCACCGTGTCGGCGACGTCCTCGCCTTCCATCACGGGCTTCGGCATCCGCGCAAAGCGCGAGAACTCGTCGACCATGCGCCTGATGTCGTCGACCTGGCGGACGATGGTATCGGTGCACTGGTCGAAGATCTGCTTGTCCTTGGTCTCGGTGATGTCCTTGCCGAACTTGCGGCGGATGCGCTCGGCCGAGAGCTGGATCGGCGTCAGCGGGTTCTTGATCTCATGCGCAATGCGGCGCGCCACGTCGCCCCAGGCCGAGGTACGCTGCGCCGAGACCAGCTCGGTGATGTCGTCGAGCGTGATGATATAGCTGTCGTGCGGCTGGTTCTTCTCGGCGCTGACGCGGACCGACAGGTTGCGCTCGGTGCCGTCACGGGTGATCGTGATCTGGCCCTGCACCAGGCGCTGGGTCCCTTCCCGCGCCGTCTTCATCATCTCGTCGAGCTCGGGCAGCACGTCGGAGAGCGGATGGCCGAGCGTCTCGGCTTCGGAGTGCCCGATCAGTTTCTCTGCGGAGCGGTTGAGGATGCCGACGCTGCCGGACGCGTCGACGCCGATGATGCCGGCGCTCGCGGACGACAGCACCGCCTCGATGAAGCGGCGGCGGCTGTCGATGAGATCGCTGGCATTGACCAGCTCGTCGCGCTGGCTGCGCAATTCCTGCGTCATCTTGTTGAAGGTCTCGCCCAGCTGGGCGAGGTCGCCCTCCGACTGGTGCACCGGCACCTGGACGTGCAGGTCGCCGGTCGAAACTGTATGTGCCGCGTTCATCAGCCGCCGGATCGGCGAGACCAGCGAGTTGGCGAAGTTGAGACCGATCAGCACCGAAGCCATGAGGATGGTCAGCGCGATCACCGCGAACATCAGCGCGAAGGCGACCTGGATACCGAGCCGGCGCGATTCGATCTGGGCGTATTCGGCGACGCTGACCTCGGTCTGCTTGAGCTGATTGACGACATTCGGATCAAGCGGCCTGGCGACATAGAGAAAGGTGTCGTTGAAGGCGCGCAGGCGGATCACCGCAGCAACGAAGCTCGCATCGGGAAGGACCGCGATCTCGGGCTCGTTCTCGTTGACGTTGCTGAGAAAGTCCGGCGCGGGCGGCGAATAAGCGAGCCGCATGCCGGTGTCGGCGGACTCCAGGATGTTGGTGTTCTTGTCAATGATCATCGCGCCCGGCAGGTTGCGCGACGCGGCGCTCGCCGTCAGCATCTCGCGGAACGAGCGGCGGTCCTGGTCGTAGAGCGGCCGGGCATGGGCGATGTCGTTGGCCATGCCGAGAATGTCGCCGCGGATCAGCTGCGCATGGTCCTGCATGTAGGCCCGCGCGATCGTCAGCGAGTTCTGGATCACCTCCTTGGTCGGCCCGGAGAACAGCCGGTCGAGGCCGCGCTCGATGGTGACGTTGGCGACGACGGCGACCAGCACCGCCGGCAGCACCGCCACGATCGAGAACAGGCTGACGATCTGGACGTGGAGACGCGCCGCCGCCCTGCCCCGCCGCCGCGCCAGGATCAGCTGCCAGAGTTCCCGGACAATGATCCCGACCAGCAGCAGGATCGTGGCGGCATTGATCAGATAGAATGTGCGGACCACCCCGGGCGTCGGCTCGATCGTGCTCAGACCCGTCAGGACCAGGAAGGTCAGGAAGGCCGACAGCAGCGCCAGCGCGACGGCAAAGGGCGCCAGCCAGCGTCGCACCGACCAGCGCCGGGGCTCTTCCGCTGGGGCCGTGTCAAAGTGTGCGGCCGAGGTATCTGCGCTGGTCATTCCGGCAATGATGCTGAAAACGGGTCCGCGGACGCGCGGATACTGATGTATTCGTACCACATTGTTGCCGAATTGCGACAATTCCGCGGCGTGTTCGCCCTGGCGGACTCGCGCAATCCACAGGCACATGCCGCCTGGGCGGAACGGATTCCCGCCGTCCCGGCTTAATCCGCATGGATAGGATCTTTCTCGCGACGATGGTTTCGGCCGTTCTGCTGCTGATCGTGGCCGCCGACCTCCTGGTCAACGGCCTCGGCCTTCAGCAGCCGCCGCTGAATGTCGCGAGCGTGGTGCCAGCCTCCGGCGGACTGGTCAGATAGGCGCAATGGCCGCGCTGCGGCCGACGACCAATTTGAATGTGCGGGCGGAACATTAGAGTCCCGTCAGGACTTGTGCTCACCGCGTCAGCCACAACGGCCAGCGCGATCCGGACAGGCTCAGCTCTGCCTTGGTAGGGGGAGCTGAGCCACCGGTCCGCGCTAGCGCGTTTGGCGTTCGTCGCAAGAAAGTCAGCCCCCGCTCCGATACACCTGGATGTCGAGGTCCCGGATCTTCTTCCGCAGCGTGTTGCGGTTGAGGCCGAGCAGGTCCGCAGCGCGGATCTGGTTGCCACGGGTGGCGGCGAGCGCGGCCGTGAGCAGCGGCACCTCGATCTCCTTGAGGATGCGGTGATAGAGGCCTGGCGGCGGCACGCCGTTCGGGAAGCCCTGGAAGTGCGAGGACAGATACGCCTCCACGGCGCCGCCGAGATTGTCGACCCCCTGCTGGACCGCAGCCCCCGGGCTGACCGAGGGCGGCGCGAGTTCGCCGTCGATGACGGAGGACGTGATCACGTCCTGCGGATAGAGCGCGGCGAGCCGCCGGGCGAGGTTTTCCAACTCGCGCACGTTGCCGGGCCAGCGGTGCTGCTTCAGCCGCTCCAGCGCCAGCGTGTCGAGCTTCTTCGGCGGCAGACCGTCCTTCTCGGCCAGCGTGAAGAAGTGCCGCACGAGATCCGGCAGGTCCTCGATGCGCTCGCGCAAGGGCGGCAGCCGCAGCGGGACGACGTTGAGGCGGAAGAACAGGTCTTCGCGGAACAGGCCCTGTTGGATCAGCACGCGCAGGTCCTTGTTGGACGCCGCGACGATGCGCACGTCGGTCTTGATCGGGGTACGGCCGCCGACGGTGGTGTATTCGCCCTGCTGCAGCACGCGCAGCAGGCGGGTCTGCGCCTCCATCGGCATGTCGCCGATCTCGTCGAGGAACAGCGTGCCGCCCTCGGCCTGCTCGAACCGGCCGGAGGCGCGGGTGTTGGCGCCGGTAAAGGCACCGCGCTCGTGGCCGAACAATTCGGACTCGATGAGATCGCGCGGGATCGCCGCCATGTTGACCGCGACAAAGGGGCCGTTGCGGCGCTTGCCGTAATCGTGCAGCGCTCGCGCCACCAGTTCCTTGCCGGTTCCGGACTCACCCGTGATCATCACGGTGAGATCGGTCTGCATCAAGCGCGCCAGTACGCGGTAGATTTCCTGCATCGCCGGCGAGCGGCCGACCAGCGGGATCGCCTCCATCTCGGCGTCCTCGTCCGGCGACGAGGTCCGCTCCTTCGGCTCGGCGAGCGCGCGGCCGACGATGGCGATCAGTTCCTTCAGGTCGAAGGGCTTTGGCAGATATTCGTAAGCCCCGCGCTCGGAGGCGCGGATCGCCGTCATGAAGGTGTTCTGCGCGCTCATGACGATGACGGGCAGGTTCGGCCGCATCTTCTTGATCCGCGGCAACAGGTCGAAGGCGTTTTCGTCCGGCATCACCACATCGGTGATGACGAGATCGCCCTCGCCCTGGCTGACCCAACGCCACAGCGTTGCGGCATTGCCGGTCAGCCGCACTTCGTAACCGGCGCGGGACAGTGCCTGATTAAGAACGGTGCGGATGGCGGTATCGTCATCGGCTACGAGAATGCTACCTGCGGGCATCGTTGATCCTCATTTTGCCCCCTGTGACGCAGGCGACGACTTCCCGGCAGAGCCGTCGCGACTGCTTTGATCGGCGTGTTTGACCGATGTGGAATACATCGGCATCAGCACGCGGAAGGTGGTCTTGCGCGGCTGAGATTCGCATTCGATGATGCCCCCGTGATCGCCGACGATCTTGGCGACCAGCGCAAGGCCGAGACCCGAGCCGGTCTGCTTGGTGGTCACGAAGGGATCGAACAGGTTGGGCAGAAGATCGTCGGGCACGCCGGGTCCGTTGTCCTTCACGCAGAATTCGAGCGGAAGGGATACCCGCGATTTTTGACCGGGGACTGACAGGCGCACACCGGGTCGGAACGCGGTGGTGAGCTGGATCTCGGCATCGGGCACGTCGATCAGCGCTTCGGCGGCGTTCTTCACGAGATTGAGGAACACCTGGATCAGCTGGTCCTGGTTCGCCAGCACCGGCGGCAGCGAGGGATCGTAATCCTCGACGAAGCGGATGTTGCGGGCAAAGCCCGACTGCGCCAGCCGCTTGACGTGATCGAGCACCGAATGGATGTTGACGGGGCCGCGCACCACGGGGCGCTCGTCGCCGAACACCTCCATGCGGTCGACCAGCGTCACGATGCGGTCGGCCTCGTCGCAGATCAGCCGCGTCAGCATGCGGTCCTCGGACGAGGCCTGCTGCTCGAGCAGCTGCGCTGCGCCGCGAATGCCCGAAAGCGGATTCTTGATTTCATGCGCGAGCATTGCTGCTAGCGCTATCACCGAGCGCGCTGCGCTGCGATGGGTGAGCTGCCGATCCATCTTGTCGGCGATGGTGCGCTCCTGCAGCATCACGACGATATGGCCGGGCCGCTCGGTGAGTGGAGCCACGTGCAGGTCGACCTGGCGGTCGCCGCCCATGCGCGGCGTGCCGAGATCGACCTTGTATTCGTTGACCGGCGCGTTCGAGGAGCGCACTTGGTCGATCAGCGCCAGCAACGGGCTGCCGAACGGCACCAGCTCCTTTAGCGACTGCCGCTTCAGGAATTGCGTGGAGATCTCGAAGAAGGCCTCGGTGGCGATGTTGGCGGCGACGATCTTGCCGTCGGGCCCGATCATGAGCACGGGGTTGGGCAAAGCATCCAGGATTGCGTCGCTGTCGGACTGAAGCGGCCGACGATGTTCAGCGGCTGAACTCATGCAGCAGCGCTCCATGCGAAGTCGTCGAAGGCGTCTTGCAGTGCATCGTGAACGAGGCGCGGATCCTCCGAGACCAGGATCTTCTGCCGCCAGGATTTCAGCTTCTCGGCCGGCGCACGGCTCGCCTGCGCTGCGACGTCGAGCGCCCAGCCCAGATGCTTGCGGGCGTGCCTCAGTCCGATGCGCAGGCCATAGAGCGCACAAACGCCGTCATAGAGCGTGCGGACATAATGCAGCTGCGTCTGGAGCGAGGGCACGGCTTCCTCGGCCCCGCCGTTCAGACGGCGGCCGATCTGGCCCGGCAGCCAGGGCTGGCCCTGCGCGCCGCGGCCGATCATCACGGCGTCGGCGCCCGAGGCGTCCAATGCCGCCAGCGCCTTCTCGTAGGAGGTGATGTCGCCGTTGACGACGAGCGGAAGGGAGGTGGCCTCGCGCACGGCGCGGATCGCATCCCAATCGGCCTCGCCCTTGTAGAACTGGCAGCGGGTGCGGCCGTGCACGGTGACGAGCTTGATTCCGGCGGCCTCGGCACGTCGCGCCAGCTCCGGCGCGTTGCGGCTGCGGTCGTCCCAACCGAGGCGCATCTTCAGCGTCACCGGCACCTTCACCGCCGCGATCGTCGCTTCGATCAGGCTGACGGCATGGTCGAGGTCGCGCATCAAGGCCGAGCCGGACTGGCCGCCGGTGACGTGTCGGGCGGGACAGCCCATGTTGATGTCGATGATATCGGCGCCTTCCGCTTCGGCGATCCGGGCGCCTTCGGCCATCCAATGCATCTCGCAGCCGGCGAGCTGGACCACATGCGGGCCGATGCCAGTGGCTTCGCAGCGCAACCGGGACATCCGGTGGCCATTGGCGAGCTCATCGCTCGCGGTCATTTCAGACACAACGAGACCAGCCCCAAGCTCGGCGGCCAGCCGGCGGACGGGCGAGTCAGTCACACCCGACATCGGCGCCAGGAAGACCGGGGTGGCGACTTCAATATCGCCTATTTTCAACGGCTTAGAGCCTGATACTGCCGAGCCGGTCACAGGGGTCCCGTTGACTGGGCAGGGCCTCATCGCGCCTGCCATGATCTATCTTGCGCACAATTCTTGTGCAGTCAAGCGTCATGCCTACAGTTTAGACAGTTCTGTAGATCTTTCAAGTGCAGTGCAGCAAAATGCTGTTTCCCACAATCCGGGGAAACCCCCTTTTTTTGCGGGCCTGCCGTGCTAGAGGCATGCCGGCAAATCACCCCCTGCTCTTTCATTAGCAATTGAGTATTTGAGTCCTATGGCGAAATCACAGCGCACCGCGGTCGTCCTCGTCGCAGCCGGGCGTGGACTGCGCGCCGGCGCCGGCGGGCCGAAGCAATATCGCGAGATCGGCGGCGTGCCCGTGATCCGCCGCGCCATGGAAGCCTTCAGCGGTCACACTGAGGTGTTCGCGGTGCAGCCGGTGGTGAACCCCGACGACAGCGCCATGTTCACCGCAGCGGTCGCAGGGCTCAGGCACGAGCCACCGACCAATGGCGGCGCGACGCGGCAGGCTTCGGTGCTCGCCGGCCTCGAAGCGCTGGCCAAGCACAATCCGGACATCGTGCTGATCCACGACGCCGCGCGCCCCTTCGTCTCGGAAGGCGTGATCTCGCGCGCGATCGAGGCGGCGAGCCGCACCGGCGCTGCGATCCCCACCGTTGCCGTCACCGACACCATCAAGGTCACCGGCGAAAGCGGCAACGTCGAGGCCACGCCGGAGCGCGCTTCCTTGCGGATCGCACAGACGCCGCAATCCTTTCGTTTCGACGTCATCCTCGAGGCGCATCGTCGTGCGGCAAGGGATGGACGCTCGGATTTCACCGACGATGCCGCGATTGCCGAATGGGCGGGATTGACGGTTGCAACCTTTGAAGGCGATGTTGCCAACATGAAGCTCACAACTCCCGAGGATTTCGTGCGCGAGGAAGCGCGCCTGGCCGCCCAGCTCGGCGACATCAGGACCGGCACCGGCTACGACGTGCACGCCTTCGGCGAAGGCGACCATGTCATGATCTGCGGCGTGCGCGTGCCGCACACCAAGGGTTTCCTGGCTCATTCCGACGGCGATGTCGGCCTGCATGCGCTGGTCGACGCCATTCTCGGCGCTCTCGCCGACGGCGACATCGGCTCGCACTTCCCGCCGAGCGATGCGAAGTGGAAGGGCGCCTCCTCCGACCAGTTCCTGAAATATGCCATCGAGCGCGTCGCAGCGCGCGGCGGCCGCGTCGCCAACCTCGAGGTGACGCTGATCTGCGAGCGGCCGAAGATCGGCCCGTTGCGCGACACCATGCGCGCGCGCATCGCCGAGATCTCCGGCGTCGACATCTCGCGCATCGCAGTGAAGGCGACCACCAGCGAGCGGCTCGGCTTCACCGGCCGCGAGGAAGGCATCGCGGCGACCGCGAGCGCCACCATCCGCCTTCCCTGGGGCGTCTAGGCCATGGGCGGCAGCGACGCACGCGCCCTCTCCCGCTCGCTGCTCGATCTGTGCCGGATGCGCAAGCTGACGATCGCGACCGCTGAATCCTGCACCGGCGGCCTGGTTGCGGGCGCACTGACCGACATTCCCGGCTCGTCCGACGTCATCGACCGCGGCTTCGTCACCTATTCCAACGAGGCCAAGCGCGCGATGCTTGGCGTCGAGGCGAGCACGCTGGCCAATTTCGGTGCCGTAAGCAAGGAGACCGCGACCGCAATGGCAATCGGTGCGCTTGAGCGCGCCGATGTCGATCTCGCGGTCGCCATCACCGGCATCGCCGGCCCGGGCGGCGCCACGCCCGGCAAGCCGGTCGGTCTCGTGCACTTCGCCGCCGCCGCGCGCGACGGCCGCATCATCCACCGCGAGCACCGCTTCGGCGCCATCGGCCGCAGCGCGGTGCGCGCCCGTTCCGTTGTAGAGGCTTTGCGCATGCTGATGGATCTGGCCCGGGGCCCGCAAGTCGCGGCCAAGCCGCAGCGCACCGCCGCCAGCCGCCTGCGCCCGCGTGTGACGCGCTCACCGCGCCGGCATGTGGTGAAACGCAGGCCGCCACGTCCGCCGCGGGGATAAATCGTCTCAGGCGGCCGTGGCAAGCAGCGCGCTCGCATGATCGAGCACGCACTGCTTGACCGCGCCAGCTTCAGACGGTTTCGCCTTGGCGCTAACCGTCAATTCCAGGATCGGCGCGGCGGGATTGGCGACATCGAGGACCTTGCTGACGGAGACGGCAGGTTGCGCCTGATCGTCGATGCGGGAATCCTTGCGAAGCTCCTTCAGGATGCGATCGGCCAGCGCCGGAGCGGCGCCGGCGGGGACCGGAAACGTCACCTTGATCTCGCCCGTGCCAGGATAGGCGCTGTGGTTGATGATGGCCGCGCCCCAGACCTGTCCGTTCGGCAACAGGATCTGCGTGTTGTCGGGCGCGACTAGCTCGGTCATGAACAGCGACAGCGACCTCACCTTGCCCGCCTTGCCGGCGACCTCGACATCATCGCCGATGTGAAATGGCCGGAACAAGAGCAGCATCACGCCGGCGGCGAGATTGGACAGCGTGCCCTGCAAGGCAAGACCAATGGCGAGCGAGGTCGCACCCAGCACGGCAACGAGGCTCGCCGTCTGGATGCCGAACAGCTGCAGCACGGCGATGCCGACGACCGCGAGCACGCCATAGCGCGCAAGGCTGCCCACGAACAGCGTCACCAGCGGGTCGACGCGATGCGTCACGCTGAGAACGCGCGTGACGAAGCGCTGCATCGCGCCGGACAGATACCAGCCGACCGCGAGCAGCAGGACCGCGTAGATCGCGTTCAGGCCATACAGGACAAGCGATGCTTTCAACGTGTCGAAGTTGATGGTCATGGCGGCTCCAACCCGGTCAGTCGGTTGAGAACGCGCCGCGATACGAAATGATCCCGGTGGATGCTGATGGGGAACACGGAGCGATGTTGGATTGGGAGGGCACGCCCGCCGCTCCATTGTCATTGCGAGCGGTGGAGAGAGCAGTGCTGATCGCGACTACGTCGACGCCAGCTTCGGCCGGCCGTAGATCGCGTCCGCCCGTTTCTCGAACGCGGTCGAGAACCGCGCGAAGGCGGCATCGAACATCGAGCCCATCAGCATCGCCAGCATGCGGCTCTTGAATTCGTAGGCGAGGAAGAAGCCGACGTCGCAGACGCCCTCGCCCTTGGGCTCGAACGTCCAACGGTTTTCCAGATTCCTGAACGGACCTTGCAGATATTCGACCAGGATCTTCAGATTGGCGCGGTCGAGCGTCACGCGGCTGGTGAAGGATTCCTTGACCAGCTTGAACGACACCGTCATGTCGGCGACCAGCACCTCGGTGCCGTCGGGTTTCGCCATGCGCTGGCGCACCTTCAGCGCGCTGCACAGCGGCACGAATTCCGGGTAGCGCTCGACATCGGCGACCAGATCAAACATCTCGGACGCGCTGTGGTTGACACGGTGCTTGCTCGAAACTCGATGCATGGTACGTCAGCGGGCGTGAGCTGCCCGCGCAGCCTTCAGTCTCGCGAAATCCTCGCCGGCATGATGCGACGAGCGGGTGAGCGGGCTTGCCGACACCATCAGGAAGCCCTTGGTGTAGGCGATCTTTTCGTAGGACGAGAACTCGTCCGGCGGCACGTAGCGCATCACCGCGTGATGCTTGCGGGTCGGCTGCAGATATTGCCCGATGGTCAGGAAGTCGACGTCGGCCGAGCGCAGATCGTCCATCACCTGCTGCACCTCGTGGCGCTCTTCGCCGAGGCCGACCATGATGCCGGACTTGGTGAAGATGGTGGGATCGAGCTCCTTGACCCGCTGCAGCAGCCGGATCGAATGGAAGTAGCGCGCGCCGGGCCGGACCGTGAGATAACGCGACGGCACCGTCTCGAGATTGTGGTTGAAGACATCGGGCTTCGCCGCGACGACGATTTCGAGCGCCCCCTCCTTGCGCAGGAAGTCGGGCGTCAGGATCTCGATCGTCGTCGAGGGACACGCGGCCCTGATCGCGCGGATAGTCCGAGCGAAATGCTCGGCACCGCCGTCAGTGAGGTCGTCGCGGTCGACCGAGGTGATGACGACGTGGGCGAGGCCCAGCTTCGCCACGGCCTCGGCGACGTTCTGCGGCTCGGCCGCATCCAGTGCATTCGGCAAGCCGGTCTTGACGTTGCAGAAGGCGCAGGCCCGGGTGCAGGTGTCACCCATGATCATGAAGGTCGCGTGCTTCTTGTCCCAGCACTCGCCGATGTTCGGGCAGCCCGCTTCCTCGCACACCGTATGCAGGCCGTTGGCGCGCACGATGTTGCGGGTATCGGCATAGCCGCGGGTGTTCGGCGCGCGCACGCGGATCCAGTCCGGCTTCGGCGGCGAAGCGGAATCGGGCCGATTCACCTTTTCGGGGTGGCGCGGGCGCAGCGGGTTCGAGATGGTATCGACAATAACGACCATGGGGTGTCCGGTCTGTTCAGGTCCTACCTAGTCGGTCTGGCCTGGCATCGCAACCCGGCTCGCCCCGCTTCAGGGAACATGGCAGATATGGGCAATATCTTGCTCTGTTCTCAGGCGATTCTCACCTCGAATGGCTCCAATCTCGAACGCTTCACCACCGCGGCTCGGCAAGCCCCTGAAGCGCGCCTTCTTCGGACGCAGCGTCCATGAGGTCGCGCCCGACCTGATCGGCGCCACCATGCTCGTCGACGGCGTCGGCGGGATCATCGTCGAGGTCGAGGCCTATCACCATACCGACCCGGCGGCGCACTCCTATCGCGGGCCGACGCAGCGGAACCAGGTCATGTTTGGCCCACCTGGCTTTGCCTATGTCTACCGCTCCTACGGCATTCATTGGTGCGTCAACTTCGTCTGCGAGGAGGAAGGCTCGGCCAGCGCCGTGTTGATCCGTGCGCTGGAGCCGACGCATGGCCTGGCTGCGATGCGCCGACGCCGGCATCTGCAGGAGGTGCGTGCGCTGTGCTCGGGCCCTGGCAAGCTGACCGAGGCGCTCGGCATCACCATCGCGCACAACGCCCTGCCGCTGGACCGGCCTCCCATCGCGCTGCATGCGCGAACCGAGGATGTCGAGGTCGCAACCGGCATCCGCATCGGCATCACCAAGGCGGTCGAGCTGCCCTGGCGCTACGGCGTCAGGGGCTCGAAGTTTTTGAGCAAGCCGTTTCCGAAATAGGCCTAAAGCGCGATGAATCATCATCGCGCTTTAGGTTATTGTTTGAGCATGATCTTTCCGGAAAACCGCTGCACACTTTTCCGGATCATGCTCTAAGACGCCTGCTTCAGCCGCTCCATCGCCTCGAGCAGCTTGGCCTTGCGCGCCAGCGCCGCCTCGCGCTTTTCGCGCTCCTCCTCGACGACCTCCTCGGCCGCGTTGGCGACGAACTTCTCGTTCGCCAGCTTCGACTCGGCGCGCTTGATGTCGGCCTCGGCCTTGGCGATCTCCTTGTCGAGACGCGTGCGCTCGGCGGCGACGTCGATCACGCCCTTGAGCGGCAGCGCGGCGACCTCGCCGCGCACCAGCAGTTGGACAGCGCCGTCAGGCGCGCGGTCGGCGAACGAGATGTCCGACAGCCGCGCCATACGCTTGATGACATCGGTCCAGCGCGGCGCGCGCTCCTTGGTTTCGGCCGAAGCGCCTGCGAGCACCAGCGCCGTCAGCGTTGCCGGCGCGATATTCATCTCGGCTCGCACCGAGCGGATCTGCGTGACGAGGTCGATGACCCAGCCGATCTCGGCTTCGGCAGCCGGATCGGTGAAGTCGGCATGATCGAAGATCGGCAGCACCCAGGCCGGCGAGACCAGCGCATCGGTCGGTCCCGTGGTCGCCGCAAGCATCGCGAGCTGCTCCGGCGTCGGCTCGACCGGCTTCAGCGGCCACGGCGCCAATGCGAGCAGGCCGTCGCGTTTTGCCGTCACCTCCCACAGCTCTTCGGTGATGAAGGGCATGAAGGGATGCAGCAGCTTCAGGATCTCGTCGCGCGCCCAAGCGACCATGGCGCGGGTCTCGTCCTTGGCAGGGTTGTCCGGACCGAGCAGCACGGGCTTGGCGAGCTCGACATACCAGTCGCAATAGACGTTCCAGACGAAGCGATAGATGCTGCCGGCTGCATCGTTGAAGCGATAAGCTTCGATCGCCTCGGTCACCTCGCGCGTGGTGTGGGCGGTCTCATGCGCGATCCACCGGTTCAGCGTCTCCTTTGCCTTCGCCGGCTCGAAACCATCAGGCACGGCGCAGTGGTTCATCTCCGCGAACCGGCACGCGTTCCAGAGCTTGGTCGCGAAATTGCGGTAGCCTTCGACGCGGCTGGTGGCGAGCTTGATGTCGCGCCCCTGCGCCGCCATCGCGGCCAGGGTGAAGCGCAGCGCGTCGGCGCCGTATTCGTCGATCAGGTGGAGGGGATCGATGACGTTGCCCTTCGACTTCGACATCTTGGCGCCCTTCTCGTCGCGGACGAGGGCGTGGATGTAGATGGTCGAGAACGGTACTTCCTTCATGAAGTGCAGGCCCATCATCATCATGCGGGCGACCCAGAAGAAGATGATGTCGAAGCCGGTCACCAGCGCATTGGTCGGATAATAGCGCTGCACCTCGGGCGTCTCGTCGGGCCAGCCGAGCGTCGAGAACGGCCACAGCGCCGAGGAGAACCAGGTGTCGAGCACGTCCTCATCGCGCGTGATGAAGCCTTCCCGCTTGTTGCGGTCGAGCGCCATCTCGCGGCCCTGCTCGGGCGTAATGACCTCCTGCTCGACGTAATAGCCGAGCGCGTGGCTGATGGCCTCCTCCTCGGTCTCGGCGACGAACACCTTGCCGTCAGGGCCGTACCAGGCCGGAATCTGATGGCCCCACCAGAGCTGACGCGAGATGCACCAGGGCTGGATGTTCTCCATCCACTCGTAATAGGTCTTTTCCCAGTTCTTCGGCACGAACGTCGTTTCGCCCGAACGCACCGCCGCGATCGCAGGTCTCGCCAGCGTCTTGGCGTCGACGTACCACTGGTCGGTCAGGTAGGGCTCGATCACGCTGTTGGAACGATCGCCGTGCGGCACCATGTGGGTGTGCGGCTCGATCCGTTCGACGAAGCCGAACGATTCCAGCCGCTCGACGATGCGCTTGCGCGCAGCGAAGCGGTCGACCTTGTGGAATTCCTCGGCGAATTGCGCAGCGCCTTCGGGCAGGTCGCGCAGATAATCCTCGTTGTCGAGGAGATCGAGACAGCCTTCCCTGTCGAGCACGCTGATCCGGCGCAGCCCGTGGCGATTGCCGACCTCGAAATCGTTGAAGTCGTGCGCCGGCGTCACCTTCACAGCGCCCGATCCCTTCTCGGGATCGGAATACTCGTCGGCGACGATTTTGATCTTGCGGCCGACCAGCGGCAGGACGACGTTCTTGCCGATCAGCTGCTGGTAGCGATCATCCTCCGGATGCACGGCCACGCCGGTATCGCCGAGCATGGTCTCGGGTCGCGTGGTGGCGACCACGATGAAGCTCGAGGGATCCTCGGGGTTGAACGTCTTGCCCTCGATCGGATAGCGCAGATACCAGAGGTGGCCCTTCACTTCCGTCTGCTGCACTTCGAGATCGGAGATCGCGGTGAGCAGCTTGGTGTCCCAGTTCACCAGCCGCTTGTCCTTGTAGATCAGGCCCTCACGGTGCAGCTCGACGAAGACCTTGACGACGGCCTTCGACAGGCCCTCGTCCATGGTGAAGCGCTCGCGCGACCAGTCGCAGGACGCACCGAGGCGCTTGAGCTGGTTGATGATGGTGTCGCCACTCTCGGCCTTCCACTGCCAGACCCGCTCCAGAAACTTCTCGCGGCCCATCTCGCGGCGACCGGGCTGCTGGCGCTCCATCAGCTGCCGCTCGACCACCATCTGGGTGGCGATGCCGGCATGGTCGGTGCCGGGCTGCCACAGCACGTCGCGGCCCCGCATGCGCTCGAACCGGCAAAGGATGTCCTGCAGCGTGTTGTTGAGGGCGTGACCCATGTGCAGCGAGCCCGTCACGTTCGGCGGCGGGATCACGATGGTGAAGGGCACGGCATCACGGCGGTCGGGCCGGCCAGCCTTGAACGCAAGGCTGTCCTCCCACACCACGGACATGCGGGTTTCGATATCGGCGGGCTGGTAATTTTTCTCGATCATGGGGCTGCTAGAAAGCCGCGCGAGGGGGCCAAGTCAACGAAAAGTCAACGAAAACGTCAGGGAAAACGAGGCGGCAACAGCGCTTTCCAGCCCGGTCCGGCGCCCGAATATGACGCCCAAGCCGGGCTTTATGAGGGCCCTTCGGCCGCCCTCAGCGGCCGCCGCGCGAGACCCGCTCGATTTCGGCCTTCACGATGCGTTCAACCAGGCCGGGCAGGTTGTCGTCGAGCCAGGACTTCAGCATCGGCCGCAGCATCTCCTTGACCAGGTCCTCCAGCGTCCGCGCATTGCTGCTGAGCACCGTATGGGCCAGGGAGTTGAAGGCGGATTCGACCGCGGAGACCGTCGATTGCGCGAGGATCGGCTGCTGCGGGGGCAGCGGCGGCGCGTCGAAGTCCACCGGCGCGTAGGACGGCGGCGGGGCGGGACGCGGCGGCTCGGCGAATTCGAGATCGTCGCGTGGCTCGACCTTGCGGAAGGTCGGCGGCGGCGGAGGTGGCGTCGGGTCCATCGCCATGTCGTCGGTCAGTTCGAGCACGTCGGGCTCAGGCTCGGGCTCTGGCTCGGGCGCGCGGACCTCCGGCGTAGGTGTGGCCGCATCGAGACCCGCCAGCAACGCGTCGATATCGTCCTGGCTGTTGGATGCGTCCGCCGCGGGCGCCGGCGCAGGTGGCGGCGCCGGCTTTGCAGCCGGCGGCGGTGCCGGCTTCTCGGCGGCGGGTTTAGGCGGAGCGACCTTGGATGGCGGAATGTCGTTCATCGCCTGCGGCTTCGGCGGCGCGGCGGGCGCAGCAGCCTTCTCGGGCTTGGCGGCCTCAGCCGGCGGGGGCTTTGCCTCGTCGTCGGCAATGATGCGCCGGATCGAGGCCAGAATCTCCTCCATCGAGGGTTCTGTGACCTTTGCAGGCTGCGTCATCTCCGACTCCACATCATCAACGCCCTCGCATGCGTTGTTTTACACCAAGCACGGCAGGATTGGCCGGTTCCGCAACGATGGGTCCGCCATTTTCGTCGCCGCAGCCCGACTTGTCCCCAGATCACGGCTCGACGCGCAGCGGTGCGCCCCTGCCCCGGCGTCGAAGCGTTACGCACACGACATCAACGCGGGCGAATCGACCCGCATCATCTTGGCAAGGCTATGTCAGGGATTTTGACGATTGCAAGCAAAGCACCGGTCGACCTCGGCTATTGGCGAGATCGACCGGATGATTACGGGAATCAGCGGCCGTCAGGCGTGCGCACACCCGCCCAGCTGTCCCGCACCTGATGATAGTGAACGCTGGGGTCGTAGGTCGTAGTCGCAAGGCCGAGGACCTGCGGCGATAGACGCCCGACCGCCGCGAGGACGTTATACGATGCGACCACGCGATCGTGCTGCGCGGTCACCAACGCAACGCGCGCGTTCACCAGCGCCTGCTGCGCATTGAGCACGTCCAGCGTGGTGCGCTGGCCGGCCTTGGCCTCCTCGCGGACGCCGTTCAGGGCGATCTCGGACGCCGTCACCTGCGCCTGAGCCGACTGCACCTGCGCCTTGGTGGCCTGCAGCGAGCCCCACCATTGCACAATGGTCGCGCGGGTCTGGTCGCGAGTCGTTTCGAGGTTGAGCCGCTGCTGCGCCAGGTTCTCCTTGGACTGGCGGATCAGCGAATATTCACCACCGCCATTATAGATCGGCACGGTGAGCTGCGCGATCGCCGATGCGGTGTACGAACGCATCTGAATCAAGGATTGTTCGTCGGCCCGCTGGGCCGTTGCCTGAACCGAAAGTGTCGGCAGCAACGCTCCTTCATTGATCTTGACCTGCAGATAATTGACGTCGATGCCGTACATGGCGGCCGTCACGTTGGGGTGCTCGATCAGGCCGAGCTCGATGGCGGAAGCCAGCGTCTGAGGCAGAAACCGATCGACAGGCGAGCCGGGCGCAAGATTCGTGGGCTCGTTGCCGATGATGCGACGGTAGTTCGCGCGGGTCGTCGTCAGATTCGCTTCAGCGGTGAGCGCCTGGGTCCTCCCGGCCGCCAGTTGCGCTTCCGATTGGGCGACGTCGGTGCGGGTCACTTCGCCGACATTGAAGCGGTCGCGGGTCTGCTTCAGTGTCTGCTCGAGGACGCGCACGTTGCTGCGCTGGACTTCGAGCGTGGCGGCATCCCGCAGATAGTCCATGTAGGTCGTCGCGGCGCTCAGCAGTACGCTCTGATCCATACCGCGCAGCGCTTCACGCGTACCGGACACCTGGCTCTCCGCCGCGCGGGTCCGGTTGGCGGTCTGGTTGCCATTGTAGAGCGTCTGTGTCGCCGTCACGCCAATGCTGCGAGGCACCCTCGTTCCGTAGACTGAGTTGGTCCCCGGGGCACTCTGCAAATCTTGATATGAATAGCCACCGGTCGCTGTCAGATTGACCCTCGGGCGATAGCCCGACAAAGCCTGAGGCACGCCCTCGTCAGTCGAGCGCACCTGGGCACGCTGTGCGTTGAGCTGCGGGTTGTTCTGATAGGCGCGCACCAGCGCGCCCTCGATCGTATCCGCCAAGGCAGGTGTCGGCCCGGCAAGCGCCAGCAGCAGGACCGAAACCGCAGCTCCGGTGAAGAGCTTCACCCCATGCATCCGTGAAATTCCGTTCGTTCTAGCGCCCTGCTCGTGCCCGCGAGCCGGGGTACCGTACCAATGGAGTCGTTGCCCCGCCGCAACATAGGACGCGGTCAAGCGCGACGGAACTACCTGGGGGTGGTTCTCAGTGGAAACTCTTCGCGTGCAGCATCCCGGCCACACTTCTGATTCAGAACGGGATTTGGGGCGGCTTTGGGGCCGTCAGAAGACAAAGGCAGCCGCCCGTTCCAGCCCGGGAAGCACCGGGGCGGCGGCGTCGAACAGGGTCCGATGACCGAATTCGCCGTGGGTACGGGTCACGATCGTGGCGCGCGGCGGCCTCGATTCGGCCGACACCCCCACCAGGCGCCCACCCTCCTTCAGCTGCCCGAGCAGCGCTTCCGGCATCACCTCGGCCGCGCCGTTGAGGAGAATCACATCATAGGGGGCAGCAGCAGGGTCCCCCTCGGTGCAGGCCGCCGCCTTGCAGGCGACATTGGCAAGCCCCTGGGCGGCGAAGGCGTCGCTGGCCTTGGCCGCCAAAGCCGAATCGCACTCGGTCGCCGTGACCTGACGCGCGAGCTTGGCGGCCAGTGCGGCGAGATAGCCGGTGGCGCAGCCGACGACCAGCACGTTGTCATCCGCGCCGATCTCGGCGGCCTGGAGCAGCTTGCCGGTCAGCGCCGGCTTGATCAGGAACCGCTTGGCGGCGCCTTCGCTGACGTCGAGGTCGAGATCGAGGTAAGCCAGCGCCTGCCGGCCGGCCGGCACGAAGGCCTCGCGCGGCACCGTGAGCATGGCATCGAGAACACGACGGTCGGTGACGTCATTGGTGCGCACCTGGCCATCGACCATTTTTTGGCGCGCGGTCGAAAAACCGGACATTTGCGGACCCTGCAATGCGGACGATGCCGCGGAGAAAAATCGCGGCATCTTTTGGAGCATGCTCGGTCAAAACGCAACATAGCGGTTGGCGATGCGCGTTTCGCCCTCCGCAACCTCTCCTGATGGAGGGCCGGGCCGGCCCTATTCGATGGCGACTGCCAGGCGGCCAATGAGGCCAGCGACCTCGTCAAGCCGCGCCGAATCCGGCGCCTCGACTGCGCGCGCGAGACAAGCGAGGCATTCATCGTCGCTGAGCTCGGGGATGCCGGCCGGCAGAATCGAGGGGGCCAAATCAGAACGGTCGACCTTGTTGATGTCTGGCATGGGAATCAGCTCCGCGAGTGTCCGGCAGATCCACGCTCGACGTAAATTGAGTCGTTTTGGCGCCGTCCGAATGGCGGGACCTCGCCGACGCACAGGTGTTCGAGCGCGATTCCGTGCTGCACCCCGGTGCTTCGCTCTAGATTTCAGGCAAGGCACATAGCAGGCCGCATTAGGATGCAAGCGCAAGCTTTTGAATTTAGTAAGATTCGGCTCTCCGGACTGGATCCGGTTTTGTTACGGAAGCGTCGGTTTCTCTTGAGCCCTTTAGCGCGCCTCAGCGTCCAGGTTCCCAAATCATTCCCAAGGCCTACCATGCGTTCACGTTGGACAGGGCGCGCTGACGGCGCGCAACGATCCGGGCGCCTTGACCCAGATCAAGGGAGCCCGTCGCCCGCCCGCCAACATCCACACATTACCGCCCTTCAGCCCATCGTCGGGCGACCGGGAGTTTCGATCATGAAGGCTGTTTCCGTCGAAGAAGCCGTTGCGATGATCCCGGCGGGCGCCAGCGTCATGGTTGGCGGCTTCATGGGAGTTGGAACGCCGGAGCGGCTGCTCGACGAAGTCGTGCGCCAGAGGAAGACGGGTCTGACCCTGATCTCGAATGACGCGGCCACGCCCGGCAAGGGCGTCGGCAAGCTGTTCGATCAGGCACTGGTGTCGAAGCTGACGGCAACGCATATCGGTCTCAATCCGAAGGCGCAGCAGCAGATGCTGGCGAACCAGATCGCGGTCGACCTCGTGCCGCAAGGCACCTTCGTCGAACGCATCCGCGCCGGCGGGTGCGGTCTCGGCGGGGTGCTGACGCCGACCGGGGTCGGAACGCTGGTGGCCGAAGGCAAGCGCCAGATCGAAGTCGACGGCAAGCCGTTCCTGCTGGAAACGGCGCTGCGGGCGCAATTCGCATTGGTGCACGCCTTCCTGGCCGACTACCTCGGCAACCTCGCCTACGCCCTCACCTCGCGCAATTTCAACCCGGTCATGGCGATGGCAGCCGACACCGTCATCGTGACGGCGGAGCATATCGTCCCGGTCGGCGTGATCGCGCCCGATCACGTCGTCACCCCCGCGCCGCTCGTCGACTATCTCATCACCAACGGGTGACATCATGGATCCCCAGATCATCATCGCCCGGCGTGTCGCCAAGGAGCTGAGGAGCGGCAATCTCGTCAATCTCGGCATCGGCATTCCGACCCTGGTCGCCAATTATGTGCCGTCGGACCTGAAGGTCTTCTTCCAGTCCGAGAACGGATTGATCGGCACCGGGCCGATTCCCGAGCAGGGGATGGCGCATCCGACGCTCACCGATGCCGGCGGACGCCCGATCAGCGCGCTGCCGGGCGCCTCCACCTTCGACAGCGCGATGTCGTTCGGCCTGATCCGCGGCGGCCACGTCGATGTCACCGTGCTCGGCGGTCTCCAGGTCGATGCGCATGGCCATCTCGCGAACTGGATGATCCCGGGCAAGATGGTCCCGGGCATGGGCGGCGCAATGGACCTCGTCACCGGCGCCAAGCGCGTGATCGTCGCCATGCAGCACGCGGCCAAGGGCAAGTCGAAGATCGTGGTGAAATGCTCGCTGCCGCTGACCTCGGCACGCCCCGTCAACCTTGTCGTGACCGACATGGCCGTGATCGGTTTTCCCGACGGCAAGGCGACGTTGCTGGAAACAGCACCCGGCATCAGCGTCGGCGAGGTCATGGCCTTGACGGAGGCCGAGCTCGCCATTCCCGACAATGTTCCGGAAATGAAGCTCTGAACAGGTCAACCATGCGAATATTCAGCGACTTCAACGAGATCAAATCCGCAATCGGCACCGAGATCGGCGCCAGCGACTGGATCGAGATCACGCAGGACCGCATCAACCAGTTCGCCGAGGCGACCTGCGACGAGCAGTGGATCCATGTCGACCAGGAGCGCGCCAAGCAGGAGATGCCGGGCGGCAAGACCATCGCCCATGGCCTGCTCTCGCTTGCCCTTGCCCCGCTGTTCATCCGCTCGGTCATCGGCCTGAAGGGGCTGCGCAACACGCTGAATTACGGTGCTGACCGCATCCGATATCTCGCGCCGGTTCCGGCCGGCTCGAAGCTGCGCGGCCGGGTCACGATCGCGGAAGCGGAGGACGTGCCGCCGGACGGGCTGCGCGTCAACTACCACCTCGTGATCGAGATCGAGGGCGGCAAAAGGCCGGCCTGTGTCGCCGAATTGATCGCTCTGCACTATCGCTGAGTCAAAGAGTCGAAAAACAACCCCATGCACAGTAGACATGGGGCTGATTTGACGGATGTTTCCTGTTCGCCCGGAACCGGTTGCTCCGTCGGGCAAAACACTGGCAATATGTCACCATCGATCATGGGACCCGGACTGCTCAGCGCGTCAATCGACGATGTGGTGCCGCCGTCGACGTCGAGGCCCCGCCGGGGATCAGCTTGGCGCCGTGGATGGTGACGCGGCACGTCCTCCGAACCAGGCGCCGAAATAGCCTGCATAAAGTGCCGGCGATTCGAGGTTCATCGAATGCCCTACGCCTGGCACGATGACCAGCCGGCAATCCGGCATCGCTTCGGCCATAGCACGGAGATCGGCCGGCGCGATCCAACCGTCCCGCTCGCCCCACAACACGAGGTGCGGATGCCGGATCTCGGACATACGGCGCTCCAGCTCACGGCTCTCCTTCTCCCGCGTCAGGTTCACCGGCGTGCCGATCCAGATCCCCTCCGATACGCCGAAGGTCTGCTCGATGATCCGATCGAACAGCGTCTGGATCTCTCCCAGCCCCTCGCGAAAGCGAGGGACCATGTTCGGCCCCATGCTCTCCGGGACGAACAGCGAAGAAGCGGCTGTAGCCATCACGGACCGCGTCAGCTCCTTGCTCGACATCATGGCCCTGAATAATCCGATCTGATCGGCATCGAAGGCCATGCCGAGCGGCGTTACCGGATCGAGCGCGAACACACGGCCGAAGCGCTGCGGCTGCTCGAGCAGCATTCTGGCGGCGATGATGCCGCCGGTGGAATGTGTCGCGAGATGGCAATAGCCGATCCCGAGCGTATCGAGCGCCGCCAGCATGTCCTCGGCGTGCTGCCGCATGGAGTAGTTGGAATAGTCGGCCGACGGCTTCGGCCGGTCGCTGTCGCCACAGCCGCGCCAATCGATTGCAACCACACGGAGCCCGATCGGAAACAATGGCGCGGCGAGCTCGATCCAGTCCTTGCTGGCGAGATTTCCGTGGATGAAGACGACGGTGACGTCGCCTCCTCCCCACTCCCGCCAGCCGAGTCGGAGTTCGCCCGCCTGCACCCTTGGCATCGCCGGGCCCTACTTGTTGAGGCCAGCCGTCGGAGCCGCTCCAGGCGGTGTCGGCGCCACTGGCAAGGCAGAGACGACGGCGCCCTTGATCATGCGATCGGTTCCGAGCGGCGATGATGTGTCCACCTCCCCGTTGGTCACGAAATCCACGACATCGGCAGCGTATTCCACTGGATTGTCGGTGTGGATGAAGTGTCCGGTCTCCGGATAGATCTTGAGCATCGGCCGGTTGCCGGCATTGGTCATACGCGTCATGAACGGCGTGATGACGTCGCGGCCGAGGTCCGTCAGGCCGTTGAACGCAGGCGTCGGAATGAACGGCTCCTTGTCGCCGAACGCCAGGAAGATCGGCGCTTTGATCTGGGTGACCCGCTCATAGAGGTTCTTCGGGTCATCCTGCTGGAGCTCAGCACCGATCGTGTAGATGTCGAAGATGAAGACGTTGCACCACTGATCGAGCTCCTTCGGGTTGCCCTTGGTAAGCCCGGCGCGTTGCTCGGTATGGAAACGGGCATATTCGCTGTCGTTGAAGAAGTATCCGCTCTTCGCAGCCGATACCACGCCGGTGTCCGGATCACGTTTCTTGAAGTAGAAGAAGTCGCGGACGTTCTGCTCGCTCCGCGCCTTTTCCGCAGCGAGAATACCGGTCTGGTCCCAGACCTGCTTCCACTTGTCGAAGTCTCGGCCGAGACCGTCGGCGAACAGAGGCGCCTTCTTGTCCTTGGCAATGGTGATCTCGCGCGGATATTCCTCGAGGCCGGACGGCGCCTCCAAGGCGAGGCCCTGCACCGCATCAGGCCAGGTCAGGGCGTAGCCCACGACGAACTGGCCGCCGAGCGAGTGGCCGAGATAGTACGCCTTCTTGACTCCGAGCTGGTTGACCACGAGGTCGTAGATCACCTCGCGCATGTCCTGCATGGTGCGAGCGGGATTCTTGTCGAGATTGCCGGGCCCCGACATGCCGTAATGCGGTAGGTCCGGCACGATCACGCGCAGGCCGCTGCGCAGCGCATACTGCATGATGTTGCCGTAATGGCCGCCGAACGCGCCCTTGCCGTGGATGATGACGAGCACCTTCGGATCCTTGTCGGTGCCGGCATACTCGTCCATGTAGCCGATTTCCCAGGAGTTGCCGCTCTTGTCCTTGGCACTGCCGAATTTGACCGGATAGGGATAGGTCACGTAGGCCTTCCAGAACGACTTCTTGGGATCGATCGTCTGGGCGACGCCGGGCACGCGGTAATTCTTGTCGAAGAATTTCTGGGCGCGATCGAGGGCCGCCACGTCATCCATGAAGGCGACGAACTTCGGATCGTTCTTGCGCTGGTTGATGATCGGGAACACGCCGTAGTGCGCGACGGGGCTCTCCTGTGCGATAAGATCAGCGCCGGGCACGCGATCGACAGCCTTCTGCGCCAGCTTGAAGTTGAGCCAGAGGTCGTTGGTGATGTGCATCACCAGCGTGCGAGCCTGAATGCGACCGAGATAGGGATTGACGTTATGGGTCTCGCCGACCCGATTGCGCCAGACGAGGTCGACGGCGTCGTAGAGCTTGGCGCGATTAATGACGTTGAGGCCGGCCTTCTCGTTCGGCGGATCCCAATAGAAGATCTCGGGCTGTACCGCCGCCCAGTTCTGGGTCGTGCGGAAGGAAAAGTCATAACCCGTCATGCCAAGGATCGACCAGCCGAAGGCCACGCCCGGCACCGGATGCTTTTCCTTCGGGAGCTTGTAATAGTCGCCCTCGGTCGCCTGCCAGACCGGATCGCCCTGGATCGCGGCTGTCATCATCTGGAAAGTCCAGTTGCCGACCGGGTCGTCGCCATCCGATTGCGTGGTGCCGCCGATCGGCATCAGGGCGCTGACATATTCCGGATGCATCACGCCCCAGACGTAGGTCTGCGTGCCACCCATGGAGACGCCGGTCACCAGCGCGACGCGCGCGACCTTCAGCTCGTCGCGCAGCAGGCGGTAGTTCGCCTGCACCATGTCGTAGTAGCTGTATTGCGGAAACTTGATGCCTAGGCCGTCGGATGGCTTGCTCGCGCCCCAAGTGCCGAGCGGATCGACCATGATGACATAGTAACGATCCGTATCGATCGGCCGGCCCGGACCAATGATGGGTACGCCACCCGACAACGCCGCACCCTTGACCCACTGTTCGTACATGTCGGTGGAATCGCCGGAATAATAGGAGTTGATCACGATGGCATTGGTGATCTCGCCCGCCCCGTTGCGCCTTGCGTTGCCGACGGCGATGTAAGCCGTGCGCAGCTTGCCGGCCCCGAGCGATTCCAGCGTGACGCCGCCCTCGCCGCCGTTCTCCCATTTGGAAGGGTCGGTCAGGTCGTACTTGCCGCCCAGGCGGAAGTTGGCGATCTCGTAGGTCTTCTTCAGCCCGTCATGCTGCACCTGCGACGAACGGCGCGTGAAAGGCTGTGCGGTTGCGATCGCCGTTCCGAGCAGCAGCACGATCAGGCTCAACAGGCAACGATTCAACGCATCTCGTCCGGCCATGATGCGATCCTCCCTGGAAGATTTTCCTGAAACGCTAGGCAGGGCGGCCGGGGAAGGTTTGATCTAGCTCAATGGAATCCGCTCGGAGGAATCGAGCATCGCGGGCATCAAAAGACCGGCGGTACCCTCGCGATGCCCTTCCTCAGCCACGGCTCATATCGGATCCGCTATGAGCTCGACGGGCCGGCGGGCGCACCGGCCTATGTTCTCGTGAACGGGCTGACGCAATATTCCGAGCTGTGGAGCGCCTATCGCGAGGCCTTGTCGGCGCGAGGCTTTCGCGTTGCGACCTTCGATCTTCTCGGCCAGGGCGCCTCCGACAAGCCGAGGCTCTTCATCAGCCAGGACGATCAAGTCGCTGCACTGCGCCTCCTCATCGACGAACTCGGGGACGGTCCGATCTTTCTGAGCGGGATCAGCTTTGGCGGCCTGATCGCGCTGCGATATGCGATCGAGCATGGCAAGCGGCTGGCCGGGCTGGTGCCGATGAGCTGCTTTGCGGAGCTGTCGCCGCAACTCTTGCTGCTTGGCAATGCGCTGCGGACCGGCCTGATCCTCGGTGGCACGAGTTACCTCCAGGATCTCCTGTTGCCCATGAACCTCTCGGACCAATGGCTGAAGCCACTGCTGGACAAGCTCGAGAGCGTGAAGCGGCAAGGTTGGCTGGTCAACGACGTCTACGCGCTGCAAAACCTGATGGAATCTTTCCTCGACTTCCAGCCGCTCACGCCGCGCCTGTCCGCGATCGCCGTTCCGACCATGATTCTCAACGGCGAGTTCGATTTCCTGACGCCGCGGGCTCTCCACGAAACATTGCGTGTCGAGATTCAGAACAGCTCATTGGTGATCATCCCCAGGGCCTATCACGCCTTCACGCTGGAGAAAGGGGCACTGACCGCCGATCTGCTGGCGCGCTTTGCCGAAGACGTGCTGGCCGGCCGCTGGCAGGGCAATCAAGCGGTCTGGGTGGCGCCGGACCAGCCCGGCGGCGAGCTCACGCCGTTTCCTGCCGGCTACGATCATCTGCGTGCCATCCCGGTCAAGCGAGCGCTGCCATGAGCGGCTTCCTCGGTCCCGTCGCGCCGGACGGTCGCATTCCACCGAACCAGCAGACGAAGGTCGCAGCATTCCTGATTTCGGCCCACGGCGCCCTGGCTCGGCAATTCGCTTTCATGCTGCCCGCGAGGCTCGACGCGGCATGGCAGACCGAATTGAATGCTCAATTTTATCGCGAGACCGAGATCGTCTCGCTGCTGCTGCGCGCCACGTCCTGGGTGCTGGATCCTTCCCTGGGTTACATGCTCGCCTCCTGGGAGTCCGCCTGGCTGCCTGCACCGGTCGAAGGGATCGCAGACCCTCGCCTTGCCCAAATGATTCACCTCGCAGCGCTTGCCCACGCCGTGCATGCCGGCATACGGCCGGCTGCGATCCTACCGATCGAGGCCAATGCGCAGGATCCTTTTGTTATGGCGCTACGCCGGATCGAATTTGAGAGTGGCCGGCTGTTGCAGGCGCAGATTCTGTTTCTGAAGAGCACAGACCTTGCGCCGCATCGCGACGCGGTCAGTGCGGCGCTCGCGCAGCGTCACGCCGACGTCCGCAAGCTCTGGCGCGAATTACTCGAGTGCATCGGCATCGGCGTACCGCCGGCATGACAACGCGCGATTGCGCGCTCAATCGATGATGTGATAGCCGCCGTCGATATAGAGCACTCCACCGGTGATCAGCTTAGCGCCGTCGAGCGCCAGGAACGCGGTGGCGTTGCCGACATCGTCGATGCTGACGAGGCTGCGCGAGGGCGCCTTGGATTGCGCCTTGTCCATTAGCTCATCGAACTCCGGAATGCCCGAGGCCGCGCGGGTGGCGAGCGGCCCTGGCGAGATCGCGTGCACGCGGATGCCCTTCGGACCGAGCTCGGCAGCGGCATAGCGGACCGCGGCTTCGAGCGCCGCCTTGGCAACGCCCATGATGTTATAGTTCTCCACCACCATCTGGCTGCCGTAATAGGTCATGGTGAACATCGTGCCGCCGTTCTTCATCAGGGGTTCGGCGAGATGTGCCATCCGCAGGAACGACCAGCAGGAGACGTCCATGGTCTTCAGAAAGCCGTCGCGGCCGACGTCGACGACGCGGCCGTGCAATGCTTCCTTCGGCGAAAAGGCGATGGAATGAAGCAGGAAATCGAGCTGCCCCCACTCCGACTTGATCCGCTCGAATACCGCTTCAGTCTGGCCTTCGACCATGACGTCGAGCGGCAGGAAGATCGGTGCTTCCAGGGCCTGCGCCAACGGCTCGACGTGCTTCTTGGCGCGGTCGTTCAGATAGGTGACGGCGAGATCGGCTCCGAGCGCGCGAAACGCCCTGGCGCAGCCCCAGGCGATCGATTGGTCATTGGCGATGCCGACGACGAGGCCCTTCTTCCCCTTTAGTGCGACCTTGCTGTCCGGAAATACTGGAATCATGACACCCTCTCTTTTCTGGGGCTGGGCGATTGGCCGTTCATCAACAGCGTCAGCGTGTGCTGCGCAATCATGAGCTCCTCGTCCGTCGGGACGACGTAGACCGGAACGAGACTCGTCTTTGCCGATATCAGCCGCGAATGGCGCGTGTTCTCGGCCGGGTCGAGTGCCACGCCAAGCCAGCCGAGCTGCTCCGCCACACGCGCGCGGATGCCGCTCGAGTTCTCGCCGATGCCGGCGGTGAAGACGAAGGCATCGATCCCCTGCAACGCCGCCGCCAGCATTCCGGCGTTGAGGCCGATGCGATAGACGAAATAGTCCACCGCCAGCTTCGCTTGCGGATCCGTGCTCGCCTCCAGCTCGCGCATGTCGTTGCTGAGCCCGGAAAGCCCCTTCAATCCGCAATCGCGATAGAGAAAATCCTGCACCTTCGATGGCGTCATCCCCTTCTCGGACAATAGGTACAGCACGACGCCCGGATCGAGCTGGCCCGGGCGCGTGCCCATCGGCAGCCCATCGAGCGCGGTGAATCCCATCGTGCTCTCGACGCTCAGCCCATTCTTCATCGCGCACATCGACGCGCCACTGCCGAGATGGGCGACAATCACCCGGCGCTTTGCGACCTCTGGCGCAATCTGGGGCAAGGTCCTGGAGATGTACTCATAGGAGAGCCCGTGAAAGCCGTAGCGTCGCACACCTTCGGCGTGAAGCTGGTAGGGGATGGCGTAATGATCGGCCAGCGGACCATGCGTGCGGTGAAACGCGGTGTCGAAGCACGCGACCTGGGGTATCGTCGGGAAATTGGCCAGGATCGAGCGGATCGGCGCCAGATTGTGCGGCTGATGCAGTGGCGCTAACGTGACGAAGCGTTCTAGCCGTGCCACCACGCCATGATCGACGAGAATTGGCCGCTCATGATCCGGCCCGCCATGGACGACGCGATGCCCGACCGCCAATGGATGGATGCGCGCCTCGTTCCGCAGCCATTCCCCCGCGACTTGCATCGCCGCCGGCACGTCCGGAATGGCCTCGATCGGATAGGCCCGGTCCGCCATGGGATCATTGCCTGCCCTGCTCGCCCGCAACCGCGGACGGCTGCCGATGCCGTCCACCTGCCCCTTGATCAGGCGGCGCAGAACGCCCTCACCCTCGACCGCAAAGACCTGGAACTTGACGCTCGAGGAGCCGGCGTTGACGACGAGTATGCTGTCCATGGCGGTCACGCCGCGACTGTCGGCGCCTTCTGGCGCCGCGCGTGAGCATAAAGTGCAGCAACCGCGCAGGACGCCATCCGCGCTCTTGGGCTGTCCGCACGCGAGGTCAGGACGACGGGGACGCGCGCGCCGAGCACAATGCCGGCGCCGTCGGCCTTGGCGAAATAGGCGAGGTTCTTGGCCAGCATGTTGCCCGCTTCGAGATCGGGCACGACCAGGATCTGAGCGCGGCCGGCCACCTCGGACTTGATGCCCTTGATCCGTGCGGATTCGAGGTCGATCGCGTTGTCGAACGCGAGCGGCCCGTCGAGCACGCCGCCCGTGATCTGGCCGCGATCCGCCATTTTGCAGAGCGCCGCGGCCTCGATCGTGGATGGAATCTTCGATGTGACGGTTTCGACCGCGGAAAGGATGGCCACCCGCGGCGACTTGCCGAAGCCCGCCTGATTGTAGAGATCGATCGCGTTCTGAATGATGTCCCGCTTGGCGTCCAGATCGGGGAAGATGTTGATTGCGGCGTCAGTGACGAAGATCGTCTCGGCGTAGGCCGGCACATCCATGACGAAAACGTGGCTGATGCGCCGATCGGTGCGCAATCCCCCGACTTTGGCCGTGACGGCTCGCATCAGCTCGTCGGTGTGAAGGCTGCCCTTCATGAGCAGTTCGCCGCGCGCGGCATGGATCAATTCGACACCCCTCGCCGCGGCTTCGTCGCTGTGCGCGGCATCCACGATCTCATAACCCGAGATGTCCAGGCCGAACGTGCCAGCCGTATCCCGGATCTTCCGCTCCGGTCCGACCAGAAGCGGCCGGATGATGCCGGCAGACGCGCTGTCGACGGCGCCGCGCAAGGATGTCTCATCGCAGGGATGCACCACGACGGTCGGCGTCGGCGGGATTGCCCTGGCCGCCGCGATCAGGCGATCATACTTGCTGGGAGACTGCGTGGCCGTCGCATCTGCTGACATGATGTCGCTCCCGATCCTTGCAACTCGCGTTACGACGCCTTCGCCTTGGGATCGAAAGGGGCAACGTTCGACGCCCTTTCGGCACCTTCCGCGGTGTCGAGGCCAAACAGGCGGGCGATCTGCCGCAGCCGGTTGGCGCGCTCGCCGGTGACATCCGCACTGGCCGACAGCACCTGCTCAATCGCCTCGAATGCTGCGCGGCGAACGTTCATGTCGTCAGGCAGCAATTTCGGGATTGCAGCGAGCGCCCCTTCCCGGTCGAGCAGCAGCATGAAGAACTGCTCGCGTACCAGCATCTTGAACTCGGCAAGAGACATGCGTGCGCCGCCATGATCCCGGCGGACCCGGCGCAGAGCCTCGATGCTGCGTTCGTCCACCATCCCCCGTGCCGAGCCGACATAGAGCAAAGCGCGTAACGCCGCTTCACGGAGGCCGCCCTCACCGATCCGCGACTTCAGCTCGGCAATGCGCTTCTCGAGCATGGTGCGATGCTCGGCGGACATCTCACGCCGACGCGACGGCGTGGACGTCGGATCGATCCCGACCGCCGCCTGGAGGGCCGGGGATCCGTAGACGCTGAGGAACATCGCTTCGCTGAGCGCCTCCTGTGAATCGCGCCAGCTGTCGAGGGCGTGAACGACCTGCTTCGAGATCTGCTCCTGGAACGCCAGGAACGGATTGTCCGCAGCGACCGGCTTGCGCTTCTCGGCGGCCTTCTCGGCCAATGATTTCACCGTCGCCATGAAAGGATTCTGGCTGCTGAACAGCTCGTATTGCAGCCGCAGCGGATGCATGTTGTGAGCCCATTCGGCCATCTGTGGCGTCACCATGCGCTTGAGCCATGGCTGGACGAACTTCTGGTAGGCCGCCAGGTTGATTTCCGAGATTCGTTTGGCGGTGGCAAAGCGTCGCTCGTCCTCAGGCGAATTGCCGCCCATGGCGCGGATGTCGTCGAGCGTCCGCGCCTCGCAGCGCATCACCCACTGGCCGACGACCAGATCCGAACTTGCGGTTTCCTCATCCTTCGCTTCGAATGTCGCTTCATAGAGGCCGGGCGGCAGAACGTCGATGAGGTCGATGTTGCTGGAAAATTCCGCGTGCTCCTTCTTGGCAACGCCGCCGGAGACGAAGATGCCGAGATGGCCGATGTTCTGGTGCACGGTGTAGACGATGGTCTGGCCATAGGCCCTGATCTCATCGACATCGGCATAGCAATCGAGGATCCAATGCAGCGCCTGCTGCGGCGGCGTGATGTTGTCGCCCTCCGAGCAGAACACCACGATCGGGGATCTGATGTTGCGAAGGTCGACCTTCCGGCCATCGGACATTTCGATGTTGCCGGCCGCGAGGTTGTTGCCGACGAACAGCTCATCGACGATGAATTGGATCTCCTCGGCGTTCAGGTTGACGTGGCCGCCCCACCAACGCTCGAATTCGAGATAACGATCCGCCTCGGTGTCGACCTTGGAATAGACGTTGTATTGCTTGGTCCAGAGCGTATTCGACGGGTTCTGGTTCTCGAAGTTCTGCACCAGCCAAGCACCATCGAACTTGCCGGCGCCGAGATCGGAGGTCAGTGCCGTCAACCAGCTTCCGCCCAAGAGCCCGCCCGAGTAGCGCATCGGATATTTTCCATGCACACCGGCCCAATAGGCCAGCGGCGCGCCGGCGATGATCAGCGGGCCGAATAGCTCGGGACGTAGCGAGGCCAGGATCATGACGGCCCATCCGGCCTGACAATTGCCGATCACGCAGGGCTTGCCGTCGGCATCCGGGTGAAGGCTCATGACCTTTTCGATGAAGATGGCTTCGGCACGCGCGATGCGCTCGATGGTCTGACCGGGCATCGGGTCCGGCAGGAATCCGATGAAGTAGCAGGGATGGCCTGCTTTCATCGCCACCCCGATCTCGCTGTCGGCCTTGAAGCCGCCGATGCCGGGGCCGTGGCCCGCACGCGGATCGACCACGACGAACGGCCGCCGGTTCATGTCGATCTCGACGTTGGCGGGCGGAACGATGCGCACCAGCGCGTAATTGACGGGTTCGGCGAGCTGGCGCCCGTCGATGATCAACTCCGCCGCATATTGCAGAACATGCGGGGCGGTTTGCGCGAGGTGCTCCCTGTACTGGTCCCCGCGCCGGCGCATGATATCCAGGAACAGGATACTGCGCTGTCCCGCATCGACGAGGTATTCGACTGCCGAGGCGACCAGCCCCGACATGGGACCGCCCGGAATTTGCATTTTGTGCATGGACATGTTCTCGACCTCTCCGTCGCCTCGGCCAATTGACGGCTTGGAGCGAGGACGAACGTTGATCTAGGTCAAGATGATCTGCACGCTTGGGAGGCGTTTATCCCGCATACTGAGGCATGAGAGGCGGCTGGACCGCTTTGGACGAGCGACATCGGCATGTCACAAGCTGCAACTTATAGCGTGCAAACCGTCCTGAAGGACTGCACTCCGACCGAGATCCGCGCGCTTCGCGCCAGCGACGAGGCGGACATGCTCGCCGCCGTCGCGCGTACCGGACCGCAGTCGCTGCAGAACCGGTTCTTCGTTTTGAAACGGCATTTCTCGGAGAAGGAGCGTGCCTTCTTCATGGACGTGGATTTCAGCAATCACGTTGCGCTGGCCGCTCTCGCCGAGGAACAGGGTCGATACGCCATTATCGGGGGCGGCCGGTACGTCATCGTCGAGCCCGGTCGGGCCGAGATGGCCTTCGTCGTGGTGGATGCCTGGCAAGGTCGCGGGGTGGGCTCCTTATTGCTGAGGCACCTGACAGAGATCGCGCGCGAACAAGGCGTAAGAGAGCTCACAGCCGAGGTTCTGTCCGACAACATGCCGATGCGCAGCGTGTTCGCGAAGGCGGGCTTCAAGCTCGCGCGGAGTGACGATCCGAGAACGGTGCACCTGTCGCTCACGCTTTGATCCGCGCGCCCGGCTTGAGCCTCACCTCAAAGCGATCGTGATCCGACTGATGTTGGCCGCCAGCTCGAGCCCCGCCTTCGGGCCTTGCAGCACCATCGTGACGCCCTTTTCGTTGCGGAGGTGCACACCGTTGGCACCGCCGACCAGCGCAAAGCCGCCGCCGACGGAGCTGTAGTTGCCGGCAAAATCTCTGACCTCCCTAATGCCGGATGCCCAGCCGTCGAGGCGACCGACACTTGCACCGACCGTGATGCCCAAGCTCACGCCGCTGACGCTGAAGGGATAGGTCTTGCCCCGGTACGTCAACACGCCGCTGCCGGCGCCACCGCCGGCCAGGAGGCCCGCCTTGACGATCTTCACTCTGACCTGACCGGTGGCCTGCGCGAAGGACGGCGCCGCCGGCAGGGTCAGCCCGAGCGCGAGCAGGAGCAGCGCGACCAGGCGAAATGCGCGCATGCGCGGCTCAGGGTTTTGCGGCATCGACTTTCTTCCAGGTTTCATCGGGATTGAACAACGTGGTGCGCTGGGCGATGAACTCGGTGCGCTTGCCGAGATCCTTCTGGTAGACGACGCCGTCATGATTGACCAGGAAGGTCATGACGCCCGAATTGCCGTATTCCGCGGGCCAGGCGATCAGGGCGAAGCCGCCGATCATCTTGCCCTTGACGACGTAGTTGAGCGCACCGCCGCGCGCATCCCGCCCCTGCGCTTTGAGAATCCGGAAGTAATAGCCGTGATAGGGCGTCGGCCCGACATCACCGCCGCGATAGCCCTCCTTCGTTGCTTCGGCCGCGAGCGCGCCGAGCGGGCTCGGGTCGCTGTCGTCGCGCCAGAACAGGCCGTCCTTCTTGCCGGGCGAGGAGGAGATGCGCTGCGCGTAGACGCCGACGCCCTCGCCGCGGTCCTTTTCCGCATATTCGTTTTGCGCGTCGACGAAGGCGAGCGCGGTCTGGATCGCGTCGAGCTCGTTGCGGCCGATGCGACGGCGCAGCACCTCAATGCGTCCCTCGTCGGTGTCGAACGCCCAACCCGTCCTGGTGTTGACCAGCGGAATTGGAAACGGAAAATCGTCCGGCCCGAGCATCAAGGTGGCGGTCTTGTTGCCCTCCGCCTTGATGCCGTGCTTGGCGTCGTACATCGCGGTGAAGCGCGCTCGAATGTCGTTGTCGGCAACCTCGTCGCCGGACGACACGATGTCCTCTGCATTCCTGCCGAGCACTTTCAAGATGTCTTTCGGGCCGCTCTTGACCGCGGCGGCAAGCGCAGACGCGGCCTCTTCCGGTGTCTTGTAGGATTCCTGCGCGAGAGAGGCCGATCCGAGCAGCGCGAGCGCGAGGACGCCGGGTATCAGCGCACGGCTAAACGATTTCATGCCGGTCATGGCATCACCTCCGCAGGAATTTTCGCGCCGCCGGCGAGCCAGTCGCGATAGGTGCGGAACGCCAGCCCGAGTTTTTCGTAATGGACGCGCAGATAGCCGTCGCTGCCGCGGGTCACGGCAGCGGGCATCGCCTGCTCGACCTCCTGCGCCATCACGCCGACATAAGCCTTGTCGCTGCCGATATAGCTGAAGCGATAATAGCCAAGGCCGTTCGGAAGGTGCCCGAGCAGGACGATGTCATGCTTGAGCGCGATATCCGAGCGCCGGCCGCCGCCGCCACCGCCACGGAAGCCGCCTCCGCCGCCGCCGCGCATCGCCATTCCGCCACCGCCGCCGCGGCCGGCAAAGCTTGGTCCGCCGCCGCCACCGCGCGGCATGCTCGCCATGCTGGCGCGGCCGCGTGCGGATGCTGCGGCCGCCGAGCGGCCGGAGGAGACGTTCATGGCACCGCCGCGATTGCCGCCGCCGCGATTGGCCGAACCGCCGCCGGCGCGGTTCGCAGCCTTGGCGCGATCGCCGCCGCCCTTGGTCGCGCCCTTGGCACGATCACCGGCACCGGCACGATCTCCGCCGCCGGGCCGGTCGCGCGTCCCTGCGCTGGGGCGATCGCCCGCGCCCGGACGGTCGCCGCGATTGCCGGCGCGATCACCTGCGCGATCCCCTGCGCGATCTCCTGCGCGATCTCCTGGACCGCCGCGATCACCCGCACGATCTCCCGCCCGGTCCCCGGCACCCTGGTCGGGGCGCAGCACCTGGTTGCCGTCGCGGCCGCGGAAATCCATCCGGTCCGACACGCCGGCCTTCAGATTGTTGTTGCCGAAGCGCTGCTGAACATTGCTGTTGTTGTAGCGCACACCGCCGCGATGCGCCGGATTGTGCTGCCAGCCATTGCCGATATTCGTGGTGCGATGGTTGACATAGACGTTGCGGTTGCCCCAGTTGCAGCCGCCGCCCCAGTAATTGCCCCAGCGTCCGATCGCCCAGGCCGTGCCGAACGCGATGCCAGCCGCGACCACGCCGGCGCCGATATAAGACGGGTAGCCCCAATAATAGGGCGGATACTCCGCATAGGGCCAGCTGCCGTAGACCGTCGCCGGGTCGTAATACGGCACGTACATCGCCGCGGGATCGGCCTGCTGGATCACGACGACCTGCTTGCCTTCCTGAGACTGGACGCTGACCTTCTGCTGCTTGGTCGTCACCAGCTTCTTGTTGTCATAGGCCTTGTTGCGCAGACGCTGGATCGCGTCCATTACGTCGGGCTGCTGGGCGAGGAAGGCATCGCCCAGCTTCTTGGTCCAGTCGAGCTGCTCGCTCATCATCGCGAGGACATCGGCGGTGCTGGCCAGCGCCTTGACGCTGTCGTCCCAGCCCTGCTTTTCCACTTCCGTCTTCAGCGCATCGCCCTTCAGGCTCTTGCGCTCCTTCAGCCAGCGGTCGGCCTGCACCACCTCCAGCGGATAGGTCGAGGCGGCCAGTACATTGGCGAGCAACTCGTCCGGATAAAGCGCGATCGGCGCGACGAGGGCCTCGAGTTGCTCGGGCTTCAGGAGCTCGGCCGCCGGTGCGGGCGGGCTGGCAGGCTGCGCCTGCGGCGCCGGGGCTGCAGGCGTCGTTGGGGTCTGCGCCATTGCGGCGACCGAAGTTGCCATCAACAGCGCCAGCGCCATCAGGGTCTTGCCGCAACGAAACATCACATCCTCCCTCGGACTTCAGTGCGGGAGGATCAAGCCGGGGCGCAAGCATTTGTTGATCGAGATCAACGAAACGAGGCAGTCGGGGCTGCTGCAGCGCAAGATCGAATAATCATTCGATCAGCTCGGCATCCAGCAGAAGCCGGTTCGGCACCGTCAGGCCGAGGGCCCTGGCCGTCTTCATGTTGATGACGAGCTCGAACCTGGTGGCAAATTGCACCGGGAGAGTGCTGATATCGGCACCGCGCAGGAGACGGTCGACATAGCCGGCGCCATCACGAAATTGCTGGGTCAGATCTGCACCATATGACATCAGCCCGCCATTCGACGCGTAGAAACGGACTGCGAAGATGGCGGGCACGCGCCGCTGCGCCAGCAATGCAATGGCCATCGTGCTGTGGGTTCCGAAGAAGCCGCCATCCGGCAGCACGACGAGGCCGCCGCCTGTGCGCGCCGCCGTCTCGATCGCTGCCGCGATCCCCGGACCGCTGCGAACGCTCGCACCGGCGATCTTGAGGCCGAGACGGCTTTCCATCTGGTGCGCCGCTTGAACATAGAACGGTCCGTAGGGTGCCGATTCCGGATTGAACAGCAGGGCCGCCAATCTGGCCCGGCCGGCCGGAAATCTGACCGCCCGCTCAGCGAGCGGTCGGAAGCCTGATCGTGAACAGTGCGCCGCCCGCAGGCTGGTTCGCAGCAGCGATCGTGCCGTGATGGGCGTCGACGATGGTTCTGGCGATCGCAAGGCCCATGCCCATGCCGTGCGGTTTGGTCGTGAAGAACGGATCAAACAGGCTTGCGAGATCGGAGGCGGGTATTCCGGGCCCGGTGTCGGCGATCCTGATTTCGGCCTGATTGCCGGCAAGCTGGGTCGCGACGCTGACCTCCCGCTTTCCGGCCTCCGCATCGGAAATCGCATCCATCGCGTTGATGATCAGGTTGAGAATGACCTGCTGAAGCTGGACCGGATCTCCCTTGACGTGAAGGCCGGCCAGGGCCGGCAAATAGCTCAACGTGATCCGGCGTCCCTGAGCGAGGGCCTTCACCAGATCGATTGCTTCGCGCACTGTATCGTTGAGCTCGATGTGCTTGACCTCAAACGGGGTCTTTTTCAGAACGCTGCGCAGCCTACGGATCACCTCGCTCGCCCGTTGGTCGTCCCTTCTGATGTCGGCGAGGATCTGCTGAATCTCGACAAGGTCGGGCTGAGCGGCCCTGAGCATGAGCTCTGCAGTCTCCGCATTGGTCAGAATCGATCCGAGTGGCTGGTTCAGTTCATGTGCGATCGATGTGGTCAGCTCGCCAACGGCCGAGTAGCGGTTGACGTGGGCGAGTTCCGCCAGCCGCTGACGCGATTCGACTTCGGCGACGCGGCGCCGGCGACGCTCGTGCAGGAGCCCGCTGATGAGTCCGGTCTGGACCAGGAACACAGCCGAGATCATCAGCATCTGCCATTGATAGCGCTGCCAGATACTCGGCTCGCGAAACAGGATGGTGCTTCCCTTGGGCAGGCGACTCTCGCTGATGCCCCAGCGCTGCAGCTCGCGCCAGTCGTAACGCGGCGCGGCGAAGGCGATCGGCTCATAATTGATGCTCGCCGGTTTCGCGCCGCCAAGAATGCCGATCGCGGCGCTGACGGTCCGCGACGTCGTTTCCCCGATCAAGTGCATCGGTCCCCCGACCGTGCTCTCGCCGAAGAACGGCTCCTGGTAGGAGAAGATCGGGGCGTTGGCGACGGCATGCAGGCTGCGCAGCGCCCAGTCGCTCTCATAGACCACTCCGGCCGCATCGACGGACATCAGCCCCCAGAACAGCGCGGTGTGAGACGGGAGCTTCGATGAGCGCTTCAGGATCTCCTCGAAGGACAAATCCGAGTACCAGACGAGCTCTATCCGGTCGGCAAAAGATTTCAGCTCCCGCTTCAGCTCCTCCGTCCAAAACCTCTCGAGCGGCGAAGCTCCGACCACGATCGCAACCGATTTTGTATCGGGCAGGACCTGAAGAATGTTGTCGAAGGCCGCGACAAAATCGTTGCGGACGGCCACCACGACATCGTTGTCGCAGAGGTCGGTGCGATTAATCAGCCGATGCTCGACCGCGGAGAGGATCAACGGTGCATCGGGGAACAGCCTGGCGCGATATTTCTGCGCAAAGCGGGCGGCAGGCGCGCCGATGCTCAAGACGATGTCCGGCACCGCACCTTGGTACAGCGAGTGTAGATATTCGACGAACGGCGCCTCGGGACCAGGGTTGTTGAAGCGCGCGGTGAGCAGCGCGTGCTCCTGGATATCGAGCGGCCAGGGCGATTGCCGCTCGAGCTCGGACTTGATGTCGCGCGCATATTCGCTCCACGGCCGGAACTCGCGGCCGAAGGAATGCAGCAACAGCACGCGTTTGAGCTCGCCGCGCCGGCTCCGCTCGACCGCACCGGCTTGCCCGGCCGAGAGGCACTCGGCCACGAGCAGGCCGAAACAGAGGAGCGCAGCCGCGAGCCGTGGCTTCAGCCAGTCTATGCACGCGCCCCCGCTCATGCTGCACCCTCACAGCTTACGGCAGCTGCTTTCCAGGCAATAATAGCTGGAATCGCACCATACGGACAGCCCCCGAGGCAGGCCTCAGCAGCGCGTGACGACGCGGCCATAGGCGCCCACGACTTGCGCGCAGGACGGCGCATAATAGGCGCCGGCGGCCGAAATGGCAGGCGAGGACGACTTTCGGAGACCACGTCTCGTCCGTCCTCTTCTCTCGTTCAATGCCCGCCGCTCAGCACGAGCGTCTGGATCGGCAGCAACAGCGCCTGGATCCGCAGCAGCAGCGCGTGCACGAGGCCGACGCCGTCGACGACGTGCAGCGCGATCTTCCGGCTGGTCGAGGTGTCCTTGGCCGAAATCTCCTCGTGATTGCTGGTGTAGGCGTTGACGATGCAGCTCGAGCCCGGCGTGACACCGTCGAGACCGCCCTTGTAGAGCGGCTCCAGGAAAACCAGGATCGTGCCGGGACGGACGGCATTCTGCGGGTCGATGAGCTGCTCTCCGGTGCGAAACTGCCCGGCCGCGATGTAGTCCTGCACCGTCGTGATCACCATGGGGATGATGACCCAGGGTTTGGATATGCAGGTCGCTTCCGCCACCATGCCGGTCTTCATGACCTGCGCCTCGATCTGGCCGAAACCGGCCTGGAGCGCCTTGCGGCCCGCGCCCTCCGGAACGAGAACACCGGCCGGACGCATCAGCTGGTTGACGACATCGCCGGGGCGAACCAGGAACTGCTCGACGCGCCCGTCGACGCCGGCGCGTACGAAAGTCTTGTCGAGATCGACCTGCGCCTGGTCGAGCGCGGCTTCGGCGCTGGCCTTCTGGGCCGGCAGCAGAGCCGAGACCTGCAAGGACACTGACTGCTTCGCCGCCGTCGCGGCGTCGATGCCGGACTGTCGCTGATCGACCAGCACCTGGAGCTTGTCGATGTCACGCTGTGGAACGATGCCGGGATTGCGGCGCTGGAGCTCGGTCTTGACCTCGAGCTCGTCTTTGGCCTGCTGGTAGTTGGCCCTCGCTTCGCCGAGCTGCGCCTCGGCCTTGACCACGTCGGCCTGCGCCGTCTGCATGGCGGCATCGACTTCTGCCACCTTCCGCTTGGCGGTCTCGACCGCAGCCTTTTGCTTCGAGCTATCGAGCGTGAACAGCACATCGCCCTGTTTGACGGGCGCGGTGAAGCCGACTTTGACCTCGGCAACACGGCCCGAGCCTTCGGGCAGAATTGGCACGGTGCGGAAGTACAGCGTCGCCGACGATGTCGCCGGATGGAAGTAGAAGATCATGGTGATGAGCGACACCGTCAGCATCAGGCAGGCGGTGATGCCCCAGCGCAGCTCGTACCAGACCGAGAAGAAGGTGATTTCCTTCCCGAAGCGCTTGCCCTGGGCGTAGCGGCGGTACAGGTAGTCCGGAAGGATCGTGACGAGGGAGCAGATCAGCAGCTCAAGCATGACTGCGCTCCTTCTCCTTGGCGGGTCCCGGCTTGTCCGCGGGGGGCGGTGCGACGGCCGCCTCAGCCTGGACTTCCTCCGCATCGGAGGCCGGCGTCGCGTCGGCGATCTTCTCGACGGACCCGGCAATGCTGCGCAGCGGCGTGCCGAAATCCGGAAGATCGATCATTGCGAGGAGCAGTCCGGCGATCCAGAAGATGTGCATGTGCGTGAACAGCGAGATCAGGCCGAGCACGGCGACTAACTCGAACTGCAGTTTATGCGTTTTGTGCGCCATCCGCTCGGGCAGGCTGTGCAGTTTCCAGTAGAGCGTGCCGACCCAGAGCACGGCCCCGATCAGGAATACGCCCATCACCACCATCAGCGTATCGGTCCCGCTCCCCGGTGCGAGATAAAACGGCAGATGATGCGGTGCCATCGGATGAAGCTGCTCGCTCAAACGTCTCTCCCGGTCAAAACGTCCATGGGCGGCACTGTGTTCGGGTATGTTCGCGTTTGTTTGATTTGAGTCAAGGGAACACGTCAGGGCCAACCCTAGCGTCAGCCGCATGCTGATTGGACAACCATCAGGAGCCGCCCGCCATGCCCGGCCTAGACGATCTCATCCCCAGCGCAGCCCAGATTCGTAAGGAAGCCGCTCTCAAGGAAGCCGAAAAGGCGGAGGAATATGTGCGCCTTGCCGCCGCGGCCGAGGCGGAGAAGCGCGCCTTGATCGAGCGCTTGAGCAAGCCCTCGGGCAAGACCGAGGAGGAGAAGATCAAGCTCGCCTCGACCGTGATCCAGCGCGCGGTGCGCAACGGCCTCACGGAAGTGCTGGTCTATCGCTTCCCCAACTCGCTCTGCACGGACAAGGGCCGCGCCATCAATCAGATGGAGAAGGGCTGGGAGAACACCCTGACCGGAATTCCCAAGGAGATCTTCCAGCTCTGGACCGATTACCTGAAACCGCGCGGCTATCGCATCGCCTATCAGATCATCGATTTTCCGGGCGGCGTGCCCGGCGACATCGGCGTGACCATTTCCTGGGACGATTAGCAACAGGTGGGATCGGCATGGCGAAGGACGGCCCTGCGGAGCGGATGAAGCGGAAGGATTACGAGAAGGAGCTCGAGAAGCTCCAGGTCGAGCTGTGCCATCTCCAGGACTACGTGCGGGAAAACAAGCTCCGGGTCATCGTCCTGTTCGAGGGTCGGGACGCCGCCGGCAAGGGCGGCACGATTAAGGCGATCACCGAGAAGGTCAGCCCGCGCGTGTTCCGGGTCGTCGCCCTGCCCGCGCCGTCCGACCGCGAGAAGACACAATTGTTCTTCCAGCGCTACATGGAGCGATTTCCGGCCGGCGGCGAGATCGTGATCTTCGACCGGAGCTGGTACAACCGCGCCGGTGTCGAGTACGTCATGGGCTTCTGCACCCCCGCCGAGCACGAGCGTTTCCTCAACCTGTGCCCGCAGATGGAGAAATACGTCATCGACGGCGGCATCATCCTGATCAAGATCTGGCTCGAGGTCGGCATGGACGAGCAGGAGCGCCGTTTCAAGGCCCGCATCGACGACCCGGTCCGACAGTGGAAGCTCAGTCCGATGGACCTGGAATCCTTCCGTCGCTGGTACGATTATTCGCGCGCGCGCGACCTGATGCTGAAGAAGACCAGCACGAAGGATGCGCCCTGGAACATCGTCCGCTCTGACGACAAACGAAGGGCGCGGCTCAACTGCATCGCGCACCTTCTCGGCGCCATCCCCTTCAAGCGCATCAAGAAGGACAAGATCAAACTGCCGAAGCGCTCCGACAAGGGACGCTACAACGACCAGGCCAGCCTCAAGAAAATGAGTTTCGTCGCGCAGCGCTATTGAGCAGCGTCAGGCCGCTAAAGCGCGATGCGATTGGAATGAATCGTCATCGCGCTTTAGGTTGTTGTTTGAGCATGTTCTATTCGGAAAACCGCTACACACTTTTCCGGATCATGCCCTAGGGGCCCGACGCTGCCGTCGATCGCTCAATGGCCATACGACCCCTTCAACTCGATTTCAGGCGGATCGTGACGCCACCGACTGCAGCCGATACTTCCGCGCCGACCCGCGGGCCGCTGAGCTGGAGGATCACGCCATTGCTGTTTTGCAACTGAACGGCGCCGGCACCTGCGGCGATTGCCCCACCCGCTCCGCCCACGGCATAAGAGCCTTCGATCGACGCCGGCCCCTTTAGATTGAGCGCGCGGCCGACGAACTTCGTGGTCGACGCTCCGATGGTGAGGCCCACGCTCATGCCAGACACCGTGAATGGGTATTTCTTGCCCCGGTAGACCAGAACGCCCTCACCGCCACCGGCGCCGACGATGAAGCCACCCTTGGTGAAGACGACCGCGACCTGGCCGGTGTCGGCACGCGCGGACGTGCTAAAGCCGGCAACAGCGGCGAGCGAAGCGACCAGGACGGCGCCGAAGGACAGTTTTCTCATGACGTTTTCTTCCCCTTATTGAGCCAGGATCATCGCGAAGTAGCCGAAGATGGTGAGAAGGATGCCCGAGACGGCATAGCCGACCGGGAATCCGATCCAGGGCACGGAGCTCTGGATCTCGACCGCGGCCTCGCGGCACGGGCCGGAATGCGACCGCGCGCCGGCAACGCCGCCCATCAGCACCGCCGGATTGATCTTGAAGACGTGGAAGCCGATCGCCCAGACGATGAACGGCGGGATCGTGCACGCGATGAAGCCGACGATGAAGATCTTGAGCGCGAGCGCGCCGGTGAGCTGAGCCAACAGGCCGGCGCCGGCATTGACCCCGACGATCGCGACGAACACAACGAGGCCGAGATCCTCGAGCACGTTTCGCGCCGCGTTCGGCGTATTGCCGAAGAAGCGCAGCCGCGACACGACCGAGGACACGATCACGCCGGACAGCAACAGCCCGCCGGCATTGCCGAGACCGACCTTGGCACCGAAGGCGGGGAATTCGATCATGCCGATGAGGAAGCCGATGATCATGCCGACCGACAGGGTCAGCAAGTCGGTCGAGGTGTTGGCGCGCGCGATGCGGCCCCACATCTCGCCGAGCTCGTTGACCGCCGACTTCAGGCCGACCACCGAGACGATGTCCATGCGCTCCAGCTTGGTCTTGAGACCGGCCGGGATCTGCACCCCGCCCCGCTCGACCTTGGTCACCTGCAGCTGGCCGGCGATGGCCGTGTCGCGGAAGGACTCGAAGGTCCGCCCGACGACGTCCTTGTTGAAGACGACGATTTCCGCCTGGTCCATGGGTATACCGAGCGTCTTGGCATCGGCGACCTCCGGGCCAATCAGGCCCATCTTCTCAGTCAGATGCTCGGTCGATCCGCCCAGCGCGACGATATCGCCCTTCTGCAGCACGAGCTCGGGATCAGCCCCCTGCGGCTCACCATTGCGCCCGACATTGACGATACGGTACTCGGGATTGACCGTGCGGAATTTGGCGATGCTCATCCCGATCGTCGCAGGATTCTCCAGCCGGTAGGCCCGCAGACCGAACTGACGGTAGCCGGTCAGGGCGCCGCCTTCGAGATCTTTGACGCCGAACTCCTGCTCATACTTCTTGGCGGCGGCCTTGGCATCGACGCCCCACCAGCGTGGCAGGTATTTGCAGATCAGGATGATGCCGACGGTGCCCCAAATGTAGGTAATACCGTAGGACAAAGCGATCATGCCGGAGGCATCCTCGGGCTTCATCCCGGCAGGCAGTTTCACGACTCCCGACGTGACGGCCTGCTCGGCCGAGCCGATCGCCGCCGACATGGTCTGCGATCCCGCCAGCATTCCGCCAGCCGCACCGGGCGGCAATGCGAAGAGCTTCGCCCCAAGCACGACGAGGGTCAGGCCGATCACACTCGACACCACCGCGAGGAACAAGAATTTGATCCCGTCGCCCCGCAGGCTGTTGACGAAGGACGGACCTACGCGCAGACCGACGCCGTACATGAAGAGATAGTAGAACAGGCTCTTGGCGAAGTTGTTCAACTCCAGCTTCACGCCATAGCTGGATGCCCAGACCGAGATGCCCGCGCCGACCACGATGGCACCGGCGACCATGCCGAGGCCATAACCCTTGATGCTGGCTCGGCCGATATAGACGGCGAGACCGACCACGAAGAACAGCAGCAGATACGGGTACTGCTGCAAGAACTGGAAAAATGCCTGCATGTTCGTCCCCTCCCGACCTATGACGCGGCCTTGAGCTTCGGCTGGGCGCTGGGCTTTGGCCTGCCGAGCTTGGCCAAGGCTTCCGTCCGTACGAGTTTCAGCCCTTCCTTGGCGTCGTAGCCGTGGATCTCCTTCACATCGAGCTTGCGCATGAAGTCGATCGTCTCCTGGGTGATGACCTGACCGGGCACCATGATCGGGAAGCCCGGCGGATACGGGATCACGAAGTTGGCCGAGACGAGCTCGGGCCCGGCCTTCAGCCGCCGGTCGATCTCGGGATCGTTGAGGCGGATGTGCTCGCAGCCGGCGACGTCATAGGCCGCGTAGAAGCCGCTGCGGATGTCGCCCTCGTTGGTCTTGGTGCCAGCATCGCCGCGGAAGCTCGGGTGGAAATGCGAGAAGTTCGGCAGATCGGGCACGTCCTTCATGAGGCTCGTCACCCGTGTCTCGAAGGTCTTTCGCGCATTGGCACCGCCCTGGGCCAGGCCGCGGTCGATCTCGCCCGCGATCTCGGCGAGCACGCGAACGAGATGCGCGACGTCGCTGCGAGTGTTGTTGATGTTGGATTGGACCAGCACCGAGTTGCGGGAGGTCTTGTTGACCTGGATGTTGTACTCGTTGGCGAGAATGCCCTTGAACTGCGTGCCGTCATAGCCGGCCGTGCCGCATACCAGCGTCATGCGGGTCGGGTCGAGGCAGAACTCGTCCTCGTCCAGGCTCTTCAGCGTGTTCGCCCAGTTGACGCCGGGGGCGAGGAAGTCGGTGAAGCCGCTCTGGCGGTACTGCGCCGGCACCATGGCGTCGGCACCGAGGATGCGGAAATATTTCGAGATCAGCGGATTGTTGTTGACCGCCTGGCGGATCGCGAACGCGATCTCGATCGCATTGGCGACGAGGCCATAGCCCTCCAGCTCCATCTGCCGCCGTGAGATGTCAAGGCTCGCGATCAGCTGCTGGTTCGGACTTGTCGAGGCGTGGGTGAACACCGCTTCCTTGAACTGCTGCTCCACGGTGTGGAATTCGACGTCCTTGACCGAGAGCATCGAGCCCTGGCGGATCGCCGACATCGACTTGTGGGTCGAGTTGGTCTGGTAGACGCGCAGCCGGATCTGTCGGGGGTCCGGGATCAGCCGGGTCTTGAGCAGCACCTCGTCGGACGGGTTCTTGCCGAGCTCGGCCTGCTGCTTCTCATAGGCCGCGACCGACTTGGGATCGCGCATCCATGCCTCGATCTCGTGGGCCGCGCCAAGTCCGGTGCGGCGGCGCAGGAATGGCGAGAAACGCGCGAAGCCGAACCAGGCTTCATCCCACAGGAACATCAGATCGGGCTTGATGGCGAGGCATTCCTCCATCACCCGCCGTGTGTTGTAGATATGGCCGTCGAAGGTGCAGTTGGTGAGGTCGACCATCTTGACGCGGTCGAGCCGGCCATCGGCCTTGGCGCCCAGCAGCGCCTGCTTGATGGTCTTCAGCGGCACCGCGCCGTACATCGAATATTCCGTCATCGGGAAGGCTTCGACGTAGAGCGGCTGCGCACCGGCCAGCACCATGCCGTAGTGATGCGACTTGTGGCAATTGCGGTCGACAATCGCGATGTCGCCGGGCGCGAGCAGCGCCTGCACCGCCATCTTGTTGGACGTCGATGTGCCGTTGGTGACAAAGAAGACGCGGTCGGCGCCGAGCGCCCTCGCCGCCTTCTCCTGCGCCTTCTTGATGTTGCCGGTCGGCTCCAGCATGCTGTCGAGACCGCCGGTGGTGGCGCTGCTCTCGGCCAGGAACAGGTTCGGGCCGTAGAACTCGCCCATGTCCCGGATCCAGTCGGACTTGAAGATCGACTTGCCGCGGGCGATCGGCAGCGCGTGGAAGGTGCCGATCGGACGCTGCGCGTATTTCTTGAGATTGTCGAAGAACGGCGTGTCGTAGCGATCTTGGATGCCTTCGAGGATCGATAGGTGGAGTTCCAGCAGCTCTTCAACGGAATAGAAGATGCGGCGGACCACGTCCGCCTCGGGATTGCCGGCGAGCTCCTCCACGTCGCGGTTCGAGATCATGTAAAGGTCGAGCTCGGGCCTGACGCGCTTGATGATCTGGGCGAGCCGCAGCGCCGAAGCGTCGGTTTCGTCGTTGAGACCGGCCGAGGCCATGATCGAGCGCAACACCGGTGCATCGTGCCGCGAACGCAGGCCAAAGCCCTCGTTGATGATGACGGCTCCGATGTTCGGATTGAGCATCGTCGCACAGAAAGCGTCCTCCAGGCTGCCGACGATCACAGGTTCATAGATGAACGCGTCGATCGGGCGCCGCAGCTTGCGCCATTCCGCGGCCAGCGCCGGCCATTGGCTGGAAGATACGCCGGTGACGATCAGGGTTTCGAAATACGGCCTGCGCGCGCTGTGCGCGCCAAAGGCCGGCGGCGCCAGCTCGGGCGCATCGCCGTTGCCGTCGTCCTTGGGGCTCCAGTCACCGGCATGTTGGCGGAAGGATCGGGTCGCCAGTGCCTGGGCAATTCTCGTCGCAAGGGCGAACGATGATGCACCGTCGCCGGCGACTGCTGCTTCCCGCAGCGCCGCCATGAGGTGCGGACCGGGATAGCCGTGAAATTCTTCGATGATCGAAAGATCGGCCAACGCCGCGTCATAGGCTGTGCGATTGCCGACGCGCGCCCAGGTCTTTGCTGCTTCCACAAGGTCGCGCCAGTCGTCTGCCCGCGCGCCCGGGCCGGAAAAGAACTGGTCGATACGCTTCTGTGCGGGCTTGGCGTCTTTGGACATCTCTCTCTCCCGATCCTCTAAAGGTGATGCGGATCGTGGGTGCGGCGCGGCTCGCTCCATTGATCCAAGTCAACGGTCGCGTGCATTCTGCGGGCCGACGCCGTGCCGTTCGCAGCGCAACACGAAAAGATCAGGCCGTTCGTTGTGCGACGCTCACCTGATTATTGGCGCGCTCATCTCCCCTCCTGCGAACGTAGCGCTTCGCAGCGCAGCAGCACGATCAACAGCGCGACGACCGGCAGGCCCAGCGCGAGATCGGGGACGCTCTTGGTTGCAAAGGCTCCGGCGGCGGCACCGACGCCGAACACGACGCACAACGCGATGAAAATGCCCGAGCGGCGCAGCGTTCCGAGTGGTGCGCCGCCTGCTGCGACTGCGAAGACGTTCTCGATGGCCTGACGCATGTTGCTGGTGATCATCACCGTGCTGCACACTGTGCCTTCGACCTTGACGAACATTGCGGCCTGCATCGCTGCCACGGCGGAAATACCGAGCGTTCCAGCCAAATCGGGCAACCTATTGTGCAAGATGCCGATCGCTATCAACAGCAGGATCTCGATCAACGTACTGACCGCGCTGGCCCGCTCGCCCGTTGCGCGGCGCAGCCAGGCTGCGAGCACGATGCCGACCGCGAACGCCAGGATTGGCGGCACGAAGTGCAACGCCTTCGCCCAGTTGCCCGTCATCGCATGAACCCACAGGAAGATCAGGTTGGCGGTCTGGGCATTCGCCAACACGCCGTGGATGATCCAGGTATAGGCGTCGATATAGCCGCCGACAAAGGCGAGCAGCAGGACGATCTCGACTGTCTCGTCGCGGCGGATCGCACCGATTGTGACGTTCAGGGTACTCATGACGGCAATATGGGCTGTCGCGAACATTCCATCGCGTCATAGCCGCCGCCACGTCGCCGCGAAGGCTTGATCTGGATCAAGCAACATCCGGCCGCCGCCAATCAAATCGCGCCAAAGCGCCGGGGGAATGCCATGGAAACCGTCAGGTGGATCATCGCCACCGCACCGGAAATTTTCCTGCTGCTCGCGATCGCGATCGGCACCATCCTCGGCCGCATCAGGATTCGCGGCTTCTCGATCGGAACCACCGCCTGCATCCTGATCGTCGCCGTGCTGATCGGACAGCTCGGGAGCTTCACGTTCCCGCCGATCCTCCGGGCGATCCTGTTCAGCCTGTTCGTCTTTACGATCGGTTACCGTTCTGGACCGGAATTCTTCGCCTCGCTGAGCGTGCGGACCTTGGCACAGGTCGTGCTGGCGTTGGTGATCGGCGCCACGGGGCTCGCGCTGGTGCTCATCTTCGCGCGTGTCTTCACGTTGGATACGGGGACAGCGGCAGGACTGACGGCAGGGGCGCTGACGCAATCCTCGGTGATCGGCACCGCATCCGGCGCGCTGGTGCAGCTCGGCCTGCCGAGCGACGTGCTGAAGCAGCAGGAAGCCAACATCGCGGCGGGCTATGCGGTGACCTACGTGCTCGGCTACATCCTGACGCTCCTGTTCGTGCCATTCGTCGCGCCGCGGCTGATGCGGATCGATCTGAAGGCGGAGGCGAAGAAGCTCGAGGCGGAGCTCGCCGGCGGTACGCCGCCAAAGACGGAAAACCTGTCCTATCGCAAATTCCAGGCCCGCGCCTATCGCGTCTCGGCCGGCGCAGGTCGTACCATCGGTGCCATCGAGGCGGAGATCGGCGGCCGCACGGTCGTAGAGCGGATCGTGCGCAGCGGGGCCGACATCAAGCCGCAGCAGGATACCGTGCTCGAGGCCGGCGACGACATCGTCATCGCCGGTCCGACCGCCGCGATCGTCGCGGCCAAGCCGATCCTCGGGGCCGAGATCGACGCGGGGGAACTGCTGCGCAACCTGCCCGGCAATGTGATCGAAGTGCTCGTTGAAAACCGCCAGCTGCACGGCCGCTCACTGCGCGAAATCGTTGACCGGCTCGGCGACAATGCACGCGGTGTATTCCTGCGTGCGCTGACGCGCATGGGGCGGGAAGTGCCGCTCGGTCCCGATACGCGCGTCTATCTCGGCGACGTCATGACGCTGGTCGGCAGCACCGGCAATATCGCGCGGGCAACGGCGCCAGTGGGACACGCTCTGAATACGAGCGACCGCACGGACATCACCTTTCTCGCTGCGGGCATCGCAGTGGGTCTTCTGGCCGGCCTTGCCAGCTTCAAAATCGGCACTGTCGCATTGACACTCGGTGGCGGCGGCGGCGCGCTGATCGCCGGGCTCGTCTGCGGTTGGTTGCGTTCGCGCAGGCCGGGCATCGGCGCAATGCCGCCCGCGGCGCAGCAGACCCTGAGCGACATCGGCCTCGGCGGCTTCATCGCGGCGATCGGACTCGGCAACGGCCTTGCCGCCTGGTCGGCGATCCAGGCGCACGGTCTGTTGCTGGTCGGCATGGGCATCGTCGTCACGCTGGTCCCGATGACGGTGGGAACGCTGGTTGCCTATTATCTGCTGCGCATGAATCCGGTCGTGACCTGCGGTGCGCTCGCCGGCGCCATGACGGTCGATGCCGCCGTCACCGGCGCCTGCGACATTGCCGAGAGCCAGACGCCGGTGCTCGGCGTCGCCGTCCCCTACGCGGTCGGCAATGTCGTCCTCACGGTGCTCGGCCCGATCGTCGTGGCCGCAACCTATTCAGGTTGAGGGAGGCCCGGATGCGACGCGGACCTGCATTGCTCCATTTTTTCGCGATCACCTTGCTCAGCGTTTTCGTGGCCGGATCGCCCACGCACGCCGCGGACGAGGTCCGCATCCAGGAGGAAATCTGGGCGCTGCCCCTGCCGCTGCCGATGTTCGCCTATCTGGTGCGCCCGGTCGGCGACGGTCCGTTCCCGCTCGTCATCATGAATCACGGTGTCTCGCTCGACGCGACCCAGCGCAGCCTTTTCCCTCTGGTCGAATTTCGCGACGCCGCCAAATGGTTTGCGAGGCGCGGCTATCTCGTGGCGGCCCCGGTGGGCAGCGGTTATGGCGCGCAGGCAATCGACATCCCCGAACGCGGAATGTTCGGCCCGTTCTTCTCGAAAATCGGGAAGTGCGCCAATCCCAATTTCCGTGATGCCGGCCTCGCGGTCGCCCAGGTCGATCTCTGGATCATTGACTATCTGGCCGCCGAGAAGCGGATCATCCCAAAGGACGTGATCGTGGTCGGCCAGTCCGCCGGCGGCTGGGCCTCGATCGCCTTGTCGAGCGTGAACCCGCCACAGGTGAAGGCCATCATCGTCTTTGCCGGAGGCCGCGGCGGACGCGTCGACGGCAAGCCGAACAACAATTGCGCGCCCGACCGACTGGTCGAGGCCACCGCCGATTTCGGCCGCACATCGCGCGTGCCGATGCTGTGGATCTACACCGGGAATGACACGTATTTCGGTCCCGACCTATCGAAGCGCATGCACGCTGCCTTCATCGGCGCCGGCGGCCGGGCCGAATATCACCTGATGCCCCCGTTCGGCAACGAGGGACATTTCCTCCTCGGTTCGCCGGACGCGGTTCCGCTCTGGTCGCCGTTGGTGGCGAAGTTTCTCGACGCGCAGAACTGAGTCCGGATCTCGGAGTTGCAGCGATGGCCCGTGCTTTTGATTGTCTCTCTGGTCTCCTGATGGTTGCAGCCGCCGGAGTCGCGACGGTCTTGGCTGTCGCCTCGCTCAAGGCGGCGCAAGCGGAAAAGTCCTCCGAGGTCGCAACACGCGGCCAGCGCGACGCCAGCGACATCAGCTATGGCAGCTGGCAAAAATTGTGCTTCAAGGCCGGCGGCGCGCCGTCCCTCTGTCGAACCTCGATCACTGGCCGGTTCGCGACCGGGCAAACAGCCGTGCGCATTGATCTGATCGAGCGGGAGGACGCGCCCACCGCCCGCCTGCAACTTTTCGTGCCGGTCGGAATGTACCTGCAGCAAGCACCGAAACTGGCCGTCGACCATGGCGCCGCGTTCCGCATTCCTTATACCTGGTGTCTCACCAATTTATGCGTCGCGGCGGACGTCGTGACGCCAAAAATCATCTCGGAGATGGAAAACGGTCAAACGCTTCTGCTCGAACTCGTCGACTCCAATCTTCTTGCCGTGACGACTTCGATTCCGCTCGCGCAATTCGGTTCCGCCCATAAGGGGGCGCCGACCAGGATACTCGAACAATATGTCGAAGAATGACGGCCGTCGTGGAGCTACAAGACGCGGGCGCGCTGGACCGATTCGATCAAAGACTGCGCCGCAAACGGCTTGATGAGATAGGCGATGCAGCCCGAGGCAATCGCGGCCGAGCGGTTTGCCGGGCTGTCATTGCCGGTGACATAGATCACGGGTGCTTCGATGCCCTTCTCGGTCAGGCTTTGCCGCACCTCGATGCCGGACCTTGCACCCAGATTGATGTCGAGGATGATGCAGATCGCGGTGTGGAACCTGTCATGATCGAGCAAGGCCCCTCCCGTGTCGAACAGGGTTGTGGCGAAGCCGTATCCTCGCAGCAGCCTGTCCATGCTGGTCCGCATGGACGGATCGTCATCGACGACGAAGACGGACTCGCGCAGGAGCAAGGCGATTGCCTTTCCGGAAGACGACAGTGGGATATCGGATACGACAGCTCCGCGCTTTCGCGTGTGCCTATGTGCATTATTGCACATAGCTCGTCGTGCACTGTCAACACGCCCTTGCATTGTCCTTTGGGACAGGCACGTTCGAGGGAACCGCGCGCCTTTTCAGAGCCGTCAGCGTTCGTCCGGATCGAGCATTCCGAGACGCTCTGCGATCGAAACGAGTTCCGCCAGCGAGCGAACCTGCATCTTCTCCATCACTTGATGGCGGTGCGCCTTCACGGTGCGCTCGGTGGTCCCCAGCTCATGCGCGACCTGCTTGTTGATCCTGCCGCGCACGATCAGATCGAACACCTGTCGCTCGCGCTGCGTCAGCGTGGCCAGATGACCACGAAACGCATCCAGCCTGCTGGCCTGGGCGCGCGCCGTCCGCTGACTAGCCAGCGCGCGCTCGATCGCTTCGAGCAATTGTTCGGAGGATATCGGTTTGGTCAGGAAGTCTTCCGCACCTGCCTTGATCGCGCGCACGGTCGTCGGCGTGTCGGCATGACCGGTCAGGAAGACGATGGGCAGCATCGACCCCGCCGCAGCCAACCGCGCCTGCAGGTCGGGACCGCTCAGGCCCGGAATCCGCACGTCGAGCAGGATACATCCCGCCTGCCCGTCATCCGGCGCCGAGTCCAGGAGCTCCAGCGCCGAGGCGTAGGTCGCGACCTCGTATCCCGCGAGCTTTAGCCGGCGCTCGATCGCGGTCCGAAACGACTCGTCGTCGTCAACAACGTGAACAAGGCCTGGCAACTTCCTACCTCTCGCCCAACTTGATCAGGACGCTCGACGTCCTTGTCGTTCTTCAAAGCGATTTTCTCGTTTGAAGGTCGGAATATCTGCTTCGCAATATGTCGCATCTTCCCTGCGGTGGAGGATTCTCATCCAGCGCAGCAATCACCAGTGCTGTCCTTTGGTACACTGAACCTTGGGACAATGGATAAGAATACTTCCTTGGCCGAAAATCAACTTCGGCGGGAGTGGGATAGCGCGGCGCATTTCCGGCAAAGTATTTCGTCTGACAGACCAATTCGGCGGAAAGCTGAGGAGTTGGCCTATGTTCGTTCGCATCACGACGGATTCCACGCTGCGTCCCAATACCCTCCGCGACCTCGGCATGGCATCTCATTCAAATGCCCTGGTCAATTTAAGCGAATTTTCCTACCGAAAAGGCTCCGAGATCTACGGCGAGAAGGAGCCGGCCGAGTATGTCTACCAGGTCAAATCCGGCGCGGTGCGTAGCTACAAGCTGCTGTCGGACGGGCGCAGGCAGATCGGCGCATTTCACCTCGTCGGCGACATTTTCGGGCTCGAGAACGGCAGCGAGCACCGCTTCACGACGGAAGCCATCGTCGACACCACGGTACGGCTGATCAAACGCCAAAGCCTGGAAATCGTGGCCGAGAGCGATGCCATGGTAGCCAGAAACCTGCTCAGCATGACCACGAACAACCTCCAGCATGCTGAAGACCACATGCTGCTGCTCGGCCGCAAGACCTCCCTGGAGCGCGTCGCCGCATTCCTGCTCGAAATGGACAAGCGCCTGACGGCTGCCGGCGTCATGGCGCTTCCGATGTCCCGACGCGACATTGCCGACTATCTCGGCCTGACGCTGGAGACCGTCTCGCGGGCTTTGTCGCGGCTGCATGAACTCGGCGTGCTCGGCTTCATCGGCAACACCCAGCGCCAGATCGTGCTCCTCGACCGGCACCAGCTCGCAGGCCTCGATCTGCAGCCGTGAACCGGCGAAATGCCGGTTCGCGATCCGCGATGGTCGCGGTCGCCGCGGCTCAGGTGCCCGGCAGGTCCGCGCCGGGTTTTTCCGTGAGCCCGAGATGGTCGAGCGTCCTGAGCAAAACCTCGAACAGGATGGCGGCGGACCAGCCGAACAGAAGAACGCCGTTCATGGCGGTCAGCGGGCCAATCAGCCGCCATTCGGGCACCGGCGTGATGTCGCCGTAGCCGAGCGTGGTGTAGTTGACGAACGCGAAGTAGAGCATGTCCGCGTCGGCGGTCGCCGCGTGCACGATATGATAGGTCGCCGCCCACATCAGAATTTCGATCATGTGGGCGATCTTCAACACGACGGCGATCGTGATCATGACGCTCATGAGGTGCAATCGCGGCCGCTTGGTATGGCGCGGGACGGCACTGCGGGCCACCGTGACGGCCACCACCGTCACGAGCGCGTGGATTCCGATATTGATCACGCTGACGAGCGTGCCGACAAGGAATTGGAGCATCATCGGGGTGAAACACACCTCATTTTAGCCTAGGCCAAGCGTGCCTCGATGGTTTCCTTTGCGACAACGGTTTCCTGATCGACCCGCGCTGACGCAGCGCGGTCGATTCCTGTCCATGCGGTCGCGAGCTCCCAGGCCACCGACAGGATGATCGGCCCAATGAACAGTCCGATGATTCCATGCGCGAGCGTACCACCAATGACCCCGATCAGGATGACCAGCGTCGGCGTCGTCAGGCCCCGCCCCATGAGGAGCGGCTTCAGCACGTTGTCGAGCAGACCGACGACGACCAGATAGACAGTCAAGAGCAGGGCGACGGTCACGTCCTTGTCCACCCATATCCAGACCAGCACGGGGAAAAGAACGGGGCCGGCGCCGATTTGGACAATCGACAGCAAGAGCACGACGACCGCGAGCAGTCCCGCGCTTGGGATCTCTGCGAGCTTGAAGCCGATGCCCGCCAGCAAGGCTTGAAGGATAGCGACGCCGATAATGCCCTGCGCGACGGCGCGTATGGTTGCGCCGGCGAGCTCGAGAAAGTGCTCGCTCCGGCCGGGCACGACGCGCAACAGGAAGCCGCGCAGCGCGGCGACGAGCTGCGCGCCGTGCGGGAGCAGAAAGCCCGCGACGATCACCGACAGCAGGAATTGGAGCATGCCAATTCCGGTGTCACCGGCAAACGACAGCATCACTCCGGCGAGCGGTTTCAAGTACGGCGCCACCTCGCGCAGCGCCGCACGGATGTTCGTGTAGGCCTCGTTCCAGATCGCGTAGAGCTGAGGACCGATCAACGGCCAGCTCCTGATCTGCTCCGGTGCGGCCTGGAGCGCGAGATCGCCACTGCCGATCTGGGCCGCAAGGTCCCGGATCCCTTCGACTGCACTGAGGCCGAGCCACGCGGCGGGACCGATGACGATGCCCAGCGTGATCAGGGTGAGAACGGCTGAGGCTGTCCGGGGACGGCCACCGAGGCGTTGGGCGAGCCAGGCGAAGACGGGATGAAATGCCACCGCCAACACGGCGCTCCAGCTCAGGATCGGCACGAAAGGCCGGATCACCAGGAAAGTCCAGAAGATCAGCAGCCCGAGCAAGCCCAGCCGGATCACGACCTGGACAATGTCCTCCGCGGACAGGAGCTGGCGAAGCGTTTTCAAGGGTCGTTGCCTCCAGGCCGACGGACCGCTGCTGAAAAGCTAGCGGGGCGGCCCGCCGAGGAGGCTTGATCCAGATCAAGCCAGGCGATCGGTCACCTAGCGAGATCGGCAACAGGCGCGCAGCCAGTTGCGTCTCGGCGCAGATTGCGCGGTCCACCGCCCGCGAGTGAGAATGCCCCGGTGCTGGACCTGAGCAAGCAGTCGTGAAGTTGACGCCGACGAACGGATTGATCTCGACATAGCTCCGACCGACGGCAAAGCCCATGATCTCGATTGCTGTGCCTGTCTGGAGGCTAATGGCGGGTACGGCCGAGCTATATCGGCCGCTCCGCCCGGCGGCCTGTTCTTTCTGGTCACGACCAAGAAGGCCAGGCTCTGGAGGTATCGGCCGGCTTTCATTCCTTCGATTCGGACTTGGCGCTCAGGACGACCCGATCAGAGAGTGCCTTTTGGAACTTTATTCCAACGCCGTCGCCGGAATTTGGGGGGATCCCGAGAGGCAATTTGGGGGGTACAAGGCCCCTACCCCTCCATATCCCCAGCCGCTCCGGACCACGGCGGAAGTGGCAGAACAGAACGAGACGTTGAAACCCCTGATTTTTCAGTGGCTTACCCCTAGGACTTGCTTAGTTCTGGAGTGTTTCGAGAGGCTTGGCAACAGCCTGATGGCTCCCCGGGCTGGATTCGAACCAGCGACCATCCGATTAACAGTCGGATGCTCTACCGCTGAGCTACCGAGGAAAAGGGCGAACCGTTCGTTCGCGCGCGGCTGCGTATAACAAAGCCGCTTGCGCTTGCAAAGGACGAATTCGTCATCATCCGCAACGCGCTCGGAGGGACCTGGAATGGCCGCTCCTCCGGCCGGGACCGGGCGAGGATTATTCCGCCAGGAACGAGGTGGTCTTGGTGCCGGGGTCGTAGCGCAAGCGGAGCGCGGTGAGCTTGCAGAGATTGACGTTCTTCCACAGCACCGACTCGTCATAGTTCTTCCAGTCGACCCGGATGTTCCAGACGCAGCCTTCATCGTCGTCGTCGAACTCGACATAAGTGCTGGCCTGGTTCTGCAACACCTTGTCGAGCTCGTTCTCCCATTCGTCCAGCCCGTCATCCGGCGCGTTGAAGCCCAGGAACTTGATGGCATAGCCGGTCTCGTTGACGACGGTGACGTTGCGGGCATCGGCCGCAAGCGACGGTGCGGCGGCGATCGAAAGGGCGATCGCGATCAATCCGGACAGAAAATGCTTCATTGTGAAATTCTCCGATCGAAACAGGTCTCGGCGCCCGATGTCGATCGACGCAGGCGCCGTGGCAAACAAAACGTTGCCTCAAGACTCGTCCGGAGCGAGATCGACCGATTCAAGACACGATCGATCCGCGCTCCGGAACGTTCGCGCGACGCGAGACGCGCCCCGCCTGTTTATCGATTCGAATTCTCCGCAGCAATGAACCGGCATTCACAGTTCGGCGGCGTTTGTTTTCTCCGGCAGCGGCGCCGGCACGGCCGCGCCGTTGCTCTTTCCGGTCACGGCGCCGACCAGCGCCTTCACCGGATCCTCGTCCGGCGCAAAGCCGCTCTGGCGCAGGATTTCGTCGATCATCGGACGCAGCGCATGGACCTTGAGCAGCTCGCCGGCCAGACCTTCGCCGAAGCCGACATTACCTCCGCTCGCACCGTTGCCGCCGAACGCGCCGCCGGTGTGCAGGATGCGGACATCCTTGAGATTCGCGATCGGCTTCACCATCTCCGCCAGCGCGGACGGCATGGTCTCGATCCGCTTCTTGGCGATCTCGAAATCGATGACGTTGTTGCCGAGCTTGTTCTGCGCCTCGTTCTTCATGGTGATGACGGCGGCTTCCGCCTCGCCGATGTTGCGGACGCCGACCGCCTTGATCTTGTTGGATTCGGCTTCGGCGGTGGCCAGCGTCTTGACGGCTTCGGCGCGATCGAGCGAGGCCTTCTTCTCGGCCTCGGCCGCGACGATCAGCTCGGTCGATTTGCGTTCGGCCTCGGTGCGTGCGGCCAGCACCTGGGTCAGGCGGGCACGATCGGCGACCTCGATGGCGCGCGCGGTGACGACCTTTTCCTCCGCGGAGACGGCCAGCGCCTCGGCGGTCTTGGCTTCGGCGACGGCTTCCGACGTCTCCTTGCTCTTCGCCGCGATCTGGATCTCGTTCTCCTGCGTCGCGATCTGGATCTCGCGCTGGGCGTCGGTCTTGCGCTTGTTGATCGCCAGCTCCGACTCGATCACCGCGGTTTCCTTGACCTGCTTGGCACCTGCCTCCTTCTCGGCAACCGCACGATCGGTGTCGATGCGAGCGTTCTCTTCGGTCAGGCGTGCGGTCTGCGTCGCGGTTGCTACCTCGGCGCGGGTGCTCGCGGTCTTGTTGGCAATGTCGCGTTCCTGCGACAGCTCGGCTTCCTTCTTAGTCCGCTCGATCCCAAGGGTCTGCTGCCGCGCCTCGAGGTCCTTTTGCGCGATCGCCACCTCGTTATCGCGCACGATGGCGTTGCGATCGCGGCGGCGGGTCTCGGTGACCGTCTTGAGCTGGGTCAGACCCTCGGCGTCGAAGAAGTTCTCCGGGTTGAAGAATTTGACGTCGGTCTGGTCGAGCTTGGTCAGCGACACCGATTCCAGCTCGAGCCCGTTCGACTTCACATCAGACTCGACCGTGGACTGCACGTGCTTGACGAAGTCCGAGCGTTTCTCCTGCAGTTCCAGGATGCTCATGGTCGCAGCGACCGAGCGCAGGCCGTCGACGAATTTCGCCTCGACCTGGTTGCGCAGCGCCTCGGCGTCATTGGTCAATGCGCCGAGCGTCTGGCTCGCGAGCGCGATGCTCTCCTCGTCGGGACGGACGCGGACGTAGAACTCGGCAACGATGTCGACGCGCAGGCGGTCCTTGGTGATGAGGGATTCCCGCTCCTTGCGCTCGACGGTGAGGCGCAACGTCTTCAGATTGACGCTGGCATAGGAGTGGAAGATCGGCAGGATCATGGCGCCGCCGTCGAGCACGACCTTCTTGCCGCCGAGCCCGGTGCGCACGAAGGCCTCGTCGCGGGTGGCGCGCTTGTAGAGGATGGTGAAGACGATCCCCAGGACGACGATCAGCGCGACGCCGATCACGGCCGGGACTGCGATGTCGAACATGGCTTTCTCCGCTGTGGGACTTGCTAATTGCTTAGAGTGGGGTTGGACGGCTTGAGTTCATCGTCGGCCTTCACCGCGACGAAGCGCGTTCCGTCGCGGTCGACCAGGAGGACCATGGTTCCCTGCGGCAAAGGTCCCGATGACGGCGCCGCGACCGCCGAGACGAAATGGCGGTTGCCGTGGATGTCGGCGACGCTGACGCGGCCGGGCGGCCCCTGGTCGAGCGGGCCAACGACGACCTCCCCGATGCGGCCGACCAGATCGCCGAGGCCGACGACGTAGCTTTCGTCCTTGGGAATGACCCGCGCGATGGTCCTGCTGGCGGCGCGCACAAGCGGAACCGACACCACGACGGCCCCGACCGAGGCGACCGTCGCCGGTAAGGGACCCGCAATCATTCGCGCGAGGTCCTGGATCAGGAAGCCGGTGATGGAGAAGGCGCCGAGCAGCAGCAGCAGGAAGATCAAGAGCGGCACGCCGCCGACATTGATCCAGGAGATGGCGTTGAGCACGCCGTTGTCGCTGGGGTGAGCAAAATCGATGTTGGTGCCCAGCATCTCGCTCAAGGAGGCCCCGATCAGCATCGAGATCACCTCGACCGAGCCGACGATGACGATCATGGCCGCCGCAATCGCGAACGGCCTGACCTCAGGCGCCATGACGTGTTCGAGCAGAGCGCTCATGACACCGCACTCAGCCGCCCGACTTCAACCGGGCCAGCCTGGCTGCAATTTCCTTGTCGCGATGGAGCGTACTCAGCTCGTCGATGTCGCTCGAATAAGGAATTCCCGGCGGCACGCCGGTGGCCCGTGCCACTGCCCTGCCCGCCCGCAGCGCCTTCGCGGCAGCGGAGGTGCCGCCGGATTTCCGCGACGACGTCGATGTCTGTGGGCTGGCCTGTGCCTCGCTCTTTTCGAGATCGGCGCGGCGCTGCTCGGCATCCTGGAGCGCCGACAGCACCGCGCGGAGCGATGTGACGCATTGCTCGATCTTCTCGTTGTTCTCGTCGATGGCACGAGAGAGCACCTCGAACTGCGCCTCCAGGTCCATTTGCCGCGCGATGCCGGCGCGGGCGAGATCATCGCGCCCGTCTGCGATCGCGGCCTCGATCTTGGCGGTCAGATCGGTCATCGCCCGCTCGATCTCGCTGCGGCGCGCGTTGAGGCGATATTCCTCGGCCCGGGCAGCGGCGAGCGCATCGCGCGCTTCGGTCTCGGCGCGCTCGATCTCGCGGATGGCCTGTCCGACCACCTTCAGCTTGTTCTTGCCCTCCGCCTGCTCGATCGCATCGTACGCGATCCCGGCAATCAGGCGCCCGACTCGGGACAGGAAATTGTCGGGAGCGGCAGCGATGGTATCCATGGCGTTCTCCTCCTCTGGCAGGCTGTTCGGCGTGACGCCGTAGTGAACTTCGAAACCGTCGTCGGTGCGGATGAGGCGCGCCGGCACGCTCTGTCCCCAACCCTCGGCATAGCCGGCATAGTCGAAGGGCACGCTGAAGCGCCCTTGCACGGTCGCAATCGAAATGGTGGCGGGCCCCTTGATCTTGGCGAGCTTGTCGTCGAGCGGCAGGCGGCGCCCTTGCGCGGCGCGATACTCCGCGCGGTCGCGCAGCCCCAGTGTCACCAGCCGCGAAGGCAGCGCCGTCTGTTTGCGGATGGGCTCATAGGCGTGGGCATGGAGCAGGACCACATTGGAACCCACATTGTGGATCCGCGCCACCTCGTCGAGGATTTCCATCATGCGGTCATAGGCCTGGAATGTCGCCTCGAGGGCGGCCTTGGCGGCCGGGTCAGGGGCAAGCCGGTAACGCAGCGCGGACGGCGCGTATCGGGACGATTGGCTCATGGAAAGCACTAAAGCACCATTTTGGTGCTTTAGGAAGAGGAAGCTTAATCACGTTCCGCTGATCCCTATGCACTCTGTCGGTTAGTCGCGACGATGAGGGCCTGCGTTCAAGGCGGCCGATCATCCCTAGCGGATGGCCGATCAAGATTTGATGCACGCTTCGGTTGAAATTTGAGACGAATGCAGTGGAGTTCCGGTAAGCCGTCATTCTCTCGACGCGCCGTTGCGAGGAGCTCTGGCCGCAGCAGCGATCTGCCAGATCGCTAAATCATCCGGTGCGCTCATTTGACGGAGATATGACTATGCCGACCAAGATCCGACGACGGTACGAAGCATTCACGTCCAGCATCCGCAGCAAATCCACAGCATATCCACAGGGTGCCTGTGACGGATTCGCGAGCCTCTGCGAGGGACTTGCTGCGCACAAGCCCACAAGCCGGGCCGTTTAGCCACCCGCCTGGTCGAACACGGATCGGCAGGCCTCGCTGAGGCTGGCGCGGTTGCGGCGCAGGCAGGCCGTGATGGCGCGGACGTTGGGGATCTCGCCGGCGCAGAGCCGGTAGACGTCGGGCGTACAGGCCCGCCGCTGCTCCGCCGTTCCCTGTGCATGGGCCGCAGAGGCAAACAGCGTCAGGAACAGCCCGACCGTCGAGGCGCCCCGCGCCCGGCTCTTCACGCCCGCAAACCGCAAGAACCTCGCCTTCATGACCAGTCTCCCGCTCTGCACTGCCCGCTCCGGCCTGCATTGGCCGGTACGGTGCAAAAGGGGTTACGAGAAATAAACCGCGGGGAATGTGATCTCCTTCACGCCCGCTGCGCGGCGGCGGGCACATAGGGTTGCCCCGGGGATTTTCAGGAATCGCTAACCATTCGGGTCCCGATCGCCGCATCGTTAAAATGCGAACGATCGGGTCAATCCGGAAACAAACCGGCTTTGCGACATTGCGCCGTCCGCGTTCTGCGAGGGTGTGATGAGCGAAGCCGAATTCAATTTGCTGCTGGATGCTGTCCGGGACGCCATGGTCTTTGAGGATTTCGTGCCCGTGCCGGTGGAGCAATACGTGCCCCGCTCGTGGAGTTTCGACACGACGCCCAAGGCTGCCAATAACAAGGCTGCCAATGACAACGAGGGCGCCTGGCCCCTCCTGCCCTTCCCCGACGACTGGTACGCGGCCTGCTGAGGCCACTTGAAGTGAACCGATGCGTCCGCCTTTCGGGCGGTTCGGCATGACCGAGCGCCGCGGACCGGCGCAGCCCCGATCAAGTCTTGCGTTCCTCGCCCTGCTGCGGCGCCCGGTCGGGTGCAGCCGGCGGGAAGATGCTGTCATAGATCGCGCGCGCCTCAGAAATGAGGCGGGCCCGCTCCAGCTCGGATTTCGGGACAAATCGAACGACGTCGCCCACGTGCTCTCCAGCTCCAGGGTTTGGATGCGTCTTTTCGCAGATGCGAAGTCTATGCCAGAGGACCTGAATCGCACCTTTCCGCCAAGGCCCGGGCAAACCCGGTGGCTCACTGGAGCTGCGGCTCGGCGGAACCGCCTATAAGTCCAAATTTTGCGGAAAATCAGAGACTTGTGATGGAGGCCACGACCAGAATTGAACTGGTGTACACGGTTTTGCAGACCGTTGCGTAACCACTCCGCCACGTGGCCCCGTAAGGGCGGACCAATATAGGGGATCAATGGCTTAGGCAACCCCACGGCCCGCGGGTAGCACAGCGAAATGTCCACCCGAAATCAGGCGCGCTTGCCGCGCCGGAAGTCGCGCCGGCGGCCCTTGGGCGCGGGCTTGGGTGCCAGTTCCGGCATCTCGGCCTGGACCTCGCGGTAGCGAGCCAGCATCCGCTCGAAACTGGCATGAAGCGTCTCGGCGATATCAGGGCGCCGCTCGAGGGCGGCGAGGATCGTCGCGGCGGCTTCGATGGTCGCGAGGCCGTCGCGGCGCGGCTCCTTGCGCAAGCGCCCGTAGCGAGAGGGACGTGCCGGATTGAGGATCACGCGCTGGCATTTCAGCATCCAGGGATTGCGCCACCACAGCGCCTTGGCCTGGCTCCAGGTGCCGTCGAGCAGCACCACGCCTTCGAGCTTGCCGAGGATCGCGCGCTGGTTCTCCGCGACCTCGCCCTTGCGGTTGAGCGCGACGATCTCTCCTTCGGCCTCGAGATCAGCGGCGCGTGCCGAGCCGAGATAGAGCACCGCCCAGTGCGAAGCATTCTCGACCGGCCGTCCCAGCGCCTTGGACAGGCTCGGCCAGGACAGGCCGACCCGCACCGTTGCATCGGCAAAATGCCTGGTCAGCAGCCGCGCAGTGCCGAGCGCCCTGTCCTGCTCCTGCGGATGCTGGAGGATCAGCAGCGAGAGCCGGTTCTCGATCGGCGTGACGCTGTCGCAAATGCAGAGCGGCATCGGCTTCTGGCAATGCGGGCATTCGGGGATCGGCTCGGCCGGCGCGGCGGCGGTCTCAGGCGGCTTGGACATGGGGCCGCTATACGCTTGGAGCGGCTGCTCAACAACCTATTCCGCCGGTGCAGCCAGCGGACGCGGTTCGGAGCGACGACGCAGGCGGTCGATCAGGAGGTAGATTACGGGCGTCGTGTACAGCGTCAGGATCTGCGAGACGAACAGGCCGCCGATGATGGTGATGCCGAGCGGCCGGCGCAGCTCCGTGCCGGGGCCGGTCGCGATCACCAGCGGAATGCCGGCAAACAGCGCCGCCATGGTCGTCATCAGGATCGGGCGGAAGCGCGCCTGGCAGGCCTCGAAGATCGCCTCGGCCGAGGACAGGCCGCGTTGGCGCTCGGCATCGAGCGCGAAGTCCACCATCATGATGCCGTTCTTCTTGACGATGCCGATCAAGAGGATGATGCCGACGAAGGCGATCACCGTCAGCGGCGTGTTGGTGAGCTGCAAGGCGAGCAGCGCACCCAAGCCGGCCGATGGCAGTGTCGAGATGATCGTGAGCGGATGGGCGAGGCTCTCATAGAGCACCCCGAGCACGATATACATCGCGACCAGCGCGCCGAGGATCAGGAGCGGCTGGCGACCGCTGGTCCTGGCGAAATCGCCGGCATTGCCGTCGAAGCTGCCGCGAATGCCTTCGGGCATGTGCAACTCGTCGACCGCGCGCTGGATGTTCTGGGTCGCCGCCTGAAGCGGCACGTCCGGCATCAGGTTGAAGGACACCGTGGTCGATGGGAACGACTGCGAATGATAGACGGCGAGCGCAGCGAGCCCGCGCGTCGCGCGCACCACGGCCGACAGCGGCACCTGCGCATCACCCGCGCCGGCGACGTAGATGCGATCGAGATTGCTGGGATCGACCTGGAACTTCGGATCGATCTCCAGCACGGTCATGTACTGGTTGCGCTGGGTGTAGATGATCGAGATCTGCCGCTGTGCGAAAGCGTTGTTGAGCGCGTTGTCGATGTCCTGGACCTTGACGCCGAGCGCGGACGCCTTCTGGCGGTCGATGGCGAGCGTCAGCTGCAGCCCGCCAGGATCGCGATCGCTGGAGATGTCGGTGATGCCCTCCACGCTCTCCAGGCGCTTGGCCACGATCGGCGCCCATTTCTGCAACAGGCCGAGATCGGTGCTGGTGAGCGTATATTGGTAGTCGGAATCGCTCTGACGCCCGCCGGCCCGCACGTCCTGGGCAGCGAACATGAAGAGGCGGATGCCGGGCACGGGATATAGCGCGCGCCTGAGCCGTTCGATCACGACCTCAGTCGACACGTGGCCACGTTCCTCCGGCGGCTTCAGGCTGATGAACATGGTGCCGCGGTTCGAGGTCGCCGGACCCGGGCCCCCGCTGCCGACCGTCGAGCCGATGCCGGCCACGGCGGGATCCTTCATCACGATCTCGGCGAGCCGCTGCTGCAGGCCGAGCATCGACTGGAACGAGGTGTCCGCCGAGGCGCGCGTCGCGCCGATGATGAAGCCGGAATCGTCCGTGGGGAAGTAGCCTTTGGGGACCTTGATGTAGAGCGTCACCGTGAGCGCGATGGTGGCGAAGAACACCAGCAGCGTCAGCAGCGGGAATTCCAGCACGGTGCGCAGGGTGCGGGCGTAGAACACGATGGTGCGCGACAGCGCGCCTTCGATGATGCGGTCGAACAGCGTTGCCGTGCCGGAGGTGGCCTGCCGGATGTAATGGGCGCAGATCATCGGCGTGACCGTCAGCGACACCAGCGTCGAGACCAGGACGGCGAAGGTCAGCGTCAGTGAAAATTCGCGCAGGAGCCGACCGACGACGCCGTCCATGAAGATCAGCGGGGTGAAGGCCGCGATCAGCGACAGGCTGATCGAGACCACAGTGAAGCCGATCTGCTTGGCGCCCTCCTGCGCCGCCCGGAACGGCCGCATGCCTTGCTCGAGGTTGCGGAACATGTTCTCGATCATGACGATGGCGTCGTCGACGACGAAGCCGACGGAGATGGCGAGCGCCATCAGCGACAGGTTGTCGATGGAGAAGCCCGCGACCCACATGCCGGCGCAAGTCCCGGCGAGTGCCAGCGGCACCGAGATGCCGGCCGCGATGGTCGGCGTCAGCCGCCGCAGGAACACGAACACGACGACCATCACCAGGACGGACGTTGCCAGCAGCGTCCATTGCATGTCCAGCACGCTGGCGCGGATCGTGCCGGTCCGATCGACCAGGGTGGAGATCTCGACCCCGGCCGGAATCCACTGCTTCAACTCGGGGATCAGCGCCTTGACCCGGTCGACGGTGTCGATGACGTTGGCATCGCCCTGCTTGGTGATCTGGATCAGAACCGCCGGTTGCCTGTTGAACCAGGCGATCGAGCGGACGTTGCGGACGGAATCCTCGATGTCGGCGACGTCCGACAGCCGCACGAAATTATTGCCCGAGCTCTTGATGACGATGTCGCGGAACTCCTTCGCCGTGCGCATCTGCTTGTTCAGCGACAGCGTCTCGCTCTGGCGCTCGCCTTCGAAGATGCCGACGGGGCCGAGCGCGTTGGCGGCGATGATCGCGGTTCGCACGTCGTCAGTGGCGATTCCAGCATTGGACAGCGCAACCGGGTTGAGCTGCACGCGCACGGCCGGCTGGTCGGCGCCGGAGATCGACACGTTGCCGACGCCCGGCACCTGCGAGATGCGTTGCGCCAACACGCTATCCGCGACGTCGTAGATCGCCGACGGAGAGATCGTCTTGGAGGTCAACGCCAGCACGAAGATGGGTGCGCCGGCCGTGTTCGCCTTGCGGAAACGCGGCAGCGTGGGCAGGTCGCTCGGCAGGTCGACCATCGCGGCGTTGATGGCCGCCTGCACGTCGCGCGCGGCCTTGTCGATGTTGCGGCCGATGTCGAACTGAAGCTGGATGCTGGTCGTGCCGAGGCTCGAGGTCGAGGTGATCTGGTTGATGCCGGCGATCTCTCCCAACCGCCGCTCAAGTGGCGACGCCACCGTCGCCGCCATCACGGACGGATCGGCGCCGGGCCGGCTGGCGGAGACGAAGATGGCGGGAAAGTCGACGTTCGGGACCGAGGCGACCGGCAGGAACCGGTAGGCGACCACACCCAGCAGGAACAGCCCGATCGACAGCAGCGTGGTCGCGACCGGGCGGCGGATGAAGGGCTCCGAGATCGATGCCATCACTGCATCCCCTCGGTCGCGCCGGCGACCGGCGGGCCGCCGGATCCAGCCGGCGGCAGTGCCTGCTCGAACCGGCGGTTGATGCGGTCGAGCGCCAGGTAGATCACGGGCGTCGTGTAAAGTGTCAGGAGCTGGCTGAGCAGCAGGCCGCCGATGATGGAGATGCCGAGCGGAAAGCGCAGCTCGGCGCCGGTGCCGCTTTCGATCGCGAGCGGCAGCGCCCCGAACAGCGCCGCCAGCGTCGTCATCATGATCGGACGGAAGCGCAACAGACAGGCCTGCACGATGGCTTCACTGGGCGACATGCCCCGCCCGCGCTCGGCCTCGAGCGCAAAGTCGATCATCATGATCGCGTTTTTCTTGACGATGCCCATCAAGAGGATGATGCCAATCAGGCCGATCACCGAGAGATCCTGTCCGCACAGCATCAGTGCCAGGATGGCGCCGACGCCGGCCGAGGGCAGCGTCGACAGGATCGTGATCGGATGGATATAGCTCTCGTAGAGCACCCCTAACACGATGTAGATCGTGATGACGGCGGCGAGCAGCAGCCAGGGCTGGCCGGCGAGTGCCTTGGCGAATTCGGCGGCATCGCCGGCATAGACGCCGACGATGCTGCCTGGCATGCCGATGCGGGTCTCGATCACCTTCACGGCTTCGACGGCATCGCCGAGCGCCGCGCCCGGCGCCAGGTTGAAGCTGAGCGACACCGACGGGAATTGCGCCTGATGCGAGATCGCGAGCGGCGCCGTGGTCCGCTTCAGCGTCGCCACGGCCGACAGCGGCACCTGGGCATTGGGCGCGCCCGCGGTGGCGCTCGCGGCACCCGGCAGATAGAGCTTCGACAGGATCGAGGGATCGCGCTGATACATCGGCAGCGCCTCCAGCACCACCCGATACTGGTTGGCCTGACCGTAGATGGTCGAGATCTGCCGCTGCGCGAAGGCGTCGTTCAGCGTGTCGGTGATTGCTTGCAGGCTCACGCCGAGCTGGCCGGCGCGCGTGCGGTCGACATCGAGCTGCGCCCGCAGGCCGCCCTCCTGCGCCTCGGAGGAGACGTCCCGGAACAAGGGATCGCGCCGCATCTCCGCAACCAGCTTGCGCGCCCATTCCGAGACCAGCGTCGCATCGGTGCCGGTCAGCGTGTACTGGTATTGCGAGCGGCTCGACTGGGTCGAGATCTGCACGTCCTGCACCGGCTGGAAATAGACGGTCATGCCGGGGATGCCGGAGACCCGCTCCTTCAACCGGGTCACGACCACGCTGACATCGTCGCGGCGCTCGCCGCGCGGCCGCAAGCTCATGACGAGGCGGCCGACATTGGTGGTCGGGTTGACGGAGCCCGCACCGATCACCGAGACGACGCCGACCACATCAGGGTCGGCCCTGATGGCCTCGGCCGCCTCGGCCTGCCGCCTCTTCATTTCCGCAAACGACACGTCGGGCCCCGCCTCCGTCACCGCCGTGATCGAAGCGGTGTCCTGCAGCGGCAGGAAGCCCTTGGGCGCGACGACATAGAGCACCAGCGTCGCGATCAGCGTAACGAAGGTCACGACCAGCGTGGCGCGCTGGCGCTCCAGCACCCACAACAGCGACCTGTGATAGGCATCGACCGTGCGGTCGATAAAGCGGCTGATCGCGGCCAGTCCCGGCACGGTCAGCTCCTCGTGCGCGTGCTTGAGCAGCCGCGAGCACATCATCGGCGTCAGCGTCAGCGAGACCACCGCCGAGGTTACGACCGCAATCGTCAAGGTCAGCGCGAATTCGCGGAACATGCGCCCGACCAGGCCCGACATGAACAGGAGCGGGATGAAGACCGCAATCAGCGACACCGTCAGCGAGATCACGGTGAAGCCGATCTCGCTGGCGCCCTTGCGCGAGGCTTCCATCGCGCCGTCGCCATTCTCCATGTGGCGCACGATGTTCTCGATCATCACGATGGCATCGTCGACAACGAATCCGGTGCCGATCGTGAGCGCCATCAGCGACAGATTGTCGAGGCTGAAGCCGGCAAAATACATGATGCCGAAGCTCGTGATCAGCGACAACGGCAGCGCCACGCCGGCGATCACGGTCGCGCGCAACGAACGCAGGAACAGCAGCACGACCAGCGTCACCAGCACGACGGCAAGGACCAGAGTGAATTGTACGTCGCGCACCGAGGCGCGGATGGTGACGGTGCGATCGGAGACGATGGTGAGATTCACGCCGGCCGGGATCGCGCGCTGCAGTTTCGGGATCTCGGCGCGGATCTGGCTGACGACGTCGATGACGTTGGCGCCGGGCTGGCGCTGGATGTCGAGGATGACCGCCGGCGTGCCCTGGTACCAGCCGCCGGTGCGGTCGTTCTCGAGGCCGTCGACGATCTGGGCGACGTCGGCAATGGTCACCGGCGAGCCGTTGCGATAGGCGATGATGACGGGCTTGTAGGCTTCAGCCGCCGCGATCTGGTCGTTGGCGGCGATGATGTAGGATTGCTGCGCGCCGTCGAGCGAGCCTTTCGGCCCCGAGACATTGGCATTGGCGATCGCGGTGCGCAGATCTTCCATCGCGATGCCGTAGGCTGCAAGGCGCGCCAGATCGGCCTGGATGCGCACGGCCGGCTTCAACCCGCCCAGCACGGACACGCGCCCGACGCCGGAGATCTGGCTCAAACGTTGCGCCAGAATGGTGTCGGCGATGTCGCTCATCACCCGCAGCGAGATCGTGTCCGAGCGCAGCGCCAGCGTCATCACCGGCGCATCCGCCGGGTTCACCTTGGCGTAGGTCGGCGGGTAAGGCAGCGTCCTCGGCAGCACGCCCGCGGCGGCATTGATCGCGGCCTGCACGTCCTGCGTCGCCCCGTCGATGTCGCGGTTGAGCTCGAACTGCAGCGAGATCTGGCTGACGCCGAACGAGCTCGTCGAGTTCATCGCCGAGAGCGACGGGATCTGCCCGAGCTGCCGCTCCAGCGGCGCGGTGATCAGCGAGGCGATCACGTCCGGACTCGCGCCCGGCAGCTGCGTCGTCACCTGCACGGTCGGGAAATCGACCTGCGGCAGCGCCGAGACCGGGAGTGCGAAATAGCCGAGCAGCCCGCCGATCAGAAGCGCGATGCCGAGCAGCGAGGTCGCGATCGGCCGGCGGATGAAGGGTTCGGAGACACCCATGGGTTATGCCTGCCGCTTCAAGCGGCTGTTGTCGGGATCATGGCTGCTTGGCTCCACTTTCCGATGCCCCCGGCCCCGGCGCCGGTCCCGTCTGCCCCTTCTGGTCGCCTTCACTGCTCTTGCGCTTGGCGCGCAACTCGCCGTCCTTGGCTTGGCTGTCCTTCTGCCCGTCCTTCTGGCCTTCGTTGGCACCATCCTTCTTCTGGGCGTCCGGTGCGCGCGAGCGCTTGCGTGGGGCAAGATCGGCCGACGGAGTCTGGTCATCGCGGCCGACGATCACCTTGGAGCCGTCGGACAGATTTGCGAAGCCCGTGGTGACCACCCTCTCGCTCGCCGACAGGCCGCTGGCGATCACGGCGTCATGCTCGTTCTGCTGGGTCACCGTCACGGGCTTGGCCGAGACGATGTTGTCCGCGCCGATGACGTAGCTGAAAGTGCCGATCGGGCCACGCTGCACCGCAGAGGTCGGCACCACCAGCGCCTGCGTCAAGGTCTCGACCTTGAGGCGGACATTGACGAACTGGCCCGGCCAGAGCTGGTAATTGGCATTGGGGAATTCGGCCTTGAGCTTGAGCGTGCCGGTGGTCTGGTCGACCTGGTTGTCGATGCCGGTGAGCTTGCCGGTATCGATCACCGTGATGCCGTCATTGCCGAACACGTCGACCGCGAGCGGCCCCTTCGCCGCCGCAGCGTTGACGCGCATGATCTGCTGTTGCGGCAGGCTGAACCACACCGCGATCGGCTGCAATTGCGTGATCACCACGAGGCCCGTGGTGTCGGAGGCATGGATGATGTTGCCCTGGTCGACCAGGCGCAGGCCGACGCGGCCCGAGATCGGCGCCACGATCTTGGTGTAGCTCAGCGTCGCCGCCGCGTTGTCGATCGCAGCCTGGTCGGCTTTGACGAGCGCCTCGGTCTGCGCGACCAGCGCACGCTGGGTGTCGGCCTGCTGCTTGGAGCCGGCGTTGGAGGCCGCGAGCTGCTCGTAGCGCGCGAGGTCGATGCGTTGGTTGGCGAGCTGGGCCTGATCCTGCGCCTTCTTGGCAACCGCCTGGTCGTACTGCGCCTGATAGATCGCCGGATCGATCTCGCCGAGCACGTCGCCCTTCTTGACGTCCTGACCTTCCGTGAAATTGACCGCGATCAGCTTGCCATCGACCTGCGAGCGCACGGTCACGGTGTTGAGCGCGCGGATCGCGCCGACGCCGTCGAGATAAACCGGCACGTCCTGGATGCGCGGGCTCGCCGCCAGCACCGGCACCGGCAGATCGGGGCGCTGATTGCGGTTGTTCGTCTGCTGCTGTTGCATGACGATCCAGCCGACATAGCCGAGGCCGGCGAGGATCGCGAGCGTGATCAGGGTCATGACGAAGCCGCGGCCGCGCGATCTCTTCGTCGTCCCCTCTCCCGCGCCCTGCTTGGTGTCCGGCTTAAAGAGCATTGACCGGTTTCTCCATTCGCGGCTCCCAGCCGCCGCCGAGCGCCTGGTACAGGCTGACGATGGCCAGAAGCCGTGCGAGTTGGGCCTGCGACAGCGCGTCTTCCGCCTGGAACAGGGTCAGTTGGGTGTTGAGCACGGTCACGATGTCGGCGGTGCCGGCGCGCAATTGCTGCTCGGAGAGATCGAAGGCGCGGCGCGAGGCGGCGACGACGTCGCGCTGCAATTGCAGCCTGATCGTGGTCTGCTTGATCGAGAACAGCGCGTTGTCGACGTCGGCAAAGGCCTGGATGATGGTCTTGCGATAGGTTTGCAGCAGCTCGTCCTGCCGCGCCTTGGCCAACTCGAAATTGCCGAGGATCCTGCCGCCGTCGAAGATCGGCTGTGTCGCGCTGCCGACGAGCTGGAAGAAGGCCGCATGCGGCTGGAACAGCGAGACCAGCGCCGAGCTCTGGTAGCCGCCATTGCCGGTGAGCTGGATGGTCGGAAAGAATTGTGCGCGAGCATTGCCGATGTTGGCGGTGGCCGAGGCGAGCTGCGCCTCCTGTCGGCGGATGTCCGGCCGCTGCGTCAGCAACTCCGATGGCAGGCCGGGCGTCACGCGCGGGCTCGCGATCCGGTCCAGAGAGCCGCCGTGCACGCGCACGCTCTCCGGCGGCCGCGACACCAGCACGGCGAGCGCGTTGACGTTCTGGTCCAGCGTCTGGCGCAACGGCGGCACCAGCGCCTTCTGGTTCGCCAGCACGCTCTCCTGCTGGGCGACGTCGAGATCGGTGCCGGTGCCGGCCCTGCGGCGCTCCCTCACCGCATCGAGGATGCGCTGCGCGCTTGCGATGTTGCGCTGTGAGGTCCTGATGCGGTCCTGCGAGGCCAGCACCTGGAAATAGGCGTTGGCGACGGCGGCGAGCGTGGTCAGCGCGACCGTGTCGCGATCGAAACGGTTGGCGTTCGCCGTCTCCTCTGCCGATTGCAGCGCGTCGCGGTTCTGGCCCCAGAAATCGAGCTGATAGCTCGCGCTCAGCGAGGCCGAATAATTGACGACCTCGCGTCCGCCGATGGACAGTCCCGAAGCGCTCGAGCCCGATGTGCGCGAATAGGTTTCGGATCCGCCTGTCGAGACACTCGGCAGCAGCGCCGCGCCGGCCTGCCGCGCCTGGGCGTCGGCCTGGACGATGCGCGCCACGGCCGCGGCGATGTCGAGATTGACGGTCTGCGCCTCCTCCATCAGCTGCGTCAGCTCCGCAGAGCGGAAGCCGCGCCACCAATCCAGCGACGGCGGCGCGTCGCCCTTCCCGGCATATTTGTAATGCGTGGGAACGTCGAGCGCGGGATCGGGAAGATCCTGGGTCAGCACGCAAGCCCCCGAAGCCGCGGCGAGGCACAGCACCGCAGTCCATCGCGCCGCGCGCAGCGTTCGGAGTGCAGAACCGCGAGACCGCCGCGAGGCGACCACTGGAACTTGCTGTGTCACATCCACCCCCCGCCGGGCAGATCAAGCCGCCGCAACGCTGCCGGATTAACCGATTCGCGGCAGGGTGGTCGGGAGGCTTTGGACGACGCGCTCACAGTGATGATGCTTTCTGCGGAACCTGAGCTTCATACTAGCCGGGCGCGGAACGGCGGGACAGTGCCGCAATTGCGAGATGCCCGTGCCAACGAGGCGGGAGCGAACTGACAAGAATGCGAAAAGCGCCTGTCTCGCAGAGACTTTCTTCATTGCGAAACATTGGGAAACGTAAGCAAGCTTACCAAGATTTCATGTGATATCGCGGCCACACCCGTTGCTGCAGGGTTCGCTTCGCCTCTCCCGCTGCGGCGGCTGAGGTTCTTACCACCGAGGGACAACCGCATTTCTAGACAATCCCCCGCGAACAGGACACGCGCCCTGTCGCGACCCGTTTCGCCCGTGGCAAGAATTGGTCGCAACAACGTTGATCGGGAGCGCAATCGTTTCGTGCACGGGCCGGGGTTGGGCCATTTCCTACTGCAGGCATATCACTGTTTCCGCGGGCGTTTCGGTCGGGTTCGCCGCAGCGCAAAAGCCTTCCCCTTTGGCCTCCCAAGCACTAGGTTCGGGCCAAAGCCGATCAACCCCTTGGTAGTGATTTTCCCCGACATGACCATTCGCAACGACGTTGTCGAAGCCATCGGCAACACCCCCCTGATCAAGCTCAAGCAGGCTTCGGAATTGACCGGCTGCACCATCCTGGGCAAAGCCGAGTTCATGAATCCCGGTCAGTCGGTGAAGGACCGCGCCGGGAAATGGATGATCCTGGAGGCCGAGAAGCGCGGCGAGCTGAAGCCCGGCGGGCTGGTGGTGGAAGCGACCGCCGGCAATACCGGTATCGGTCTTGCCGTGGTTGCGAGCGCGCGCGGCTACCGCACCCTGATCGTGATCCCGGAGACGCAGAGCCAGGAGAAGAAGGATTTCCTGAAGCTTTGCGGTGCCGAGCTGATCGAGGTGCCGGCCCTTCCCTACGCCAACCCCAACAACTACCAGCATGTCGGCCGGCGGCTCGCCGACGAGCTGCGCAAGACCGAGCCCAATGGCGTGCTGTTCGCCGACCAATGGAACAACCTGGACAACGCCAAGGCACATTACGAATCCACGGGGCCTGAGATCTGGGAGCAGACCGGCGGCAAGGTCGACGGCTTCGTCTGCTCGGTCGGCAGCGGCGGCACGCTGGCCGGCGTCAGCCGCTATTTGAAGGAGAAGAACAAGAACATCCGCATCGCCTGCGCCGATCCGCATGGCGCCGGCATGTACGAATATTTCAGGACCGGCGATCCCAAGGCGACGCCGGGCGGCTCGATCACGGAGGGCATCGGCCTCAACCGCGCCACCGCGATCGTCGAGACTGCCAAGGTCGACGATGCCTATCTCATTCCCGACACCGACGCCGTCAGTGCGATCTACGAACTGCTCCAGCATGAAGGTCTGTGCCTCGGCGGCTCGACGGGCATCAATGTCGTCGGCGCGATGCGGCTTGCGAAGCAGCTCGGGCCCGGCAAGACGATCGTCACCGTGCTGTGCGATTCCGGCAGCCGCTATCTGTCGAAGCTGTTTAACGCCGACTTCATGCGCGCCAAGAACCTGCCGGTGCCGGAATGGCTGGAGAAGCGCAGCAACATCAAGCCGCCCTTCGTCTGATCGTCACGCGCATCCTCGGGCCGAAGGCGCAGATCCACAAAATCTGCGCGGTTCGGCCGGCTTAAGCGACCTCCCCGCTTTCCGAGGCCGCGGCACAATAGTCGCGCCAGAACTTGCGGTAGCCCTCCTCGACCCTGCGCGTGTAGGTTTCGACATTACCCGCGGCCGACGCCGCGATCCGGGCCGGCAATTCCGCGCGCAGCCTTGCCAGATGCGCGGGCTGGGCAGCGAATTTGCACGCGATGGCGGCGTAGCCCTCGTCGTCCTCGGCCACCCAGTCGTCGAGACCGACGGCGGCCACGATGGAGCCGCCGGCGCGCGAGGATGCGCCGTGGCCGAGCTTGGCGACGACCGGAACGCCCGCATAGAGGGCTTCCCAGGTGCTGACGCCGCCGTTCTGCGGAAACGGATCGAGCGAAATATCGACCAGCGCGAAGGCTCGCAGATGATCGGCGCGCTCGGACGAGCCGAGACAAGTGATCCTCTCCTCGGCAATCCCGTGGGCGACAAAGCGCGCGAGCAGGCCGTCGCGCACCAGGGGATCGTCGAGCAGCGTATGCTTGATGATGATCTTCGATCCGGCCACCTCCCGCATCACGTTCGACCACACGCGAATGGCCTCGTCGGAGATCTTGTTGACGCGGTTGAATACGCCGAAGGTGACGTAGCCGTTGCGGAGCATGGGAAGCTCCGAAGGCGGCACATCGAGGATGGGATCGATCGTGATCAGGCACGGCAGGTCATAAACCTTTTCGGTCAGCAGATGCCGTGCCGATTGCGGAATGAAGACCGGGTCCGCGAGCACGTAATCCATCGTCCGGAGACCGGTACCGGTCGCGTGTCCGAAGCCCGTGACCTGGATGGGAGCCGGCTTGCGGGCGAAGATCTGAAGCCTGTTGCCCGACGAGTGCCCGGACACGTCGATCAGGATATCGACCTTGTCGGCCTCGATACGATCGGCCAGTTCGTCGTCGAACATCTGCCAGGCATCGACCCAGCCGTCGGCCGCCGACTTGAATTCGGCTGTGATCGCATCTCGTGTCGGCGAACACGAATAGCAGACGACCTCGAAGCTGGCGTGATCGTGATGGCGCAGCACCGGCAGCAAGCCGAACGCCGCCGAATGATACCAGAATTCGGCGGAAACATAGCCGATCACGATCCGCCTGTCGGGATCGAGCTGCCGGGGGGCGAGCTTCCTCTGCGGCACGCGGGCACCGATCGCTTCGCCCCAGGACCGTCGCGTCGCCTGCTGGATCGTGAAATCGGCGTCGGGGAGAAAGTCAAGATAGTAGATCTTCCGCGCCATCAAGTCTGGATCCGGAGAGATCGCCAGCGCGGCGTCGAGATGTTCGATTGCGGACGCGATTTCTCCCTGATTTGCAAAACAGGAGCTCAGCAACGCCAATGCGATCGTGGAACGTGGATTCTGCTCGAGCAAGGTCGTGCAGGCCAGGATCGCCTGTGCGGTGTTTCCCAGGCTGAGCGAGACCTCCGCCTTGCCCCGCAAGGCCATCTCGAACCGGGGTGAAAGCGCAAGTGCCGCATCGAAGTCCGCCGCCGCCTGTTCCAGCCGCGACAGCGCCGAGTTGAGGCGTCCGCGCTGCGCCAGGATCTTCGCCGAATCGGGCTTGATCGCGAACGCCGCTGCGAGCGCAGCCTCCGCCTCATCGTAGCGCTTGAGCTCGAGGCTGACCACGCCCTTGCCGATGAGCGCTTCGACGTGGCGCGGCTGAAACAACAACGCGCGATCAAAGCTCTCCCTGGCGCGGTCAAACCGGAACAGCGCCAGCTGCGCCACGCCACGATTGCAAAGCGCGTCGGCGTAGTCGGGCTTCAGCTTGATGGCGCGATCGTAGACCTCGATGGCCTGTTCAGGCAGGTTCATCTGCAGCAAGGTGTTGCCGAGGCCGGCCAGGGCCGGCGTAAAATTCGGCTTCAGCGCGATCGCTTTCTCCTGACAGACGCGGGCCGCTTCAAATTTCTGAAGCACGAAGTAGAGGGCCGCGAGATTGCTCTGCGCCTCGTGCGAGCGCGGATCGATCGCAATCGCGCGCTCGAGCAGCTGTTGCGCCTCGTCGAGGCGCCCGCCCTGCTGCACGCTGAGGCCGAGCACGTGCGTGGCGTCGAAATGATCCGGAACGGCTTGCAGGATCTGGCGGCAGAGCGCCTCGCTCTCCGCATATCTGCCTTGACCATAGGCGCTCGCCGCGGCGGAGATGACGGCGTCGGCCTGCTTCTTCAATTTCTTCTGCAATCGCGCATTCTGGAATGCGCGCGCGCCGACGCTGCTCTGCAAGGTGTCTCTCCGGAAGATGGCCCAAGGCCGAGTCTAACTGATTCGCGCACCGACCCGGCCGGGCTGCCGGACCAGAAATCCGTCCGGGATATCCCGGGGGTCGCCTGCAGGATGCGGCTCAGGAGCCGCCAGGTGCGTCCGCCCCGCTGACCGCAGCGTCGCCGTGCTCGGCGGCAGCGGCACAATAGTCGCGCCAGAACTTTCGGTAACCCGCCTCGAGCTCACGCGTGTAGATCTCGACATTGCCGGCGGGCGAGGCTGCGATCTGGGCCGGTAAGCCCGCGCGCAACTTTGCCAGATATTCGGGCTGCGAGGCGAACTTGCGGGCGATCTCGACATAACCGTCATCATCCTCCGCGACCCAGTCGCCGAGGCCGACGGCCGCCACGATGGAGGCGCCAGCACGCGAGGAGGCTCCAATGCCGAGCTTGGCCACGACCGGAACGCCCTTGTAGAGGGATTCCCAGGTGCTGATGCCGCCGTTCTGCGGGAACGTGTCGAGGGAAATATCGATCTTGTCGAAGGCCATCAGATGGTCGTCACGCGAGGTGGTGCCGAGGCAAGTGATGTCCTCCTCCGCAATACCCTGTGCGATGAAGCGTGCGACCAGGCTATCGCGCAGCAGGGCATCGTCGAGCAAACCATGCTTGAGGATGATCTTCGATCCCGGCACTTCCCGCATGATGCGCGACCACACGCGGATCGCATCATCCGAGATCTTGTAGATGCGGTTGAACACACCAAAGGTGACGTAGCCGTTGCGGAGCATCGGCAGCTCGGAGGGCTTTAGATTGGTGACCGGCTCCATCGTGATCAGGCACGGCAGATCGTGGATCTTCTCGGGAAACAGATGCCGGGCCGATGGCGGAATGAAGATGGGATCGGCGAGCACGTAATCCATGGTCGGCATGCCCGTACCCGTCGCGTGTCCGAAGCCGGTGGCCTGGATCGGAGCCGGCTTCCGCGCGAAGCATTGCAGCCTGTTGCCGGTCGTGTGGCCGGAAACGTCGATCAGAATGTCGACATTGTCGGCCTGAATACGATCGGCGAGCTCGTCGTCCGACATCTGCCAAGCGTCGACCCAGACGTCCGCCATCTGCCTGAACATGGCGGTGTACTCGTCCGCCCCCGGCCAAGCGTAATAGCAGACGATCTTGAACTTGGCGTGATCATGATGGCGCAACACGGGCAGCAAGGTGAGTCCCGCCGAGTGTTGCCGGAATTCGGCCGCGACATATCCGACCACAATCTGCTTGTCCGGATCCAGCGGCCGCTTCGGCAGCGTCCTTTGCGGAATCCTCGAACCGATTGCATCCCACCAGGACTTTCGCACCGCCTGCTGGACCGCGAAATCCGCCTCCGCAAGGTAGTCCAGCAAGAAGATCTTGCCTCTGATCGCGTCTCCATAGTCCGGTCGGAGCGCCAGCGCGCGATCGAGATATTCAATCGCGGATTCCATGTCTCCCTGGTTCGAATAAGCGAAGCCCAGAAGCGCCAACCCCATCTCCGAGCGAGGATTTCGCTCGATCAAGGTCGTTGCGGCCGCCATCGCCTGCGCGGTCCTTCCCATGACGAGGCAGACCTGCGCCTTGCCCCGAAGGGCCAGCTCGAGCTTGGGCGAAATCGCAAGCGCCGCATCGAAATCCGCCAGCGCCTCCTGCAGGTGCTGCAGCTCGTAACTGAGCCGTCCGCGCTGGGCCAGAATTCGTGGCGCGCCTGGCTTGATTGCGAGGGCCTGAGTGAACTTGGCTGCGGCCTCCTCGTGGTGCCGCAGCTCCATGCTGACCATGCCGCTGCCGACGATGGCCTCGGCGTGACGCGGCTGAAACAGGAGGGCGCGATCGAAGCTCTCCTTGGCACGCATGATCTGCCCAAGCACGATCTCAACCATGCCGCGATTGCAGAGCGCATCGGCATAATCCGGTTTAATCTTGATGGCGCGCTCGTGCATCTCGAGCGCCTGTTCGTACAGCCCCATATGCATCAGCGTGTTGCCGAGGTTGGTCAGCGCCACCGCGAAATTCGGCTTGAGCGCGATCGCCCTCTCCTGGCAGCGCCGCGCCTCTTCGTAATTGCCGAGGTCGAAATGCACGGTCGCGAGGTTGTTGTGGGCATCGTGCAGGCGCGGATCGAGCGCGATCACGCGCTCGAGCAGCTCCCTCGCCTCTTCCAGGCGCCGGCCGTCATGGGCGCACATGCCGAGCAGGTGCATGGCATCGACATGATCCGGAAGGGCTTTCAGAATCTCGCGGCACAGCGCCTCGGTCTCGGCATATCGGCCCTGGCCATAGGCGTTCGCCGCAGCGGCAATGACGGCGTCGGCCTGCTTCATCAACTTCTTCTGCAATCGCGCATTCTGGAACGCGCGCGCGCCGCCGCTCTTCTGCAAAGTGTATCTCCGGAGGATGCCCTCAGCAGAGTCTAACTGATTCGCGAGCTTGGCCCGCCGGTCACCGGAGTCCTATCGCCTCCGGGATTTCCCGGGGCCCAGCGCAATCGTCCTACGCCACCTCCGAGGCGGCGGCGCAATAATCGCGCCAAAACCGGCGATAGGCCGCTTCGACCTCGCGCGTGTAAAATTCGACGTCGCCCGCCGGCGAGGCTGCGATCCGAGCCGGCAGATCCGCCCGCAGCTTTGCCAGGTAGGCCGGCTGCGCCGCGTAGTTGCACGCGATCGCGGCATAGCCCGCGTCATCCTCGGCGACCCAGTCCTCCAGGCCGACGGCGGCAACGATGGAGCCGCCGGCGCGCGACGAAGCGCCGCTGCCGAGCTTGGCGACCACGGGAACGCCGGCATAGAGGGACTCCCAGGTGCTGATGCCGCCGTTCTGCGGGAAGGTGTCGAGGGAAATGTCGACCATCGCGAAGGCCCGCAGATGCTCGGGACGCGAGGTCGAGCCCATGCAGACCACGTTCTCTTCGGCGATGCCCTGTGCCGCGAACCGCGCGATCAATCGATCGCGCAGCAATGGATCGTCAAGCAGCCCGTTCTTGACGATGATCTTCGATCCCCTCACCGCATGCATCACGTTCGACCACACCCGGATGGCCTCGTCCGAAATCTTGAAGATGCGGTTGAACACCCCGAAAGTGACGTAGCCGTTGCGGAGCATGGGTGGCTCTGAAGGCGGAATGTCCAGGATCGGATCGATCGTGATCAGGCACGGCAGGTCGTGCACCTTCTCGGCCAGGAGATGGCGCGCCGATTGCGGGATGAAGATCGGGTCCGCGAGCACGTAGTCCATGGTTTGAAGGCCCGTCCCCGTGGCATGCCCGAAGCCCGTCACCTGGATCGGCGCCGGCTTGCGGGCGAAGACATGAAGCCTGCTGCCGGTCGTGTGCCCGGAGACATCGATCAGAATATCGATGCCATCGGCCTGGATGCGGTCGGCCAGCTCGTCATCGGACAATTGTGCGGCATCGACGAAGACATCCGCGAGAGGCTTGAAGCTCTCCGTCATCTCGTCCTGCACCGGCCAGCAGGAATAGCAGACGACCTTGAACTGGGCGTGATCATGATTGCGCAGCACCGGCAACAGAGAGTATGCCGCCGAGTGGTTCCTGAATTCGGATGCGACGTATCCGATCACGATCCGCCGGTCAGGATCGAGTGGCCGCGGCGCCAGCGTCCTTTGCTGCAGCTTCGCGCCGATCGCGTCCCACCAGTATTTCCGCGCGGCCTGCTGGGCGGCGAAATCGGCCTCCGGCAGGTAGTCCAGCACGAAGATCTTGTATCCGATCGCCTCCGGAAAATCCGGCGCGATCTCGAGCGCGGCGTCGAGGTGCGCGAGCGCGGTCGCGATGTCTCCCTGGTTCACAAGGCACGCCGCCAAAAGCGCCAACCCCATCTCGGATTGCGGATTGACCTCGAGCAGCGTCTTGACGCCTGCCATCGCCCGCGCCGTGTTGCCCGCGAGAATGTCGATCTGCGCCCGCCAGCACAGCGCGAGCTCGAGCCGTGGCGATTGCGCCAGCGTCGCGTCGAGATCCGCGGCCGCCTGCACCAGCCGGGACAAACTTAGGTTGAGCCGTCCACGCTGCAGCAGAATCCGCGGCGAACCCGGCTTGATCGCGAGCGCGGCGTCGAAGGCGGCGCCCGCTTCCGCGAAGTGCCGAAGCTCGAGGCTGACCATCCCCCTGCCCGCGATCGCCTCGGCGTGAGATGGCTGAAATGTCAGGGCACGGTCGAAGCTCGCTTTGGCGCGCTCGAACTGGCCCGTCATCAATTCCGCCATGCCGCGGTTGCAAAACGCATCGGCATAATCCGGCTTCAGCCTGATCGCCCGCTCGTGCAGCCCGATCGCCTCGTTGCCGAGGCCGATGTGCAGCAGCGTATTGCCGAGATTGGTCAGGGTGATCGGACAATTCGGCTTGAGCGCGATGGCCTTCTCCTGGCAGGCGCGGGCGCCAGCGAATTTCTCCAGCGCGAAATAGACCGCCCCGAGATTGCCGTGCGCATCGGGCGAACGCGGCTCGAGTGCAATCGCACGCTCGAGCAGGAATTCCGCCTCGTCGAGCCGCCCGCCGTCGAACGCGCGCAGGCCGAGCAGGTGCGTGGCATGAAAATGATCCGGCACCTCCTTCAAGATCTCGCGGCAGAGCATCTCGGCCTCATCAGGCCTGCCCTGCCCGAGTGCCTCGATCGCGAAGGCCATGACGGCGTCCGCCTGCTTCTTCAGCTTCTTTTCCAGTCGCGCATTCTGGTATGCGCGCACGCCGGCACTGCTCTGCAAGGTCTCTCTCCGGAGATGGTCCGAAAAGAGGCAAGCCGATTCGGATGGTGCCAGGCTTGCGGTCAGACCGGCGAGGCCGCGGGTCGCCGGACTCAGCGCAGAATCTGGCTCAGGAACAGCTTGGTGCGGGCGTGCTGCGGGGCGGCGAAGAACTCGTTCGGAGTGTTGGCCTCGATGATCTGCCCGGCGTCCATGAACACGACGCGGTTGGCGACCTCGCGGGCAAAGCCCATCTCGTGAGTGACGACCAGCATGGTCATGCCTTCCTCGGCGAGGTCGACCATGGTGTCGAGCACCTCCTTGACCATCTCGGGGTCGAGCGCCGAGGTCGGCTCGTCGAACAGCATCACCTTCGGGTTCATGGTCAGGGCTCGCGCGATCGCGACGCGCTGCTGCTGGCCGCCGGACATCTGACCCGGAAACTTGTTGGCCTGGTGCGGGATCTTGACGCGCTCGAGGAACTTCATCGCCGTCACCTCGGCGTCCTTCTTGGGGATGTTGCGGACCCAGATCGGCGCCAACGTGCAATTGTCGAGCACGGTCAGATGCGGGAACAGGTTGAAGCTTTGGAACACCATGCCGACTTCACGGCGGACCGCGTCGACGTGCTTGAGGTTCGGCCCGAGCTCGATGCCGTCGACGACGATCTCGCCTTCCTGGAATTCCTCCAGCGCATTGATGCAGCGGATCAGCGTGGACTTGCCCGAGCCCGAGGGGCCGCAGATCACGATGCGTTCGCCCTTCTGCACCGCGAGATCGACGTCACGCAGGACGTGGAATTCGCCGTACCATTTGTTCAGGCCGGAAATCTTGACGATGGGCTCGGACATGGTGGCCTCGATCAGTTGCGGCGGTGGGCGTTGAGGCGGTGCTCGACGAACAAGGAATAGCGCGACATGCCAAAGCAGAACAGGAAGTAGATGATCCCGGCGAAGGCGAAGCCGGTGAACGCCGTCGACGGCGTCGACCATTTCGGATCCGCGAACGAGGCGCGCAGCGAGCCGAGCAGATCGAACAGCGCCACGATCGAGACCAGCGAGGTGTCCTTGAACAGCGAGATGAAGCTGTTGACGAGGTTCGGAATGACGTGCCGCAGCCCCTGCGGCAGCACGATCAGCGAGGTCGTCTTCCACCAGGACAGTCCGAGGGCGGCGGCCGCCTCGCTCTGCCCGCGCGGGATGGCCGCGAGCCCGCCGCGGACGTTCTCGGCCTGATAGGCGCCGGTGAACAGCGCGATGCCGATCAGCGCACGCACCAAGCCGTCGACGGTGAAATTGCCGGGAAGGAACAGCGGCAGCATGTAGGTTGCGAAGAACAGCACGGTGATCAGCGGCACGCCGCGCCAGAACTCGATGAAGGCGATCGAGAAGATCCGGATCAAGGGAATGGTCGAGCGGCGGCCGAGCGCGAGCGCGATGCCGATCGGCAGCGAGGTGACGATGCCGGTGACGGAGACCACCAGCGTCACCAGGAGGCCGCCCCACAGATTCGTCGTCACGATCGGCAATCCGCCGTGGTCGAGGTCCATCAGCCTGATGACGATGGCGATGGCAATGAAGGTGGCGATGCTCGATGCCAGAGCCCGCCCGCCGGTGCGAACACCACCGCCGAGAACGAAGGCGATCAGGCAGACGATCGCGCCCGTGACGGCGAAATCTGCCCAGACCGGCTGGCCCGTGCCCTGGATATAATCGCGCAGCCAGGTGAGCGGAAAGATCAGCCAATGGATCACCGTGCCGAGCAGCACGATGAGGCTCCCGAGCACCCACAGCAGCGGACCGACCGCGGAGGTCCTGCTCGAGGTGAGCAGCGCCTGTCCGGCACCGACGATGCTCTCGTCGAACAATTGCAGCAGGCCGGCCGTCCAGCTCAGCCCGAAGCCCTTGATGCCTCCGCCGTGCAGCAGGAAGAACGCCACCACCGGAAAGGCGACGAAGAACAGGCCGGCATTCAGGCTCTTCGCCGGCAGCCGCGGAATGAGCAGCGGCAACAGTAGGACCACTGCAAGCAACAGCGTCAAGTTCACCCGCCAACGCTCGGCCTCGGGATAGAAGCCGTAGATCAGTTGCGGGAGCTTCGCCTGGATGTAGGGCCAGCAGGCGCCGACCGCAAAGCCGGCGTTCTCGGCGAGGCACGCGGTGCGGTCCTTACCGCTCCAGACCGCATCGACCAACAGGAACTTGACGGAGGGAACAATGGTGAACCAGAGCAGCAAGGCGCCGACGATCGTCAGCAGGATGTTGGTCGGCGAGTTGAACAGGCGCGTGCGCATCAGGCCGATGAAGCCCGTGGTCTTCACCGGCGCCGGACGCTCGGCGAGCAGGTCCTGGCGGACGAAGCTGGACGAGATGACATCGCTCATGCGCCGAGGCTCCGGCTGACACGCCAACCGTAGACGCTCATGATCGCGCTGGTCAGGAGCGAGATCAGGAGATAGACGCCCATCGTCATGGCGATGATCTCGATCGCCTGCCCGGTCTGGCTCAGTGACGTGCCGGCAAACACCGACACCAGGTCAGGATAGCCGATCGCGACCGCCAGCGATGAGTTCTTGGTGAGATTGAGGTACTGGTTGGTCAGCGGCGGCACGATGACGCGCATGGCCTGCGGCACGACGATGAGGCGGAGCGTTGCGCCGCGGCTGAGGCCGAGCGAAGATCCCGCCTCCATCTGCCCCTTGTGAACGGACAGGATGCCAGCGCGCACGATCTCGGCGATGAAGGCGGCGGTATAGGTCGCCAGCGCCACCGTCAGCGCCACGAATTCCGGGATGATGCGTGAGCCGCCGGCGAAGTTGAACCCCCTCAGCTGCGGCAGCTCGAAGGTGAAAGGCAGACCGAAGACCAGCATCGTGGCCAGCGGAAGCGCGAACAGCAGGGCCAGCACGGAAGGCCAGATGCGGATCACCTGCCCGCGCTGAAACAGCGCTCGCCTTGCGTAGACGCGCAGCGCCAGTGAGGCGACGATGCCGAGCGCCAGCACCGCCAGGAACGGCGCGAGACCGCTCTGACCGATCGGGCTGGGAATGACGAGGCCTCGATTGCTGATGAAGGCAATGCCGAACAGGGAAATGCTCTGCCGCGGATTTGGCAGGGCCGCGAGCACCGCCAGGTACCAGAACAGGATCTGGAACAGCAGTGGCAGGTTGCGGATGACCTCGACATAGATCTCGCCGACCCGCGACAGCAGCCAATTGGGCGACAGCCGGCACAGCGCGACGATGAAGCCGATCACCGTGGCGAAGACAATGCCCACCACGGAGACCACGAGCGTATTCAACAGTCCGACCACGAACACGCGCAGGAACGTGTCCGAGCCGGTATAGGAGATCAGGGTCTGATTGACGTCGAAGCCGGCATTGTTCCTGAGGAAGCCGAAGCCGGCGGCGATATGCTGGTTCTCGAGATTGGCCCGCGCATTGGAGACGATCTCGTAGCCGATCCAGCCCAGGATCGCCGCGAAGGCAAACTGGACGGCAACGCCGTTCCAGCCTGCCTTGCCGCCCAGAATGCGCCGTATCTTCAGCGCGATCTGGGGCGGCGGTTTTCGAGCCTCGGTGCTCATGCCGCTGCCGGCCGATCAGGGCTGATCAGCGGATCGGCGGCGCGTACTGAAGACCGCCCTTGTTCCAGAGATTGTTGACACCGCGATTGATGCCGAGCGGCGAACCGGCGCCGACGGTGCGATCGAACACCTCACCGTAATTGCCGACGGTCTTGACGATCCGCACCACCCAATCCTTGGTCAGGCCGAGCTGTTCGCCGAAATTGCCGTCGCTGCCGAGCACGCGCTTCAGCTCGGGATTTTCCAGCTTCGCCTTCTCGTCGATGTTCTTCGAGGTCACGCCGAGCTCTTCGGCGGTGAGCATCGCGAACAGCGTCCATTTCACGATGTCGAACCACTGGTCGTCGCCGTGCCGCACCATCGGACCGAGCGGCTCCTTCGAGATGATCTCGGGCAGCACCATGTGGTCGTTGGGGCTGGCGAGCTTGAGGCGGTTGGCGTACAGGCCCGACTGGTCGGTGGTGAAGACGTCGCAGCGGCCGGCCTCATAGGCCTTGACGGTCTCGTCGTTGGTGGCGAACGCGATCACCTCGTACTTCATGTTGTTGGCCTTGAAGTAGTCGGCGAGATTCTGCTCAGTGGTGGTGCCGGTCTGCACGCAGACCGATGCACTGTTGAGCTCGAGCGCCGAATTCACCTTGAGCGACTTCTTCACCATGAAGCCCTGCCCGTCGTAATAGGTCACGCCGGTGAAATTGGCGCCGAGCGAGGTGTCGCGCGAGATGGTCCAGGTGGTGTTGCGCGAGAGCACGTCGACCTCGCCGGATTGCAGCGCGGTGAAGCGGTCCTTGGCGGACAGCGGCACGAACTTGACCTTGGTCGGATCGTTGAAGATGGCGCCGGCAATGGCGCGGCAGACGTCGACGTCGATGCCGGTCCAGTTGCCCTTGTCGTCGGGCGAGGAGAAGCCCGGCAGGCCCTGGCTGACGCCGCAGGACAGCATGCCCCGATCCTTGACGGTCTTGAGCGTTTGCGCATCGGCGGCTTGGGCGGTGAGGCCGGCGGCGAGAGCAAGGGAGAGAGCCAGGGTTACGCGTTTCATGGGCTTTGGGCCTTTCAAGGTCGTCTCAAGGTCAGGAATGTTGTCTTAGGATCGTCTCTGCCAAGCCAGGTCCTTCAAGAATCCGGCCTTGCAAGAGTCATGCTGGAAAACCTTGCCGAACACTCGCCGATCTCGGGAGGCCATACCTTCATCCCCGCCGCCGGCGCCCGCCATCTCTTGGCTGTGACGCGACGTCCGGTCAGGCAATGGATCGAAGGTCGCGGCAGGCCCCTCAACATGCGGCGACTGAATAGCACCTGCGCATCACAGAACGACTGGCGTTCCGGGTCAAGGGGTTGACGGGACTCTTCTGTGTTCTGTTATTAACGACCGCGGCCTTTCGGTCGGCCCAGGGGCGCGATGCGTCCGGTGGAAACGCGGTTTTGAAAGCAGGCGCATGGATTCTTCGTCCCCCCAAGAGCAGCACGCCGAGACCCGGCTGGTCACCTCCGGCCGCGACACCAAGGCGCAGAAGGGGTTCGTCAATCCGCCGGTCTTCCACGGCTCGACCGTGCTCTATCCGACCGCAGAGGACCTGCACGCCCATCGCGGCGAGTTCACCTACGGCCGTCACGGTTCCCCGACGACCAAGGCGTTCCAGGAGACGCTGATGGCGCTGGAGGGTCCGCAATGCGCCGGCGTCGGTATCGTGCCGTCGGGGCTGTCGGCGATTTCCACCACCCTGCTCTCGGTGCTCAAAGCCGGCGACCACATCCTGGTGGTCGACAACATCTATCGGCCCTCGCGCAATTTCTGCAACGGCATGCTCACGCGCTACGGCGTCGAGACCACCTATTTCGATCCGATGATCGGCGCGGGCATCGACAAGCTGTTCAAGCCCAACACCCGGGCCGTTCTGGTGGAGGCGCCGGGCTCGCAATCGTTCGAGATGCCCGACATCCGCGCCATCGCCGAAGTCGCACATGGGCGCGGCGCGCTCGTCATCGACGACAACACCTGGGCGACGCCGCTCTATCACCGCTCGCTGGACCAGGGCGTCGACATCAGCATGCAGGCCGCGACGAAATATATCGGCGGCCATTCCGACATCATGTTCGGCACCATCTCGGCCAACGCTAAGGCCTGGCCGATGATTGCCGAAGGCATCCGCTTGCTCGGCGTCTGTGCCGGCCCCGACGACGTCTTCCTGGCGCTGCGCGGCCTCCGCACGCTGTCGGTGCGGCTGGCGCAACATCATCGCTCCGGGCTCGAGATGGCGCGCTGGCTGGCGGCAAGGCCTGAGGTTGCGCGCGTGCTGCATCCCGGGCTGGAGACCGATCCCGGTCATGCGATCTGGAAGCGCGACTTCACCGGCGCCTCGGGCCTGTTCAGCATCGTGCTGAAGCCGGCGCCGCAGCAGGCGGTCGACACCATGCTCAATACGCTGAAGCTGTTCGGCATGGGCTTTTCCTGGGGCGGGTTCGAGAGCCTCGCGATTCCCTTCGATTGCGATGCCTATCGCACCGCGACCAAATGGGAGCCCGGCGGCCCGACGCTGCGTCTCCACATCGGGCTCGAGAGCACCGACGACCTCAAGGCCGATCTCGACCGCGGCTTCGCTGCCCTCAAAGCGGCCATGTGAGCATCAGGATTGGGCATCTCGCCTAGCAACGTGCCAGGCTTCAACAAGCGGAGCCGAACGCTGGATCAGCGGTCCAGCGTCTTCGAGGCGGTGCCGCGGTTCTTCCAGATCAGCATGATGTTTCTGATATAGATGATGGTCGCGAGCGACTGTCCGAGGATGATGACGGGCTCGCGCTTCACGACGCCATAGACCAGCGTCATCAGCCCGCCGCCCATCGAGCAGAACCAGAACGCCATCGGCACCACGCTGTTGCCGGCGCGCTCGCTCGCGATCCACTGCACCAGGAAGCGCGCCGTGAAGAACAGCTGCGCGACCAGGCCGAATGCCAGCCAGAAGTCGAACTTGGCGACGAAGACGTCATAGAGATAATTGCTCAGCGCCTGACCGTATTGAATGATCATGCGTTCACCTCGGTCACCTCAGGCGTCGGCTTCTTGCGGCGGATCAGCCACCAGACGCCGGCAAGATCCATGATGCCGATCCACAGCCGGTCGAAGAAACCATAGTTGGACACGCCGGAATGGCGCGGCCGGTCGATCACATCGACATAGGCGATGTCATAGCCTTCGCGGCGGACCAGGGCGGGGAGGAACCGATGCAGCCCGTCGAAATATGGAAGCATCAGGAAGACGTCGCGGCGGAACGCCTTCAGCCCGCAGCCGGTGTCGCGCGTGCCGTCCTTCAGGATGGCGTTGCGAACGCCGTTGGCGATGCGCGACTGGAATTTCTTGAAGCCGGTGTCCTTGCGCCCGATCCGCTGGCCGGCCGCTAGACCGACGCGCCCTGCCCCCTTCTCGACCGCCGCGATCAGGTCGGGCAGGAAGGCCGGATTGTTCTGGCCGTCACCATCGAGCGTCGCCACGATCTCTCCGCGCGCCGCGCGCACGCCGCTGCGCACGGCCGCCGACTGGCCGCCCGATCTTGCATGGCGAAGCTGACGCAGATTGCTCCGCTGCTTCATGATGGCGCCAAGCCGCTCGCCGGTGGCGTCGGTCGAGCCGTCGTTGACGTAGATGATCTCATAGGGCCAGCGGCCATCGAGTGCCGCGCCGATCTCCGCGATCAGCGGCGCGATGTTATCGGCTTCGTTGCGCACGGGAACAACGATGGAAACCGAAGGCTGGAACGTCGACAAATCGAGGCTCGTGGTTGGAATTGACCTGCCCAGAGGAACCGGCGGTCCCGGCAGGCAGCCGCTTTTATGGGGCGGATGCCCGGTGGGCAACCCTTTTAAGGCGGTCGGAAAACGTCCCTGAAAGCGGCACGATGGTGCCGTCGGCGCGGATGGCAAATCCGAGCTTTCGGGCCGCGAACCAGTAATGAACGGCCATGGCGCCCACCGTTCCGATCAGAGCGCCGGCGACCACGTCGCTCGGATGATGCGCCAGCAACACCAGGCGCGTCAGCACGATCACGATTGCGTAAGTGAACATGAAGACGCGCAGACGCGGCCACAATGCCGAGACGGCAAACGCCAGGGCGAACGCGGCCACGGCGTGGCCTGACGGCAGGCTGGCATAAGCCCCTGTCCCCTCGAACGGGACGAAGTTGAACGGATTGGCCTTGCCCCCGACGAACGGACGTCCGCGGCCGATGACATATTTCAGGATCTCGGCGACGAAGGCTGACACGGCAACCGACAGAAACAGGAATTGCAGCCGCGTGCCGAAGCCGAGCAGCAGCGCGCGGCGGCTCCCACGCAGCCCGGCCGCGACGAGCGCCAGCACCACCAGCGCAGCACCCAGCACCGAGAGGATATACTCGTCCTTGCCGAAATCGGTGAGGATGCGGATCGGCCACAGGCTCGGCGTGCCGCGCGGCGGCATCAGTAGGATCTCGGTCTGATCGAACGCGACCATCAGCACGATGACGAGCGCTGCACCCGCCGCGGCAAGCCACAGCGAATGCCGCGCCAGCTTCCGGGCGGCCTCGGCGCGGCGCGAGTGCGAGGGCGACCGCACGAGCTGCGCCAGCGCGCGCCAGGACACCGCTAGCAATTGCGCAGGATAGCCGGCATGCGCTGCAACGTCGGTCAGAGCCCGCATCCTATTCGGTACCTTCCGATCGGAAGATCGAGATCGAGATCGCGCGCCCTTGCGAGAAGTTATAGCCGTCGATGCGCGCGCCGACCTTGTAGCGCAGCCCGATCGCCTCGGCACGCTGCACGAAGCTGCGCTCCGAGCGCTGCTCGATCAGCGCGAAGCGGCAGCTGCCCTGCCGCAGGAAGTCCGCCGCACCGGAGCCGTCCGTGAGCAAGGTCCGGGTGCCCGCCAGGAAGACGAGGCTCGGCTCGTGATAACCGGCCGCAGCCGCCTTCGGTCCGACGCAGGTGACGTTGCGAAGCGCGCGCGCGATCTCGATGCTGGGAAACAGCGGGGTCAGCGACGGCAGCACGATGCCGTAAATCGTCACGGCGAGCATCAGGCCTGCGACCAGGGCGTTGAGAAACGAGCGCTCGGCGCGGTTGGTATCGAACAGCCACCAGGCGAACAGACCGAAGATCAGCGCGGCCGCGATGAACGGCCAAGCTACGAAAGCGGGCTGCCGCGTCAGTATCACCGAGCCGACCACCGCGATGATGGAGGCGGCTGCGGGGATCGCGAACCACCAGGCCGAGCCGCGCATCAGCCAGGAGCGCGACAGCACGCGCCGCTCCACCGCGCCGGCGGTGAGGATCGCGATCGCGGGATACAGCGGCAGCACGTAATGCGGCAGCTTGGTCAGCACCGCCTCGAACACGATCCAGGACGGGATCAGCCAGGCCAGCAGGAACTGCGCACCGGGCTCGCGGCGGGCCCGCCACACCGCGGGCGCCGCCATCGCCGCCAGCGGCGCACCCGGCCAGAACGTGATCCAGAACAGCGCCAGGTAAAGTCCGGGCGGTGCGCCGTGGGATTCCTGGGCGCCAAGCTTGCTCAGCATGTCGCCGCCGACGGAGGTGGTGAAGAAGGTCTCGCCCGCGCGCCAGAAGATCGCGACGAACCAGGGCAGCACCAGCACCAGCATCCACATCAGGCCCCAGACAGGCCGCAGCTTCCACAGCCAGGAGGCGTCGCGGTCCTGGATCGCGAGCGCGACGATGGTCAGGCCTGCGAACATCAGGATCAGCGGCCCCTTGATCAGGATGCCCGCAGCAAGCGCGGTCCAGAAGATCGCGGGCCAGCTCCAGGGCGGATGCGTCTCGTCCTCGGCGCGCTGCCAGGACAGATAGGCCCGCGCCATCGCGCCCATCGCGGCAACCACGCAGAGCAGCAGCACGGCGTCGGTCTTGGCCAGGCGCGCCTCGACGCCGAGTAGCACGGAGGCGCACATCATCAGCGCCGCCAGCACCGCGGCGCGCCGCGTGACGAAGCCGAGCGCGGCCCAATAGGTCATCAGCACGGCGCCGATCGCCCCCATCAGCGACGGCAGGCGGTAGACCCAGATCCGCAATTCGGCCTTCGGCAGCTTGAGCATCGAGGCGGCCTCGACGGTCGCCGATTGCAACCAGTAGATGCCGACCGGCTTCTTGTAGCGGACGTCCTCCTGAAAGCGGATGTCGACATAGTCGCCGCTCTCGACCATCTGCTTGGTGGCCTGGGCAAACCGCGCCTCGTCGCGGTCGATCGGCGGGATGGTGAAGAAGCCCGGCAGGAACAGCAGCAGCGCGCACAGCACCAGGAAGCCGACTGCGCGCGGGTGGCTGGCCGTGACGATGTCGAGCATGCGCACGAGCCCACTGCCCGGATTTGTGGGCGATTTCGACTCGCGGGGGGCACCAAAACGGGGGCTGGGGTAGGTGTCGGCCATTGGTTCCGCTTACGCTGAAACCGCCATGGCGACAACCGCTTAAGGCAGGGTCATTGAATTCGAATGACGACTGTGTCCGCGGCGCCCGTGGCGTCGATCACGGTGAGCCGTGCAAAGCCCGGGCCGGGCGGATCGATCAGCCGCTGACGGCGGCCGTCGATCTCGCCGAGCGCGGTGCCGTTAACCATGACGGTCATGGGCAGCACGCCGCCGGCGACCTTGACTGGCATCGCCGCGCTCTCCCGGCCACCCGATCGATCGACGTCGATCCGCGAGCCGTTCAGCGGAAACTGGATGTGCAGCGGCTGCTCGCCCCCGCTTCGCACCAGTTCGCCGACCGGACGGAACCGCTTCAAGGGCAGCGGCAGCTTCGCGTTGCTTGCGACCAGGGTTCCCTTGGGCGGCTTCGGCAAGGCGGTCAGCGTCTTGCCGCTGCGGGCGAAGGCATCGAACAGGATGGGCGCGGCGGCAACGCGTCCGATCAGGCCGGGAACCGGCGCTCCGTCCGGACGGCCAACCCAGACGCCGATGGTCATGCGACCGTCGAAGCCGACCGACCAGGCGTCGCGATAGCCGTAGGAGGTGCCGGTCTTGAAGGCGATGCGGTTGTGGGCGGCGTTCTCCGGCGGTGGCGTGCCGAGCAGGACGTTGCCGACCTGCCAGGCTGCGACCTGATCCAGCAGCCGCAGCGGCTCCCGATCGTCCTTGGCCGTCACGATCTCGCGCAGCGGCTTGGTGGTCCCGAGGCGGGCAAAGCCGGCATAGAGCTGGGCGAGGTCCTGGAGCGTCACGCCGACGCCGCCGAGCCCCATGGCGAGGCCGGGCGCTTCGTCCTTGGGCAGGACGAGGTTGCCGCCGGCCTGCCGCAGCCGCGAGGTCAGCCGGCTCGAGCCGACGCGGTCGAGCAGCACGATGGCCGGCACGTTCAGCGACAGTTGCAGAGCCTTCCTCACCGGCACGGTGCCCTGGAAAGTCATGTCGAAATTTTCCGGCGCATAGGAGCCGAAGCGGACCGGGCGGTCGTCGATCAAGCTGTCGGGATGGACAAAGCCGTCCTCGAAGGCGAGCCCGTAGATGAAGGGCTTGAGCGTCGAGCCGGGCGAGCGGATGGCGCGGGTCATGTCGACCTGCCCTGCCCGGCTCTCGTCGAAATAATCGGCCGAGCCGACACGCGCGAGCACGTCGCCGCTCTCATTGTCGACCACGACGATGCCGACCGAGATGTTCGGACCCAGCGCAATTGCGCGGTCGCGCGCCAGCGGCTCCAGCACCTTCTGCAAGGTCGCATCGAGCGTCAGCTTGATGATCGGCGCGTCCTTGACCGTCGACTGCGCGGCGTCGGAGGCATGCGGCGCCAGGATCGGCATCGGCCTGCGCAGTTTCGGCACCGGCATCGCCTTGGCCTGATTGGCGTCGTCGGCGCTGACCACGTGCTCCTCGACCATGCGGTCGAGCACGCGGTCGCGCGCCTTGCGGGCTGCCTCCGGATAGCGATCCAGCCGGCGCGTCTCCGGCGATTGCGGCAGCGCGACCAGCAACGCGGCCTCCGCCAGCGACAGCCGCTTCGGCTCCTTGCCGAGGTAGGAGATCGACGCCGCGCGGATGCCTTCGAGATTGCCGCCATAGGGCGCCAGCGCCAGATAGAGATCGAGGATCTGCTCCTTGCTCATGCTGCGCTCGATCTCGATGGCACGCACGATCTGCCGCAATTTTGCGTAAAGCGAGCGCTGCCGCCGCGGCTCCATCAGACGGGCCAGCTGCATCGTGATGGTCGAGCCGCCCGAGACGATGTGGCCGCGCGTTCCCAGCTGCAACGCGGCGCGCCCCAGCGCCAACGGATCGATGCCGCCATGGGCGTAGAAGCGCTGGTCCTCATAGGCGAACAGCAGTTTCAGGTAGGTCGGATCGACATTGGTCCTGGTATCGACCGGCAACCGCCAGCGCCCATCCGCCATTGCATAGGCGCGCAGCAGTTTGCCGTTGCGATCGACGATGGTGGTTGAGACCTGGCGGGCTTCGTCGAGCGGAAGCGGGCCGAGCGAATAGACCCAGCCAACGAAGCCGATGATGGCGAGGATAAAGGTGAGCGCGGCTGCGGAGAGAAGGCGAAAGGCGATCCGCCCCCTCCGTCCGTCATGGCCGGGCTTGACCCGGCCATCCACGCCAACACCCACCGCCGGCGCGGCCGTGGATGCCCGTGTATGTGGCTCAGCCTCGCTCATCTCACTCACTTCGCCGCCCGCACCTCGACACTGCCCGTGCCGGTCCGACCATAGCGCGAGGGATTGTACATGTCCTCGACATAGGCCTGCGGCAGCACGTATTTGCCGGGCGAGACCGCGCGCACGACATAGGCGAGCGTGAAGACCGACTTGGAATCCGAGGCCCGGTCGACGGCCGCGGTGAAGCGGTCGTCGCGGAATTCGGTATGTTCAGGCTCCTCGCCGTCCTCGATCCAGTCCAGCGTGCCGCTGTCGCCCGACGACACCAGGTTCGGATTGTCGATCTCCAGACCCGCCGGCAGATAGTCGGACACCATGATGTGGCCGTACTCGGGCTTGGCCTCAGTGATCTTCAGCACGACTGCAAAGCGCTGGTTCTGCTTGACCTTGCTGATGTCGGCGGGCTTGCCGTCGAGCGTATAGTAGCCGCGCTCGATCTTGAAGCCGTTTGACGCCGCCGGCTCCGGCGCGACCGGCGAGCCCGACACCGAGACGACCGCCTGCACCGGCGCATCGCCGGTGTTGGTGATCTTCAGCGGTTTGCCGCCCAGCGTGTCCGCCTTGTAGCTGCGATACAAGGCGGTCTTGACCGGCTGGCCGTCGACCTCAATCGACATGTTCTCCTTGGCGAGCGCCCGCGCCGCCAGCACCAGCCACGCATTCTCCTGCGTGGAGGTGTAGGGCGTCAGCCCGCGGGCGGTCTCGACCCGCGACACCGCCTGCGTCAGCGTCGCCCTCGGCGCGTTGCCTTCACTGGCGAGCGACACCAATGCGGCGGCGTCGCGCAGCTGCGAGCCGTAATCGGTGCGGCCGAATTCCAGCGCGGGTTTTGGCGCAAGGCTGTCGAGCGCGGCGCCATAGACCCGCTCGGCGCGGTTGCGGTCGCCGACCAGGGCGAGCGCCGCCGCAAGCTGCGATTTCGCGATTGGGGTCGCGAGGTTGGCGAGCTTGGTATCGGCGAGATAGCGGAGATCGCCAATCGGAGCTGCGCCGTTACGCGCCAGCACGTAGAGGCCGTAGGCGAGATCGCGGCCGCCATCCTTCTCCGGCTCGTTGGCATTGACGACCGAGTTGCGGATACGGTCGAGCGCGTTCTTGAACAGCACGTCCGGCACCGCAAAGCCCTTCTCGCGGGCTCGCGTGAGGAAGTCCGTGACGTAGGCATCGAGCCAGGCATCATCGCCGCCGGCCAACCACAGGCCGAACGAGCCGTTCGAGCCCTGGCGGGCCAACAGCCGCTCGATGGCGTCGCGGATGCGCTGGTCGACCTCGGTGTCCATGGCAAGATGCGCGCCGGCCGCGAGCTCGTTGACATAGAGCAGCGGCATCGCCCGGCTCGTGATCTGCTCTGAGCAGCCGTGGGGATAGCGGTCGAGCGCCTTGAGGATCGTCGCTGCATCGAGCGCGGTCGACAGGCTCGCCGAGACCGAGACGCTGCCGGTGCCCGGCACGAGGTCGGAGAACATGTCCGAGGTCAGCGTCAGGCTTTCGCCCTTCGCCAGGGTCCGGATCGAGCGGCGCGCAAGCACCTGCGTCGCCGCCTTGACGTCGAAGGCATAGTGACGCGCCAGCGAAAGGCCATTCGGCCCCTTGATGTCGACGTCGAGCGTCGCCTGACCCGTCGCGGTCGCATCGATTGCAAGCGAGAACGCATTGCGCTGCTTGGCCGCGAGCTTCACTGTGGTTGCGGGATTGCCGGTCATCTTCACCGGGCCGCCCGCCTTCACATTGATGACGTAGTCGCCGGCCTGGCCCTCGACATTGTCGATCTCGAGATTGACCGTGCCGTGGTCGCCATTGAGCAGGAAGCGCGGCAGCGTCGTCGTCAGCACCACGGGATCGCGGATCACGACGTCGGTGTTGGCGCGGCCGAGCTTGGTCGCGGTCCACGCCACCGCCATCACGCGCGCGGTTCCCGCGAACTCCGGAACATCGAAGCTCACTTCGGCCGAGCCGTCGGCGGCGACCGTGACGATGCCGGAATAGAGCGCGAGCGGCTTCTGCGTGGGCGGCGAGCCCTGGAGCTCGCCACCGGCGTCGCCGCCGGACTTGATCTGGCCGCGCGTGCCCGACATGCCGTCGATCAGCTGGCCGTAGAGGTCGCGGATCTCGGCGCTGAGGCGGCGCTGGCCGAGATAATAATCGTCCGGCGCCGGCGGCTTGTAATTGGTGAGATTGAGGATGCCGACGTCGACCGCGGCGATGACGACCTTGGCGTCCTCGCCCGGATTGAGCCCATCGAGCTTGACGGGGATCTTCAGCGTCGAATTCGGCCGGATCAGCGAAGGCGGCGACAGCTTGACCTGCAAGGTGCGAGCCTGCTTGTCGATGCCGAACCATTTCAGCCCGATCGCACGGCCAGGCATGCGCTGGGCGGCGGCATCGAGCGGACGGCGCAGCGTCGCCACCACATAGGCGCCGGTGCCCCAATCCTTGCCGATCGGGAGCTTGACCTGCGCGGTGCCTTCCTTGACGTCGATGGTCTGCGTCGTCAGCAGCCGCTCGCCGAGCACGTTGATGGTGAGCTTGCCGGCGCTGCGGACGTTGACGGACACCGTCATGGTGTCGCCGGAGGCGTATTGCGGCTTGTCGATCGAGGTCTCCAGCAGGTCCGGCGTGTCGGCGCTGCCGTCCGAGTACCAGCCGACGTCGAACTGCACCGAGGTCACCGGGCCGTCGGCCTCGTTCGACTTGACGTCGAGCCGGTAGCGGCCGGGCTGCGGCGTGAGCGAGATCCGCGTCGGCTTGTCGACCGTAACAGTGACGTCGCCGTCGGCGACGCGCGAGGTCGACTTGACCGGCTCGTACTCCCAGTAATTGTTCTGGCGGTACCACTGGTAGCGCGACTCGATCTTCAGGAGCTCGTAGCGCAGACCGTCGCGACGCAGCTTCTCGCCGTCCGGCGAGACGAACACGACGTCGAACTCGGCCTTGTCGCCCTCCGTGACGTTCTTGTCGCCGAACAGCGGCTTGATGCCGATCTGCGCCGTGGCGGGCGCGACCGGCAGCACGATCTTGCGCTCGACGGCGCGGCCGCCGGTCTCGACCATGCGGACGAAGATCTGCGCCTCCTGCGGACGCGTCGAGGCCGGCTGCTTGTCCAGCGTCACCGGGAAGATCGCAACGCCCTTGGCGTCGGCCTCGGGCAGGTTCTCCAGCGGCGTGCGCTCGTTCGAGGTGGTCTCCTCGTCGTCGAAGCCGAACTTGTAGCCGGCAAAGCCGGGCCGCTCGGCCGCGGGCGCAATCAGCATGTCGCCTTCGAGCTGCAGGCCCGAGGCCGGTGCGCCATAGAGGAAATGACCGTCGGCCTTAAGCTCCACTGGAGAATTAGCTTTGATCAGCTTGTCCTTGGCAGACAAGTCGAATTCGATCCGATCGGGAACGTAATCCTCGACCATGAAGGTGGTCTCGCCGACCGAAGCTCCCTTCGGATCGGTGAAGGCGCGCACCCGCCACGTGCCGGTCGGGACGGCCGAGTTGAGCGGCACGGACAGCGTGCGGCCGCCAGCGCCCTGATCCGCCAGCACGGCGCGACGATATTCGACGCCGTCGGGGCGCTCGACCACCAGGGTCATCGGCCCGCCGGTGACGGCATTGCCCTGGCCGTCCCGCAGCAGCGCGGTGAGGAAGACGGTCTCGCTGGAGCGGTAGACGCCACGCTCGGCATAGACGAAGGCATCGGCGCCTGCGGGCACCGCGCGCCCCGAAACGCCGCGGTCGGACAGGTCGAAGGCCGAGGTCTTCAGGCTCAGGAAGGCATAGTCAGCCTTCTCGCCGGTGACCGTGAGCATCGCCGGCGACAATCCGCCCTCGCCGCGCGCAAGGCCGGCCTCGAACAGCACGTGACCGGCATCGTCGGTCTTGCGGGTCGCCAGGATCTCGTTGTTGCGCGCGACCAGCCGCACCTCGGCCTTGCCGACCGGATCGGTCGACGCCAGCGAGTTGACGAAGACATGGATGCCGTCATTGCCGGAATAAGCGGCGATGCCGAGGTCGGAGACGATGAACCATTGCGTGGCGAGCTGGTAGTCTTCGTCCGAGGCCCTCGCCGCGGCCGTCATGACGTAGACACCGGGCTGGAGCTCGCCGAGCGCCTGGTCGACCGGGAACGCCGTGGTGACGTCCTGGTTCAGCGTCGTCGCAGTCGCAAGCTCGCCGGTCCAGACCTTGACGCCGCGCTCGTCGCCGAGCTCGCTGAGCTGATACTTGGACAGCGTCCTCTGGAAGTCGCTGTCGACCACCGTGTTAATCAGGTTGCGGTCACCGATCCGGAAGACGTTGATGCTGACCGCGGGCGTGTTGACGCTGACGACGGGAATGCCGCGCTGACCGGTCCGCGGCAGCACGTAGGCGCGGCTGGTGAAGCGCACGAACGGCTTGCGGTCGCGCACATAGATGTTGAACTCGGCCGATTTCGGCAGCCCCTCCTTCACGGTCGACGGCAGACCGGCCCGCAGGTTGATGTTGTAGCGCTCGCCGTGCTTCAGCCCGTCGACGCAGAGCTGCTTGCCTTCGGCCGTCAGCGCCGGCTTGTCCTGCCCGGCGAGCGCTAGGAACGGCGCGAAATCGGTGCGCTTGGCCAATTCCTCGGAGAACTGGAAGCAGGCGCGCGGGCTCGCCGAGTCCGAATCCACGGTATAGTCGAGCAGCCGGAAGCCGTGCTCGTCGCGCATCCTCTCATATTGGCCGCGGACGTCGGCGACCTCGCGCATGTCGAGCGACAGCCGCAGCGCATCCAGTGCCGGCCGCCACAGCTTGCGATCGGCCAGCGCCTTGCCGAGCACGGCGAGCGCGTCGGCCTCCTCGCCCGGATTGCCGGCGCGCATGTAAGCGATATAGGCCGCCGTCGAGGCGCGCTCCAAAAGGAAGGTCTGCTCGCTCGAGCTCTTCGGCGAAATCTGGAAGATGACCTTGGCGAGCCGCAGCCAGTTGCCGGCATCCTCGGGCGTGGTCGCGGCAATCTGGCCGAGCACCGAAAGGCCGGTGCGATAATCATTGCGCCGGAAGGCGGCGTCGGCGTCCGTCTTCAGCGTCGCATTGGACTTGGCGACCGGCCCCGCCTCGCTCTTGATCTGGGCCTCCAGCTTGATCGCGGAATCGACGAGGTCGTCGCGTTTGAACGCCTTGTCGGCGGCCTGCGCAGCGACGAGGCCGAGCGCCAGCGTGGCGCAGATTGTGACGGCGCGAACAAGACCGATCATGGAGGACTCCCGGAAAGCGCGGACGAACGCCGCGGCGGCAAATGAAATGCGCGGAAAGGTGACGGACTCAAGGCGATGGAACCAGAAGGTGCAAAGCGTCGCTTTCGCCATGACAGAGGCAAGCCCAGAGGAAACCGGCCGAGATATTGCCGCGCACGCCGTCCTGATGGCGCAGCACTACCTGACCAGTCGACCGGCGGCCGTGTCCCGGAAGCTGTTCAGCGTTCCCGGCGATGTGATCCATCGTCCAGTCCGCTGCCGCTCAACCCGGCACCCTGACACCCCACCGTTCCGCTTTGTCGCCGCACTGAGGAAAACGGTTCGGTTCAGACTTGGCGAAACACCAGTTTTTTCATATTGGCATGCTACATGAACGGCCAGCCACCCAATCCGGGCGGCCCAAACCGGCCGGCTCAAGACGGTCCCGTAGCTCAACTGGATAGAGTAGCGGATTTCTACTCCGCGGGTTGCAGGTTCGAGTCCTGCCGGGATCGCCATTCACCATTTGCAAAGTCGGCGCCCATCACGAACGCGTGGGTAACCATATGCCGGCCTTTGAACGGCGCCGATCGCCCCTATCTAAGCGCCGGGTGAGACGCGCCCGATAGGTTTGGGAATGCAGCAATCCGAATTGACGAGAATGGCGATCGCATCTGCGGTCGCGGTCGTTGCGATCTCGTATTTGGCGGTCGACGCAGGCGTGGTGAACACCAATGTGGTCACGAGACCCATCAAGGTGGTCCAGGCCTCGATCATTGGCGCCGCAATGGGACAACGTCAGCCTGCATTTGCAGTTGAGGACTGGGCGCACCGCGGTCACGAGAAGCCGCGACTCGAATATTGCCTGGCGGTCGACTGATCGACGCGCCCGCCCTCCGGTCTATCCACAGCCTGCCGCTGATGACCCCACCACCACCGCGCAATGGAAGCGGTGAGATCGTCCCACACCTCCGTCGGCAGGTCCGGCACCGCCACCCGGACGCTGTACTGGTCCGTCGTCGCGTCGTGAAACCATTCGGTCGCGGCGAAGTCGAAGCCGAAGCTGCCGGCGTGGCGGATGGGAAAGCCCTCGCGGCGCAATTCGCAGCTCATGTCCTCGGCAGCCTGCCGCGCTGCCGCCTCGTCGAGCGCGCGCCTTCCGCGAAGAGTCACGTAGAGACCGTGGGCGAAGCGAAGCTGAGCCGAGAGCGCCGGGATCTCGGCGGCAAAGTATCGCGCCGAGCTTCGGCCGTTGCGCAAGATCGCCGCCACGCGCCGCTTCGTCAGCGCCCAATACGCCGCGCTGCCCGCGAAGGGCGGGAAGTGGGCCGGCAAGGCCGCGCCGCCGAGCAGCCGCACTGCGTTGCGCGTTTCGAACGCCAGACGTGACCATTCAGCGTCCCCTGCCCGCAGCGGACGCTCATGCCCGCGCACGAAGACGGCCGAGCCGAGGCGGCCATATTCCGCTCCGAGCGAATCGAGCTTGTTGTGGCTTCGCACCAGCACCAGCGCAATTCCGTGTCGCCTGGCCCACCCCACGACGCGCCTGATGCGGCCCGACCTGCCGGCGAAGCACGTCGTATCGAAAATCAGGAGATCGAGGCCCGAGCCGTCACAGCGCAGCACCGCCTCGATGGCGCCGGCGACGGAGCAGGAATCCAGCAGCAGGATCCGCGGCGAGCTCACCCGTGCAAGCGCATCGCCGAGCGGCAGCGGCAAGGGTTCGATCCGCAAATCCGGCATGAAGCTTCGGATCAGCTCCAGCGTCTCGCCATAGCAGCCTGGCAGCACCAGGATATCCGCCTTCGCGACGATCCGCGCGGAGGCGAGCAGCACCGCGGAGATCGCCGCCATCCCCGAGGCAGTGTAGATCGCCGTGCTCGTGCAGCCGCCGTCGAGCTCGTAGAACGACGGACCGCGTACCGTGAGATCGGCCCGCTGGTAGTCGTAACTGAACTCGAACGGCCCGCTGGCGGGATCGGCCGTGTGCGACCAGGCGGTCTCGGTCGCCTTCCACTCGTGTAATTCATGCTCCGCCCTGAGCGCGGCAGTGATCTGGAATTTGGACCTGACGACGTCATCGACGGAACGCGGCGACGCCAAATCGAGCGGGTTTCTCAGGCCGTCGTTCAACAGCCTGAGTTCCCAGTGCTTGCGTTCCAGATAGGCCCGAACGGTCTCCATCGCGCTTCTTGACAGATCCAATCAGGCGTCAACGTCCGGAAATCCCAACGGGTCCAACGTGCCTGCTGCAACGAACCGGCGCCTTCGCAGTTGAAGCCATGCAAGGAGGACAGCATGGCTGACATCAGAGAGCACATGAAGATCATCGGCAAGGACGGCGCACATGTCGGCACCGTCGATCGTCTCGAGGGCAACCGCATCAAGCTGACGCGCAAGGACAGCCCGGAAGGTCACAAGGACCATCATCACTACATCGACACGAAATATGTCGGCGCCGTCGAAGGCGACGTGGTCAAGCTGTCGGTGAATGCCGACGCCGTCCCGAAGACCGAAGCTGCGTAAAACACTGAGCCCCTGCGGGGGCTTTTTGTTTGTTCACGGTCCGACTCCGCTTCGTTCGCGAGTACGAATCGCGACTGCAATTCGATTGCGCGGAGCATTCGTTAACGATGACTTTCTGCGGAAGGTCGCTGCAATGCGATCGGATTTCAGCGCTGCGGATTGACCGGGAACGAATGCGCGATCCGCGCGTTGGATGACCGAACTGAGTGGTGCCGACCCGCCAGCCCCGGTCGGCTTTGAAGGACCCCGTGCTTGTCCCCCGAGCACGGGGTTTTTCTCATCTCAGCGCTCTCGGGCCAAAGGCCTGCGCCCGGCTCGATGCGAGGGGCCGGCTTGCTCATCGTGCAGATCGCGGGCGAGCTCGTGCCATGCCAGGGCCAGCTGGATCAGCCGTTGCCTGTCGGCACCCTCGGCCTCCGCGGCGCGCTTCATAGCGGCCTCGGCCTCATGTTGCGGATCGTACTCGGTGTACATGCGCAGACTCTAGCCGGCCATCTGGACGAGTGCGTGGCAATTTCGTCCGTATGATTGCGGGGTAACGACCAGCCTTCCTGCACCGGTCTGTGAACCACGTCACAGCCTGTCCGCGACATCTCCGCTAAACTACGTGTCCAGGCTTCATGGGTGATGTCCGGTCATGACACGCAAAGCAGCAACCGAAGTCATCGTCCCGAGGCAGCGACATCGCGCGGACCTGCTCGGCATCGCCTATCTCGGCACCATCGGCGTCGTCATGGTGGCCTGGATCGCGGGCCTGGTCTGGGCCTCGATCGCATTCTTCGATTGGCTCGTGTCCTGACCGACCAAGGCATTGGCCTGCCAGCTGATCGCCGTTTTAGAGCAGGTAGGGCAACGCCTGCGAGAGTTTAATTCCGCCGCAAACGATCATGGCCCAGAGCGCCACGCTGATCTGGATGGCATCGAGCATGCACCACATCCCCCGCGAATCATCCCGTCATTTTTCTTTGAAATTGACGTGAGGGGGCGACGAGCACCAGAGCCAATTCATAGCAACCGCCGGCGTGCAAAAGGATGAGGCGGGCCCGAAGGCCAGCCTCCAATGGTCCGATCCTGCCTGCAAAACTCAATAGCAGGCGCGGGGATCGGCCTGCACATATTGGCCGTTCGGATAGCGGTAGTAGCAGGTGCCCTGCGCCCAGTAATAGCCGGGCTGGGACGCCGCGGTCGCGCCAGCAATCGCGCCCGTCGCGCCGCCAAGAACCGCGCCTGCGGCGGCCCCGGTTGCATTGCCCGAGATCAGTCCGCCCAGCAGGCCGCCGACGAGCGCGCCGCCGAGCGCGCTGGCGCCGGGATCGGCCGGCGGTGGCGGCGGCGGAGGTGGCGGCGCATAGGCCACCGGAGGCCGGGCGTAGACCACCGGCACGTCGTCGATATAGTCCTCTGAAATGTAGGCGGGCGGGCCGGCCATACGCTGCGGATAATAATACCAGACGCCGCCAACGTCCCACCACCAGCCGGATCGGCCATGGCGGACGTCGTGGCGCCAGCGTCCACCCTCCCAGGCAAGGTTGCCGCGATAGGTGTGCCCACCCCAATCACGTGTGGGAGCAGGACCGCGCGCGACGTGACGTCCGGGCGGCGGGCCCCCGGCGTTGTGACCCGCATGGGGCTGACCGCCGGGCTGCGCAGGCCTGGTCGCTTGCTGCGGCGGAGGGCCCTTGCGCATGGGCGGATTGGCCTGTGGCGGCGCGCCTGCTGCCGGCCCGGCCGGCGGTTGGACGACCTCTTGCCGGGACCTGGCCTCTTGCGCCTGCGCCGACAGCGCGAGCAGCGACGTGGCCGAAACCAAGGGAATGAAGATCTTCAGATGTTTGGACGCACTCATGCGTGCTCGCCCCCTGCTCTCATGGCCGTGAATCCCGGGCGCGATCGGCGAATCGCCGCGCGCCGGGCTGATGCCGGCCGAAATCACTGCCCTGCTTGATCGGCTAAGTCCCGTTACAAATGATTAAGATCAGGGCATTTTTTCGGCCCCATGGCCATGGTGTGGAGCGCGCCTAGCGAGCCGGCTCGATCACATTGCAATTGCTTCGCCCGGACATCAGACAATCCTGCATCTTGCTGGCTGCCGTCAGATCCCGGGCAAGCCACCAGCCGACGCCGAGGATCACGACCGCGATGATCAATCCTGCCAGCGCGCCGCGGCGGTCGCCGCCGGACGGAGGCTTGGGCTGACGGTTCGGTCGAGGATGGGGCTCCTCGCCCAGTTCGGATCTGGACTCTGGCTTCGACATGGCCGCCTGGTCACGCTGGCGCGCTGGCTTTACCACCTCTGCGGCGTCGCGTCACATCCCGATCGTCCGGCCCAATTCAGCCCCGGGTCTGCTGGATTGCATCCTTGCGCAAGGTTTCGACCGCCGGAATTGCCTCCTGAACGCGCGGTGCGCAGCTCGTGAGCACGAATGCGGTCTGGGTGCATTCCCAATCCGCTCCCAGGACCGCACTTTCAACCGGCTGCGGACGAGCCAGCAGCAGCGCGGCGCCGGCCACGCCTGCCAGGGCGACGGCAATCGCGAGCGCCTTCAGGCTTGGTCTTGAGATCGTCATGCCCGTGCTCCGTCTCGTACGGGGCGGACGCTAGGCGTCGCCCATGTGCTCCCTTATGAGGGACATCACAATTCGGCAGTTTTTTCGGGCTACGAGAGATCGTCGGGGGGCGATTTTTCGTTGACCTGATCGGCTGCGATTATGGGTGGCTTCGCGACGCGCGCCGATGTACACGCTTCTGCGTCGCGTGGCGCCTGCTATGCCCAGCCGACTTACCAACAGGCACCGATGTAGGATCGAAAGCGAGGAAGACAAGGCTCGTCGATGAGTGGATTCAGGGAACCCGGCTTTGCAGACCGGCAAAAGGCGGCGCAGGACGCCCGCAAAAATCTTTTGAACAAGTTCAAGTCGCAGCCGGGGCCCGATGATCCCGCGGTGGCGGCGAAGCGCGCCGAGCGTGAGGCCCTCGCGGCCAAGCGCGCCGAGGCAAAGGCCGCGCGCGAGGCCGAAAAGGCTGAGCAGAAGCGCCTCGAGGAAGAGGCCAAGGCAGCCGAAGCTGCGCGGATCGCGCGGGAAGCCGAGGAAGCCGCCGAGAAGCAGGCTGCGCTCGAGGCCGAGCAGAAGGCCAAGCGCGATGCGCGCTACGCCGCCCGCAAGGCTAAGCGCAAGTAAAACGCGCTGGTCACGTTCAATTGAACTTGAACTGAGCCATCATTCCGGCGGCCTCAAATGCCGCCGGAATTCGAGAGGACGCGCCCGCCCAAGGGGCGTTGCGCGATGACGACCCGGGATCAGTTCTTCTTCATCATCCCGTCGTCCTTTTTCATGCCGTCCTTCGACATGTGATCCTTCTTCATGCCGTCGTCCTTGGACATGTGGTCCTTCTTCATCATGCCGTCCTTGGACATCGTGTCCTTTTTCATCATGCCATCATCCTTGCCCATCTTGTCCTGAGCAAAGGCGGCCGGCGCAAACGCGAGGCTTAGCGAGAGAGCGGCAGCCGAGACGCCGAGCACGATGCGGGTGCGAATGGTCATGGTTCATCTTCCTTCGTGATTTGTTTGTCAGCGACGGACGCCGCTATCCTGTCTCGACGGATAGCCGTGTGGCGTTGTTACGCTGACCATCGATAAATTTCTGCAGCCAGCCGCCCTCGTTGATTGGCGAGCCCGCATGGATCGGATGTGCTGCAGCGCAGCACAACCGGCACTTGCCGCGGCACTCTGTCTCGAACTATCAGATGAAGACCATCGGATGGAGACCGGCTTGGATTGGCCCCGCGGTCGCGAAGAACCCAGTTCAAATCACCTCTGCCAAAAACACTCCGAGAAACGCCCAAAGAAACGCCCAAGGGGATTACATCATGTTCACGCGCCGCCATCTGCTCGCGACCGCCGTCGCGGCACCTGCCATTCTCCGCTTCGGCACCGGCACCGCGCAGGCCGCGACCACGCTGAAGATCTCGCATCAGTTCCCAGGCGGCACTATCGACAAGGGCGATTTCCGCGACCGGCTGTGCCGCATGTTCGCCGCCGAAGTGAATAAGCGCAGCAATGGCGACATTGCCGCCGAGATCTATCCGAACTCCTCGCTGATCAAGACCAACGCGCAGTTCTCCGCCATGCGCAAGGGTGCGCTCGACATCAGCCTCTATCCGATGCCCTATGCCGGCGGCGAAGTGCCGGAGACCAATATCGGCCTGATGCCGGGCCTCGTGACCAACTACGACCAGGGTCTGCGCTGGAAGAAGGAGCCCGTCGGCAAGGCGCTGACCGACTTCCTGGCCGACAAGGGCATCATCCTGCTCACCTGGGTCTGGCAGGCCGGCGGCGTTGCCAGCCGTTCCAAGCCGATCGTCGCCCCGGAGGACGCCAAGGGCCTCAAGGTGCGCGGCGGCTCGCGCGAGATGGACATGGTGCTGCAGACCGCCGGCGCCTCGGTGTTGTCGGTCCCGTCGAACGAGATCTACGCGGCGATGCAGACCGGCGCCTGCGATGCCGGCATCACCTCCTCGACGAGCCTGATCTCGTTCCGCCTCGAAGAGGTCGCGAAGTCGCTGACCTCGGGCGCGGGCGCCTCCTATTGGTTCATGCTCGAGCCGCTGATGATGTCGAAGGCGATCTTCGACAAGCTGCCGAAGAACCATCAGGACATCCTGCTCGCGGTCGGCACCGAGCTCGAAGCCTTCGGCCGCAAGGGCGCGCAGGATGACGACGTCGAGGTCGCCAAGGTCTATGAGAAGGCCGGGGCCAAGGTCTCGGCGCTCGACGCCGCCACCGTCGGAAAATGGCGCGACATCGCCCGCGACACCGCGTGGAAGGACTACAGCGCCAAGACCGCGACCGCCGCAAACCTGCTCAAGCTCGCCATCGACGTCGCAGCATGAGCCACGGTCCGCTTCCGGATCGTGACGACCGGACGAGCGCTGCCGCGGGGACCGGCCCTGCGGCGGCGATCGATCGCGGTCTCGCCGTCCTCAACAGCATCATCGTCGTGTTCGCCGCGATCGCACTTGTCGCGGCCTGTGCAATCCTGAGCTACAGCGTGCTCAGCCGCGCGCTGTACAAGGCCGCGAACTATTGGCAGGACGAAGCCGCCGTGTTCCTGCTGGTCGGCGCGACCTTCATGACGGCGGCCTATGTGCAGCAGAACCGCGGTCATATCGGCATCGAGGCCTTCGTCGGCCTGCTCTCGCCATTCGCGAACCAGGTCCGGCTCTGGCTGGTCGATGCCGCCACGTTCCTGTTCTGCGCCTTCTTCACCTGGAAGTCGTGGACACTGGCGCACGAAGCCTATGTCGACGGCCAGGTCTCCAACTCGATGTGGTCGCCACCGCTCGCCATCCCCTACTCGCTGATGGCGCTTGGGATGAGCCTGCTCTGCCTCCAGATCCTCGTGCAGCTTGCGCTGCCCTTCACCGGAGCCAAGCGGCCATGAGCGTTTTCGGCATCGGCCTCGCCTACGGCATCGTGACGCTGCTCGTGATGTTCTCGGGCATGCCCATTGCGTTCGCGCTCGGCGCGGTCGCGGTGGTGTTCATGGCCATCTTCATGCCCTCGGCCTCGCTCGATACGGTGACGCAGAACGTCTACGAGGAGATGGCCTCGATCACGCTGTTGTCGATCCCGCTCTTCATCCTGAAGGGCGCGGCGATTGGCAAGTCGCGCGCGGGCCAGGACCTCTATTCGGCGCTGCATGCCTGGCTGCATCGCGTGCCCGGCGGGCTCGGCGTCGCCAACGTGTTCGCCTGCGCGCTGTTCGCGGCGATGGCGGGCTCGAGCCCAGCGACCTGCTCGGCCATCGGCTCGGCCGGTATCCCCGAGATGCGCAAGCGCGGCTATTCCGGCGGCTTTGCCGCTGGCATCATCGCCGCCGGCGGCACGCTCGGCATCCTGCTTCCGCCCTCCATCACGATGATCCTGTTCGCGGTCGCCGCCGAAAAGTCGCTGGGACGGCTGTTCCTCGCCGGCATCGGACCGGGCCTGCTGCTGGTCACGCTGTTCGGCATCTATGCCGTCATCCGCTTCCGCCAGGAATATGCGGCGGCCGAAGCGGTCTACAAGAACGGCGGGCCGGAGGCTGCGATCCTGACCCGCGACGAGTATACGCTGGCCGAGCGCTTCAGCGTGCTGCCGCGCGTGATCCCCTTCGTGCTGCTGCTCACCGGCGTCATGGTCGCGCTCTATGGCGGCTACGCCACGCCGTCGGAGACCGCGGGCCTCGGCGGCCTCCTGGCGCTGGCGCTGATCGCTGCAATTTACAGCGTATGGCGGCCGAGCGACCTCGCGCCGATCATGAAGTCGACGATCCGGGAATCGACCATGCTGATGATGATCATCGGCATGTCGCTGCTCTATTCCTACGTGATGAGCTATCTGCACATCTCGCAATCGGTCGCCGAATCCATCGTCGCGATGCATCTGCCGCGCTGGGAGCTGCTGTTCGCGATCCTCGTCATGGTCGTGGTGCTCGGCTTCTTCCTGCCGCCGGTCTCGATCATCCTGATGACGGCACCGATCATCCTGCCGCCGCTCCGCGCCGCCAATTTCGACATCATCTGGTTCGGCGTCGTCATGACCATCGTGATGGAGATGGGGCTGATCCACCCGCCGGTCGGCCTCAACATCTTCGTCATCCGCAACGTCGCGCCCGATATTCCCCTGCGCGAGGTGATCTGGGGTACGCTGCCCTTCGTGCTCTTGATGATGCTTGCAGTGCTGCTGCTGTGCCTGGTGCCGGGGATTTCGACCTGGCTGCCGGACCTCGTGATGGGGCCGGACGGGAGCAGGTAGAAGCGATCGCCGGCCTGTAGGGTGGATTAGCCGAAGGCGTAATCCACGTCTTCTGTCGCAGCGGAGACGAACAGCGGTGGGTTACGACTTCGGCTAACCCACCCTACGATTTCTCCTTCCGCCGCGACTTCGGCGCGTTCGCCACCACCTGCAGCAGGTCTTTGCGCACGGCCTCGATGTGCCGCTCCAGGAAGCGGCAGGCCTCCTCTACTTTCTGCGCACGACAGAGCGCGATCAGATGGGCGTGCTCCTTCTCGGCAATGCCCATCGACTTGGTGTTGGAGAGTTGTAGCCGCGTGTAGCGGTCGCTGGTCTGCAGCAGCGACAGCACGATCGCGCGCGTGCGCGGCTGCGGGGCGTGGACGTAGAGCGCCATGTGGAAGTCGGCATTGAGCTGGCCCCACTCACTGACGTTGCGCGCCTTGATCGCCTTCTCGAAGCTCCGGTGGATGTCGTCGAGCCCATCGAAATCCTGCGTGGCGAAGTGCGGCGCCGACTGCGCCAGCAGTCGCGGCTCCAGGATACGACGGAGGTCGAACACGTCGTTGATCTCGTCCAACGACAGCTCCGAGACGATGGCGCCCTTCTGCGGCACGATCCGCACCAAGCCTTCCGCCTCGAGCTGGAACAGCGCCTCGCGCACCGGGATGCGGCTGACGCCATAGGCTTCGCCCAACGCGTCCTGGCGCAGCTGCGATCCGGCCGGATAAGTGCCGTCGAGAATTGCCTGGCGGAGCTGGTCGACGATCGCGGCCGACAGGGTGCGATGCTTCAGAGGCTGTTTCATCTGATCGTCCGTTGTCCTTCCCGACTCGTGCGGCCGACGCGGTCCCTGTCTTGCATGTCGAGCTGTCCGGATAAAGCCGGGCGCCACAAACCTAATGCTCAGCAAACGCGCGCCCTGCCGCCGAAATGACCGCAAACTCCGTTTGACTCCCAAAATGTATAAATTATACATTTGGCGACCGCACGACAAATCTTCAGGGGGTTGGGGCCTCTTTCATGATCGAGCAGACCATGCCGGCCACGCGCGCACTCAGCCTCCGACGCATGATCGTCCGGATGTCGAGCGCCCTGCTCGCCTGCGAGCGGCTCGCGCTGATGGGCCTTATGTACCTGCTCACCGGCCTGATCCTGGTGAACGTCGTCACCCGCTACTCGCATTTCCCGATCTACTGGATCGATGAATCCGCCGTCTATTGCGTGGTCTGGCTGACCTTCATCGGGGCATCCGCGATGACGCGGCTGCGGCTCGATTTTGCGGTGACGATGCTGACGGAGCGATTGTCCGCTCAGCACCAGAAATTTGCAAAAGTGATCTCGACCGGCCTCGTCGTGGTGTTCGGCGTCGCCCTGATCGTCACCTGCGTGCTCTGGATGGACCCGGTGGGCCTCGCCCGCGCCGGCTTCGACGGGCGTAAGCTCGCTGCCGAGACCTTCAACTTCCTCTACACCGAGCGCACGCAGACGCTGAACTGGCCGACCTGGGTGCTCTATCTGACGCTGCCGATCTTCGCGGTGTCGATGACCGTACATGGTCTCGCCAACCTGCTGGAAGATCTCGAGCTGGTCCCGCGCACGCCGCCGAAGGGCTTCCAGCTCTCCGAGCTCGACGGGGTCAATTGATGATCACGTCAGCAGCCTTCATGGCCTTCATGCTGGTCGGCGTGCCGATCGGCCTCTGCCTCTGCCTCGCCGGCCTCGTCTACATCGCCGCCTCGGGCAACCCGGTGCTGTTCCAGTCCTATCCGCTGCAGCTGTTCGGCGGCGTCGACAGCTACGGCCTGATCGCAATCCCGCTCTTCATCCTGATCGGCGAGATCATGAATGGCGGCGGCATCACGCGGCGCATCGTCGACATGGCGATGGCCTTCGTCGGCTCGCTCAAGGGTGGGCTCGCCTACGTCAACATCCTCGCCAACATGTTCATCTCGTCCATCCTGGGATCGGCGACCGCACAGGTCGCGATCATGGCGCAGATCATGGTCCCCGAGATGGAGAAGAAGGGCTACGACAAGACCTTCGCGGCCGGCCTGACCGCCTATGGCGGCATGCTCGGCCCGATCATCCCACCCTCGGTGATGTTCGTGGTCTACAGCGTGCTGGCGCAGGTCTCGGTCAGCGACATGCTGATCGCCGGCATCGTCCCGGGCGTCATCCTCACCGTGATGTTCTGCCTCGTCATCGCGCTGATGGGCTACATCTACAACTATCCGCGCGCGGACTACCAGACGCCGCGCCAGCGCGTGATGACCATCCTGCGGACCTCGCCGACGCTGCTGATCCCGATCGTCATCGTCGGCACTATTCTCGGCGGCCTCGCCAACGCCACGGAATCCGCGGCCGTCGGCGCCGTGGCCGCGGCCCTGGTCGGAAAGTTTTGGACCAAGGAGTTCAAGTTCTCGCAGCTGCCGCAGATGATGCTGCGCAGTGCGATCTATTCGGCGATCGTGCTGTTCCTGGTGGCAGCCGCCGCGGTGTTCTCGTGGGTGCTGATCTTCGGCAAGGTGCCGCAGGAGACAGCCGCCTGGATCCAGACCGTCGCCAAGGACCCGGTCAGCTTCATGCTGATCTGCAACGTCATCCTGCTGCTGATCGGCACTGTGATGGACGGCATTCCCGGCTTGATCATGACGGTGCCGATCCTGCTGCCGGTCGCAACCGAGATCTATCACATCGACCCCCGGCAATTCGGCGTCGTCGTGGTGATCAACCTCGTGCTCGGCCTTTTGTCGCCGCCGGTCGGGCTTTGCTTCTTCGTCGCGGCCGCCGTCACCGGCGCCAAGCCCGGCAGGATGTTCATGGTGACGCTGCCCTTCTTCGTCATCGCCTGCATCCTCCTGGTGCTGCTCTCGCTGTACCCATCGCTCTCGCTGATCCTCGTCAAATAGGCCCAAAGGAGTCCCATGATGCCGCTTTCACGCCGCCACTTTCTCGCCGCCAGTGCCGCCGCCTCGGTGTTCGCCCCGTCGCTGGCGCTCGCCCAGGCCAAGGAATTCCGTCTCGGCCTGATCACGCCGAACGGCCATTCCTGGAACAAGGCCGCGCTCAAATTCGGTGACGAGCTCAAGGCCGCCACCAACGGCCGCCTGACCTTGACCGTCTTCCACGCCGGCCAGCTCGGCAACGAGACCGCGATGATGCAGCAATTGCAGTCCGGCGCGCTCGACATGGGCTTCATCCAGGCCGCCGAGCTCGGCTCGCGCGTGCCGCACATCGCCGCGATCAACGCGCCTTACATTGTGCGCTCGACGCCGGCGGTGGCAAAGTTCGTGCGGCATCCGGCGGCGGTGAAGTTGTTCGAGGTGCTGCCGCAGGAGACCGGCACGATCGGGCTCGGCTGGGGCATCACCGGCATGCGCGCGGTGTTCTCCTCCAAGGACCTGAACACGCTCGCCGACGTCAAGGGCATGAAGCTGCGCATCAACCCGACGCCGGTCTATCGCGACTTCTATTCCTCGCTCGGCGCGGCGCCGACGCCGATCCCGACGCCGCAGGTGTTCGACGCCATGGCCAACGGCCAGGTCGACGGCCTCGAAGCCGATCTCGAATTCTCCTGGAACCAGCGCTTCGACAAGGTGTCGAAGGTGATCCTGCAGATGAACGCCGTCTTCATGCCGATGGCCGCGGTCGTCTCCGGCCGCGTCTGGCAATCGCTGCCCGCCGCCGATCGCGAGCTGGTCACGAAAACGATCAAGACGACGCTGGACGCGCAGATCGACGAGCTCGCCGGCAACGAGCCCACGCTGATCGAGAATTTCAAGAAAGCACCAATCCCGATCCGCCAGGTCGACGCCAAGGACACCGAGGCCGTCATCGCCGAGTTCGACAAGATCTGGCTGCCCAAGGCCCCCGTCCTCGCCGAGCTGCGCAAGGTCGGCGCGACGCTCTGATCCCGTTCCCCATCCCTTTCACAAAAGCCGGCGGCTCCAGCCCCCCGCCGGCACATACCCCTGGAGTCAAACCATGAGCCGCCGCGTTGCCTGGGAAGGCGTCTTCCCGGCCGTCACCACCCAATTCCACGACGATCTCTCGCTCGACATCGACGCAACCGCCAAGGTGATGGACGGATTGATCCGCGACGGCGTCTCCGGCCTGATCGTCTGCGGCTCGGTCGGCGAGAACACCTCGCTCGAGCGCAAGGAGAAGGTCGCGATCATGGAAGCGGCGAAGTCGGTCGCGAAGGGCCGCGTGCCCGTGCTGTGCGGCATCGCCGAATTCACCACGGCGTTTGCGGTGGAGACCGCGAAGGAAGCCGCACGCGTCGGCATCGACGGCGTCATGGTGATGCCGGCGCTGGTCTATTCCTCCAAGCCGCACGAGACCGCCGCGCATTTCCGCGCCGTTGCCTCCGCGACTGACCTTCCCGTGATGCTCTACAACAACCCGCCGATCTACAAGAACGACGTTACGCCCGATATCCTGGCCTCGCTCGCCGACGTCGAGACCGTGGTCTGCTTCAAGGATTCCTCCGGCGATACGCGGCGGTTCATCGACACCCGCAACATGGTCGGCGACCGCTTCGTGCTGTTCGCAGGTCTCGACGACGTCATCGTCGAGAGCGTCGCCATGGGCGCCGTCGGCTGGGTCTCCGGCATGTCCAACGCCTTCCCGCGCGAGGGTGAGACGCTGTTCCGCCTCGCCAAGGCCGGGCGCTTCGCCGAGGCGATGCCGCTCTACGAATGGTTCATGCCGCTCCTGCACCTCGATGCGCGCCCGGACCTCGTCCAGTGCATCAAGCTGTGCGAGCACATCATGGGCCGCGGCACCGCCCTGACCCGCCGCCCCGCCTGGCACTGCTGCCGCAGGAAAAGGCCGAGGTCGAGGCCCTGATGGCCAAGGCGCTGAAGAACCGCCCGCGCCTGCCGGATGTCGGGCTGAAGGCGGCTTGAAAACTCTCTCGGTCGTCATTGCGAGGAGCCCTTGCGACGAAGCAATCCAGACCGCCTCAGCGGAAAGACTCTGGATTGCTTCGCTTCGCTCGCAATGACGGAGAACTAGGAAACCGCCCGCTTCTTCCTCGCGTTCAGCGCCGACGCCACGCGGCTCACGGGCGGCTTGCCCAGCACGCCGCTCATCGCGTTCGTCGCCGCCAGCAGCTTCTCCATATCGATACCCGTCCTGACGCCCATGCCCTCCAGCATGTAAACGACGTCCTCGGTCGCAACATTGCCGGTCGCGCCCGGCGCATAGGGGCAGCCGCCGAGCCCGCCGGCGGCGGCGTCGATGACCCGGACGCCCTCCTCCAGTCCGGCATAGAGGTTGGCGAGCGCCTGGCCGTAAGTGTCATGGAAATGCATCGCGAGCCTAGCTGCGGGAATGTTGGCGGCCACGGCGCGCAGCATCTCCTTGGCCTTGGCTGGCGTGCCGACACCGATGGTGTCGCCGAGCGAGATCTCGTAACAACCGAGCTCGAACAGCGTGCGCGCAAGATCCGCCACCGCCTTCGGCTTGATCTCGCCATCGAACGGACAGCCCAGCACACAGGAGATATAGCCGCGCACCTTGACGCCATCCTCCCTGGCGCGCGCCAGCACCGGCTTGAAGCGCTCGATGGACTCCGCAATCGTGCAGTTGATGTTCGCCCGGGAAAACCCCTCGGAGGCCGCCGCGAACACGGAGACCACTTTCGCGCCCGCGGCACGCGCGGCGTCATAGCCTTTCTCGTTCGGCACCAGCACGTGGAATTCGGCGCCCTTCACATGCGCGACGCCGCGCAGCACGGCATCCGAGCTTGCCATCTGCGGGATAGCCTTGGGCGAGACGAAGGCGCCGACCTCCACGGTATCCAGCCCGGCCGCCACGAGCGCCTCGATGAAGGCGATGCGCGCCTCGACGCTGACGGACGTCTTCTCGTTCTGAAGGCCGTCGCGCGGCCCCATTTCGATGATGCGGACCGGATCGCTCATCTCATTCCCCTGCAGGTTCGACCATAGCGAGCTCGACGCCCTCCTGCACGATGTCGCCGACCTTGCACTTGATGGATTTCAGCACGCCGGCATAGGGCGCGCGCAGCGTCTGCTCCATCTTCATCACTTCCAGCGTGAGGATCGGCGCGCCCTTCTCCAGCTTGGTCCCCTCCTCTGCCAGCACGGCAACCACCGTGCCGGGCAAGGGCGCTGCGATCTTGTCCTCGCCGACATGCTCCTCGCTCTCGCCGCCGAACGGATCGACCCAATGCAGGTCGAAGCGGCCGTTGCGCGTGCGCAGGTACAGCTCATGGCCATCGATGACCGCTGCCACTGACGATTTGACGCCGTCGAGCGTCAGGTCGAAGCCGCCATCCTTCGCAGCGATCGTGAACGCCAGCTCGCGCTCGCCGATCACCAGCGTCGACGGTCCGCTGCCGTAGTTCAGCGTGATCTTCTGCTCCGGACCATGGCCGACACGGAAGGCAAAGCTGCGCTGGCGGCGACCGACCGGCTGCCAGCCGAAGGTCTGCCAGGGCGAACTCGCCTCCGCATGCGCGGTCTGCCGCTCCTCGTTGACGATGGCGGCAACTGCGGCGCAGAGCTCGAGCTCTCCGGGCGCCGGCGCCGCGGCGGTCAGCACCGCCAGCTCGCGCTCGATGAAGCCGGTGTCGATCGCATTCGCCCGCACCTTCGGATGCGTCATCAGCGCCGACAGGAACGGGATGTTGGTGACGATGCCGCGGACGTCGGACTCCTCCAGCCCGCGGTTCAGCCGCTCGATCGCGACGTCCCGCGTCGGCGCCCACGCGATCACCTTGGCGAGCATGGCGTCATAATACGGCGAGACCGTATCGCCCTCGCGATAGCCAGCGTCGATACGCAGGCCGCCCGTCTCGGCCGGCAGTCGCCAGGTCGAGATCCTGCCGACCGACGGCATGAAGTTCTTGGTCGGGTTCTCGGCGTAGACGCGCGCCTCGACGGCATGGCCGTTGAGCCTGATCTCATCCTGCTTGAGCGGCAGCGCCTCGCCGAAGGCAACGCGCAGCTGCCACTCGACCAGGTCGATGCCGGTGATCAGCTCGGTGACGGGATGCTCGACCTGCAGGCGCGTATTCATCTCGATGAAGAACACGTCCTTGCCGTCGGAGACGAACTCGATGGTGCCGGCACCGACATAGTTCACCGCGCCCGCCGCTTTTCGCGCGGCGGCGCAGACGGTTTCGCGCTGCGCAGCATTGAGCGTCGGTGATGGCGCCTCCTCGATCACCTTCTGATGCCGGCGCTGGAGCGTGCATTCGCGCTCGAACAGCGAGAGCAGATTGCCATGGCTGTCGCCGATGATCTGCACCTCGATATGCCGGGGATTATCGACATACTTTTCAATCAACATGCGGTCGTCGCCGAAGGCGGCCTTGGCCTCGCGCTTGGCGCTGACGATCGCCGGCGCCAACTCATCGGCGGACCGCACGATGCGCATGCCGCGCCCGCCGCCACCGGCGGAGGCCTTCACCAGCACGGGAAAGCCGATCTTGTCCGCCGCCTTGGCGAGCGTCGCCTCGTCCTGGGCCTCGCCGTGATAGCCTGATACCAGCGGCACGCCGGCCTTCTCCATCAGCTCTTTCGAGCCGGATTTCGAGCCCATTGCCGTCATCATCCCGGCGGTCGGCCCGACGAAGACGAGGCCGGCGTCATAACAAGCCTGCGCGAACTCGGCATTCTCGGAGAGGAAGCCGTAGCCGGGATGCACGGCTTCCGCTCCGGTCTTGCGCGCGGCCTCGATCAAGCGCTCGATATTGAGATAGCTGTCGCGGGCGCGGGCGGGCCCGAGCAATACGGCCTCATCGGCGAGCGCGACATGCATCGCCTCGCGATCGGCCTCGGAATAGATCGCGACCGTGCGCAGGCCCATCGCACGGGCGGTGCGGATAACGCGGCAGGCGATCTCGCCGCGGTTGGCGATCAGGAGCGTGCGGAAACGCCGGTAGAGTTTTGAGCGGTCCATCACATCACATCCTGAACAGGCCGAATTTCGTCGGCTCGAGCGGCGCATTCGATGCCGCCGAGAGGCCAAGGCCGAGCACGAGACGCGTGTCGGCCGGATCGATCACGCCGTCGTCCCACAGACGCGCGGTCGCGTAGTACGGGTGGCCCTGGCTCTCATATTGCGCGCGAATGGGCTCGCGGAACTTGTCTTCCTCTTCCCTGGACCAGCTGTCGCCCTTGGCCTCGATATTATCGCGTCGGACCTGGCTCAGCACCATCGAGGCCTGCTCGCCGCCCATCACCGAGATGCGCGCGTTCGGCCACATCCAGAGGAAGCGCGGCGCGTAGGCACGGCCGCACATGCCATAATTGCCGGCGCCGTAGGAGCCGCCGATCACGACGGTGAATTTCGGCACCGACGCCGTCGCAACCGCCGTGACGAGCTTGGCGCCGTCGCGCGCGATGCCGCCCGCCTCGTACTTCTTGCCGACCATGAAACCGGTGATGTTCTGCAGGAATACCAGGGGAATGCCGCGCTGACAGCACAGCTCGATGAAATGCGCACCCTTCAGCGAACTCTCGCTGAAGAGAATGCCGTTGTTGGCGATGATGCCGACCGGATAGCCCCAGATATGGGCGAATCCGCACACCAGCGTCGTGCCATAGAGTTTCTTGAACTCGTCGAACTCCGAGCCGTCGACGATGCGCGCGATGATATCGCGCACGTCGAACGGCTTGCGGCCGTCGACCGGCACCACGCCGTAGATTTCCTCCGCCGCGAACAGCGGATCGCGCGGCTTATGCATGTTCAGGTTCGGCCGCACGGAAGGCTTGAGCGTGCCGACGATACGCCGGGCGATGCCGATCGCATGCGCATCGTTCTGGGCGTAGTGATCGGTCACGCCGGATTGCCGCGAATGCACGTCGGCCCCGCCGAGCTCCTCCGCACTCACGACCTCGCCGGTCGCGGCCTTCACCAGCGGCGGGCCGCCGAGGAAGATGGTACCCTGGTTGCGCACGATGATACTCTCGTCCGACATCGCCGGCACATAGGCGCCGCCAGCGGTGCAGGAGCCCATCACGATCGCGATCTGCGGAATCCCCTGCGACGACATCTGCGCCTGATTGTAGAAGATGCGGCCGAAGTGCCGCTCGTCCGGAAAGATCTCGTCCTGCAGCGGCAGGAAGGCGCCGCCGGAATCCACCATGTAGACGCAGGGCAGATTGTTCTGCCGCGCAATGTCCTGCGCGCGCAGATGCTTCTTCACCGTCATCGGGTAGTAGGTGCCGCCCTTGATGGTGGCATCGTTGGCGACGATCACGCATTCGCGGCCCGAGATGCGCCCAACGCCAGTGACGACGCTGGCCGAATGCACGTCACCGCCATAGAGGCCATAGGCTGCGAGCGGCGACAGCTCCAGGAACGAGGTGCCGGGATCGACCAACAGGTCGACCCGCTCACGCGCCAGCATCTTGCCGCGCGCGGTGTGGCGCTTGCGCGAGGCTTCGCCGCCGCCGCCGGCGACTTGGGCAAGCTTTTCGCGCAAATCGACGACGAGGCCGCGCATGGCCTCGGAATTGCGCGCAAAATCTGATGAAGACGGATCGATGCTGGAATGGAGCGGCATGATGATTCCAATGAGATGAAGGACTTAAGCCGTCTCGGCCATCAGCTCGCGGCCGATCAGCATGCGGCGCACCTCAGAGGTGCCCGCGCCAATCTCGTAGAGCTTTGCATCGCGCCACAGGCGCCCGACCGGGAATTCGGAGGTATAGCCGACCCCGCCCAGCGCCTGGATTGCTTCGCCCGCCATCCACGTTGCCTTCTCCGCGGAATAGAGGATCGCAGCAGCCGCGTCCTTGCGCAGGGTGCGCGCGTGGTCGGCGCGGTCGCAGGCGCGGCCCACCGCATAGACATAGGCGCGCGTGGCCTGCCAGGTCGCATACATGTCGGCGAGCTTGCCCTGCATCAGCTGGAAGTCGCCGATCGGCTGGCCGAACTGCTTGCGCTCGTGCATGTAGGGCACCACCGCATCCATGCAGGCCGCCATGATGCCGAGCGGGCCACCCGAGAGCACCGCGCGCTCATAATCGAGGCCGGACATCAGCACCTTGACGCCCTCGCCCACCTTGCCCATCACATTCTCCTCCGGCACCTCGCAATCGTCGAAGAACAGCGGATAGGTGTTGGACCCGCGCATGCCGAGCTTGTCCAGATGCTGGCCGTGTGTGAAGCCCTTAAAACCCTTCTCGACCAGGAACGCGGTCATGCCGCGCGGCCCGGCCTCCGGATCGGTCTTGGCATAGACCACCAGCACGTCGGCATCGCCGCCGTTTGTGATCCACATCTTGGAGCCGTTGAGCACGTAGCGGTCGCCGCGCTTGTCGGCGCGCAGCTTCATCGAGACCACGTCGGAGCCGGCGCCCGGCTCGGACATCGCGAGCGCACCGACGTATTCGCCTGAGATCAGCTTCGGCAGATAACGCTGCCGCTGCGCGTCATTGCCGTTGCGGCGGATCTGGTTGACGCAGAGATTGGAATGGGCGCCGTAGGACAGGGCCACGGCCGCCGAACCGCGCGAGATTTCCTCCATGGCGACGATATGGGCGAGATAGCCCATATTGGAGCCGCCATATTGCTCCGGCGCGGTCATGCCGAGCAGGCCGAGGTCGCCGAAGCGCTTCCAGAGATCTGCGGGGAAAAGATTAGCCTTTTCGATCTCGGCGGCACGCGGGGTGATCTCCGCCTCCACGAACGAACGAACGGTGTCGCGCAGCAGGCTGATGTCTTCGCCCAGATCGAAATCGATGCTCGGGATGTTCAAGGCGAGTCCTCCGTATTTTGGGCTCCGAAACTAGCCCGGTCCCGGCCCTCTTGCAGTCGAAAAGGTTGCATTTTCCGCCAAACTTGGCGAGGATTTCCGAAAGGAATTCCGATGCCTTTTCAAGCCGCCACCGCGATTCCGCGCCGCGCCGTCACGCCCGCCGCCTTCGTCCGCGGCGTGGTGGCCGCGTACGAGCATTACGGCCGCGATCCCGCCGAAGCCTTGAGCCGGGGTCAGGTCGCGCCGGAGCTTGTGAATTCTCCTGATGGGCGTGTGACCGCGGCCCAGTTCGAAGCGCTGGCGGGCCATGCCATGCGCGAGCTCGATGACGAGGCGCTTGGCTGGTTCTCGCGCCGGCTGCCATGGGGCACCTACGGCATGCTGTGCCGGGCCTCGATCACCGCACCGACGCTGGAGGTCGCGCTCAAGCGCTGGTGCCGGCATCACCGCTTGGTCACAGAGGATGTGCTGCTCGATCTCGAGGTTGGCGAAGAGACCGCCGTCGTGTCGATCCGTCAGCTCCGTGACCTCGGGCCCTTCCGCGAGTTCTGCCTCGTCACGCTGTTCCGCTACGTCCTCGGCTTCTCATGCTGGGCTGTCGACTCCCAGATCGCGCTCCGCGCGGCTGAGTTTCCTTACTCAGAGCCCGGCCACGTCTCGGTCTATCCGACCATCTTTTGCCGGACCGTCCGCTTCGATGCGGACCGCGCGGCCATCGTCTTCGACAAGCACTATCTGTCGCTGCCGCTGACGCGCAGCGCGGCCGATCTCGACAACATGCTCAAGGGCGCGCTCCGGCTCACCGTGCTGCCGTACCGGCGCGACCGCCTGCTGGTCGAGCGCGTCCGCCGCGTGCTGCGAGAAGCGCGCGGACGGGTCCTCGGCGCCGAGGACGTCGCGCGCGAGCTTGCGCTCTCCACCCGCACGATGCATCGCCGTCTGCGCGAGGAGTCCACCTCGCTGCGCGATCTCAAGGAGGAGACGAAATTCGAGCTGGCCAAACAGGAGCTGATGCGCGGCCGCACGCCGATCAAGCGCATCGCCGAGATCGCCGGCTTCCGCAACGAGAAGAGCTTTTCGCGGGCCTTTCGGACCTGGACCGGCACCTCCCCGCGCGAGTTTCGGGGGCGGTATCGCTGAGGCGCTTTTCTGAGATTCAGACTTGATCGTGGAATATTCGGAGCCCTACCCCGCCGGCACTGCCACCGCGACCTCCTGCAATGGCAGCGGCACGTCCTTGGCAACCCCGAGCACGGGGAAGCTGCGCACGTTCTTGACGTTAGGCATCGCGGCGAAATGCAGGAGCTGCTGCCGCATACTCTCGACACTCGGGGCCACGCATTTGAGCAGATAGTCGGTGTCGCCGGAAATCCGCCAGCATTGCTGGATGCGCGGGATTGCGGCGATCGAGCTCTCGAACGCCTCCAGCACCGGCTGGGCCTGGCTGCCGAGCTGGATCGAGACGAACGACACCACCTCGTAGCCGAGCAGCCGCTCGTCGATCACGGCGCGAACCGCCCGGATCACGCCGCGGCTGAACAGCGACTTCAGCCGCCGCAGGCAGTTCGGCGCGGAAACGCCGACGCGCAGCGCCAGCTCGTTGTTGCGAACCCGCCCGTCCTGCTGCAGTTCGGATAGGATTTTCAGATCGACGCCGTCGAGCTGGTCACGCCCCGCCATCCCCCACCTCGTCCTGGTCGTGTCATGCGAGGCAGCGAAGCACGGGGCGGAATTGGTGCCAAGGGTTCTCAGGCGCGGGCGACCAGCCGCTCCCTTCTTCATGGCCGGGCTCGTCCCGGCCATCCACGTTCTTCGTCTACCGCCAAAAACGTGGATGCCCGGGACAAGCCCGGGCATGACGGCACTTTGGATGCTTCGGGTGAGAATGGCCCCTCAATGCGTCCAGGGCTCGCCGCGGCGGAACGAGAAATTGTCGGCATAGGCAACCGGCCGGCGGATCGACTCCTTGGGCTCGATCACCTGATAGGCGATGCCCTTGCGCTCGCAATAGGCGATCGCCTCTTCCTTGCTGTGGAAGCGCAGCGTTATTTGCTGCTTCATGTCGGCCGACGAGGTCCAGCCCATCAGCGGCTCGACCGACCGCGGCTGCTCCGGCTCGTAATCGAGCTGCCATTCCCTGGTCTTGGACCGGCCGGATTGCATCGCGTTTTTGGCGGGCTTGAAAATGCGTGCGGTCATGACTGGTCCGGGCCTCTTGGTCTTTCCGTTCGATTTCGATGCGTCACGGTGGCAGTTGGTGGAAATCTCGGGGATAGTATAGAGAAGCCGGTTGGGAACTGATCCTGATTCCGGGCCCGGCAACCCTCGCCAACGGTATAGTCATTATGCTGCACCGTGACAATTGCGTACCCGCGTTTCATCCTGGGACCCCGTTTGGCGGCCCGGTTTCATCGATCTCCGTGCTTCTGTCCTCTCTGAAAGCTCCCGACGCATGGCCTTCCTGAACGTCAGCGCCACACTTCCCGACAAGGGTCGCGACCTCCGGCTCGACCTGTTTCGCGGTGTCGCAAACTGGGCGATCTTTCTCGACCATATCCCCGACAACGTCGTGAACTGGATCACGACCCGCAACTACGGCTTTTCCGACGCGGCCGACCTGTTCGTCTTCATCTCCGGCTACACCGCCTCCTTCGTCTATGCACGGATGATGCTGGACCGCGGCTTCATCGTCGGTGCCACGCGGCTGACCAAGCGGGTCTGGCAGCTCTATGTCGCCCACATCATCCTGTTCGTGATCTACATCGCATCAATCAGCTATCTCGCGCTGCGCTTCGGCGATTCCGAGATGATCAACGAGTTCAACGTCGCCGGCCTCGTCGACAACGCCACCGAGACGCTGCGCCAGGGCCTGTTCCTGCGCTTCAAGCCGCTCAACCTCGACGTGCTGCCGCTTTACATCGTGCTGATGGGCCTGTTTCCGCCGGTGCTGTGGTTTATGCTGCGCAAGCCCGATTTGACGATGATCCTGTCGATCGTGCTGTGGCTCGCCGCGCGCCATTACGGCTGGAACCTGAACGCCTATCCGGCCGGCCAGTGGTACTTCAACCCCTATTGCTGGCAGGTGCTGTTCGTGTTCGGCGCCTGGTGCTCGATGGGCGGCGCGCGGCGCTCGGCAACGCTGATCAATTCGCCTGTTACGCTGTGGGTCTGCCTCGGTTATCTCCTGTTCGCGCTGGTCATGACCATGGCCGGCCGTTTCCCCACCTTCGGCGGCATGTTCCCGGAATGGCTGTTCTCGGCCTTCAACCCCAATGACAAGACCAACCTCGCACCGTATCGCTTCCTCCACTTCGTGGTGATCGTGATCCTGGTGATCCGCTTCGTGCCGAAGGAGTGGCCGGGGCTGGAGTGGAAGGTGTTCGACCCCTTGATCGTCTGTGGCCAGCAGTCGCTCGCCGTGTTCTGCGTCGGCGTGTTCCTGTCCTTCGTCGGTCATTTCGAGCTGTCGATGAGCTCAGGGTCGCTGCTCGCGCAGATCTTCGTCAGCGTCGCCGGCATCGCGATCATGACGACGGTGGCTTATTACATCTCGTGGTCGAAGAAGCAGGACAAGCCGCTGAAGCCGCCGCCGGCCAAGCCGGCTGCGGAAGCGAAGGCGGCCTGAGAGAGGCGGCAGTTAGGCCGCCTCTTCGCCGTCGAACTCGGTGAACTTCTTGTAGATCCAGTCGCGGCCGTCATGGCGGCGCCAGACCTTGCCGAGCACGAACTGCCCGTTGATGGAGCGGCGCGGCACGATCACCGTCCAGAGGTGCCAGATCTCGGTCCAGTTTGACTGCGGACCGATGGTCCCGATGTTGCGGTCAATAGACATGGCAGAACTCGCTGGCGCAGAACTCAGGCTGATCCGCGCGCCGCGACGAACAGTCATCTGTGGTGGCACAGAGTGGACAGCCCATCGCGAGCCGGGACCGATCTGATAGCAGCCAGCCAAACGGCCGCAACAGCCGCTCGCCTTTAACCTTGCCAATCAACCTTACTTCTTGGGATGGAGCGGCGCGTTTGGTTGAAAGCCCGCGCCGGTTTTTCTAGAATGCCCGTGATTTGAGGACGGGCGCGCCGTTTCGGCGCAGGGCGATTTTAAGACTGAACTTTGCAGACGATCGGACGTTTGGAAGCAAGTAGATTGCTGGGGGGACGACAATGATGAAATTGCAATGTGCGCGTCTGCGCCTCGCGTTGCGCGTGATCCCGCCCGCGCCAATCGTGAGCATGGCGTCGCAACGGCCGCCGCAAGCCGCCAACGACAATCAGATGGCCTGGCCGTACGTGCCATTTCCGCCCGGCTGGTACGCCTCGAACTGACGAGCGCGCCGGGCAAAGCGCAACGCCGCACAAGCGGAACATTCATCGCTTGGCGGCGTCCGTTTAGGCATTGGGCGCTGAAATCCCCAACACGGATTTGTCTATCGCGACGGGCGAAGGTTCGATGAGGCTTTGCTGATTTCCAGGCGAAGCGGAGGCCGGACGCGTGGGTGCCTGGCCATGCCGGTTGGATGCTGACCTCTAGCAGGCTGTTGAAGAACTCAGCCGCGTTCGCAAACGAAGGCTGAATCGTCGCCATTGTGTATGTAGAAGTGGCCGACGAGCCTGCCGGCAGTGCCGATCATGGCCCATCCGCGACCGCAGGTGGG
>NZ_JADYVG010000108.1:0-399 GCF_020193585.1 Bradyrhizobium sp. IC3195 | reverse complement strand
ACCCATCGACGAAATCGGCACCGCTGTACTTCAGCGAGGGTCCCGTTCCGCTGCTGCTGTTTAGGTAGAACTTGTCGCCACTCTCAACGAGACGCGTAGCACCAGCCGACTCGATTACAGTGCCAGCCGTTGCCGATGTCGGTGTGGTTGCGGTGGACGTACCGATCTGCCCGTCGCCGTTGAGATCCTGATGGAAGTTCGTCTCGAGCGACTTAAGGCCAGAGTCCGTACCCGACACCGAGCCACCCGATGTCGACCCGGTCAGGCTGCTGACATGGGAAACGTAGTTGCCGTCATTGTCGGTGTTCCAGGCCGTGTACTGACCGGTGCTCGCCTCCTTCCAGGCAACCTGATAGCCGGTCGCCGTCTTCTCAGCAGCAATGGGAGCCCAGGTGCCAT
>NZ_JADYVG010000107.1:0-399 GCF_020193585.1 Bradyrhizobium sp. IC3195 | reverse complement strand
CTTTACTTATTACCAAATGAAAGGTATCTGGTATAGATGATAACTTATAGTTATACCCATCTGAACTTGAGGCTTCTTGTCCTTTCAGATCACCAATAATCCAGCATTCAGCGTTCGCTCCAAAAGAAGCAAATAATAAACCGGAGACAACCAATCGCTTCAATTGATTCACACCAACCCTCCCTTTAGCGTTGTTTAGAATGGCAATCATCATATATCCAAGACATGGCATTTGGTACATAGCTTGGGTCGGGATTTCAAATCCGCCCCCGTTGATGGGGTCGTTACATTACGCGCATATCCGCTTTATGTGAAACAGGAAGATTTTTCTGATATCACTGCCACAGCAAAACACCAATTTCGAGACAAGTACGCGCGCGAGGGGTATCAGTTGCAAAA
>NZ_JADYVG010000106.1:0-410 GCF_020193585.1 Bradyrhizobium sp. IC3195 | reverse complement strand
ACATTAAGCAAATTTCCATAAATGATGGGGTAGACACCCAAACATTAATTTTTTCGTTTTGGAACAGCTCATACAATTTTTTAGGTGCTGCAATCATTTCTTTGTTGACTAACAATAGTGTACCGCCTGAAATGAGACACGGATAAATCGCCATAACTGATAAATCAAATGAGAATGGCGCTTGGTTTAACCAAACATCTTTCGTGTGATATTGGTTCAATAAGTCCACCCAATTTGCGAACTCTACTAAGCTCTCGTAATAAATTTTCACACCTTTAGGAAGACCTGTTGAGCCCGATGTAAAAATCGTGTAAGCAATACCATCATTTTGCATTAAAGGCAATGATGATACAGTCTCGAATGATTGAATACCTTGAATAGTAATCTCTGTCACACCTTCATAATTAAGC
>NZ_JADYVG010000105.1:0-415 GCF_020193585.1 Bradyrhizobium sp. IC3195 | reverse complement strand
GCACCGACGTCGATATAATTGACCAGATCTTCATCACCGATACCTTCAATATCTTTCCCTTTCGATAAGACATAACCCAGCGATGGACGCAGACCAAAGTCAAACTGGTATTGAGCGACCGCTTCAAAGTTCTGTGTCTTATTGGCAAAGCCGCCAGTTATTGGCGTCATTTTGCGTGTTTCAGAATAGAAAGTTGCCAGATAAATATTATTGGCATCGTATTTCAGACCTGTTGCCCATGCTTCTGCACGCTTGCCTGTGCCACGGCTTTGCAGGTTCTGCTCGTTGGTGCGATCTGAGTTGGTATAGGCCCCACTAATGGCGAAATCGCTGCCGCCAAAGTCATATGTCAATGACGTGCCGAAGCCATCGCCGTTTTGCTTTTTAACGTCGCGGTTTTCGTTTTTCCCTTGAT
>NZ_JADYVG010000104.1:0-416 GCF_020193585.1 Bradyrhizobium sp. IC3195 | reverse complement strand
GTTAAAGGCGAAGCTGGCGATCATCAGCGGCGTTAGCGGCTTAATCAGCAGCGGGAAGGTAATTTTAAAGAAGTTCTGGAACGGGCCGGCGCCATCCATTGCCGACGCTTCGTACAGATCGTCCGGAATCGCCTTCAGCAGCCCCATGCACAGGATCATCATGTACGGGTAGCCCAGCCAGGTGTTGACGATGATGATCATGGTGCGCGCGGTGGTCGGGTCGCTAAACCACGCCGGCTTAATGCCGAACAGCGTGCTGAGCATCATGTTGATTTCACCAAAGCTCTGGTTGAACAGCCCTTTGAAAATCAGAATCGAAATAAACGACGGTACGGCGTACGGCAGAATCAGCAGGACGCGATAAATCGCTTTGCCTTTCAGCGCTTCCCACTGCACCAGGCAGGCGAGGATCATCC
>NZ_JADYVG010000103.1:0-424 GCF_020193585.1 Bradyrhizobium sp. IC3195 | reverse complement strand
ACGATGGGTCCTGTCAAGTCAGGGTTTGTTGCGGCGAGAACGAGGGTCGCCCAGCCTGCTTGGCAGTTGCCGATAATGGCCGGCAGAGGCGCGCGCGGATGCCGGCGGATCACTTCTCGAACAAACGCCGCTTCCGCATAGGCCACATCAGAGAGTTGCTGATCCTGCTCCGGCTCGCGACGGAAGCTCACCAGATAAACCGGATGACCTTCGCGCAATGCGACGCCGAGCTGACTATCGTGCTCGTGAGCTCCCACACCCGCAGTGTGTCCCGCTCGTGGAGGGATGATAACAAAGGGCCGACGACGGGAGTAATCGACCGTAACATCTTGCGACGGGATGATGCGCAGCAATACGAAGTTGGACTTTACGGGAAGATCCCTTCCGTCCATGATCTTCTCGTACTCGTAGAAAAGAACCGGCG
>NZ_JADYVG010000102.1:0-426 GCF_020193585.1 Bradyrhizobium sp. IC3195 | reverse complement strand
CTTTTTCGGCATTGCGGTGTCATCAATGACTAATACCGCATCCTTGCCGCCGACAAGCCGATCCGCCTGGTTGAGCAGCTCAGATTCCAGCGGTGATGCGTCCCAGACACCTTCGACGATGAAATGGGATCTTGAGCGCTTGGTCCCGGTAGCCGAACGTACTGCACCGGCTGCGCTGGCTGTCGGCATTGAGACCATTGCCAGCAACTTGACGCCGGACGCCGCGACGAAGTGCCTGCAGAGCCCGCGAATTCACTTCGGCACGCGACTTGCTCTCTTTGCCGCATCATCACCAATCCCAGTGCGATGGTCTTCGGGACGGACTCGGCGCGCGTCGGTGTTAGCGTCTGGTCCGCCCCGACGGTTTTGCTGCGCGATAACTTAAGGGCGCTCGGTCGTGGACCGAGAAAATACAGGGACGTGTTG
>NZ_JADYVG010000101.1:0-436 GCF_020193585.1 Bradyrhizobium sp. IC3195 | reverse complement strand
GGATTGTACTTAAATGAGACATTTTCGATTTCAATTTGCCCTTCACGAATCGGTATCGCGTTCGCTTGTGGTGCATTTTTAATATCATAAGGCTCGTCAAACAATTGAAAAACACGATCCATTGATGCAAAACTTTGCGTTAATGTTGTAAAAGAAGACACAAGTCGACGCAATGGCCCGTATAGTTGTTCAAGGTAGCTGACAAATGCCGCAAGTGTCCCCACTGTCACAGATCCCGTAATGGCTAAATAAGCACCGTAACCTATAACAATTAATGGACCAATATCAGTCACAGTGTTGATAGCCGAAAATGAATAAGCATTCCAACGTGTATGTTTAAAGGCCTTGTTTAAAAAGTTCGTGTCGCGTTGATCGAAATTTTTAGCTTCATTTTCTTCAATCGCAAAACTTTTAATGACCGCCATCCCATTGACAC
>NZ_JADYVG010000100.1:0-437 GCF_020193585.1 Bradyrhizobium sp. IC3195 | reverse complement strand
GACAGACAGTGAAGGCCGTCGCCGTCAACAATAACGGAGGCAACGCCTGATGTTCTCCCGTTTCTTCGTGCGTCGCCCGGTCTTTGCCTGGGTGATCGCCATTCTGATTATGCTCGCCGGGGTGCTGGCGATCCGCACCCTGCCGGTAGGCCAGTATCCGGACGTCGCCCCGCCGGCGGTGAAAATCTCCGCCACCTATACCGGGGCGTCCGCCGAAACCCTGGAGAACAGCGTCACCCAGGTCATCGAGCAGCAGCTCACCGGCCTCGACCATCTGCTCTACTTCAGCTCCACCAGCAGCTCCGACGGCTCGGTCAGCATCACCGTCACCTTTGAGCAGGGAACCGACCCGGACACCGCCCAGGTGCAGGTACAAAACAAAGTGCAGCAGGCGGAATCGCGGCTGCCGAGCGAAGTCCAGCAGTCCGGCGTAACGG